>NZ_JACSYJ010000002.1:0-661113 GCF_021595565.1 Streptococcus sp. GS001
ATGTTAGTAAGAGCCCTGAGAGAAGATCAGGTAGATAGGTTAGGAGTGGAAGTTGTGTGAGCAATGGAGCGGACTAATACTAATAGCTCGAGGACTTATCCAAAAAGTAACTGAGGATATTTACAGCTGGTTAGATTTTTGTTAGAATATAGGTATTCAATTTTGAATGTTCATCATTCAGAGTTAAGTGACGATAGCCTAGGAGATACACCTGTACCCATGCCGAACACAGAAGTTAAGCCCTAGAACGCCGGAAGTAGTTGGGGGTTGCCCCCTGTGAGATATGGTAGTCGCTTAGCAAGGTTGAGTCTAGTGGAAACTAGGCTCATTTGGGAGTTTAGCTTAGTTGGAATTGAGAGGCAATCGAGATTCCAATCGGCGGATAAGAGAAACGCAGTTTCTCACCGTTGGCTGAGTTAAACGACCATTTGGGAGTTTAGCTCAGCTGGGAGAGCATCTGCCTTACAAGCAGAGGGTCAGCGGTTCGATCCCGTTAACTCCCATAGGTCCCGTAGTGTAGCGGTTATCACGTCGCCCTGTCACGGCGAAGATCGCGGGTTCGATTCCCGTCGGGACCGTAGAAACGAAGTTTCTAGTAGATAATGATACGACTCGTTAGCTCAGTTGGTAGAGCAATTGACTTTTAATCAATGGGTCACTGGTTCGAGCCCAGTACGGGTCATTATAGCGGGTTTGGCGGAATTGGCAGACGCACCAGATTTAGGATCTGGCGCTTTACGGCGTGGGGGTTCAAGTCCCTTAACCCGCATAAAAGAATAATAATGAGCCGGCTTAGCTCAGTTGGTAGAGCATCTGATTTGTAATCAGAGGGTCGCGTGTTCAAGTCATGTAGCCGGCATTTTTTTATATAAAGAAACAGATGCGAACGTAGTTCAGTGGTAGAACACCACCTTGCCAAGGTGGGGGTCGCGGGTTCGAATCCCGTCGTTCGCTTGAGGAGGCCGGGGTGGCGGAACTGGCAGACGCACAGGACTTAAAATCCTGCGATTGGTAACGATCGTACCGGTTCGATTCCGGTCCTCGGCATAGACTTAGGTTGGAGAAGAAGCACCCTTAGCTCAACTGGATAGAGTACCTGACTACGAATCAGGCGGTTAGAGGTTCGACTCCTCTAGGGTGCATGGTCGCAAGACTATGTAGCAATTGAATAGAAACGAGCACCCTTAGCTCAACTGGATAGAGTACCTGACTACGAATCAGGCGGTTAGAGGTTCGACTCCTCTAGGGTGCATAAAGCGTAAGCTTTAGTTCGGGAAGTAGCTCAGCTTGGTAGAGTACTTGGTTTGGGACCAAGGTGTCGCAGGTTCGAATCCTGTCTTCCCGATAGAGTATAAAGGTCTGATGACCTTTTTTATTTTGTAACGAAAAAAGGCCGTGGGGCCTTTTTCTATTATAATAGTTGGTACTCGTCAATCAGCATGATGGTTTCTCGTCCCTTATTATCGACAATTCTGACTTGTCTTGGATAATAGGGGTCGAAGGGAATTAGGAAATCAACTGCAATTTCTAAGGGGAAGTCTTTTTGACTGAATCGCAATGTTGTTTTTCCTTTTCGATTAATGAGTTCAAATTTTAAAACTGAGTTTAAGGGATAGACATGTTTGAGGTAGTTGTCAATGACATACCAGAAACTATCAATAATATCGTCTGGTAAACTGGTCATAACCCCAAAACTAGCATAGCGACCTCGAGTATTTGTAAACGCCATAGTATCTCCCTTCCTCTTTTTATTAAGTACATAGTACTTGTTTTAGGTGGATATTGCAAGTATTAGGTTCGAAAAAAAGAGCTTTCGCTCTTTTCAACTTTATTTATTTCGCAGTTCAACATAACGGTTGTACCAAATTTTGATGTATTCCTCAGAGAAAGGACCTAATTGATTGTTGATCCAATCTACAAGGATTTTGACATTTTCTTTTAGGATAAAGTCAATGTCATCTGAATAGTTCATTTTGCGTTTATGCTGTTCGTATTCTTCTACGTCCAGCAGTTTCTTATCACCACCAGGAAATACCTTGACATCAAGATCATAATCAATATACTTTAGTGCCTCTTGATCCATATAAAATGGACTGGCTAGATTACAATAGTAGGACACTTCATTATCGCGAATCATAGCGATGATATTGAACCAATACTTCTTATGAAAGTAGACGATTGCTGGCTCTCTTGTAATCCATCTTCTACCATCGCTCTCTGTAACGAGAGTATGATCATTGACGCCGATCAGTGCGTTTTCCGTAGTTTTTAGTACCATGGTGTCCCGCCACGTTCGGTGGAGACTTCCATCATGTTTATAACTTTGAATTGTAATAAAGTCGCCTTCTTTAGGTAGTTTCATAACTTACCAACTTTCTACAATCTAAGTATATCCTCTATATTGTATCATATTTTCATGAAAATAAGGGATTTTCATGTGAATTTTTATTTAAAGGAATTCGCGAAGAGCTGTAGAAATGTCAGAGTAGTCGTAGCCTTTGCGAGCAAGTGCTTGGGTGAGGCGTTGTTTGAGTTCGTAGCCCTCATATTTTCGTGAGTATTTCTGGTGCTGTTTTTCCAGTTCCTTCATAATTAGGTCGAGTGTTTGTTCTTCATCTTGCTCGATATCCAATTGGTGATAGGCTTGCTTGGCTAATTCATAAGTGAAGCCTTTATTGATAAGATTTTGAGTGATTTTATCTTTTAAGGCTCTTGGTGGAAGTCTTTTAGCGTATTGTTTGGCTAATTTTTGGGCAGTTCGTTGAGCTACCTCGGAAAAATCAAATTCTGAGGTGATCTGATCAATATAGTGGGAAGAGACACCTTTTTGAATGAGCTTTTGCTTGAGGAGATAGGGTCCCTTGTCACCTGAGAGGTGATTGGATTGAAAGATAGCCCGAGTATAGGCCAAGTCGTCGATCCATTTGTCTTCTTTTAAGGTGTTTATGACGGTTTCAATAGTGGATTCGTCGATTTCATGCTTAGCTAAGTAGTCGCGAACTTCGCGAGCTGTACGGGCTTTAAAAGAAAGGTGATAAAGGGCTAAATTCTTAGCATGGGAAAGCTGGGCAAAGGTTTGGATTTCCTTGAGTTCTTCCTGGCTAATTTCCTTGTCTCGTGAGAGCATGAAGCGGACGATGGTGTCTTCTGTAATGTAGAGGGATTCGGCTTGATCCAGCTCTAGAAGGTAGAGACGTTTTTTCTTTTCTAATTTGGTAATTTTCATAGGATTCCTGTTTCGTTTCAGTTTTATTTCGGCTTATGATCAGTCTTTCTCTCTATATTATTCGTATTCTTATTGAGAAATGTTCCGTGATTCCTTGTTTTTCTTTTCAATTCTATCATATTCTAAACGAATGAGAAACTACATGGTATAATAGACATATGAATTTAAAAGTTAAACAAAGAATTCCTTTGAAAATCAAGCGAATGGGAATTAATGGAGAAGGGATTGGCTTTTACAAGAAGACCTTAGTCTTTGTGCCTGGGGCTTTAAAGGGCGAAGATGTTTTTTGCCAAATTACTGAGATTCGGAAGAACTTCGCAGAAGCCAAGCTCTTGTCCGTCAACAAGGCTTCCAAGTATCGGGTAACGCCAACCTGTGATATCTATGAGACTTGTGGGGGCTGCCAGATCATGCATCTAAAGTACAGCAAGCAGTTGGAGTTCAAAACGGACTTGCTGCAGCAGGCCTTGAAAAAATATGCTCCTAAGGGGTATGAGAATTATCTGATTCATCCGACGCTTGGGATGGAAAAACCACAGTATTATCGGGCCAAACTTCAATTTCAGACGCGTAAATTTAAGGGGCAGGTCAAGGCTGGTTTGTACGCCCAAAATTCCCATTATTTGGTGGAATTAAGGGACTGTCTGGTCCAGGATCCGGTCATTCAGGAAATCGCTAACCATGTAGCGAAGTTATTGACCTACTACCAGATTCCAATTTCAGATGATCGGAAGCAATTGGGTGTTCGAACCATCATGGTGCGCCGGGCTCGTAAGACTGGACAGGTCCAAATGATCGTGGTGACGAGTCGGCAAATCAATTTAACAGACTTGGTCGCGGATTTGGTAGAAAAACACCCTGAAATTGTGACGGTGGCAGTCAATCTGAATACCTCCAAATCTAGCGAGATCTATGGAGAGAAGACACAGATTATTTGGGGACAGGAGACCATTCGAGAAGGGGTCTTGGATTATGAATTTTCCTTGTCTCCTCGGGCCTTTTACCAGTTGAATCCTGAGCAGACCGAAGTCCTCTATAGTGAAGCTGTCAAGGCCTTAGATGTATCACCAGAGGATCATTTGATTGATGCCTACTGCGGGGTTGGGACCATTGGTTTTGCCTTTGCGGATAAGGTCAAGAGTGTCCGGGGGATGGACATTATCCCTGAAGCGATTGAGGATGCCAAGTACAATGCTAAGCAGATGGGGTTTGATAATACCCACTATGAAGCTGGGACGGCTGAGGAAATTATTCCTCGTTGGTACAAGGAAGGCTATCGGGCAGATGCAGTCATTGTGGATCCACCACGGACTGGACTGGGGGTGCAATTGATTGATACCTTGTTGCGCTATGCCCCTCAAAAGATGGTCTACGTTTCTTGTAATGTTTCCACCCTAGCGCGAGACCTCGTGGATTTGACCAAGGTCTATGATGTCGTCTACATCCAATCTGTGGATATGTTTCCCCATACAGCTCGGACAGAGGCTGTCGTCAAGTTGGTTAAGAAAGCATAGTAGAATAGGAATCAACAGTGGATATATGACAAGGCCAATCAGAGGGCCGAAGAGCTTTCCCAGGAGGAGTATTAGTTTCCCAAGAGCTTAGAAGATAGAAGAAATGTGAGAGTGAGAGATGGACAATAAAATTGATGTATCGATTCCAGTTGCTCAAGTCATTGATCAACATCCGGAAGTGTTAGATTTGTTGGTGGAGTTGGGCTTTAAACCCTTAGCCAATCCGATCATGCGCAATACAGTTGGGCGCAAGGTTTCCTTAAAACAAGGATCAAAATTAGAAGGCACTCCTATGGAGAAGATTGTACGAACTCTAGAGGCCAATGGCTATGAAGTAGTGGGGCTAGATTAATGAGTGATGAACGAATTCATGTCTTAAGAGATATCTTATTAGACCTTCATCATGGAGCTTCTCCTGAGTCGGTCCAAGAGCGCTTTGATGCGACCTTTAGTGGGGTGTCTGCGATTGAGATTTCCCTCATGGAGCATGAGCTGATGAACTCCGATGCCGGCATCACCTTTGAGGATGTCATGGAGCTGTGCGATGTCCATGCTAATCTCTTTAAGAACGCTGTTCAAGGGGTTGAAGTGGCAGATACAGACCATCCAGGTCACCCGGTTCAGATCTTTAAACAGGAGAACTTGGCCCTTCGGGCTGCTATGATGCGGGTCCGTCGCTTGCTGGATAATTATGAGACGACGGAGGATCCTGAGATGATCCAGGAGATTCACAAAGGCCTCTTGCGTCAGCTGGGCTTGGTGGGTCAGTTTGATCGGCATTACCGTCGCAAGGAAGAGTTGATGTTTCCCATTATGGAGCGCTATGGGCATGATTCTCCTCCTAAAGTCATGTGGGGAGTGGATGACCAGATTCGAGACCTCTTTGCGAAAACTCTGGATGTGGCCAAAGCCCTGCCTGATTCTGCCATTTCAGAAGTTAAAAAGCGCTTTGAAGCCTTTGCGCAAGAGTTTGAGGCTATGATCTTCAAGGAAGAGTCCATCCTCTTGATGATTTTACTGGAGGCCTTTACTCAGGATGATTGGCTATCTATCGCAGAAGAAAGTGATGCCTATGGTTATGCCATTATCATTCCGAGTGAGAAATGGGTGCCGAAACGTGTGGACTTCAAGGAAGAAGGACCAATAGAGACAGAAGGTTCAGGTGAAGCCCTTCCTTCTTCAAATGGAAGCGAGCAACGTCAGGTCATTGAGACTCCTGAGGGACAACTGACCATTACCTTCACGCCTAAGAAAAAAGCAGAGAGCTTCGATCGCCAGCAACCACAAGCTTTTGGCCATGGCTTTCTCTCTGTGGAGCAGGCTGACTTGATCTTGAACCATCTGCCGATGGAGATTACCTTTGTAAATAAGGATGATATTTTCCAATATTACAATGATGCAGCGCCTTTTGAGGAGATGATCTTTAAACGGACGCCGTCGCAGGTAGGACGCAATGTCGAATTGTGTCATCCTCCGAAATACTTGGAGAAGGTCAAAGCCATCATGCAGGGGCTTCGAGAAGGGAAAAAAGACAAGTACGAAATGTGGTTCAAATCAGAATCACGTGGGAAATTTGTCCATGTGACCTATGCGGCAGTGCGCGATGACGCTGGAGAATTTCAAGGTGTCTTGGAATATGTCCAGGATATCCAACCCTATCGGGAGATCGATAGTGAATTTTATAGAGGATTGGAGTAAGAATGAGCTACGAAAAAGAATTTATGAAAGAATTTGAGGCTTGGATCAAGACCCAAGTCATGATCAATGAGATGGCCCTGACAGAAAGCAAGAAGGTCTATGAAGAGGATCAAGACGAGAGGGCCAAGGAGGCTATGATCCGCTATGAGAGTCGCTTGGATGCCTATCAATTCCTTCAAGGGAAGTTTGCTAACTACCACGAGGGGAAAGGGTTCCACGATCTTCCAGATGGCTTGTTTGGAGAGAGAACCTATTAAAGGCTCTCTGTGAAGGCCTTTGACTAGCTGGATTTGGCTGAAAATAGTGCAATGACTTGATTTTTTGAGGGATTGTGTTACAATAAAAAAGTTGAACAGACGTCAACGAATTATCGAAAGTAATATTGGTGATGAAACCTTGTTGCCTTAGGGATTGATCACTGGATACGTAGGAGGAAAAATGGCAAAGAAGAACGTTAACCGTGCGAAACAATACAAACATCAGAATAGACATCTTTTGAAAAAAGCTGTTGCAACTGTAGCAGCAGCTGTCAAAGACGCACCTAAGAAAGTTGAGAAAGCAGCAAAAGCAGTGGCGAAAGAAGTGAAACAAGCAGCTTCTTCAGTAGAAGAATTCGCTGCAAGCTTGGAAGGTGTAGCCCTTGATCGTGCGCAAACATTCTATGATGAAGGTATTCGCTCTGTTGCGGACTTCGCAAACTGGACAGAAAAAGAGTTGTTGGCCCTTAAAGGAATTGGCCCAGCAACCATCAAAAAATTGCAAGAGCTTGGAGTTAAGTTCAAATAATTGCTTTTGTGATTTCTTGCTATTTCCAGGAAAACTTGATAAAATGAAGCTGTTAGAGGTGTTTTGAATCCCACATTTTACAGAAAGTGGCGGTGCTGAGAAGTCCACAAATGTGTCAAAACTAGTTGCTAATGGATGAAAAATTGAAATAAAAATGTCTTTTTGTTTAAAAGACGAGAGATGCGGGCGTTGCCCGAAATTGGGTGGTACCGCGGATAAACATATTCGTCCCTGTCAGATTGATGACAGGGGCGATTTTTCTTTTACCCTCTTAGCCCTAGCTGAAGGAGCTTGTCATGAAACAATCTTTTAAAACCAGCAAACTCTACTATGGTTTTCCGATTTTCATCTTGGGGTATCAGGACCAGAACTTTGGGTACAATATCACGACCTGCAGTTCCTCTTATAGCCTTGGAGATTGGCTGGTCACCGGAGTTGGTGCTGAGGAAAATGCGGCTGACCAGATTAAGCATTACCAACAGTTTACTGTGAACATCCCTGACGAAAATCTCATGCTTGAGATGGAGCAGGCTGGTTTTATCAGCCATCGGGAGAAATTGGAACACTTGGATCTTGATTTCGAGATTTCTGAACGGACTCAGGCTCCGATTTTGGAGGCCTGTCCAGTCGTATTGGATTGCCAGGTGGATCGGATTATCGAGGAAGATGGCATCTGCCATATCTTTGCTAAGATTCTTGAGCGGCTGGCTGATCCAGAGCTCTTAGATGACAAGGGGCATTTTAAAAATGACCGTTTTGCGCCGACTTACTTTATGGGGGACGGCCATCAGCGCGTTTACCGCTATCTAGATGACCGAGTCGATCCCATGGGGAGCTTTATCAAGAAAGCGAGGAAGAAGAATGACAAGAGCTGAACTGCCAGAACGAATCGAAACCGAGCGTCTAGTCTTACGAGTCCGTACAGTGGCGGATGCAGAGGACATCCATGCTTACGCTAGTCTTCCAGAAGTCTCTTACCCAGCAGGTTTTCCACCCGTTAAGACCTTGGAAGATGAGATTTATTACCTAGAACATATCCTTCCTGAGCGCAATGAAAAGGAAAATCTCCCGGCTGGCTATGGAATTGTTGTCAAAGGGACGGATACAATCATTGGTTCTGTCGACTTCAACCATCGCCACGAAGACGATGTGCTAGAACTTGGCTATACTTTGCACCCAGACTATTGGGGTCGAGGCTATGTGCCAGAAGCAGCGCGTGCCTTGATTGATCTGGCTTTTAAAGAACTGGGGCTTCATAAGGTAGAATTGTCTTGCTTTGGCTACAATATCCAAAGTCAACGAGTCGCTGAGAAACTTGGTTTTACCCTTGAAGCTCGCATAAGAGACCGCAAAGATGCCCAAGGCAATCGCTGTGACAGTCTGATATACGGCTTGCTGAAGAGTGAGTGGGAGGTGGATTGATGCATGTTTTCATCATTGGAGCTCCAGCTGCAGGGAAAATGACCATTGGTCAGGAACTTTCGAAACTCACCGGTGCGACTCTCTTTTTCAACCATCAATCCATTGATTTCGCACTCGAAATCTATCAGGATTTTACGGAAGAAATGTGGGAATTTGTTCGTAGCGTTAACTTTTCTTTTCTTGGAACAAGCGCCAGGCATCATCGGTCGGTGATTTTAACAGGTGTAACTGATTTTTCAAATCAATATCATCTGATGTATTTGAAGGATATTCAAGATTTATTAAATGAGTATCATCAAGAGATTCTCTTTGTTGAATTAGAAACGTCTCTTGAGGAGCGCTTACGTCGCAATCGGACGGAGAATCGGTTGAAATACAAACCCTTGAAACGGAATTTTGAGGTATCTGAAAGAGAAATTTTAGAGACTGATAAAACAGATCAACTTAATTCTCAAAAGCAACCGAGTGGTCTTCACCACTACCTGAAAATTGATAATACGAATCTGACTGCAGAAGAAGTCGCAAAGCAGATTCAAGAAAAAATGAAAACAATAGAGAAAGGACACACACATGTCTAAAGAACTTTCACCTAAATACAATCCAGCCGAGGTTGAGGCTGGTCGTTACCAAAAATGGCTTGACGAAGATGTTTTCAAGCCTTCAGGCGATAAAAAGACTAAGCCTTATTCTATCGTGATTCCACCACCAAACGTAACGGGGAAACTTCACCTTGGTCACGCTTGGGATACAACGTTGCAAGATATCATCATCCGTCAAAAACGGATGCAAGGTTTTGACACCCTCTGGCTTCCAGGGATGGACCACGCAGGGATTGCGACTCAGGCTAAGGTTGAGGAGCGCTTGCGTGGTGAGGGCATCAGTCGTTATGACCTCGGTCGTGAAAAATTCCTTGAGAAAGTCTGGGAATGGAAAGACGAATATGCCACCACTATCAAGGAACAATGGGGCAAGATGGGGCTCTCTGTAGACTACTCTCGTGAGCGTTTTACCCTTGACGAAGGCTTGTCAAAAGCTGTTCGTAAGGTCTTTGTGGACCTTTACAAGAAAGGTTGGATCTACCGTGGTGAGTTTATCATCAACTGGGACCCAGCAGCTCGCACAGCCCTTTCTGATATCGAGGTGATCCATAAGGATGTCGAAGGTGCCTTCTACCACATGAACTACATGCTAGAAGATGGTTCACGCGCCCTTGAAGTGGCAACTACTCGTCCTGAGACCATGTTTGGGGACGTTGCCGTTGCGGTCAATCCAGAAGACCCACGCTACAAGGACTTGATTGGTAAAAACGTCATCCTTCCAATCGCTAATAAATTAATTCCAATCGTTGGGGACGAACACGCAGATCCTGAATTTGGTACTGGTGTCGTGAAAATCACACCTGCCCACGATCCAAACGACTTCTTGGTTGGTCAACGCCATAACTTGCCACAAGTCAATGTCATGAACGATGACGGAACCATGAATGACTTGGCCTTCGAATTTGCAGGTATGGATCGTTTCGAAGCTCGTAAGGCAGTCGTTGCTAAGTTGGAAGAAATCGGTGCCCTGGTTAAAATCGAAAAACGTGTCCACAGTGTTGGTCACTCAGAGCGTACAGGTGTTGTAGTTGAACCACGCTTGTCTACGCAATGGTTCGTCAAGATGGACCAATTGGCTAAGAACGCTATTGCTAACCAAGATACAGATGATAAGGTTGAATTCTACCCACCTCGTTTCAACGATACCTTCCTTCAATGGATGGAAAATGTCCATGACTGGGTTATCTCTCGTCAGCTCTGGTGGGGTCACCAAATCCCTGCTTGGTACAATGCTGATGGTGAAATATATGTCGGCGAAGAAGCTCCAGAAGGTGAAGGTTGGACTCAGGACGAAGATGTCTTGGATACGTGGTTCAGTTCGGCTCTTTGGCCATTCTCTACCATGGGCTGGCCGGATGTCGACTCAGAAGACTTCAAACGTTATTATCCAACATCAACTTTGGTGACTGGTTATGATATTATTCCGTTCTGGGTATCTCGAATGATTTTCCAAGGTTTGGAATTTACTGGCAAATCGCCATTCAAAAATGCATTGATTCATGGTCTGATTCGTGACGAGGAAGGCCGTAAGATGTCTAAATCACTGGGCAATGGGATTGATCCGATGGATGTTATTGATAAGTACGGAACAGATAGCCTTCGTTGGTTCCTTTCAAACGGTTCTGCGCCAGGCCAAGACGTGCGCTTCTCTTACGAGAAAATGGATGCTTCATGGAACTTCATTAACAAGATCTGGAACATCTCTCGCTACATCCTCATGAACAATGAAGGTTTGACCCTTGAGCAAGCAACGGCCAATGTCGAAAAAGTAGTTAACAAGGAAGCTGGAAATGTCACAGACCGCTGGATTCTCCACAACCTCAATGAAACCATCGGAAAAGCAACGGCTAACTTTGATAAGTTTGAGTTTGGTGTGGCTGGTCACATCCTCTACAACTTCATCTGGGATGAGTTTGCGGACTGGTATGTTGAGTTGACCAAGGAAGTCCTTTATAGCGATAACGAAGAAGAGAAAGTCATCACACGTTCTGTTCTCCTTTATACTTTGGACAAGATCCTTCGTCTCCTTCACCCAATCATGCCATTCGTAACAGAGGAAATCTTTGGACAAATCTCAGAAGGCTCTATCGTTACAGCTGCTTACCCAACTGTTAACCCAGTCTTTGAAGATCTTGCGGCCCACACTGGTGTCGAAAGCCTCAAAGACTTGATCCGCGCTGTTCGTAATGCGCGTGCGGAAGTAAACGTTGCTCCAAGCAAGCCTATCACCATCCTTGTCAAGACAAGCGATAGCGACTTGGAAGCCTTCTTTAACAGCAATGTTAACTACATCAAACGCTTCACAAATCCAGAACACTTGGAAATCGCATCAAACATCCCTGCACCTGAACTTGCTATGTCAAGCGTCATCACAGGAGCAGAAATCTACTTGCCACTGGCAGACCTCCTCAACGTCGAAGAAGAATTGGCTCGTCTCGATAAGGAACTAGCTAAATGGCAAAAAGAACTGGATATGGTCGGTAAGAAGCTCTCTAACGAACGCTTCGTAGCCAATGCCAAACCAGAAGTCGTCCAAAAAGAACGCGACAAACAAGCCGACTACCAAGCCAAATACGACGCGACAATAGCGCGTATTGATGAGATGAAGAAGTTGGTTAAATAAACACAGAAACACGGCTGAATGCCGTGTTTTTTTTGGTATAATGGATTTTAGATACGCTTACAATAATTTTTATTATTTAATATAAGGAGAATTTTGAATGGATGACATTTTATATAGACTAGCTAGAAAATTATTTAACCTTTTCGTTGCTAATCAAAATGTAATTGCAATGCAAATGCCCGATGGCAATTATATTCCTCAAATAATCAATTATGATTTTACCTTATTTCATCAAATGCTTGTTAAAAGATCTGCGCTAGCAGTTTATCAACAGAAATCTTTTTCTAGCCAGATAAAATGGGTTTGTTTTGATTTTGATATATTAAAAAATCAAGAGGAGAAAGGAAGTATAGAGGAATTAGCAAATTTGATGGTTGATCCACTTTGTAAAGTTTTAGATACTTTAGATATTAATTATTTAGTTGAATTTTCTGGACGTCGTGGAATTCATGTATGGATTATTTTTGACTCCTTTTTTGAGAAACAGCTTGGATATGACTTAATGGATATAATATTAGATAAAGTCAATTATGAGGAGAGATTGTTCGATATTTATGCTATTGATAGGTTTCCAGCTACAAGATACGGAAAAAATAAATTTGGAAAAGCAGTAAAATTACCTTTATCTGCTCATAAAAAAAATAACAATAAACAATCATACTTTTTGACTGAATCTGATTTAAATTCATCATTGATACAAGATATAAATTCTAGTAAAAAAGAAATAGATCTTCAAAAACAAGATGAGATAATTTCTAGATATAAAAAAAATAGTTTTTCTCTATTTAAAACATTGGGAATTGCTGAAGAAAGCCAAACATATCAAAAATACAAAACTCAAAGGTTTAATGATATAGAACTAGACTTTAATGAATTAGTTGAGAAAACGAGTGATTCTATTGTATTTTTAAAATTATGGGATAGAGTCCAAAATGGGTGCATTACCCATATAGATAGATTGGTTTTGGTGGGTACTTTTGCTTATTTTAGCAAAGATTTACTGATGTATATTTTTAGTAGTCAAAATAATTTTAATGCTGAAAAAACCATAAGCCATATTGAAAAGCTGAAGAATAGTCTATACCCTGTTACAATGTTTTATCTATATGACTTATACAGGGAAAATTTAGAGGTTCATATTGATGGTAATCTAACCGTGGTTGAATTCATTTCAAAGAATTTAGATTTAAATCTAAACAGTTTACCGTCCGCAATAAGTGAGTCAAAAACAATCACACACTATATTTTGGAAAAAGAAAAGAATTACTTTCAGTATAATGATGAAATTTTAGAACCGCATATTTTTCACGGTCTTAATAATATATTTAATTACGATATTGAAAGAATTGAGAATAGAGCATCAGAAATAATAAATGGCAAAATACAGTGGAATGATCATAAATATTTAGATACTTTTTATCCTTATATTAGAAAAGAAAAGAAAAATGGAACAGTGAGAGAACGAACATTAGTATCATTAACCACAATTGACAGGCTGTTAACCACTAGATTAAGCTATGAATTTGTGAATTTATTAAAGTGGAAATTCGATTCTTACAGTTATAATATGAATTTTTGGTCAGATGAATTTTTATTTTTTCCTTTTTATTCCTCATGGAAAAAATATGTTAGTGATGTTAGTTTGTATTTGAAATTTGATATTTTTGATGATTATAGTATTATGAAGTTAGATTTAGAGTCATTTTATGATAATATCTATATACATTCAATTAATGATCAATTAATTGAAATGATTAATAAAAAATCAAAAAAAGATAGGGAAAAGCTAGAAAATATTTTCAGTTTTTTATCGAGTTTCAATTCAAGTCTTCAAATGAAATTAAATGGAACAACAAAGGGAGTACCACAGGGGCCAGCCTATGCACGTGTTTTAGCAGAATTTTTCCTATCTACGCTTTTAAGTAATTTCATTGAAGAATATAAGTCGAGAAATGATAAAGCTATTATTCGATTATTTAGATACGTAGATGATATTTTTATTATATATAAAAATATTGATGACGGGGATTTTCTTCTAAACGAAATAAATATGCTTTTTTTAAGTGTTGGTTTAAAATTAAATGAAGAAAAAACATTTAATTTTGGACTAATAAAAAATTTAACAAATGGAACTAAAGAAGCTTTTTTTGATGATATCTACAAAAATTATATAATACAAAGTTTGGAAGACACTACTTATTTATCTGAGGATGATCAATTTCAGATTTTTGAGTTATTTGATAAGTATATCAAAAGTGATAATGAATGGAATATAAAAAATGCTAATTTTTTATTGGGAGACCATATTGATACTGAGTTACTTAGATATTATATATCAAAAAACTACTATAATATCCTGTGTTCGGAAATTGGAAGAGGAAGTATTTTTTATAAATTCTATCAAATAATACTAACGAATCCGAAGCAAACAATTAGTTTTTTTATAAATACTGATTATCAAAAAATTCCTAAAAATTCGTTAAATTTTAAAGTTTTCTTAGTTAGTTTATATTATAAACTTAACAAAGTCATTAGTTTATCGGATATTATGAGAGATGAATTTTGTGCTTTTATTGATTTTTTAAAAATAATTACCACAGATGATTATGAACAAAGTATAATTAATGTTATTTTAGAGAGGTTGAATGATGACTATTGATGAATTATATGATACAGTCTCTATTATCGAGCCTTCAAGTGTAATGGAGTCTCACTTAGAGAGGTTTAAAGAGATTTATTGGCATCTTTCAGATGAATATAAACAAAAGAAACTAGGTATTATTTCTAAAACATTTTTCCATATTTTAAAAAACTGTCAGTATCCACTTTCTGAAGACGAAACTGATAAAATCAGTGAACTTATTGCTGCTATTGCTGTAACACAAATTCCTATATCCCAGAAAGAATCTTTTATCTGTGGTGAATACGAATTTTTTAGATTATTAAATAATTTAAAAAATAATGATACTTCTAATTCTGCCAAAGTGTATGAACTATTGGGAGAAGATATCACTCCTGTCGATTGGATTTTTTCACTTAAAAAAAATGATGAATTCTTATACCCTTTAGGTACAATTATGAATGATGTTATACGTAACAATTATTTTGATGTAAAGACTTTATTTAATTTATCTTTTTTATTACGAATTTATGTTAAACATAAAATCAAGGATGATGAAATATTAAAAAAAATTGATGAACTAAGTCAAAATTATAATATAAAATGCCTAGAGTATATTCGTGCAGGTGGAAAACAATTATTATCTTCTCAAAATGTTAATGAAAATGGAACAATGATTTTCCGGTATAATGAAAAAGTATTAATTAGAAGTACCAAGAAATATTATTTTGGCACCAAGCAGTCAATTAAAGAAGAGAAAGATTCAAAAAATAATATAATTGCATACTTCATAGAGTATTGTCTACCAACAAATGATATAAAATTTTTTAGTTTGACTGAATTTTTGCGAAAAGCTGAACCTAATTCTGAAAAATTTGAATTCATCAAAAAATTATATCAAAAAGGGCATTTTAATAATTTCTATCAAGATGCTATTTATTTAAATAAACAAACACATAAGTATGAGTTTCTAAATCCATATGGATATTTAGATGGAAAAATTCTGATACCCACTGGCAAAAAATATGAAAAATATAATAATGATGAAGAGGGCTTTTTTAATTTGTTGAATGCTTCCGATAAGCAATACTCTTTAAGGCAGTCTATAATTTTGAGTAGAAAGCAATTTGATATTCTTACACTAGACTTTTTTAGTGAGCTCACTAGATTGAATAAGGGACCTATAAATATAGAATCAGCTGAAATCTCAGAGTCGGATTTTTTACAAAACTCTCTTTTTAAACAGTATTTTGAGAACTGTGGATATTTCAACGAAGGCACAATTTTAAATTATTTAGATTTTATTCAAAATAATGTTTTTAACTTAAACAATGCTAATATTAAAATGAATGATAAGATGAAACTAATTTTTCCATATAAAATCTATGCTCCTGATTATTTTTCTGATGTCTGTTATTTATATAAACATAGACTCGAAGATATCCAAGGGGAATTCTGTCAGTTTAAAATCTCTAATCGTGGATTAGAAAAATACATTGAAGTAAATGGAAAAGAAGTTGTAATCAAAGATATTGAAAAAAAAACATTAAATTCATCTGATATAGATAGTATAAACGTGCCGTCAAGCATTAAAGAAGGCTTTTTTGATGAGCAAAATAGTGTTTTATATTATGATAGGCAATTAACTACAGTCGCTAAAAAGTTAACTAACTTCAATAAAACAAAAGAAGAATACTTATTAACGTACGAAGTACTAAAAAGTAAAAGTGATACTTCCCTTAAATCTATAATTGAGCTAATAGCAGCTATTAAGTTAGACAGTATAAACTATGACGTTTTCAGTGTAAGCCCCATGGAAGAAGCTGAAAGCATTTTGTGGTATAAGTTAATGTGGCACTTTGTAATTATGGGATGGAAATCTGAACAGATTAATAGCTTTTTAGATTTGGTATTAAATAGGCACTATACTGGCTGTGCTTTAGAATATGAAGATGTAGTTGATAGCTGGTTTAAATCTATAGAGGAAATGATTAGTGAAGATTCCAATCTTATATTTAGAAAAGAAAAGATGCAAGATACAACTTTGGATAATTACATTGGTGAAATCTCCATATCATTAGGCGGAAAGCAACCAATAACACAAACAGTATTTGAAAAAAGCAAAGTACGTATTGAAAATAATAAATTTTACTATAAAGATAGAGAGATTAAGAAAATTGTGATATTGGTCGATAATATCATGGGAGGAAAGTCCCTAAAAGATGCTCTGAATCATTATTTCATTGCTGATTCAAAAACAGATATTCATGAACAGTATTTTCCTTATTCACCTGAATTAAAAGAAAAGGGATTGAAAAATTTGAATGTAAAAGTTATAGTTAAAGCAATTTGGAGTTTTCCTGATGTACTCTCTAATACAAAATCACTTAATGACGACTCATATGACCTTTCAATAATACCTGAAAAAATAATTGATAATTACTATAGGTGTAATGATGAAGTGAAAAAAATTACTATATCTTTATATGGAGAAGTAGAAGACGCAGATTATTTGATCTTCCGAAAAAAAATATGCCTTTTAAAACGGTATTTCCTAAAAAAGTTACAGATACAACGAACTTAATTGGATTATTTAATCGTTCAAAGGAATTAAAATAAGAGTCTAATAATGTGTGTAAAATGTTTCCATGCATCTGAACTTTCTATATCTAACGTCAACACAGTAGCATAATTCTATAAGCCATTCTCGACCCCCCAATGAAATAAACAAATTGGTTTAATAAATTCAGAAACACGGATTTACGCCGTGTTTTTTGGCATAATTAATTAAGGGGTAGGTATATAAATTGCTAGATTTCCGTAGATTAGAGAATGAAAAGTAATAAGCATCCTATAATCGAAATTATTTTGTTTATACAATATCCAAAAAATAAATCCGTCTCATCTGCTAATGGAAATAGGTATTCTTTTTAAGTAAGAATAGTTAAACTATGAGTCATTTAAGCTAATAGAGTCATTTTTCTTAAATACGATGGTTAATATTAAGAAAGAGTTTAATCTATGAGTTGACATTTATTTTCTTACTTTCCTATTTATTTTCTTGTTTATGTTATACTATAGAAAGTCGAATATTTTAGAAAGCAGGTTACTACATGACAGATTCTGTAAGTTCGAACCGACCTGAGAAGTACAACATTGCAGCTTTCTTCTCAGGTGTTGGGGGAATTGAGTTGGGATTTGAACAGACCAACGAGTTCAGAGTGGTGTATGCCAATGAGTTTGATAAGTATGCGCGTCAGACTTATCAGTTAAACCATCCAGATACCTATTTGGATGGTCGTGATATTCACGCTGTTCAGCCAGAGGACATTCCATCTGAGCGCGTGGATGTGATTATGGGAGGTTTTCCTTGCCAAGCCTTTAGTATTGCGGGGTATCGCAAGGGCTTTGATGATGATCGTGGCGATCTTTTCTTCGAATTGCTTCGCATGATTGAGGGGCGTAAACCTCGTGCTATTTTCATCGAAAACGTCAAGAACATGGTCGGTCATGACCACGGCAATACCTTCAAGGTCATCCGTGAAGCCTTGACGGAGAACAACTACTTCATCAAGTGGAAGGTTCTCAATGGGAAAGACTATGGAAATATCCCTCAAAACCGTGAGCGGATTTACATTGTTGGTTTTGATACTAAAGAAGCCTACGACTTGTTTGAATTCCCAGAGGAAATCAAGTTGACTACAACTTTGAGCGATGTCATTGACTTTGGTGCTAAGCCAGATGAGGCCTACTATTATCGAGAAGGGAAGCAGAATTTCTACGCTGACCTCAAGGCTAATGTGACCAGTCAAGATACGGTCTACCAGTGGCGTCGTCAATATGTTCGTGAGAATAAAAACGGTGTTGTTCCAACCCTAACGGCCAATATGGGAACAGGCGGGCACAATGTCCCTCTGATCTTAACAGATAGTGGAGAGATTCGTAAATTAACACCAAAGGAAACCTTCAATGTCCAAGGTTATCCTAAATCCTTTAAAATCCCAGAAGGGGTTTCTAACGGTCAGCTATACAAGCAGGCTGGAAACAGCGTAGTCGTTCCCGTGATTAAACGCATCGCGGAAAATGTTGCCAAGGCTTTAAATGAAAGCCAAGGTCAATCTCAACTTGCCCGCTCAGGAAAATTTGCCATCATCTATACCAAGATGAACGGCCAGTTTGAAGGGCAGTCTTATGTGAAAGATTTTGTCTCCACTTATGAGGAGGCAGAGAAGAAGATTGCCTCCTATGAGGATGGTCTTGCCATTTTATCAGACGAAGATTATTTCAGATTGGTAAAAAAACGTGGAAATTTTGAATTTTATAGCATTATTTAACGAATTATATAAGTAAGAGGACTAGTGAAAATCTAGTCTTCTTTTGATATACTTAAATAAGAAGTGAGGATTGAATGATGTGGGAACACCTAAAACAAGAACAAAAGGAAAAATACAAGACGCTCATTACCAATTTTGCTAGTCTGAGTGAGGCCTTTTCTCAAAAAGCAGAGGGTGAAGATTCTGATGATCGAGAAAGCTATGTTGCTCCGATTGTTAATTCAAAGTTCCAAGAGACTGTTTTCCAAAAAGCTTTTCATGCGGTTGGGGAGGATATTGCCAACACCTCTTATGACGCTTCGGTTGTCGTTGATGAGCAACATAAGTATTTGGTTGGGATTAAATCCTTTGGTTTGGACTCAGGGGATCAAAAAATTGCTCAGTTCAAGAAAGATTCACAGTCTTGGAACGAGCTGTTGAGTGAAATTCGATTTCAGGCTGAGATTTCACCGGACAAGGAAACAGCTGATAAAGAAAATCAAGCTCGTTATGAAAAACTGGCCCGTGAGATTTCGTCTTTGCGAAATCAACGAATTGAATCATCTAAAGCTCTCATTAAGGGATTTCATTCTGATTCTAGTCATGTGGAAGCCGTCTATCATGTCTTGATGCCGACTTCGAAAGGACACAAGCCTCAGATCCATGTAGGAGAGACGACTTATCTGACGGTTGATTTAGATAATCTCAAAATTCTAGGCTCAACGACTAAGAACAATCCGACAAATTTCCGTTTTACGGACGGTCAGCATGATTACAAATATACGGCCGCAGATAGTCAGCTCCATATGACCTTTAGGAATAAGGAGATTGTGGTTGACACCTGGGATGTGAATTATGTCGAGGATCCCTTTTATCTCTTTGAACACCTTCACTTATTGACCTCGGAGAAAAGTGATTCGGAAATTCTCGAGACGGTGTCGTGGGTGATCACAGATAAGAACGGAAATGTAGAAGAAAATTCTGGCTTTAATGCCTTTAATGGTGGATCAAAATTGGCCAAAAAAGATCGCTTGCCACGGATTTTAAAGATTCAGGACAAATTTAAAGACAGTCTGGCTCCAGAAGAACTAGCTTTTGTAACCTATTCTTTAGAAGAAATCCTCTTGAAAAAATGGTCTACAAAGGAAGAAAAAGCTCAGATGAAGTCCATTCGTGAGGACTTGATTCGTTTTGTACACGAGACGGGAAATGAAAAATTAGTCAAAGAAATTGAACAGCTGGTGTATCGTCCAGTCAGTGAAGTGTATATTCCTCTTCCAGATTCCAAACATTTCCATGAGGAGCGTCCAGACTTTTTTGGTAAATGGATTGGAGATTTTGAGCCAGGTACGAGTAAACTTGCCCTTCCAAAAGAAGAACGGACCTTTAAGCTACGATTTTTATCATCAGGTGATGTGATTACTGCCTATATCAACCAAGAAGCTGGGAAGGCCATTCAATCAACTGATAAGCAAGAAATCCTTGGCAATTGGATTCTTCGTGGGGTCTTTCAGCTAAAAGACAGAGAGATCTTAACGGGTAAGAAATTGTCTCAGTTAGAAATCAATGGTATCCGTCTTTCAAAATTCAAAAATGGTGAAATTGGCATTGACTTCATCTGGATCGATGTGGAAAATCCTCCTGCAGATGCGATTGGTTGGGTTGCGAAATCCTCTTCATCCACACGATAAAAGAACCTCCTAGTTTTCTAGGAGGTTGTTTTGTATTCTGTGGTGGTGCTGTGGCCTAGGTAGGTATAAATCCGTGTCAGTGGAGATTGGGGATGGGTGGAGACGCGAAAGTGAAAGTAGTGATCACGGTGGTCGCGACTCTGGGTATGGTGGAGTCTGAAATAGTTGCGCTGGCCTGTCGACATGGATCTCAGCAGGTCATCTTCTAAAAAGACCAAGGGGGTCGCAGTCGTTGCCAATCGGTAAAAATCATGCTCGAACTGCTGGTAATTGTCTGAAAAATAATCGAATTGGAGTTCGTGTTTATTCAGGGCTGGTTTCATAGCTAGAATCTCCTGGTTCAATAGAAAAAATAGTCGAAAGAAGGAGAGAGTGGTAGTGCTGGCCATTTTTTATGAGGACTTCGGAAGGGCTTAAGGTATAGACTTGGCCATAGTAGACGGCGACTTGATTGTCCTGGAGGGTAGAGAGGGAGAGGGGAACATCTTGCTGGTAGGCCTGCTCAAGGAGGTGACGGATTTCTTGGTTTGAGAGGAGGCGAAGCTCTTCGAGAGAGAGCTGGTTTGTTTGTAAGGCCGTCGAATGCTCAGAGAGGAAGAAGCCGGCCCACTTGGCCATGCCCCGGTCTTGGAAGTCGCGTGCCGACTGATAGGGGAGATAAGAACGATCAATCATGCTAAGCCATCTAAACCTCCTGCAGAGTGGCCTCCGGTCAGTTTGCTTCGAGCCAGAGCGCGCGAATTTTCTAATAGGGCAGAGCCCTTTTGTAGAGAAGCAAAGCCAAACCGGTCACGGATGTGGTCAATGGTCTCTTGGAGGGCTTCTTCTCTTTGGGTTTGCTCAGGGTCATCAAATAGGGAGATCAGCTGGAAGCTCTCCTCTACGAGCTTCCCATAAAAGACTCCGATCTGCCGGATGGCTCCTCCCTGGTAGTGGGAGCGAAAGAGCTGGATGACTTCCTTGGCTAATTGAGCGGTAGAGTTGGTCGGATCAATCTTTCGCTGGCAGTGGATGGAGGGAAGCTGTTCCTGTTTGGAGTAGCTGGCGTGGATGGAGACCAGTTGTGTCTTTTTCTTTTCCCGACGCAAGCGGATAGCAACTTGCTCAGCCATCTCTCGAAAGACTAGTTCAATATCGCTTTGGCGGTGGTAGTCATGGGGAAGGATTTGCGAATTTCCTAGACCGTGAGACTTTGGCCGATAGGGACGATGGACATTGCTTTCATCGATCCCATGGGCGTGAAACCAGAGTTGGACGCCCATGACGCCAAATTCTTTTTTGAGTTGGTCTGGATTGGCCTGGGCTAGTTCATAGATGGAGTGAATACCTAGTTTGTTCAGGCGTTTTTCTGTTCGATGGCCAATCCCCCAAAAATCGGTCAGTTTTTTTATCTGCCAGACTCGATTGGGGACGTCTTCATAAGACCAGTTAGCCCGCATGGTTTTCTGGTGCTTGGCTTCGTTGTCCAGAGCCAGTTTGGCCAGTAGGGGATTGGCATTGCTCATCCCGACAGTAGCGTAGATCCCAGTTTGCTGCCAAATGCGCTTTTGGATCCGAGCAGAAAGAAGATCCAGCTTGGAGCGTCGGTCCAGCTGAGGATCGGGAATAAAGTAGTTGAGAGAGCTGGTCAAATCGATAAATCCCTCATCAATGGAATAGGGATAGATGTCATCTGGAGCAGCAAATTCTTGAAAGACTTGTTGGATTTCCATGTTGACCTGGATATAGGCATTCATGCGAGGGGGCACGATAAAGGTGCGCTTGGCCCAACTTTCGATATAGTGGACAAAGGCTGGATCCGTAGGCAGGCCTTGCTTACGGGCCAGGTAGTAATTGAATTTCCTCGTCTTGAGATCAAAGGGCAGATCATAGCTCCGTCCGACATTTTTCTTCCCAAAGACCTGCTTGAAAACGGGGGAACTGGCTAAGATGAGGCCAGCAGAATTGTCGCTTCGACTCATGACACAAAGAGAAGTAGTCAAAGGGTTGAGCCCGAGGCGGACGCATTCACAGCTGGCATAGAAACTTTTCATATCCACAAAAGCAATATCAGACCTGGGCTCACGTGAATAATCAAAGAGCATGTCTAGACCTCCAGAGGGAGGAAGTGGCCGACCACGATACCAACGATTTTTGGTTCATCTTCGTAGGGAGCAAAGAGGTCATCATAGGCTGGGTTGATGGACTCTAGGCGGAGGCCCTCCTCTTCTCGATAGACTTTTTTGATATAGGTCTTCCCATTCCACATGAGGGCATAGACCGCTCCATCATAGTCAAATCCGGTCTGTTTCATCAAGGCGACGGAACCGTTTGGATAGCTTGGTTCCATAGAATCTCCAGACACCCAAGAGGCAAAGTCGTGTTGGATCTCTTGGTCAAAATAGACGGTCTCGTAGTCAGTCTCATTGTCATAAAAGGTATGACCATGTCCAGCTGCCAAGTCGATAGAGAGGACACGGTAAGGGACCAAAGAGACGACCTTTTCTTGCTCTGCTAAGAGTTGGCTGGCCAAGAGATCGACTTTTTTCTGATGGGGTGGGGTTAGTAAAGGGTAGGTGAAAAGCGCTGAGCTCTTGTCGACAAAGTAGTCCTCTTTAACGGAGAGACGCTTGGCCAACCTCCTGAGATTTTTATCGTGTGGCTCTGCTAAGCCATTCTCCCAACTAGAGTAGGTCTTGCGACTAATCTCTAAGGATTCGTAGACCTGGGCTTGGGTCAGGCCCAGCTCAAGTCGCCGGTCTTTTAATTTTTTTGCATCAAACATCTGCATTCTCCTATGTAACGTTTTAAAAGTTACGTATAGTATAGCAAAAAAAAATTCGGACTTCAAGAGAAAAGTGAGAGGATTTTTCTTTAGCAGCGAAAGGGATTTAACTTAAGCGGATATCAGATGGGAGAGGTGGGTGTTTTTGTATCTTTTATCCAAATTTTGATATAATAATCTCTATGAAGATTGTATCAGGTACCTATGGAGGGCGTCCTCTTAAGACGCTCGAAGGAAAGACAACAAGGCCCACTTCAGATAAGGTGAGAGGGGCTATGTTTAATATGATCGGTCCTTATTTTGATGGGGGTCGGGTCTTGGATTTATATGCTGGCTCAGGCGGTCTGTCCATCGAGGCGGTGTCTCGGGGGATGGAGCAGGCTGTATTGGTCGAGAAAGATCGCAGAGCCCAAGGGATTATTGCTAGCAATATCCAAATGACCAAGGAAAGCCACAAGTTTCAATTGCTGAAGATAGAGGCTCACCAAGCTCTCAATCAATTGCAGGGGACTTTTGACCTTGTCTTCTTAGATCCTCCCTATGCCAAGGAGCAGATCGTAGCCGATATTGAGGCGCTGGCTGAACGTGGTTTACTTGGAGAAGAGGTCATGGTCGTCTGTGAGACAGACAAGGCAGTAGACTTGCCTGAGGAGATTGCTTGTCTAGGAATCTGGAAAGAAAAAATCTACGGAATTAGTAAGGTGACGGTTTATGTCAGATAAAATCGGATTATTTACAGGTTCATTTGACCCAATGACCTTGGGACACTTGGATTTGATAGAGCGAGCTAGTCGCTTGTTTGATCACTTGTATGTAGGCGTCTTCTTTAATCATGAGAAGAAGGGCTATTTTACCATTGAGCAAAGGGAAGCCATGGTGACAGAGGCAGTGGCTCATTTGTCCAATGTAAGAGTCATCACTTCGGAGGCAGAGTTGGCAGTAGAGGTTGCTAGACGGTATGGGGTAACGAGCTTGGTTCGCGGGTTGCGCAATGGCCAGGACTTCCTCTATGAAAGCAACATGGACTACTTCAATCACCAGCTGGCTCCAGAGCTTGAGACCATCTATCTCTGTGCCCAGCCCCAGTACCAGGCCTTGAGCTCGACGAGAATCCGCGAGTTGCTGACCTTCCAGCAGGATGTCAGTGCCTATGTCCCAGAGAGTGTTATAAAGGAGATGAAATAAAAGGAATGAATGAATTTGAGAAACAGAGGGCTCAGCTACCAGAAAGCCCATTTGAACCTATACGCAAAAAAGATAGTGTGTGGAGGACCTATCGTTGGCCCCTTATTGGGACCTTGCTTCTGATTTTGGCCTTGCTAGCTTTCTTTGTTCCCCTGCCCTACTATCTGGAAATGCCCGGGAGTTCAGAAGATATTCGCCAAGTGATGCGCGTCAACCAGAAAAATGATGAAGCATCCGGTTCGTATGATTTTGTCACTGTTGCCGTCAAGCAAGCGACCTTCTCGGATATAGTCTATGCCTGGATGACTCCTTTTACAGATATCCACTCTGAACAAGAAATGACTGGTGGCAGTTCCAGTGAGGAATTTTTCCGGATCAATCAATTTTATATGGAGACCTCTCAAAATACTGCCAAATACCAAGGATTGAAAACGGCTGGAAAAGAGACAGAGATGGAATTCTTAGGTGTTTATGTCATGCAAGTAGCAGAAGACTCTACCTTCAAAGGCGTTCTAAATATTGCGGACACGGTTACGGCCGTGAATGACAAAACCTTCAAGAGCTCAAAAGAGCTCATCGAGTATGTTGGTTCCCAAAAAATTGGGGACAAGGTCTCAGTGACCTACACAGAAGATGGTCAGACCAAGACAGCTGAAGGAAAGATTATTAAGTTGGTCAATGGCAAGAATGGGATTGGGATTAGCTTGATTGACCGGACAGAAGTGAAGAGTGACGTGCCGATTGAGTTTGCGACAGCTGGCATCGGTGGTCCAAGTGCCGGGATGATGTTTAGTTTGTCCATCTATACCCAAGTAGCGGATCCAGACCTTCGTCAGGGACGCCACATCGCGGGGACAGGGACTATTAACCATGATGGGACTGTCGGAGATATCGGTGGAGTGGATAAAAAAGTCGTAGCGGCAGATCGCGCTGGTGCTGAAATCTTCTTTGCCCCTGACAATCCAGTGACAGAGGAAGTCAAAAAGAACAATCCGAATGCCAAGAGCAACTACGACGAAGCGGTAGAAACAGCTAAGAAAATTAAGACCAAGATGAAAATTGTCCCTGTCAAAACCTTGCAGGATGCCATCGATTATTTGAAAAAGAACTAAAGTAGCCTGTTTGACAAATTTCGTACTTTAACGTATGACATCGTGTTAGCAGATGGGAATATTCATCTTCCAATCAAATTCAAGTTTTTGCATATCAATCTCTCTATTTTTAGAGAGATTTTTTTTTATACTAGTGTCAGAAAGAAAGGGAGGTAGTGAAATGATTCAAACCAGTTTGTTTTCCATCTCAGTATTCTTAGCGGGAGTTCTATCCTTTTTCTCCCCGTGTATTTTGCCACTGATGCCAGTCTATGTAGGGATCTTATTAGATTCTGAGCATGAAAAAACGGTGCGTATTTTTGGAAGAGATATTTCTTGGTATGGTTTGGTCAAGACCCTCTGTTTTATTGCTGGTCTATCAACCGTATTTCTTATCCTAGGTTATGGTGCAGGTGCCCTTGGTCAGGTACTCTATGCTCCCTGGTTCCGTTACCTACTAGGAGGGATTGTCATCTTATTGGGAATCCATCAGATGGGCCTCATCAATCTTCAGCAACTCCAAAAACAAAAGAGTATCCAACTGAAGAAGGACGAAAAACGCAATGAATTCTTCAATGCCTTTCTGATAGGGGTCACCTTCAGTTTTGGTTGGACCCCTTGTGTCGGACCAGTTTTGAGCTCTGTTTTAGCCATTGCCGCTTCTGGAGGAGATGGGGCTTTACAAGGTGCTCTCCTGATGCTGGTCTATACATTGGGCTTGGCGCTACCCTTCTTAGTCTTGGCTCTAGCTTCTAGCTGGGTTCTACAACATTTTGCTAAACTCAAGCCCCATATGGGAACCTTGAAAAAAATTGGTGGTGCCCTCATCATCTTGATGGGCATCTTGCTGATGCTAGGAAATCTTAATAGCCTCGCATCCCTGTTTCACTAATCTTGAATGATTAAAGGAGAAAAATCATGAAAAAAATTCTTACACTTACCATTGCTACACTTAGCCTTGTCACTTTAGCAGCTTGTTCTGGACAGAAATCAGATTCAGACATGAAAAAAACGGACGATAGTAGTATGATGAAGAAGGACGATATGAAGAAGGATGACATGAAGGATTCATCCATGTCCGATGATAAAATGAAAAAAGAAGACATGAAAGATTCATCTATGATGTCTGATAGCAGTTCTGAAATGAAGGACGATATGAAAGAAGATGAGATGAAATCCAGCGATTCAGAAATGAAAGATGAAAAGAGTGGATCATCTGATATGAAATCAGACCAATAAAGGACAATAGGAAGAGGAGGTCGTCTGCTTGGGCGACTTTCTCCCTATTTAAAGAGGAGGAAGACATGAAAAAAATAGCCTTAGTAGCGACAGGAATTTTCTGTGTAGGATTGTTAGGGGCTTGCTCTAACCAAGGAATGGCATCATCCAACAAAAGTGAGACTAAGCAGACAGCCAAAACGGGATCTTCAGAGCAAGCTGGAAAGAAGGTTCAAGAGTTTAACCTGCAAGGAGTAGACGGTAAGACCTACCGCTTATCAGATTACAAGGGAAAGAAAGTTTACCTCAAATTTTGGGCTTCCTGGTGCTCAATCTGTCTTTCAACATTAGGCGACACAAATGATTTAGCAAAGGCAGAGGAGGGTAAGGATTATGTGGTCTTATCCGTTGTAGCTCCAACCTTTAATGGTGAAAAATCGGAAGCAGATTTCAAAAACTGGTACCAGTCTTTGGATTACAAGGATTTCCCAGTCTTGATGGACAGTAAGGGCGACTTGCTCAAAGAGTATGGGATTCGCTCTTATCCATCTGCTCTCTTTATTGCGAGCGATGGAACTCTCGCTAAGACCCATATCGGTTATATGAGCAAGGAAGACATCGTCCAGACTCTAAAAGAAATGAAGTAAGGAGGACATAAAATGGAAACAAAATGGAAACTCATTTCCATTCTTTTAGTGGGGCTATTTTGTTTTGGAATCTTTTTCCTTATCAAAGGATCCATGGCCTTGGATACATCAGATACGACGACTGAGCAGATCAAAAAAGCGTCCATGAGTCAGACACCAGTAGCAAACAAAAAGAAGGAAGAAAAAGTCAATCCAGAAGACCAACGAGAAATCTATCTAGCTGGTGGTTGCTTCTGGGGTGTGGAAGAGTATTTTTCCCGTGTTCCGGGTGTCATTGATGCCGAATCAGGTTATGCCAATGGAAAAGGGGATACCACCAAGTATGAATTAGTCCCTCAAACAGGCCATGCTGAAACAGTTCATATCACTTACAATGTCAAGCAGGTATCTCTGAAAGAATTGCTCCTGCATTATTTCCGGATTATCGACCCAACGTCGAAGAATCGTCAAGGAAATGATCAAGGAACTCAATACCGAACAGGTGTCTATTATGTCTCTCAAGAAGACCTTCCAACTATTAACCAAGTCTTTGAAGAGGTAGCAAAAAAATACGACAAACCGTTAGCGGTGGAAAAAGAGCCACTGACTAATTTCATCAAGGCGGAGGACTACCACCAGGATTATCTAAAGAAACATCCGAATGGGTATTGTCACATTGATGTGAATCAAGCTTCTTATCCAGTTATTGACGCTAGTCGCTATCCAAAACCGAGCGATGAAGAGATCAAGAAGAAGTTATCGCCCGAAGAATATGCAGTGACGCAAGAGAATGATACAGAGCGTGCTTTTTCTAATCGCTATTGGGATAAGTTTGAAGCGGGCATCTATGTGGATGTCGTAACAGGAGAGCCTCTCTTCTCCTCAAAAGATAAATTTGATTCTGGTTGTGGTTGGCCAAGCTTTAGCCGACCGATCAGTCCGGATGTGGCAACCTACAAGGAAGATAAGAGTTTCAATATGACTCGGACAGAGGTTCGGAGCCGTGTGGGAAATTCCCATCTGGGCCATGTTTTTACCGATGGTCCCAAGGAAAAAGGCGGCCTTCGCTACTGCATCAATAGCTTGTCAATCAAATTCATCCCTAAAGCAGAAATGGTGGAAAAGGGCTACGGTTATTTATTGGACTATGTCTGAGACATTTGGAACTACAATTTGCTATAATAAGCATAGCAAAGACAAGTAGGTGAAAGACATGTATGCGATCATGATTGTGGAAGATGAAGAGCTTATCCGGCAGGGTCTGACTTCCTTAGTAGACTATGAACAGTTTGGAATGGCCGTCATCAACCAGGCAGAAAATGGGCGTGAGGCTTGGGAGAAGTTTCAAGAGCAACCAGCCGATATCCTTCTAACCGATATCAATATGCCACAAATGAATGGCTTGGATCTGGCCCATCTCGTCAAAGAGCAGTCTCCGTCTTGTCATATCATTTTTTTGACGGGTTATGATGACTTTGAGTTTGCGAGGAAAGCCATCAAGTTAGGTGCAGATGATTATTTGCTGAAGCCTTTTTCAAAAGATGATATTGAAGAGATGTTAGCAAAGGTGAAAGGAAAACTCGATCAAGAGCGAAAAAAGGCGCAAGTCGAAGATTTGGTCAGTCATGGTTATTCGACAGACTTGGAAGAAGCCATTCATGCTCGTTTAGCAGATTCCCAGTTAACCCTGAAGGATTTGGCCTATCAACTTGGTTTCAGTCCCTCTTATCTAAGTGTATTGATCAAGAAAAAATTGGGACTCCCCTTCCAAGAATACCTTATCCAGGAGCGAATGAAGAAGGCTCGCCTCTTGCTTCTCACGACAGATTTAAAGATTTATGAGATCGCCGATCAGGTTGGTTTTGAAGATATGAACTATTTTTCTCAACGCTTTAAGCAGGTTGTTGGGGTGACGCCAAGGCAGTACAAAAAAGGAGAGAATGAATGAAACGATATCCATTGCTGATTCAGCTGGTCCTCTACTTTTTTCTCTTCATTCTCCTCCTTTTTGGTCTTATTGGTAGCCTTTACTATCAAACGAGTTCAGGGACGATCCGCCAGCAAACAGAGCGGACGACAAGAAATAGTATCGATCAAAGCAGTCAGTTTATCACCTCCTATCTAAAAAAATTAAAGCAGACCACAACAGTGCTTAGCAAGGAACAGGCTGTTCGCCAATTTGCCCAAGACAAGAGTGCGGATCAAGAAACGGTTCAGCACCTGATGCGAACGATGATTGAAACGGATCCGGACCTGGTCTCAGCAGTCCTGGTGACTAAGGACGGACGTCTGGTAGCAACAGATACCAAAATCAGCATGCAGACTTCCTCAGATATGATGAATGAAAGTTGGTATCAAGAGGCGATTAAGGAAAGAGCCATGCCAGTCTTGACACCAGCTCGAAAGGAATCCTTGACCTCGGAAAAAGAAAAATGGGTGGTTTCTATTACCCAAGAAGTGGTCGATCAGACTGGCCAAAATCTCGGAGTAGTACGCTTGGATATTGGCTACGATAGCCTTCAGGCTTACTTGGATCACCTTCAACTAGGGAAACAAGGCTTTAGTTTTATCATTAATCAAAAGCATGAGTTTGTCTACCATCCTAAAAAGGCGGTCTATTCCTCCAGCCAAGAAATGCAGGCCATGCAGCCCTATATTGCTGTGAAAGATGGTTATGCAAAAGGAGGGCAGAATTTTATCTATCAGGTTCCGATTCCAAATAGTGATTGGACCTTGATTGGAGTGGCTTCACTTGAAGGACTTCAGATGCTTCAGTCGCAGCTCCTATACTCTTTCATTGGTCTAGGATTACTAGCTTTGATCATGTGTTTAATAGGGATCGGCTTTGTTCTTCGTTTGTGGATCAAACCCTTACGAGACCTTCAGGCTATCATTTTGAGGATTGGAGCAGGAGATGCTGACGTGAGAGCTGCAGCCAAAGGATCTCCAGAATTGGTGGACCTCGCTCAAACTTTTAATGCCATGTTGGACCAAATCGATAACCTCATGCAACAGGTTAAGGAAGAGGAGCAGAACGCACGGCGTTACGAGTTGCGGGCACTTTCGGCTCAGATTAATCCGCATTTCCTCTATAATACCTTGGATACGATTGTCTGGATGGCGGAGTTTAATGATAGTCGGCGCGTAGTCGATATCACCAAATCTCTGGCTCAATATTTTCGACTGGCTCTCAACCAAGGCCAGGAACAAATCCTACTGAGAGATGAAATTGACCATGTACGCCATTATCTTTTCATTCAGAAGCAACGTTATGGTGAAAAGCTCAATTATGAAATTCTAGAAGATGAACGGTTGGGCGACTATCAGCTCCCCAAATTAGTGCTTCAACCCTTAGTGGAAAATGCGATTTATCATGGCATTAAAGAGATCGATCGGCCAGGTCTCATTCGAGTGACGACTGAAGTCAGTGGAGACTCCGCCTGCGTATCGATTTTTGACAATGGACGAGGGTTTGACCAATCAGAGTCAACAGACCAAACCCTTCTTCGTTTAGGAGGTGTTGGCTTGAAAAATGTGGACCAACGATTGCATCTTCAATTTGGTGAAGCCTATCATATGGAGATTGATTCTAAGGCCAATAGCTATACCAAAATTACTCTTTTTTTGCCCCTTTCATCATCTGATGAACATGTATAGAGACAAAGATTGCCTTCTTTGTTTTAGATTGAAGACGAAGTCATCTAAAAAACTTTCCGCTGTGAGAAAAGTGCCTGAAACGCAATTGTTTCAGGCACACGGAATTATTGAGGCTAAAACAGTTCGGGGAACTGTTTTAGCCTGAGCCCAGAAATTAAAGAGCGAAGAGGCTCAATAATTAGTCATGGAACTTCTACGAAGTTCGCTGACGTCCGTACTCACCTAAGGAAAGTTTTTCAGAAGACTTTATTTTCCATCTGAGCAGGCTTTGAAAAAAGCCTGCTTTTTATAATGTGACAGGAAGAAGAGGTAAATTAAATCGTCAGACTTTTTACAGATTTTCTCTTTTTCGTTGAAATTCTATCTAAAGATAGGGATTTATGATAAAATAAAGTGTTACAACTAAAGGTATGAATAAAGGAAGGCTATGCGCAAAGAAATATCCCCTGAATTATTTAATTACAATAAATATCCTGGACCGGAATTTCGTCTGGTTGGCAGTCAAGTGCTAGCAGAACAATTGACATTTGAGCTGGTTGAGAATCAAAATGATGCCTTTGATGCGACGGTCTTTGGCCAGCGTTTTTCAGAGGTTTTGACCAAATTTGATTACATTGTCGGTGATTGGAGCAATGAACAGTTGCGTCTACGTGGCTTCTATAAAGATGATCGCCCTGTCACAGATGCAGAGAAAATCAGCCGTCTGGAAGATTATTTATTAGAATACTGTAGCTATGGCTGTGCTTATTTTGTCCTAGAAAATGCAGAACCCCGTCGAGCATCCTTTGACAAGAAATCTTCTCCTAAACAACAGGAAGAAGGGAACCGTTCTGCTAAGCGTGGCGGTCGTCAAAATCGCCGGAATCGTTCTAAAAATCAGTCACGGGAACGTGAACAAGAGCAAAAACAAAAGACTTCTCAACCAAAGAAAAAGAACCGTCAGCGGTCTAGAAAAAAAGATGCACAGGGTGAGCAAGAACGCCACTTTGTCATCCGTCAAAAGTAAAGAGAGAAAAGAGATAAGATGAAACCTTCAATTTATGGCTTGACTCGACAAGAACTGATCGAGTGGGCAGAAGAAAATGGTGAAAAGAAATTCCGAGCGACCCAAATCTGGGAATGGCTCTATCGGAAACGCGTCCAGTCATTCGAAGAAATGACCAACCTATCGAAGGATTTGATTGAAACCTTGAACGACCAGTTCGTGATTAATCCTTTGAAACAACGGATCGTGCAAGAATCGGCAGATGGGACCGTCAAATACCTCTTTGAATTGCCAGATGGCATGTTGATCGAGACAGTTTTGATGCGTCAACACTATGGCTTGTCAGTCTGTGTCACCACTCAGGTAGGGTGCAATATCGGCTGTACTTTCTGTGCATCTGGTTTGATTAAGAAGCAACGCGACTTGAACAGTGGGGAAATCGTTGCCCAAATCATGTTGGTTCAAAAATACTTTGACGAACGTGGACAAGATGAACGTGTCAGCCACATCGTTGTGATGGGAATTGGTGAGCCGTTTGACAACTACAAGAACGTCTTGAGCTTTGTCCGTACGGTCAATGATGACAAGGGGCTAGCTATCGGTGCCCGCCACATTACCGTTTCAACGTCTGGCTTGGCTCATAAGATTCGTGATTTTGCCAATGAAGGTGTTCAGGTCAATTTGGCAGTATCCCTTCATGCTCCAAACAATGACTTGCGTTCCAGCATCATGAAAATCAACCGGGCCTTCCCGATTGAGAAATTGTTTGCGGCCATTGAGTACTATATCGAAACGACCAACCGTCGGGTGACCTTCGAGTACATCATGCTCAACGAAGTCAATGATGGTGTCGAGCAAGCCTTGGAATTGGCAGAACTCCTCAAAAAGATCAAGAAGCTATCTTATGTCAACTTGATCCCTTACAACCCAGTTAGTGAGCATGACCAATATAGCCGGAGTCCAAGAGAGCGCGTGATGGCCTTCTATGACACCTTGAAGAAAAATGGAGTCAACTGCGTGGTTCGTCAAGAGCATGGAACAGATATCGATGCAGCTTGTGGACAATTGCGTTCTAATACGATGAAGAGAGACCGGGAGAAAGCCATTGTTGAAGAAGCTCAACCGTAACAACTGGCTGATAGAAGAAGGGCAATTAACAAAAAAAGGAAGACAACTGCTACTAGGTGGCAGTTTCTTCTATTTTGTCCTGCTCTGCCTCATGTGTTTTCTTCCCCAGCGGCCTGAACCAGGGATGGAAACACCTGGGATTCAACATTTTGGTCGTGTAGTCGTATTACTGATTCCCTTTAATTCTCTCATCAACCTAGGTCAAGTGACCAGTCTGCTCCAGCTGATCAAGGTGTTTGTACAAAATATAGCCAATATATTTCTCTTGTTCCCTTTGGTTTTTCAACTGCTGTGGCTTTGGCCTTGGCTAGGTACTCGGAAACGCGTCCTTTGCTTTAGTCTAGGGATGAGTGTGTGGATCGAGCTTAGTCAGATTGTGTTAGACCTCTTGTTTGATTTCAATCGGGTGTTTGAGATAGATGATCTGTGGACCAATGCTCTGGGAGGCTACCTAGCCTATCTGTGTTTTAAATGGGTGCAAGCTTCTATGGGTAAGGATAATCTATCTTAGTTTGGACTAAAATCCGAACGATTGAATACGATTTCAAATTTTGGGTTGACAAAGTCAGAAGCGGGAGCTATAATAGCTTCAAGACATCAGAAAAGTAGAGGTTTTTCTCACTTCCAGGGAGCTTGTGGTGATTGCGAACAAGCAGTGGTGAATCTTGAAATGGGCTGATGCGTTTATGATGATGAATTTGAAACAATAAAAATTCGGTGAGCACACCTTATCGTGCACCCTGTTGTTAGACAGGTCAGAGATGTAGGAGAAAGAATGTCTTCCTACAATTGAGGTGGCACCGCGGTATCGAATCGTCCTCACACAGATTTTTCTGTGTGAGGTTTTTTGTATCTCAAAGGAATCTAGTGAGACTGCAGCTCAAAGGCCGGCGAGAGAAAAAATCATAAACAGGATTGAAAATATAGAAAAGAGGACACAATCATGACAGAAACAAAAGGCTATTTCGGACAATTTGGTGGATCTTTCGTACCAGAACCTATTCAAAACTTGCTGGATCAATTAGAGGCAACCTTTGAACAGTATAAAAATGACCCAGAATTTATCGCAGAATACAAACATTATCTGAAAGATTATTCTGGACGGGAAACACCGCTCTACTTTGCGGAAAGTTTGACAGATCATTTAGGTGGGGCGAAAATTTATTTGAAGCGCGAAGACTTGAATCACCTAGGTTCGCACAAGTTGAATAACGTCTTGGGGCAAATCCTCTTAGCCAAACGCATGGGCAAAACGCGCGTGATTGCTGAAACAGGAGCTGGTCAACACGGTGTGGCTACAGCGGCTGCAGCAGCTAAGTTCGGTATGGCCTGTGATGTTTACATGGGGGCAGAAGATGTGGAGCGCCAACGTCTCAATGTCTTCCGCATGGAAATGATGGGGGCAACCGTTCATGCGGTTGAAACAGGTACAAAGACCTTGAAAGACGCTGTTGATGCTGCTTTTGGAGCGTGGATGGCGGATCTGGATGCCTTTTACGTTTTGGGTTCTGCTGTTGGCCCTCACCCTTACCCAACCATTGTGCATGAATTCCAAAAAGTAATTAGTGAAGAGTCTAAACGTCAAATCTTGGAAAAAGAAGGTCGTTTGCCGGATTATGTGATTGCCTGTGTCGGTGGTGGCTCTAATGCCATCGGTGCCTTCTCCCAGTATGTAGGGGATGAGGAAGTCAAATTGGTCGGTGTTGAAGCGGCAGGCCATGGTTTGGATACTGATCAGCACGCAGCGACCATGACTAAGGGGACTGTTGGAGTTGTCGATGGCATGAAGACCTATGCTGTCTTTGGAGAAGATGGAAAAGTAGCGCCAGTGTACTCAATCTCTGCTGGTTTGGACTACCCAGGGGTTGGTCCAGAGCATGCTTTCTTTAAAGACTCTGGTCGTGTCGAATATGTAGCTGCGACAGATGATGAAGCAGTTCAAGCGCTTCTTCTTCTCAGTAAGACAGAAGGAATCCTCCCAGCCATCGAAAGCTCACACGCGATTGCAGAAGCGGTCAAACGTGCTCCACAATTGGACAAAGATAAGATCATCATCATCAATGTTTCTGGACGAGGGGACAAGGACGTAGCTGCTATTGCAGATTATCTAGAAGCGAAAGCTACAAACTAAAAAATCTTATCTGCTAAAAATTGTAAAAAACAGTAAAGCATGATAACTCAGAAAAAGACAGGGAACGAAAGGAATCCGGTCTTTTTCTTTTTTAAAGAGAAAGACTAGGAGGCCAATGAGGGAAGCCCCTTGTATGATTAGGAGGACTTGGACAGATGAGAAGGTCAAAGAAAAAGTAGCCAGTAAGAGAAAGTCCCCTGCTCCAATGCCAATGGAGTAAAGACAAGATAGAATTCCTAAGAAGAGAAAGACTCCCATCAAGAGGGTAGGACCTGTGAAAAGTAGGCAAAAAGCGTGGAGTATTAGCCAGAGAAGGAGAGGGTACTCCATGGAGCGCAAATCATAGATGGCCAAAACGCAACTGCTAAGCAGAAGGAGGAGATGAGGAATGGGAAGAAAGCCCTGATAGCACAGCAAAAAAAGGAGGCCACTCCAGGCTTCAAAAAGAGCATACCAGTAAGGAAGGGGGCTCTGGCAGTAGCGACAACGGAATCGAAAAAGTACTTGTGAGAGAATGGGAATCAGGTCCAGAGGTCTTAAGGTCTGTTTGCAACGATCGCAGTGGCTTCTCGGACAGATGATGGAGCTTTCTGGAAAGCGGTCAATGACGAGCCCTAAAAAGGAGGCGATGCAGGCACCGACTGTAAAAAAATAAAAGTTAATCATACTTATATAATTCGTAAAAAAGATGACTAATAACGATTAGAACTGAAACAATTTTCTAACTTTTCTTATTTAAGCATTTTCTCTTGCATTTCTTAATTAGAAGGATTATAATATAACTAAATTAGAATAATTCTAAAAAAGGAGAATTTAGTTATGACAACAATTAAAAAAGAAGCAGCAAAAGACGTAGCAACATTTGCAACTATTAGCGAAGTAAGCAAGAGCTTAACCGATACAAAAGCGGTTTTGAATCAAGTGGTGGCAGACCTTTATGTCGCTCATATTGCCTTGCACCAAGTACACTGGTATATGCGTGGTCGTGGCTTCCTCGTATGGCATCCAAAAATGGATGAGTACATGGAAAGCTTGGATGCGACTCTTGATGAAGTCAGTGAACGCTTGATTACCTTGGGTGGTGCTCCTTATGCTAGCATGGTTGAGTTCTTGGAACACAGCAACATCCAAGAAGAAAAAAGTTCATTCGAACGCTCTATGGAAGAAAATTTGGGACATGTTCTTTCTATCTTCCGCTACTTGGTAAGTCTTTATCAAAAAGCCTTGGATATCACAGATGCTGAAGGAGACGACGTGACCAACGATATCTTTGTTGGTGCAAAAGCTGAATTGGAAAAACATATCTGGATGATTGCCGCTGAATTGGGCCAAGCACCAGGTTTGTAATCTGAAAATAAACAAACGAGCCTTCCTTGCTTGGGAGGCTCATTTTTGTTTGGATGAGATTTTTCCTGTAAATAAAATAGGGGCCATCTTGAAAATACTTGAAAGATTTGATAGAATAAGCACATGAAAACCCTGTACGATGTTCAACAATTTCTGAAAAAATTTGGAATCATCATTTATGTCGGAAAACGACTTTACGACATCGAATTGATGAAGATTGAATTAAAAAGGATCTATGACGCTGGGCTGATGGAAAAATTGGATTATCTAGAAGCAGAAGCCGTCTTACGTAGAGAACACGCACAGGAATTACGTTATTTAGAAGAGGAAAAAGAAAAGTGAGTTTAACAAATATTTTAGTATGGTTGATTGTTTTAGGGATGTTTGGCTGGATGGGCTACAATTACTTCCGTATCCGTCGGGCTGCAAAAATTGTGGACAATGCAGAGTTTGAAGAATTGATTCGCAAAGGGCAATTAGTGGACTTGCGTGATCCGAATGAATTCCACGCTAAGCATATTTTGGGAGCTCGGAATATTCCTTCCAACCAGTTAAAAGTGAGCCTGGCTGCTCTTCGCAAAGATAAACCAGTCTTGCTCTATGAGAACAGTCGTGGTTCTCGTGTGACCAATGCGGCTCTCTTCTTGAAAAAACAGGGCTATAAAGATATCTATATCTTGTCCTATGGTTTGGATTCATGGGATGGAAAAGTCAAGACGAACTAAGATCAAAACTCCAGAAGTATAAGCTTCTGGAGTTTTTTAGCGGGTTTCTTCTAGAAAAGAGCGAATCGCATCACATTCAACTGATGTGAGGGGGCGATACTGCCCCTCTTTCAGCTCATCCTCTAAAGTAAAAGGTCCAAAGCGAACTCGTTTTAAAGTAGTGACTTTGACCCCAATGGATAGAAACATCTTTTTCACCTGATGAAATTTCCCTTCAGACAGGGTGACTAGGGCCTGACTTTCGGTAAGGTTGGAGTTAAGGATTTTTAGTTTGGCCGGCTTACACCTGGTCCCGTCTAAGAAGGTGATTCCTTCTTGAAATTCCTCTATATGAGCGGGTTCAAGAGGGCCGTTGACTGTTACCGCGTATTCTTTTTCAATATGGTATTGGGGATGAAGGAGTTGGAAACCTAGAGGTCCATTGTCTGTGAGCAGGAGGAGTCCGGTCGTATCCCGATCCAGTCGACCGATAGGATAGGTCTTGGGGGTCCGGTCTTCTGCTCGGAGGAGATCCAACACTGTAGGATGTTGGGCATCCTTGGTAGCCGTCACTAGTCCTTGAGGTTTGTGAAGAAGAAAATAGTGATGGGAACAGTCGGTAAGGATCCGATCCTTCCAGCGAACTTCTTGGAGACCTGTATCCACATTTTGGGATAATTTTGTTGCAGCAAGTCCGTCGACTAGGATCTGCTTTTTAGCTAGGCTCTGTTTGATTTCTTTGCGGGGAATTTGGTAGTGGGCCAGTAATTGATCTAATCTCATAAAAGACAGGATAGCATGAAATGGAGAGAAGCACAAGTATTCGGAAAAAGGATGAAGAAAAGGGATAAAGAGGTGAAAGATTTTCATGAATAGAGTGGTTAGGAGTGGGAATGAGAAAGAAGGTTTTCGAAAGAAAGCATGAAAACATTTACACTTGTCTGAGTTATGCCATTTGCTTAAAATTGTGGTATAATCGTTCAGTTAGAAAATAAATTTTTGAATACAATAGAGGAAATCATGACAAAATTAAGAGAAGATATCCGTAATATCGCGATTATCGCCCACGTCGACCACGGTAAAACAACCCTTGTTGACGAATTGTTGAAACAATCTGAAACTCTTGACGCGCGTACAGAGTTGGCAGAGCGTGCAATGGACTCAAACGATATCGAAAAAGAGCGTGGAATCACCATCCTTGCGAAAAATACAGCCGTTGCTTACAACGGGACTCGTATCAACATCATGGACACACCAGGACACGCGGACTTCGGTGGAGAAGTTGAGCGGATCATGAAAATGGTTGACGGTGTTGTTTTGGTCGTAGATGCCTACGAAGGAACCATGCCACAGACTCGTTTCGTATTGAAAAAAGCCTTGGAACAAGACCTTGTGCCGATCGTTGTAGTTAACAAAATCGATAAGCCATCTGCTCGTCCAGCAGAAGTAGTAGACGAAGTCTTGGAACTCTTCATCGAGCTTGGTGCAGATGATGATCAGCTTGACTTCCCAGTCGTTTATGCGTCAGCGATCAACGGAACATCTTCCTTGTCAGATGATCCAGCAGATCAAGAAAAAACTATGGCGCCAATCTTTGATACCATTATCGACCACATTCCAGCTCCGGTTGATAACTCTGATGAACCTCTTCAATTCCAAGTGTCACTTCTTGACTACAATGACTTCGTAGGACGTATTGGTATCGGACGTATCTTCCGTGGTACAGTCAAGGTTGGAGACCAAGTTACTCTTTCTAAACTTGACGGTACAACGAAAAACTTCCGTGTCACAAAACTCTTTGGTTTCTTTGGTTTGGAACGTCGTGAAATCCAAGAAGCCAAGGCTGGTGACTTGATTGCCGTATCAGGTATGGAAGACATCTTCGTTGGGGAAACCATTACTCCAACAGATGCAGTTGAAGCTCTTCCAGTTCTTCACATCGATGAACCAACACTTCAAATGACCTTCTTGGTCAACAACTCACCATTTGCTGGTCGCGAAGGGAAATGGGTGACTTCTCGTAAGGTTGAAGAACGTTTGCAAGCTGAGTTACAAACAGACGTATCTCTTCGTGTAGATCCAACGGACTCACCAGATAAATGGACCGTTTCAGGACGTGGGGAATTGCACTTGTCAATACTTATCGAAACCATGCGCCGTGAAGGCTATGAGCTTCAAGTATCTCGTCCAGAAGTTATCGTAAAAGAAATTGATGGTGTGAAGTGCGAGCCGTTTGAGCGTGTGCAAATCGATACTCCGGAAGAATACCAAGGGTCTGTCATCCAAAGCCTTTCTGAACGTAAGGGTGAAATGTTGGATATGATTGCAACAGGTAATGGTCAAACTCGTTTGGTCTTCCTAGTTCCTGCGCGTGGTTTGATTGGATATTCAACTGAATTCTTGTCAATGACTCGTGGATACGGGATCATGAACCATACCTTCGACCAATACTTGCCATTGATTCCAGGAGAAATTGGCGGTCGTCACCGTGGTGCCCTTGTTTCTATCGATGCTGGTAAGGCAACAACCTACTCTATCATGTCTATCGAAGAACGTGGTACTATCTTTGTCAACCCTGGTACTGAGGTTTACGAAGGAATGATCATCGGTGAAAACTCTCGTGAAAATGACTTGACTGTTAACATCACCAAGGCGAAACAAATGACCAACGTTCGTTCCGCTACTAAGGACCAAACAGCGGTTATCAAAACTCCTCGTATCTTGACGCTTGAAGAATCACTTGAGTTCTTGAACGATGATGAATACATGGAAGTAACACCGGAATCAATCCGTCTACGTAAACAAATCTTGAATAAGGCAGAACGCGAAAAAGCAAACAAAAAGAAAAAATCAGCTGCAGCTGAATAAGAAATAAGAAAGGAGTGACAAAATGGTTTATTTAATTATAGGTATTTTGATCCTCCTTTTTTACCTTTTTGCAGCTCCAAAGAGTATTAGAGGAACTCTGAATGTAGTAACCCTGGTCGTATTATTAGTCTCTTTGGTCATCCTCCTTTGCTTAGCGATTTTCCAAATTTTCCAATTGCCTTCAGAATTTTTTGTGGGCGCCTTCCTTGCTTTTGTAGGCTACCTGGCCCTCGTTGATATTTCGCGATTGTCGACCAAGTCTTCTAAACGCTTGGATAAATCAGAATAGACAGGAGATCTTGTCTCCATAAAAAAGAGTTGTTGTGATAGAAAATCATGGCGACTCTTTTTTATGAAAGATGCTGAAGCGGTCATTTTTATACGTGTTGCTTCTTTTGCTGTCTTAAGGCTTTTTAATTTGTCTAAAAAAGGGTAAAATAGAAGGTGAACAAATTGGAGAGAAAAAAGCTATGAACGTCATTGAAACATTTAAAAATAAAAAAGTCCTTGTTTTAGGATTGGCTAAGTCTGGAGAATCTGCAGCGCGACTACTCGATCGCCTAGGAGCTATCGTAACGGTGAATGATGGCAAAGCCTTTGAAGAAAATCCTGCAGCCCAAAGTTTACTGGAAGAAGGAATCAAAGTCGTGACAGGAGGACATCCTCTGGAACTCTTGGATGAAGACTTTGCAGTGATGGTGAAGAATCCTGGAATTCCTTACACGAATCCTATGGTTGAACGGGCCCTTGAAAAAGGCATCCCTGTTTTGACCGAAGTTGAATTGGCCTACCTCATTTCAGAAGCGCCAATCATCGGAATCACTGGTTCAAACGGAAAAACAACCACCACTACCATGATTGGAGAAGTATTAACTGCCGCTGGACAAAACGGTCTCTTGTCTGGAAATATTGGTTTTCCAGCTAGTCAAGTCGCTCAAACAGCGACAGCGAAAGACACATTGGTAATGGAATTATCTTCTTTCCAATTAATGGGGATTGAAGCCTTCCATCCAGAAATCGCAGTCATTACCAATCTGATGCCGACCCACTTGGATTACCATGGATCTTTCGAAGGCTATGTAGCTGCAAAATGGGCGATTCAAAAGAATATGACTGTCAAGGATTTTATGGTACTAAACTTTAACCAAGATCTAGCCAAAGACTTGGCTCAGCAAACAGAGGCTACTGTGGTGCCATTTTCAACCCAAGAAAAGGTGGACGGAGCATATTTAGAGGACGGTGTCCTTTACTTCCGAGGTGAAGCCGTTATGCGAGCAGACCAAATCGGAGTACCAGGCAGCCACAATGTAGAAAATGCTTTAGCTACCATTGCAGTGGCCAAACTTCGTGGTGTTGACAATCAAACTATCCAAGAAACCTTATCAGCCTTTGGCGGGGTGAAGCACCGCTTGCAGTATGTAGCTGAGATTGAAGGGGTGAAATTCTACAATGATAGTAAGTCTACCAACATCTTAGCAACCCAAAAAGCCTTGTCTGGCTTTGATAACGCTCATGTCATCTTGATCGCTGGTGGCTTGGACCGAGGCAATGAGTTTGACGAATTGGTGCCAGATATTACTGGTCTTAAAAAGATGGTCATCCTTGGAGAGTCTGCTGAACGGGTGAAACGAGCAGCGGTTCAAGCGGGTGTGGCTTATCTAGATGCGACGGATGTGGCAGATGCAACGCGCAAAGCCTTTGAAATAGCTGAGCCAGGTGATATCGTCTTGCTTAGTCCAGCCAATGCCAGCTGGGATATGTACGCGAATTTCGAAGTACGGGGCGATGAGTTCCTTAAAACAGTAGAAGAGTTGAAAAAATAATATGAAAAAAATAGTATTTACAGGGGGAGGTACAGTTGGGCATGTGACCTTGAACCTTCTCCTCATCCCTCGCTTCATCGAGGACGGTTGGGAAGTTCATTATATTGGGGACAAGAAGGGTATTGAACACCAAGAGATTTTGAAGTCTGGCTTGGACATCCATTTCCATTCGATTGCAACGGGCAAGTTGCGCCGTTATTTTTCTTGGCAAAATATGTTGGATATTTTCAAGGTCTTCTGGGGAATTCTCCAATCGATTTGGATCATGCTTCGTGTACGGCCGCAGGTTTTGTTTTCTAAAGGAGGCTTCGTTTCAGTTCCTCCGGTAGTGGCTGCGCGACTTTGCTTCGTTCCTGTATTGGTCCACGAATCTGACCGTTCCATGGGCTTGGCCAATAAAATTGCCTATAAGTTTGCAACGAAAATGTTCACAACCTTTGAGCAGCCGAAAAGTCTAGTGAAAGCCCAACATGTGGGAGCTGTGACCAAGGTTCGTCAGGAAGCCCTTCCAATCCCACAAGAATTGGAAGCAGTATTTGCTCAATTTGATCCACAGTTGCCAACCCTTCTCTTTGTGGGTGGGTCTGCTGGTGCACGAGTGTTCAATGAGTTTGTCACAAAAAATCGAGAAACCTTGCTAGCAAGATACAATGTCATTAATTTGACAGGAGACTCCTCTTTGAATGAACAAGCACCTCATCTTTATCGCGTGGACTACGTGACGGATCACTATCTTCCTTTGCTCCAAAAGGCAGACCTAGTAGTGACTCGTGGAGGTGCCAATACGATTTTTGAACTCTTGGCCATGAATAAGCTCCATATCATCGTTCCCCTAGGGAAAGAGGCTAGTCGGGGAGATCAGATTGAAAATGCTCAATACTTTGTGGAAAAAGGCTATGCAGAAACCATCGCTGAGCCAGATTTGAGCATGGATCGTTTGCAAGAAACGATGGATAAAATATTCCAAGGGGCAGAAAGCTATCATCAAGCGATGAAGGATTCGAATGAATTGCTTTCCTTGGATGAATTTTATAACCTAGTCCATCAAGAAATTAATAAAAGGAAAAAATGACGGATAAGAAGAACCAAAAAACTCCTAAGGAAGTCACGAAGCTCTCTGAATGGCAGAGACGGAACCAGGAGTATCAAAAGAAAAAACAAATAGAAGAGCAAGAAGAAAAAGAAAAGAAGGCACAAGAAGAGAAGGAAAGACAGGAACTTCTGAATCAAAAAACTCCCTCTATAGATCCAGATGCAGAAGAGCAAGATACCGAGACTGCAGAAGAAGAAAAAGAGAAGGAGGCTAATCTGGCTGAGGAGGAAGTGCAAGAAACTCTTCCTGATGAAATAGACGAAGAGGATGAAGAAGAAAAAATCATCTACCTAACGGAGCCTTCAGAAGATAGGTTTGAAGAAGAGGAACTAGCGAAGGAGGCCAAAAAGGAAGGTCAGATTGCGAGACGTCACATCTATCGAGCTATTCCTGTTTTGGTGATCAGTACCTTGATTGCAGTCTTTTCTGTCTATCTTTTAACACCTTTAGCTAAGCAAAAAATCATCGAATTCTCAGGGAATAAAAATGCGGATCAGACTTTGTTGTTTGAAAAGAGTCAGATCCAAGATCGGGATTATACCTTGACAACTTTTTTGAATCGGGATCGCTATCTTGCCAATATGAAGGCAGCGAGTCCGTGGGTCAAAGATATTTCGATGACTTATGCCTTCCCTACGACTTTTAAGGTTCAGGTTGAGGAACACCAGGTCTTTGGTTACTATGTGACGGAGGAAGATCATTATCCCATTTTAGAAAATGGGGAAGTGGTAGAGACACCAGTTGTTGCTGATCAGCTTCCCAAGGCTTACCTGACTGTTCGTTTTTCTGATCGTGAATTGGTCCGACAATTTGTGAAACAACTGGGGAAAATACCATCTTCTGTGCGCGATGAAATTGAGTCAGTGGACTTGACACCGAGCAAGGTGACTAAGGATTTAGTGACGCTGACCATGAAGGATGGCACAAAGGTTTTAGTGCCTGTATCTCAGATCAAGCGTAAATTGCCTTATTACAATCAAATTCGCAAGCTAATTGAAGATGACAGTGTCATTGACATGGAAGCAGGTATATACAGTTACAATGCAGAAACAATGGCTACTTTAGCTCAGGAAAAGAAAGAAAAAGAAGAAGGGGAAGGGAACAAAACAGAAGAAGCTGATGCTAACTCGACAGATTCTGATGAGAGTGCAGTCGTAACCGAGCAACACGAAGAAGTTCCCGCTGAGTAAACCCTCATAAATTATCTGAAATAAATAAAGAAAATATGCCCACTATGGGCATTTTTGTGTTATAATGAAATTTGGATAGTTCTAACTAAAATGGAGCTATTAATTGACGTATAGGAAAACAAAAGAGAGAGGACTGGTGTAATGGCTAGAAACGGCTTTTTTACAGGTTTAGATATCGGTACTAGTTCAATAAAAGTATTGGTGGCAGAACATGTCAATGGAGAAATGAATGTAATTGGAGTCAGCAATGCGAAAAGTGCTGGCGTCAAAGATGGAATTATTGTTGATATTGAGGCTGCTTCTAATGCGATTAAAAGTGCAGTAAGCCAAGCAGAAGAAAAAGCAGGAATTTCAATCAATCTTGTGAACGTTGGGTTGCCAGCGAACCTTCTTCAAATTGAAGCAACTCAAGGAATGATTCCTGTAACCAGTGATTCAAAAGAAATTACGGATGCAGATGTTGAAAATGTTGTCAGATCTGCTTTGACAAAGAGTATGACTCCAGACCGTGAAGTCATTACCTTTATTCCAGAAGAGTTCACAGTTGATGGTTTCCAAGGAATCCGCGATCCACGTGGAATGATGGGAATCCGTTTGGAAATGCGTGGTCTCTTGTATACTGGTCCTAGAACTGTCCTCCATAATTTACGGAAAACAGTTGAACGTGCTGGTTTGCAAGTTGAGAACATCATTATTTCACCACTTGCAATGATTAAGTCTGTATTGAACGAAGGAGAACGTGAGTTTGGTGCGACCGTCATTGATTTAGGTGGAGGTCAAACGACAGTAGCTTCTGTTCGGAATCAAGAGCTTCAATTTACAAATATCTACCAAGAAGGTGGCGATTACGTTACTAAAGATATTTCTAAAGTATTGAAGACTTCTCAAAAATTAGCAGAAGGCTTGAAGTTCAACTATGGAGAAGCTTATGTTCCATCAGTTGGCGACGAAGTCTTCCATGTTGAGGTGATTGGTGAAGTAGAACCTGTCCAAGTATCTGAAAAATATTTGGCAGAAATTATTTCAGCTCGGATCAAACACATCTTCGACCAAATTAAACAAGATCTTGAAAGAAGACATTTGCTTGATTTGCCTGGAGGAATTGTCATCATCGGTGGTGGCGCTATTCTCCCTGGTATTGAAGAATTGGCGCAAGAAGTCTTTGGTGTAAATGTGAAATTGTACGTTCCAAATCAAATTGGAATCCGCAATCCAGCTTTTGCCCACGTGATTAGCTTGTCTGAATATGCAGGAAACCTTACAGATGTAGATATTCTTGCTCAGGCTGCTGTACATGGGGACCAACGTCTTCGTCAGCAACCAATTCAGTTTGAACGACCAGTACAGCAACCAGTTGTTCCGGAAGAAATTGAACCATTAGTAAACGTCGAGCAACAACATCCGGTTGAAGAACAAAATAGAGAAGAGAAAACTAGCCTTACAAACCGAATGAAGAATTTAATCGGTAATATGTTTGATTAAGGAGTGTAAGCATTTATGACATTTTCATTTGACACAGCAGCGACACAAGGCGCAGTTATTAAAGTAATCGGTGTCGGAGGTGGTGGTGGCAATGCCATCAACCGCATGATTGACGAAGGAGTTGCTGGTGTAGAATTCATCGCAGCAAACACAGACGTACAAGCACTTTCAAGTGCAAAAGCAGAAACAGTTATCCAATTGGGTCCTAAATTGACTCGTGGTTTGGGTGCTGGAGGTCAACCTGAGGTTGGTCGTAAAGCCGCAGAAGAAAGTGAAGAAGTATTGACAGAAGCTTTGCAAGGTGCAGACATGGTCTTCATCACTGCAGGAATGGGTGGAGGATCTGGTACAGGTGCTGCACCAGTTATCGCTCGTATTGCTAAAGCTGTTGGTGCTTTGACAGTAGCCGTTGTGACACGTCCTTTTGGATTTGAAGGAACTAAACGCGGAAACTTTGCAATCGAAGGAATCAATGAACTTCGCGAGCATGTGGATACTTTGTTGATTATTTCTAACAACAACTTGTTAGAAATTGTAGATAAGAAAACACCACTTCTTGAAGCATTGAGTGAAGCAGATAATGTCCTTCGCCAAGGGGTTCAAGGGATCACTGACTTGATCACAAGCCCAGGCTTGATTAACCTTGACTTCGCTGACGTGAAGACTGTTATGGAAAATAAAGGAAATGCCTTGATGGGTATTGGTGTAGGTAATGGTGAAGAGCGTGTCATTGAAGCAGCTCGTAAAGCTATCTACTCACCACTCCTTGAAACAACCATTGACGGTGCTGAAGACGTGATCGTCAACGTTACTGGTGGTTTGGATATGACCTTGATTGAAGCAGAAGAAGCTTCTGAAATTGTTAACCAAGCAGCTGGTCATGGCGTAAACATTTGGCTTGGTACATCTATTGATGAATCAATGAAAGATGAAATCCGCGTAACTGTTGTCGCAACTGGTGTTCGTCAGGACAAAGTTGAAAGAGTTAGTGGAATTGCATCTCATGCACCAAGTTCAGCACGTTACTATCAAACTGGACCACGTGAACAACGTCCACAAAATCCACAGTTTGATCGTGACTTCGATTTGAAGGAAGAGATCGAAATGCCTACTCCTCAATCACGTGCCAAACAAGAAACACCTCGTGGATCTGCGTTTGGAGATTGGGACATTCGTCGTGAAAACATTGTACGTCAGTCTGATACTAGCGCTGGTCGTCAAGTTGAACGCTATGTGGATTCTTCTTCAGAAGATGATGAGTTGGAAACACCACCATTTTTCCGTAATCGTTAAGAATGAATCTGATTGAAAATAAAGAGCGAATATTCTCGCAGGTTGCAAAAGCAATGGAAACAGCAAACCGCAGGGATCAGGTCAATGTGATTGCTGTTACTAAGTATGTTGGTATCGACCAAGCTAAGGCTTTGGTTGATACAGGAGTCTGTCATATCGGTGAAAACCGTGTTGATAAATTTCTAGAAAAATACCAAGCTCTAAAAGATGAGGGACTGACCTGGCATTTGATCGGTAGTCTCCAACGTCGTAAAGTAAAAGAAGTTATCAATTTTGTAGATTACTTCCATGCTTTAGATTCTATGAAGCTTGCCCAAGAAATTCAAAAAAGGGCGAGTCACCCAATTAAATGTTTTATACAAGTCAATATTTCTGGAGAGGAAAGCAAGCATGGATTTGCTCCTGAAGAGCTAGATGCGGTTCTTCCTGAACTAGAAGGCTTGGATAACCTACGGATTGTTGGCTTAATGACGATGGCTCCTTTTGAGGCAAGTCAGGACGAGTTGCAAGCCATATTTGCAGCAACTCACCAACTTCAAAAAGAATTACAAAAGAAACAGTTGAAAAATATGCCCTTTACAGAGTTAAGCATGGGAATGAGTCGTGATTATGATGTGGCGATTGCTAACGGTGCGACTTTTGTGCGAATTGGGACCTCGTTTTTCAAATAGGAAAGAATTATGTCATTTAAAGATAGATTTGATCGATTGATTGATTATTTTACTGAAGATGGAGATGAGTACGATGTGCAAGAAGCGCCTGCTCAAGCAGTCGGTGCTAGCCAACCTGTAGCATCCCCTAAACCAGTACAACCATCATCAAAACCACGTCAAAAAGCTGTGGTAGCTGCCAAGGAGCAGAAACCTACTCCTGTTGCAGCTAGTCGTCCACAAGTAGCTTCTACAGCAGTGGTTGAATCAGCTTCATCTCAAAAATCATCTTCTGAAAATATTACTCGACTTCATCAACGTCAACAAGAGTTGGCAAAAAATCGTTCTGCTGCAGATGAAAAGATTACAATTGATGTACGCTACCCTCGTAAATATGAAGAAGCAACTGAAATTGTTGACTTGTTGTTGGCAAACGAAAGTATTCTTATCGATTTCCAATACATGACAGAAGTTCAAGCAAGAAGATGTTTGGATTATTTGGATGGTGCTCGCTATGTATTAGCCGGGAATCTACGTCGTGTTGCAAGTACTATGTACTTATTAACACCAATCAATGTCGTTGTGAATATTGAAGATATTCGCCTTCCAAATGATGTCGAAGTTGCTGAGTACGACTTTGATATGAAACGAAATCGTTAATATGTTTGTCCTACAATTAGTTAGAAATTTCTTTCAGGTTTTTGAGCTAGTACTAATCATCTATGCTTTGCTTAGTTGGTTTCCAAATGCATCAGAATCGGCTTTAGCTAAAATGGTTCAACGGATCGTCGAACCATTTTTGAGCCTATTTAGAAAGATTCCTTTGCAATTTGGTGGGTTAGACTTTACAGTCATGTTTGCCTTACTTGCTCTATCCGTAGTGGAACGGTTTGTCCTTCAATTTTTGGTGCAGTTTATATGACCAAGGGATTTTATCAACACTATAGTCCAGAAGACTACGTCTTTATCGATCGAGTTCTAGAATTAGTAGCTCGGGTGGAGCAACAGTATAGTTTTGAACTGACTTCCTTTTTAAATCCACATCAGGTTGATATTTTACGACAAATTGGTGCCCACCATGGTTTGCAGGTGTTTTCAAGTGCAGAAATCTATCCTACAGAATATGCACGAGTGATTCTTGCTCCTAGCTACTATCAGTTAGAGGCATCTGATTTTGAAATGAGTCTGTTAGAAGTTCTCTATCCGGATAAGTTTTATCGGTTAAGTCACTCTCAAGTTTTGGGTTCGCTTCTCCATCAATTAGGCATAGAAAGAAAGTCTTTTGGAGATATTCTAGTTGGACAAGGGAAAATTCATATCTATGTGGATGAGCGTTTCTCCTCCTATTTCAAAGAGAATCTTAAGAAGATCGCAAAAGCATCTGTCAAGATTCGTGAGGTTGACTGTCGAGAACGGATCAGCGTAGACGAACCATCCAAACTCAAAGACCTATTGGTTACTAGTGTTCGACTTGATAAACTAGTAGCTTCTACCTTTAAGCTTGCTCGGTCTGTAGCTGTTCAATTAGTTCAGTCGGGCCAGGTAAAGGTAAACTATGCCACTATTGATAATCCTAGTCGGATGATCCAAGTAGCAGATTTAATTAGTGTTCGAAAGTATGGCCGATTTAAAATACTATCAGAAAATGGCCTATCAAAAAGTGGAAAATACAAATTAACGGTTGAAGTATTTTCCAGTAGAAAATAAGGAGGAACTATGGCACTTACAGCTTTAGAAATCAAAGATAAACGCTTTTATGTAAAATTTAGAGGCTACGATGCTAAAGAAGTTGAAGAGTTTCAAGACATGGTCTACCGAGACTATGAAAAATTAGTTCGTGAAAATCATGAATTGGAAACAAAAATTAGTGCGTTGGAAGAACGCTTGAACTACTTTGACGAAATGAAAGACTCCTTGAGTCAATCAGTATTGATCGCCCAAGATACTGCAGAACGTGTGAAACATGCGGCAAATGAACGCTCAGAAACAATTGTTCGTCAAGCGGAGCAAGATGCTCACCATTTAGTTGAAGAAGCAAAAGCAAAAGCAAATGAAATTCTCCGTCATGCTACAGACAATGCCAAAAAAGTTGCTGTAGAAACGGAAGAATTGAAGAATAAGACACGCGTCTTCCATCAACGTTTGAAATCAACTATCGAAAGTCAATTGAGCATTATTGATACACCAGAATGGGATGAAATTCTTCGCCCAACTGCTATGTATATTCAAACAAGTGATGAAGCATTTCGTGAAATTGTTGAGAAAGCTTTGGGTGAATCTGTTCATCATCATTCAGAAGATGCTAACATTGATTTGACACGTCAATTTACTTCAGCTGAAATTGAAGAATTGCAAAAACGTATTGAGGCAGCTAACTTAGAGTTAGGCGCAACTCAAGCTTTTCAAGGATTGAATGAAAAAGTGAAAGAAGCATTGGAAGAAGCAGAAAAAAATCATGAAGATCAAGATTCTATTGATGTTGTCTTAGAAACTCCTGAAGCTGATGATATCGATGCTCCAGAAGAAGGACAACGTGAATCTGTTTCAATCTTATAATCTGTAAAAACAGTGACCTTATCAAATAGTTTTAGCGAGCAGGTGATGGTGGAAGACTTGCACTTCCTTTGTTAAGGTTGATCCTTTTACGAATCTTAGTGGTGAAATGAGTAACCACTAACGCTGGTCAGCGTTAGCGACAAAAGAGGAGAAAGAGAGGAGTCTCTTTCTTGAATGAAGGTGGTACCACGACTTGTCGTCCTTTTTGGCGAGGTCGTGGTCTTTTATTTTGTATGATTATTTTTTAGAGGAGACACCATGAAACTCAAAGAAACACTGAATTTAGGGAAGACAGAGTTCCCGATGCGGGCTGGTCTGCCTACAAAAGAGCCAGTTTGGCAAAAAGAATGGGAAGAAGCAAAGCTTTACCAACGTCGTCAAGAATTGAACCAAGGAAAACCACATTTCACCTTGCATGATGGCCCTCCGTATGCCAACGGAAATATCCACGTAGGACATGCCATGAACAAGATTTCAAAAGATATCATTGTTCGTTCTAAGTCTATGTCAGGTTTTTATGCACCGTACATCCCAGGTTGGGATACACACGGTTTGCCAATCGAGCAAGTCTTGGCTAAACAAGGTGTCAAACGCAAAGAAATGGACTTGGTTGAGTACTTGAAACTTTGCCGCGACTACGCCCTTTCTCAAGTAGATAAACAACGCGAAGACTTTAAACGCTTGGGTGTTTCAGGTGACTGGGAAAATCCTTATGTGACCTTGACGCCTGATTATGAAGCGGCGCAAATCCGTGTCTTCGGTGAAATGGCTAACAAAGGCTATATCTACCGTGGAGCTAAGCCAGTTTACTGGTCATGGTCTTCTGAGTCAGCGCTTGCTGAAGCGGAAATTGAGTACCATGACTTGGTATCAACATCACTTTATTATGCCAACAAGGTTAAAGATGGCAAAGGTGTCCTAGACACTGATACTTATATCGTTGTTTGGACAACAACTCCATTTACTATCACTGCTTCTCGTGGTTTGACTGTTGGTGCGGATATTGATTACGTTTTGGTTCAACCTGCTGGTGAAGCTCGTAAGTTTGTGGTTGCTGCTGAATTGTTGAACAGCTTATCTGAAAAATTTGGTTGGGCGGATGTTCAAGTTTTGGCGACTTACCGTGGTCAAGAATTGAACCATATCGTGACAGAGCACCCATGGGACACAGCAGTAGATGAACTTGTTATCCTTGGTGACCACGTTACAACAGACTCCGGTACAGGTATCGTCCATACAGCCCCTGGTTTTGGTGAAGATGACTACAATGTCGGTGTTGCTAATGGTCTCGAAGTTGCTGTAACTGTCAACGAACGCGGGATCATGATGGCCAACGCGGGTGAGGAATTCGAAGGTCAATTCTACGACAAGGTTGTACCAACGGTTATTGAAAAACTTGGAAATCTTCTTCTTGCTCAAGAAGAAATCTCTCACTCCTACCCATTTGACTGGCGTACGAAAAAACCAATCATCTGGCGTGCTGTGCCACAATGGTTTGCCTCAGTATCGAAATTCCGTCAAGATATCCTAGATGAAATTGAAAAAGTGAAGTTCCACTCAGAATGGGGGAAAGTCCGTCTTTACAACATGATCCGTGACCGTGGTGACTGGGTTATCTCTCGTCAACGTGCTTGGGGTGTGCCACTCCCAATCTTCTACGCTGAAGATGGGACACCTATCATGACGGCTGAAACCATCGAACATGTAGCTCAACTCTTTGAAGAGAACGGTTCCATCATCTGGTGGGAACGGGATGCTAAAGATCTCTTGCCAGAAGGATTTACCCATCCGGGTTCACCAAATGGAGAGTTCAAGAAAGAAACAGACATCATGGACGTCTGGTTCGACTCAGGTTCATCATGGAATGGGGTTGTAGTGAACCGTCCGGAACTCAAATACCCAGCTGATCTCTACCTTGAAGGTTCAGACCAATACCGTGGTTGGTTCAACTCATCTCTTATCACATCTGTGGCGAATCATGGTGTCGCACCATACAAACAAATCTTGTCACAAGGTTTTGCCCTTGACGGTAAAGGTGAGAAGATGTCTAAATCACTTGGAAATACCATTGCTCCAAGCGATGTTGAAAAACAATTTGGTGCTGAAATCTTGCGTCTTTGGGTAACCAGTGTTGACTCAAGCAACGATGTGCGTATCTCTATGGATATCTTAAGCCAAGTTTCTGAGACTTACCGCAAGATCCGTAACACGCTTCGTTTCTTGATCGCCAATACTTCTGACTTTAACCCAGCTGAGGATGCAGTAGCTTACGAAGAACTTCGTTCCGTTGACAAGTACATGACCATTCGTTTTAACCAGCTTGTCAAGATCATTCGTGATGCTTATGCTGACTTTGAATTCTTGACAATCTATAAAGCACTTGTTAACTTTATCAACGTTGATTTGTCTGCCTTCTACCTTGACTTCGCCAAAGATGTTGTCTACATTGAAGGGGCTAAGTCACTTGAACGCCGTCAAATGCAAACGGTCTTCTATGATATCCTTGTAAAAATCACTAAACTCTTGACACCGATCCTTCCTCACACAGCAGAGGAAATCTGGTCATATCTAGAGTTTGAAGCGGAAGACTTCGTTCAATTGTCAGAATTACCAGAAGCTCAAACATTTGCCAACCAAGAGGAAATCTTGGATACCTGGTCAGCCTTCATGGACTTCCGTGGCCAAGCTCAAAAAGCCTTGGAAGAAGCGCGTAACGAAAAAGTCATCGGTAAATCTCTTGAAGCTCACTTGACCGTTTATCCAAACGAAGTTGTGAAAACTCTTCTTGGAGCTGTTGATAGCAATGTAGCACAACTCTTGATTGTCTCTGAATTAACCATCGCAGAAGGACCAGCCCCAGAAGGTGCAGTGGCCTTTGAAGATGTAGCCTTCACAGTTGACCGTGCTGCTGGTGAAGTTTGTGACCGTTGCCGTCGAATCGACCCAACAACTGCAGAACGTAGTTATCATGCAACCATCTGTGATCACTGTGCAAGCATCGTTGAAGAGAACTTTGCAGACGCAGTTGCAGAAGGTTTTAAAGCCAAATAAAAGATATCAAAAGAAGTTCCATAAAGGAACTTCTTTTTTGGTGGCTAGAATAGTGTATCGTGTCCATCGTCAAGGCAATAAAAAAAGTAAGGCGGAATAGCCTTACTAAATAATTGGGAAAGAAATTTCAATCAGTTTATCGGAGTAGAGCGTTTTAATAGTGGATTGGTCGATGATTTTGAGATCAATCTTGCGTTTTAAAAAGAACTCACGAATTTTTTCAACTTCTGTTTCACGAATGGCACGGTGTTTGTTACTAATCAACAATTCGTAATGAGTAGGAGCTTTGGTAAAGATAACATCGGTGTTACCAGCTGAATAGACCTCAACAAGGGTAGCATCGGTACTTTCTAATTGACTTTTGACCAAATTAGCATGACTATTTGTTGTATTCATAAGCTTCATGTGAGATCCTCCTAAGCTCTTTCTCCATTTATTATAGCACTTTTTTTTATTTTGTGAAAGAAGTCGCTTACAATTTTTGGGCAGATTTCCACATTTTGATGCCCCATTTATGGCTTCCTCTTTTTAATTTTTCAATGGCTTCGTCAATGGGGAACCAGGCAATGTTATTGAAATCCTCTAGTGGCTTTTGAGCTTCTACAAAGTCAGTTACTTCATAGATATAAGCAGGATTGTAGTAGTGGGTGTCGCGGTGACTGGAGTAGAAGTACTCATCTGCTTGTCCATAATACTCGCCGATGGTCGCAGTGAATCCCAGCTCTTCGATCAGTTCGCGCTCGAGTGCCAAGAAATGATCTTCTCCTGCCTCGATTTCACCACCTGGTAAGAACCAAGCCCCATTTGGAGCTTGGACTAGGATGATTTTGTCCTTTTCTGGATTTGGAATCACCGCATAGACTCCATAACGATTGACATAGTCAACATTTTCTTCTTTTGTTCCAAAAGTTGCAACGGTCATAATGATACTCGCTTCTTATTTTTTTATCATTATAACATAGATGGACATAAAAAGCAGTAGGAGATGAAAATAAGAGAGTGGGACAGAAATCGGTAATTCGTTAGAATTCGATTTCGTCGTCCCACCTCCGCACAGTTGAGTAGGGCTGTAAAAGCTGATGAAATCAGCGTAGTAGAGCCCACTCAACCACTGCGTCTTGCTCAACAATCCAAAAATAATTGAGAGGCTAGGACTTTTGTCCCAGCCTCTTTTGAATGCGATTATTCAGTTACTTTTTCTGCTTCGTTCGCAGGTTTGCTCTTTCCTTTGATGCAAATCTTCCCATTGCTGGTCATGACAGCCTTCAGATCTTTCTCACTAGGATTTTCTAGGTAGTAATCTGTAATGGCATCTTCAATATAGTCTTGAATGGTGCGACGAAGAGGACGTGCCCCCATTTTCGGATCGTAGCCCAAATCAACCAGTTTCTCCTTGACCTTATCGGTAACATCCAGGTGGATATCATTGTGGGCTAGGCGTTGGTTGACATCGTCTAACATGAGAGTGACGATTTGAAGGAGGTTTTCCTTAGACAAGGCTTTGAATTCAATGATGCCGTCAAAGCGGTTCATGAATTCTGGACTAAAGAAGTTCCCCAGTTCACCTAGGATAGAATTGGTACGACCTTCACGAGCCGCCCCAAAGCCGACATTAGCCTCCGCTTTTCCAGTTCCCGCATTGGAAGTCATAATGATAATGGTATCTTTGAAGCTCACCGTTCGGCCTTGTCCATCTGTCAAGCGCCCATCGTCTAAGACTTGAAGGAACATATGCATGACATCTGGGTGGGCCTTTTCGACCTCATCCAAGAGGATGAGAGAGTAAGGGTTGCGACGCACCTTTTCAGTCAGCTGGCCTGCTTCTTCATAGCCGACGTAGCCTGGAGGAGCACCGACCAATTTGGCAACGGCATGTTTCTCCATATACTCACTCATATCAAAGCGAATCATACTGTCGGCAGAACCAAAGAGTTCGATGGCCAATTGCTTGGACAACTCGGTCTTCCCGACACCAGTTGGTCCAACAAAGAGGAAGCTACCAATTGGACGGTTTGGTGTTCCAAGCCCTACCCGGTTTCGACGGATGGCCTTAGCAATTTTTTCAACAGCCTCATCTTGGCCAATGACATGAGCCTTCAAATCAGCTGCTAAGTTGATCAATTGGGATTGTTCTTTTTCTTTCAAATCGCCAACTGGAATATTGGTCTTTTGCTCGACGATGTGTTCGATGGTCTTTTCGCTAATGACTGGCGTATCTTGGTCAGTGACCTGTTGCCCTTGCATTTCTTTGTACTTAGCGATTTGGTCGCGGAAGTAGGCTGCCTTTTCAAAGTCTTCATCACGCGTCGCTTGAGCCTTGAGATTTTCGGCTTCAATTAAGCGTTGGTCGATGACTTTGGGATCGACAAAATTGAGGGTCAAGTTCATCTTAGAGCCTGCTTCGTCCAAGAGGTCAATGGCCTTGTCTGGCAAGAAGCGGTCTTGGATATAGCGATTGGAAAGGAGAGCCGCAGCCTCGATCGCACCATCGGTGTAGTGGACGTGGTGGTAGTCCTCGTATTTCTTTTGAATGCCTTTGAGGATGGTGATGGTTTCTTCCACTGTAGGTTCGTCGACCTTAACGGGTTGCATCCGGCGTTCAAGTGCCGCATCCTTTTCGATAATTCGGTATTCATTGAGGGTTGTCGCACCGACTAATTGCAATTCACCACGAGCGAGGGCTGGTTTGAGGATATTTCCAGCATCCATATTGCCGTCTCCAGCAGATCCGGCACCGACAATTTCATGGATCTCATCGATAAACAAAATCACATCTTCCCGACGACGGATTTCCTCCATCAATTGTTGCATGCGCTCTTCAAATTGCCCTCGGATCCCAGTTCCTTGAACCAAGCTGACAACGTCTAAGCGAATGACTTCCTTACCTTGAAGCTTGTGAGGGACATCCCCATCAACAATCTTTTGCGCTAGTCCTTCTACGACAGCTGTTTTTCCGACACCGGGTTCCCCAATCAGGACAGGGTTATTCTTGGTCCGACGGTTGAGGATTTCAATGACGCGAAGAATTTCATCGTCACGGCCAATGACCGGATCGATATCCCCACGACGAGCAATTTCAGTAACGTTAATTCCAAACTCTTCTAGGAGGCCCTTTGGTTGTTGTTTGGCTTGAGCTCTACTTGGTCCTGAAGAACGACCGTTTCCATTTGAGCCATAGCCATTTCCACCACCATAGCCTCCTCCAGATTGGGTCGGAGGGGTTTGGGGTTCTTGCGGAGCCTGGAAGTTTCCTAGTTGATTGAAGAAATCTTCAAAAGGATCCCGTCCTCCGCGATTTTGTTGGTTTAATCCTGCGAGCAGACTATTGTTAGGATCCGTTTTCATAATTTGATAGCAGTTCTGGCAAAGGTCTACTTGTTGTTGGTGACCATTCACGTTCGTATAAAGATGAATGGTTGAATCATTGATTTTACAGTTTTGACAAAGCATTCTCTTACCTCTTTCTCTAGGGTAAAAAGTGTAAAAACTATTGGTCAGAAATAGTCAAACTTTTATAGTTTCATTATAGCAGTATTCTAAAAGTTTGCAAGAATTTAGTATGAAGTCCGGTTTTAGGCATGGAATAAAGAGGAAAATAGCGGAAAAGTTGATTTTTATTGGAATTTCCTCCTTCTTTTATGATAAAATAGGAGAGTAGAAAGTAAATAGGAGAATCAAAATGGAATCACATTTGGTACGAATTATCAGCCGTTTGGAAGCGATGACGAAAGACGGTGGAAACTTAAAACGTAATTTTGAACGTGAAGGAGTTGTAGTTGCTGAAGTAGCTTACAACTATGATGAAGAAAATGGATCAGTATTTACTCTTCGTGATGTAGAAGCGCGTGAGACCTATACATTCGATAGCATTGACTTAATCGCAATGGAGATCTACGAATTGTTGTACTAAGAAGTATCAATCAAGAGTCTAGAGCATCTAGTCTCTTTTTTGTTGGAAGAAAATAGTTATAGTTTCTTCTTATAACCTTGTCTAATCAAGAAGTGTTAGGAGCAGGTTCACAAATCTGATATAATAGAGAAGATATTGAATAGAAAAGAGATTGAGATGACACATGTAATTGATGGGAAGGCATTGGCAGTAAAATTGCAGGGGGAATTGGCTGAAAAAACCGCTCGCCTGAAGGCTGAGACTGGTCAGGTCCCAGGCTTGGTAGTGATTTTGGTGGGAGAAAACCCAGCTAGCCAGGTCTATGTCCGCAATAAAGAACGGTCAGCTTTGGCAGCAGGATTTCGAAGTGAAGTGGTTCGACTGCCAGAAAGTATTTCCCAGGAGGACTTGTTGGCCCTCATTGACCGCTACAATCAGGATCCACTCTGGCATGGAATTTTAGTCCAGTTGCCTCTACCAGCCCATATCGACGATGAGGCAGTCTTGTTAGCCATTGATCCGGCTAAGGATGTCGATGGCTTCCATCCTCTCAATATGGGACATCTTTGGGCAGGAAATCCGATCATGGTCCCCTCTACACCAGCAGGGATTATGGAAATGTTCCGGGAATATGATATCGATGTTGAAGGGAAAAATGCAGTCGTCATTGGCCGTTCAAACATCGTTGGGAAACCGATGGCCCAGCTTCTCCTAGCAAAAAATGCAACGGTGACCTTGACCCATTCGCGGACTCATCATTTGGCTAAAATTGCTAGAAAAGCCGATATCTTAGTGGTGGCAATTGGTCGTGCCAAATTTGTTACAGCTGACTTTGTCAAAGAGGGAGCGGTCGTTATCGATGTCGGAATGAACCGTGACGAAAATGGGAAGCTCTGTGGAGACGTCGACTATGAACAAGTAGCTCCTCTGGCTAGTCACATCACTCCGGTTCCAGGTGGCGTTGGTCCTATGACCATTACCATGCTGATGGAGCAGACCTATCAGGCTGCAGTGCGTAGTTTGGATAAAAATTAAGTTTATGATGAAAAATGGTTGAGATAGTAATTTCTCGACCTTTTTATTTATTATAAACCCTGTTTTGTCAATTGAAGTTTAATTCTATCTTTTTGTAGTATAATGAAGTAGAGGTGATTATATGATTGTAAAAGTTTGTAATTCAGATTATAGTCTCCAGTGGGATGGAATTTATCAATTTGCCCTTGAAAGCTATCCTCAGATTAAAGAATGGGAATTGGAGAAGCTAGCAAAGTTTATTGCTTATGAGCGCGACCATCATCGTCAGACCAATGTGGAATGTGAGAATCATGAATTAAATATACAAATTCATGATTACTTGCAAGAGCATAGCTATTTTCCTCCGTACAGACCAAGTCATCGCCTTGTAGCTTCTACCTATGATATCCAGAGGAAGTTGGTTACTTCAAATTATTGTAGTCATACTTGTACAGTTGAGGTGGCTAAGGCTATTTTTCAGACTGGAAAACTCATGTCGGCGGTAAAAGTATTTGGTAAAAGTGGGGCTGAGCTAGTTACAGATAGTCGTAATGCAGCTTCTGATCCAGCAGACTATTTTGACTATATCATGTTCGGATGGTCTAATACGACTTCGGGTTACCGACTCGCTATGGAGCGTTTGTTAGGACGGGCACCGTCTGAGGAGGAATTGCAAGAAAAGTTCATTCCTGGCGTTAGTTTTCATTTTCTGTATGAAGAATTAATTCAAGCACCAGGTTATATGTTTGATGGCTATCATGTTGCGAAGGTAAGAGATAGTTTAGATTTGGATACCTTTCTTCATTTGTGTGTTATTCCTTCAAAAGATAAGTCTTGTTTTGAAAGCTTGATTCCTTGTCAATTACAAGATAGAGTGATTTACCTAGACTATGAGGGAGAAGGGTTACAGGCTTGGAATACTAAGGTTAATCAAGTACTACATGGTAAGGATAAGTTGAAGGAGTAGTGTATGAAAGAGATTGATCAAGCTCTTTTGAAAAAAGTTATCATCGAGCGTCCTCGTTCTAGTCATAAGGGAGACTATGGGCGTCTGCTCTTGATTGGAGGGACCTATCCCTATGGTGGAGCCATTATTATGGCAGCCCTCGCAGCGGTTCATAGTGGAGCAGGACTTGTCACGGTAGCGACAGACCGAGAGAATATCCCTTCCCTTCATAGTCAGCTACCTGAAGCCATGGCATTTGCTGTGACGGACCAAGAATTATTGGCTGAGCAAATCGCAAAAGTAGGCGTCATTTTATTGGGACCAGGACTCAATGCCAATGAGCTAGGGGGACACCTTGTAGAACTTGTTTTTGAAAGAGTTCAACCTCATCAAGTGCTCATTCTAGATGGTGGGGCCATTAGCCTCTATACTCGCTTAGGACTTTCTCTTCCTCCAGCTCAACTGGTCTTTACTCCTCATCAAAAAGAATGGGAGGCCATGTCCGGGCTAGCAATCGGAGATCAAGGGGAAGAAGCAACAAGGCAGTCTCTGTCCCAACTTCCTCCAGCAAGTATTTTAGTCCAAAAGGGTCCTCAGACTAAGATCTGGCAACAAGGGCAGACAGATTATTACCAACTATCGGTTGGAGGCCCCTATCAAGCAACGGGTGGTATGGGCGATACTTTAGCAGGGATGATTGCGGGCTTTGCGGGTCAATTTCCGCAAGTTGGACTCTATGAGCGCGTGGTAGTTGCCAGTCACCTTCATTCGGGCATTGCAGACGATTTGAGCAAGAATGCCTACGTGGTTTTACCGACCGCGATTAGTAAAGAAATTCCAAAATGGATGAGGGAAATTTGCCTTTCCAACTGCCAATAAAAAATCAAGTCTCAGATGATGAAATCTGAGGCTTTTTCCGTAGGTAGAATCAGATTTTTCCGCTTATTTTTGGTATAATTTATACTAGAATTTTCCGTGTGAAAGGGGAACTATGTCAGAGTATTTATCGGTATCCAGTCTGACCAAATACCTCAAGTTAAAATTTGATAAGGACCCCTATCTAGAGCGGGTCTATTTGACGGGTCAGGTCTCGAATTTCCGTAAGCGTCCCAATCACCAGTATTTTTCTCTAAAGGATGAAAAAGCTGTGATCCAGGCGACTGTCTGGGCTGGGATTTATAAGAGTTTCGGCTTTGAGCTCGAAGAAGGCATGAAGATCAATGTCATCGGTCGGATCCAACTCTATGAGCCAAGTGGCAGTTATTCCATTGTCATCGAAAAGGCGGAGCCAGATGGCGTCGGTGCTCTAGCTATTCAGTTTGAGCAGTTGAAAAAGAAACTCCAGGAAGAAGGCCTTTTTCAAGAGAAGTTCAAACAGGCTATCCCCCAGTTCTCCAAGAAAATTGGGGTTATTACCAGTCAGAGTGGGGCCGTTATTCGCGATATTATCACGACTGTTTCGCGGCGCTTTCCGGGCGTGGAGATTCTCCTTTTTCCAACCAAGGTACAAGGAGAGGGAGCTGCCCAAGAAATTGTCGCCAATATCCAAAAGGCCAATGATCGGTCGGACCTCGATGTCTTGATCATCGGTCGTGGTGGTGGCTCCATCGAAGACCTGTGGGCCTTTAATGAAGAGCCAGTTGTGCGGGCTATTTTTGAGTCTAGAATTCCCATTATTTCCAGTGTAGGGCATGAGACAGATACTACTCTAGCAGACTTTGTCGCAGATCGCCGGGCAGCAACTCCTACAGCTGCGGCTGAGTTGGCAACGCCTGTGACCAAGTTGGACCTGCTCAATCATTTGCAGAAGCAGGAAGGGCGGATGGCAACCGCTATGCGCAATCGCCTAGTCTATCATCGAGAACGCCTGAAAAAACTAAGCCAATCGGTCATCTTCCGTCAGCCAGAGCGGCTGTACGATTCTTACCTGCAAAAGCTGGATCAGATTCAGTTGCGATTGAAACAGGCTGTGTCAGAGTCGGTTACCAGAAATAGTCGCCAGTTACAAGAACTCCGCCATCGATTGGCTTCCCAAGCGCCACAGCATCAGCTCGAGCGTTATCGAGACCAGATTCTCCAGATGGAGCGATTGCTGACCTTGAAAGTCAAGGAGCTCTACCAGACAAAAGCAGCAGATGCCAAGCGCCTATCGGAAGCTCTCTTGATGTTGGATACCAGTCGCATTGTGGCTAGAGGCTACGCCTTGGTACAGGCTGGAGATCATGTTTTGGATAGCGTGGATACAATCAAAGAAAAGGATGCCTTGACGCTAGTCATGCGGGATGGGCAAGTAGAAGTAGAGGTAAAGCATGTCGAAAGAAAAGAAATTTGAAGAAAATTTAGCTGATTTGGAAGCTATTGTCCAAAAGTTGGAAAGTGGGCAAGTGCCCCTCGAAGAGGCCATCTCAGAGTTTCAGAAAGGAATGAAGCTATCAAAAGACTTGCAAGAAACACTTGATCAGGCTGAAAAGACCTTGGTCAAGGTGATGCAAGCAGATGGCTCAGAAACGGAACTAGTATGATTCTAGAAGAAAAACTGCAAGGGGTTGAAAAAGCGATAGAAGGTTTCTACGAGGCTAAACAAATCGCTCCCCGCTTGGTAGAATCTATCCTCTATTCAGTCCATGCAGGGGGGAAACGGATTCGACCTTTGCTCTTATTGGAGTTGCTGGAAGCCTTTCATGCTCCCATCCTTGAAGCTCATTTTCAGGTGGCAGCCGCTCTTGAAATGATTCATACGGGAAGCTTGATTCATGATGATTTACCAGCCATGGATAATGATGATTATCGTCGTGGTCAATTGACCAACCATAAAAAGTTTGGGGAAGACCTAGCCATCTTAGCAGGAGACTCGCTCTTCTTAGATGCCTTTGGCTGTGTGGCAGAGGCAGACCTTCCAGCTTCTATCCGGGTGCAACTGATTGCTCTGTTATCGGATGCTTCAGGGACAGCTGGGATGGTGGCAGGCCAAGTCTTGGATATGGAAGGGGAAGGGGCGAGCCTGACCTTGGACCAGTTGCAAGTCATCCATGCCAATAAGACGGGGCGACTGCTCGCCTATCCATTCCAAGCAACAGGGATCCTCTTAGAGCTTGAGCCAGCTATCGCGACTCTCTTAGAGGAAATTGGCCTCCATTTAGGATTGGCCTTCCAGATTCGGGATGATATTTTGGATGTGACTGCTGATTTTGCCTCCTTAGGGAAAACCCCTCAGAAGGACCTGCAAGCTGAAAAATCGACCTATCCTGCCCTCCTCGGTCTAGATGGAGCTCAGGATTATTTGGACCGGGAGTTGGATGCCTGTGAGGACTTGCTCGATCGCATCTCACAGCAGGTAGACTTCGATGGGACTGGAATCAAGAAGATAATAGAAAGACTTAGAATTCATGGCGAAGGAAAGAGTTGACGTACTGGCCTACAAGCAGGGACTTTTTGAAACCCGGGAGCAGGCCAAACGCGGTGTGATGGCTGGTCTGGTCGTTGCGGTCCATAATGGCGAGCGCTTCGATAAACCAGGCGAAAAAATTGACGAAGCGACAGAATTAAAACTCAAGGGTGAAAAACTCAAATATGTCAGTCGTGGTGGTCTCAAGTTAGAAAAGGCCTTGGACCTTTTTGAGATTGATCTGCAGGACAAGGTCACGCTAGATATTGGTGCCTCAACAGGGGGCTTTACGGATGTCATGCTCCAAAATGGAGCCGCCTTGGTCTATGCAGTGGATGTAGGGACCAATCAGTTGGCTTGGAAACTCCGGCAGGATCCTCGTGTCATCTCGATGGAGCAGTTCAACTTCCGCTATGCGACGTCTGAGGATTTTGAACATAGACCAAGTTTTGCTAGCATTGATGTTAGTTTTATTTCCCTCAATCTCATCTTACCTGTCCTCCATGGGATTTTACAAGAAGGAGGCCAGGTGGTCGCCCTTGTCAAGCCCCAGTTCGAAGCTGGTCGGGAGCAGATTGGGAAAAATGGAATTATCAAGGATGCCAAGGTCCATCTGTCCGTTTTGGAACAGGTTCAAGGCTTTGCGTTAGAACATGGCTTCTCTATCTTGGGAGTGGATTATTCACCGATTCAAGGGGGCCATGGCAATATTGAATTTTTACTTTATTTAGAAAAAAATACCGGGAAAAATTGTCTTGATCAGCAAGAGTTTGCAGCTGTCGTCGACAAAGCCCACACTGATTTTAAACATGAATAGTAAACAAAACCGATTAGAAAAAATACGCCGCTTTATTCGTGAAAATAAGGTCGGTACTCAGGATGCAATTGTTGAGCATTTGAAAGAAGCAGGGATTTCTGCGACACAAGCAACTGTTTCCCGTGATATTAAAGAGCTAGGGATTATTAAAACACCATTAAAAGGTTCAGCCTATGTCTATGAATTGCGACGCGTCCAACATAGTGGAAAATTAGCAGAAAATAATCTTCAATCCTTTGAACGCATGGGGAGTTTTTTGACCCTCAAACTTGTCCCAGGGACAGCCTATCTAGTCAAGCGGCATCTACAAGAAGATTTTGATGACATCATCTTTAGCATGATCTCAGACGACAATAGTATTTTGATTGTGGCCCGCTCGGAAGAAAAGGCTCAGTTTATCGAACAACGATTGATGGAATGGTAGGAGAGAGATGCTATTAGAAATTTCAATTAAAAACTTTGCTATCATTGAAGAAATCGCTCTGAATTTTGAGACGGGGATGACGGTTTTAACCGGTGAAACTGGAGCAGGAAAATCCATCATTATCGATGCTATGAATATGATGCTGGGGAGCCGGGCGACGACTGATGTCATCCGCCACGGTGCTCCTAAGGCTGAGATTGAAGGTCTCTTTGCGATTGATGAAAACCGTGCCCTTCAGCAGCTCTTTGAGGAGCAGGGCTTAGAATGGGCAGAGGAGTTGATTATTCGCAGAGAAATTTTTCAGAATGGTCGGAGTGTCAGTCGCATCAATGGGCAGATGGTTAACCTCTCTGTTCTCAAGACGGTTGGCCAGCATTTGGTAGATATTCATGGCCAGCACGATCAGGAAGAACTGATGCGGGCTCCCTTGCATATCGCTATGCTGGATAGCTTTGGGGAAGATGCTTTTTTTGCGACGAAGAAGGCCTATAGAGAGACCTTTGAGAATTACAAGTCCTTGCGCAAGCAGGTCTTGCAAATCCAAAAAAATAACCAGGAAAACCAAGCTCGCATCGAAATGCTGGAATACCAAATTTCGGAAATCGAGGCGGCCACCTTGTCTCTGGATGAAGATGTCCAGTTAGAGCAAGAACGGCAACGCCTGCTCAACCATAAGATGATTGCGGATACCCTAAGCAATGCCTACGCTATGCTGGATGCAGAAGACTTCTCCAGTCTTAGCAATGTTCGATCGGCCATGAATGATCTGCAAGGTATCGAAGAGTATGATCCAGAATACAAGACCTTGTCTGACCAACTGGCTGAGACCTACTATACTCTGGAAGATCTGACCAAACGCTTGGAGGATCTGGTAGACGGCTTGGACTTTGACGGTAACCGCTTGATGCAGGTAGAAGCTCGATTAGACCTAATCCACTCGATCACGCGTAAGTACGGCGGTCAAGTAAAGGATGTTCTTGATTATCTGGAGCAAATCAGCAAGGAATATAGCCTATTAACAGGAGGGGGAACCTCCTCTGAAGACTTAGAGAAAGAACTCAAGTCCATGGAAGGTCAGCTGGTTGGCTTGGCTAAAGAACTGAGTCAAGGGCGTCATGACTTGGCCCAGCAGCTGGAAGCAGAGATCCAGCAGGAACTAGCGGATCTCTACATGGGAAAAGCCCGTTTCCAAGTGCGTTTTACCCCATCTAAATTTAACCGTGAAGGGAACGAAACGGTTGAGTTTTATATTTCGACCAACCCTGGGGAGGACTTTAAGCCTTTGGTAAAAGTAGCATCAGGTGGGGAATTGTCCCGTCTCATGTTGGCCATCAAGTCAGCCTTTTCCCGCAAAGAAGGCAAGACCAGTATCGTCTTTGACGAGGTGGATACAGGGGTATCTGGTCGGGTGGCGCAGGCCATTGCTTCGAAGATTTATAAAATTGGACGTTATGGTCAGGTGCTAGCCATCTCTCATTTACCTCAGGTCATTGCAGTAGCAGATTACCAATTCTTTATCGAAAAGGTGAGCGATGAATTTTCAACGGTTTCGACCGTTCGCTTGCTCAGTCATGAAGAACGGGTCGAAGAAGTCGCTAAGATGCTAGCTGGTGAAGATGTGACAGAAGCAGCCCGCATGCAGGCAGAGCAATTGCTAAAACGGCCGTCCTAAGAAGAAAGGAACCGATATGGAAAGCTATTTCGTAGTGGGAGACATTCATGGAAAAGCCGGTATGCTAGAGGAACTGATGACCCATTGGGATGGTCAGTCTCAGCTGGTTTTTCTCGGAGATATGATAGACCGTGGGGAAGATAGTCGTAAGGTTATCGAACTGGTCAAAGATGTTGTCGAACAGCAAGGGGCCATCTGCCTCTCTGGGAACCACGAATACATGTTTCTAGCCTGGATCGATAACCCAACAGAGCGCTACGACCATTACCGACGAAATGGTGGTGACACGACCATCAACTCTCTACTTGGTCGTCCCCTCACAGCTCCAGTAGATGGCGTGGCGGATGCTCGGCGCGTGCAAGAGACTTGTGGGGACCTCGTCGCTTTCATCCGTTCGCTTCCTTTTGTCTATGAAACAGAACACTATATTTTTGTGCATGCTGGGCTTGACTTGACCTTGCCTGATTGGCATGAAACGTCGGATTACCAAAAGGTCTGGATTTGCCAGCCCTTCCATGAAGCAATCAATCAGACAGGAAAGACCATTGTTTTTGGCCATACCCCGGTTCACTATCTCTTGGATCAAAAGATTGGAACCAAGGAGCTCTGGGTGACCAAAGATGGGAAGATTGGCATGGATGGCGGGGCTGTATATGGTGGCGTCCTCCATGGCATTCTCTTTGATGAAAGTGGAATGAAGGCCGATGTTGCTTTGGTCAATGATGGCTTTGCAGCTATCGATGATTAAGTAAAAAGGACTTTGTCCCACAAAAGCCTAGAAAATTTGATATAATAGAGTGGATATATCTAAGAAAAGATTGTAGGAATGTTATGTCACAAGTAAAAATTGTTACAGACTCATCCGTAACGATTGAGCCTGAAGTTGTTGAAAAATACGGAATTACCATCGTTCCCCTCTCTGTTATGGTGGACGGTGTCCTCTATTCAGATGCGGAATTAACAGAAGGACAATTCCTTCAGTTGATGAAGTCCAGTAAGAACCTTCCAAAGACCAGTCAACCTCCAGTAGGTGTGTTTGCGGAAGCCTTCGAAGGTTTGGCTGAAGAAGGGGCGCAAATTATTGCGATCCATATGTCTCATGCCTTATCTGGTACAGTGGAAGCTGCACGTCAAGGCGCTACCTTAGCCAATGCAGATGTTACGGTGATCGATAGTAGCTTTACAGACCAAGCCATGAAGTTCCAAGTGGTAGAAGCAGCGAAAATGGCTCAAGAAGGAGCTAGCGTAGAGGAAATTGTAGCCCGCATTGAAGAGGTCAAGCAAAAATCTAGACTCTACATTGGGGTTTCTACTCTGGAAAACCTGGTGAAAGGAGGCCGGATTGGCCGCGTAACTGGTTTATTGAGTTCCCTTTTGAATATTCGGGTTGTCATGGAAATGAAGAACGATGAACTGCAACCGATTGTCAAAGGACGCGGACAGAAGACCTTTAAAAAATGGTTGGACGAGTTGATACAAGACTTATCTGGTAAAGAAATCGCTGAGATAGGGATTTCCTATGCTGGTGGACCTGACTTTGCTAACCAAATGAAGGCGCAATTACAGCCTTTGGTTGCAACTCCAATCTCTGTTTTGGAGACAGGTTCGATCATTCAAACCCACACTGGTGAAGATGCCTGGGCAGTTCTTGTCCGATTTGCATAGAAGCCCGTCAATAAAGGAATTTATTCCTAGATAAATGTTGATAAAAACAAGTTTAGTACTTGACCTAAAAGCATTTTTTAGATATGATAGAGATGTTAAGGGTAAAACCTAAAAAAATTTGGAGGATTTGTTAAATGGCTAACAAACAAGATTTGATCGCAAAAGTGGCAGAAGCTACAGAATTGACTAAAAAAGACTCAGCAGCAGCAGTTGACGCTGTATTTGCAGCTGTTTCAGAATACCTTTCAAAAGGTGAAAAAGTTCAATTGATTGGTTTCGGTAACTTTGAAGTTCGTGAACGTGCAGCTCGTAAAGGTCGCAACCCACAAACTGGTAAAGAAATCAAAATCGCTGCTTCTAAAGTTCCAGCATTCAAAGCTGGTAAAGCTCTTAAAGACGCAGTTAAATAATTGTGATTACAAAGGTTCCTTCTAGCTTGCTAGAAGGAACTTTTTGTTTTGGAGTAGTTTCTAGACAGGGCCTATAAATAGGAGTATAATAGAAAAAAGTGAGAAATGGAGGGTGGACCATGAGATGGATTGTTGGAATCTTTGTTCTGCTCATGATTAAGCCAATTCTTTATCTATTGAAAGGTCTCTGGTTTATCGCGGAACTCTTCTTTATGTTCCTCTTTGTCAAAATTTTACTAGGAACCATGAGATGGATCCTTAGTTGGGGAAGTTAAGATTAGATATAAAAAAGTGTGGGAGTAAAAAAGCTTGATTCGAGCTGATTTAATCCTGCACTTTTCCTTATTTACAAACATTCTAATTAGGCAAAATGTAGTATTCGTGATATAATAGTTTTAAAGAAGAGACAGAAAGGGGAAAGACCATGCTAGCTTGTTTAAGGCTCGATTCCGTTCAACAAGAAAAAGTGGAAGATGTATTGCAGCACCTGCGTGAAAAATCTGTACGGATTACAGAGACGCGTCGGGCTGTCCTTTCCTATCTTGTCAAAAGTCAGGAACATCCGAGTGCGGATGCCATCTATCAGGACTTGAAACCAGCCTTTCCCAATATGAGCCTGGCAACCGTTTATAACAATCTCAAGGTCCTTATTGAAGAAGGCTTTGTCTCTGAAATAAAAGTACGCAATGATACCACGACCTACTTTGACTTTATGGGACATGATCATTTAAATCTGATTTGTGAGTCTTGTGGGAAGATTGATGATATTGACATCGAAGTTCCAGACGTGAGAGCAGAAGCGAGAGAAAAAAGTGGCTACGTCATTACCAAGTGCCAAACCACAGTTTATGGCCTTTGTCCGGAATGCCAGAAGCAATTGTAAGCAAACCTCTTTTTAGAGGTTTTTTTGTTTAGTCTGGTTTGTGGAAAGAGGGTGGAAGAGGCAGGATTTAGAACCTGATGAGAGCGACTTGTAAATGTCCATGAAAAAGAATTGATAAAATTTTCACGAAATCTTCGATCTAGCTCTGTTAAGACTAGATTTTTCCCTCAAAATCTAGTAGAATAGAATAGATAAACGAGGGGAACCTCGGAAAATAAAAGGAGATCCATCAAATGGTAAAATTGGTTTTTGCTCGCCACGGTGAGTCTGAATGGAACAAAGCTAACCTTTTCACTGGTTGGGCTGATGTTGATTTGTCTGAAAAAGGTACACAACAAGCGATCGACGCTGGTAAATTGATCAAAGAAGCTGGTATCGAATTTGACCAAGCTTACACTTCAGTATTGAAACGTGCGATCAAAACTACTAACTTGGCTCTTGAAGCTGCTGACCAATTGTGGGTTCCAGTTGAAAAATCATGGCGCTTGAACGAACGTCACTACGGTGGTTTGACTGGTAAAAACAAAGCTGAAGCTGCTGAACAATTTGGTGATGAGCAAGTTCACATCTGGCGTCGTTCATACGATGTATTGCCTCCAGCAATGGATCGCGATGATGAGCATTCAGCACACACTGACCGTCGTTACGCTTCACTTGATGACTCAGTGATTCCAGATGCTGAAAACTTGAAAGTGACTTTGGAACGTGCCCTTCCATTCTGGGAAGATAAAATCGCTCCAGCTCTTAAAGATGGTAAAAACGTATTCGTAGGTGCACACGGCAACTCAATCCGTGCCCTTGTAAAACACATCAAAGGTTTGTCAGACGACGAAATCATGGATGTGGAAATCCCTAACTTCCCACCATTGGTATTCGAATTTGACGAAAAATTGAACGTTGTAAAAGAATACTATCTTGGTAAGTAAGATAACATAATTTGTTATCCATAAAAAAGCTGACTTCGGTCAGCTTTTTTGTTTGTCCGTCGCAGACCTAGCTGTTTTTTGGTTTTCAGGGACTCCTAAAAATGATATAATGAAGTGTTATTACATAAGGTTTCATTAGCCTTGAAAGGAAAAGAAAATGACAAAATCATTCTACATCACAACCCCTATCTATTACCCATCTGGTAAATTGCATATTGGTTCAGCTTATACTACGATCGCCTGTGACGTCTTGGCGCGTTACAAACGTATGATGAACTACGATGTGTTCTACCTGACTGGTCTTGATGAGCACGGTCAAAAGATCCAGCAGAAAGCAGAAGAAGCTGGGATCACGCCGCAAGCTTATGTAGATGGGATGGCCGTTGGAGTGAAAGAACTCTGGCAATTACTCGATATCTCATATGATAAATTCATCCGTACGACAGACGATTACCATGAAAAAGTGGTGGCCCAGATCTTTGAACGCTTGCTTGCGCAAGACGACATCTACCTGGGTGAATACTCTGGTTGGTATTCAGTATCTGATGAAGAGTTCTTTACAGAAAGCCAATTGGCTGAGGTCTACCGTGATGAGAATGGCAAGGTCATCGGTGGGGTAGCCCCATCAGGCCACGAAGTAGAATGGGTTTCTGAAGAATCTTATTTCCTTCGCCTCAGCAAATACCAAGACCGCTTGGTTGAGTTTTTCAAATCCCAACCAGACTTCATCACTCCAGATGGCCGTCTCAATGAAATGTTAAAAAATTTCATCGAGCCAGGTTTGGAAGACTTGGCAGTATCTCGGACTACCTTTACCTGGGGAGTTCCAGTTCCATCCAATCCTAGACACGTTGTCTACGTTTGGTTTGATGCTCTGCTTAACTATGTGACAGCTCTTGGTTATGGCCAAGAAGATCATGAAAACTTTGACAAATTCTGGAACGGAACCGTCTTCCACATGGTCGGAAAAGACATCCTTCGTTTCCACTCCATCTACTGGCCAATCCTTCTCATGATGCTCGATATCAAATTGCCAGAACGTTTGATTGGCCATGGTTGGTTTGTCATGAAAGACGGTAAGATGTCTAAGTCTAAAGGGAATGTCATCTACCCAGAAATGTTGGTGGAACGCTTCGGCTTGGATCCGCTTCGTTACTACCTCATGCGCAGTTTGCCAGTTGGTTCGGATGGTACCTTTACACCAGAAGACTACGTGGCTCGTATCAACTATGAATTAGCAAATGACCTTGGAAACCTCCTCAACCGGACAGTAGCCATGATCAATAAATACTTTGGTGGTCAAGTTCCGGCTTATGTCGAAAATGTCACAACATTTGATGCAGATTTAGCTAAGGTAGTTGAAGAAAACATCGCTGAATACCACAAGCAAATGAACGCGGTTGATTACCCACGCGCTTTAGAAGCGGTATGGAATATTATCTCTCGGACTAACAAATACATCGATGAGACTGCTCCTTGGGTCCTCGCTAAAGAAGATGGTGACAAGGAACAATTGGCAGCAGTCATGGCTCACTTAGCAGCTGGCCTTCGTGTTGTGGCTCACTTGATCCAACCATTCATGATGAACACCTCAAATGCCATCATGGAACAACTAGGCTTGGGCTTGGACTTCGATCTTGAAAACTTGACCTTAGCAGGATTCCCTGAAAATGTCACAGTAGTTGCCAAAGGAACTCCAATTTTCCCACGTCTCGACATGGAAGAAGAAATTGCCTACATCCAATCTCAAATGACTGCTGGTAAACCACAAGAAAAAGAATGGATTCCAGAAGAAGTGGAACTCAAGTCTGAAAAAGACGAGATCAAATTTGAAGACTTTGACAAGGTTGAAATCCGTGTAGCAGAGGTCAAAGAAGTGGAACGCGTCGAAGGCTCAGACAAATTGCTTCGCTTCCGCCTAGATGCAGGAGATGGCGAAGACCGTCAAATCCTTTCTGGTATCGCAAAATTCTATCCAAATGAACAAGAATTGGTCGGCAAGAAACTCCAAATCGTGGCCAACCTCAAACCACGTAAGATGATGAAGAAATATGTCAGCCAAGGCATGATTCTTTCCGCAGAACACGGGGATCAATTAACAGTCTTAACAGTTGATCCATCTGTACCAAATGGAAGCATCATTGGGTAAACGATAGACAAAGAAAAAATCATCTAAAAAACTTTCCTTAGGTGAGTACGGACGTCAGCGAACTTCGAAGAAGTTCCATGACTTAGTTTTGGACCCTAGGTTCCAAAACTCCCGAGTGCTAGAAACACAATTGTTTCTAGCACTTTTCTCACGGCGGAAAGTTTCAGTATATGATTGAATAATTCTAACGAATAAATTTTTTGATTTTTATAAAATTAATTTGATTTGTAAGAAAGAACAGATTGTCTACACTCTCAAGCACTCCCTCGGGAGTGCTTTTCTTGTGTCGATATAGTTCCCATCATTGAATTTTATAAGGATGGTATATGATTCCTATTAGTAATGAATATTAATAGAGACTTCCGCAGTGAGAAAAGAGTCTGAAACGGTATCGTTTCAGACTCTCGAGAGATTTGAGACAGTGGGCTCAAATCTTAGGTATGGAATCCCAAAGGGATTCGCTACCGTCCGTCCTCACCTAAGGAAAGTCTTCGAATACAGTTTCTATTCATCTGGCCGGTATTCTAGGATATCTCCTGGCTGGCAGTCGAGTTCTTTGCAGATGGCTTCAAGGGTGGTGAAGCGGATGGCTTTGGCCTTGCCGGTCTTGAGAATGGAGAGGTTAGCTGTCGTGATGCCGATTTTGTCGGCTAGCTCATTAGATTTCATTTTGCGCTTGGCTAACATGACATCTAGATTGACGATAATCATGGCACCCTCCTTAAATGGTTAGCTCATTTTCTTCGGCGATCTCAATCCCTCTTTCCAGAATCTTGCCAAGGACCCAGACGATTGGAACGGCAAGGAGAAGCCCTGTGTTAAAGGTAAATTGGAAAGTGAAGGGAAGGAGATAAGCATTTCCACTGGTTTCAAGTGTGCCAGACATAAAGGACAAGACCAAGAGAATCTTCCAAGCTCGGTTGCAAAGATCAATGTTTGAGTGAGAAAAGATCTTTTCTTGGTAGAGATTTTGGAGGAAGCTGCGAATGGTGATGAGAAGGTAAATATAGATAGCGCTTGAGGCTAGTGGGAAGAGCAACTGCCAGAGAGGTTGCAGATGTTTGGGGAAGAGTTGGATGCCATTCACATCAAAGGACAAGCGTCCAGATTGAATGAGATCCTTAAACACTCCCATCCGGGAAAGCAGGTGGACTACCAGTGCAGCCACGGTCATAAAGCCACAGAAGTAAATGAAAGCCGTTAAGACTTCAATGACATTTTTTAAGGTTTTTGAGTTTTTCATCGCAAGCCTCCTTGAAGTTTTTGTATTTTCACTTATAGTATACTCCTTATAAAAAATAAGTCAATAAAAAAGTATCGAGAAACGATAAAAAATTTATGATTTTCAGTCAAAATTTGCTTTAAATAGAATTTAAGGTATACTATTAGGTAACTACCATTTCAAGGAGGTATTGAAATGATCAAAAAGTTAGATAAGAAATATCTTTGGATGATCATCGCTTTTGTGAGTGCATTGGTTCTAATCGGAGGAGTCTATCTCTACTCTAGCTCCAATATTCAACCGGATCATCAAAAAGAGTTCAACCAGACTTCGAAGACCTCGTCTTCATCTAAGGAAAAAGCTATCGATCTGTCTGGTGAATATGTCTCTAGTGCGCGTGATAAGGCCAAGATACAAAAAGATGGGAAATCTTGGAAAATTGATTATCAAACAGATGATGGTGCTGTTTCAGCAACGTTCTCAACGGATTTCAAAGTAGAAGGTGCCAATAAAGTTTCTACTAGTCAGATGAAAAAGTCTGATGGAAATACTGATTTCACCGTCACTGTGCGTATCTTTAAATACCAATCAGATAAGGATCCCCTCATTACGGTAACCATGTCAGATAAAGACCCCGATCATGAGATGGTCTTTGCCAATCGGAAGGATTTCTTCAAATCAACGAATCCAGATGATGCGGTATTGGATGGGGATTTGACAACCTTCTCAGGAAGTTATTCTAACGAATCGATTGAAAAGCAGATCGCAGATTCTGGCTTTAAGTTGTATGGTTATAGTCCAGAAGATTATTATAATCACCGGACTACTGTCTTCCCTTCTATCTACTCTGATCAGGATAAGGGATGGAGCTTCTGGAGTGGAGCTAGCAATGTCCAATTTGTCCTTAATAAAGATAAGAAACCGAAGAAAGCTGGATCGACCTATCAGGTTTACTTTGTCCAAGCTGGTACAAGTGGAGAAACTCCTGGTCAGGAATTGATTGTCACCTTGATTCCTGAAAATGTTCAAGGTCCTGATGGTGTCGTGTCGCCTTTGAGACGCCTCTTCTACCATCAAGCCTCCTTCCAAGCCTACCAAGACAAATGGTGGGAAGCCTACCCAGAGCCTAAGAAGGAAGCAGACCTTGATATTGCGGCCATCAATAGTGGAGATTTCTCAAGTCTGGCAGGGACATGGCGCAACGCTAAAGGCCAGGAGATGGTCATCCAAGAAGATGGAACTGTGAAAGGTCAAGGAAGATTAAAAGCAGTGCCGAACTCGGATAAGACAAGTAAAGTCCCTTATGTAGATCTACGTGTGGGAGAAACAGGAGTGGCAGTTGGCCTCTTTAAGATTGGTTTTGAAAATCCTGATGGAGACCAGTCAGATAAGAGCAAACCTCGCTTGGTTGTTACCCAATCAGCTGGGAACTATCCAGCGGATCAATACTTCTATCGCCAATAAGATTGAAGAAAAAGTCATTTTTAAAACTTTCCTTAGGTGAGTACGCACGTCAGCGAACTTCGAAGAAGTTCCATGACTAATTAAGATACGAAGGGCTTTTGCGGATAAAGTCAAAATAGGGAGCAGGACAGAAGCACTGTTGTATGGGATTGCTTCGTTGTCCTGCCCCCACAAGGCTGATTAGGATTCTTCCGAGCTGAAAGGTGAGAGAAGAATTCAATCAGCTACTGTGTCTTGGATTTAGTACTAATGTATTTGCACTTTTGACACAATCCGCCAAAACCCAGGAAATTCAATTTCCTGGGTTTTGTTTTGCTTCAATTGTTTATCACTAGGTGCTGAAGGAGTTGATTATTTCATACTTCAACCTGTCTCTTTAGACTTACTCTTTATGCTCAAGGAGCAGTGGTGAGGTGGTCTCAACTGCTTGTTTTCGCTTGAAAAATGCAGCCATTTGAACTAGGATACGAGGAACTGTTTGCCATTTTTTCCATGCTTGGACACGGGTGTCGATGAGTTGCTTGGCTAGACGTTCCAGCATTTCACGCTCGGTGGGGTCTAGGTCCTGAGCATTTTGAAAGATCTCTTTGATCTTGGAGAAATTTTTCAAGTTCATCAAATCGTTTATTGAAGTAATGCCTGTATCCAAGAAGAGGCCAAAGAAGGTATCGAAAAATTTCTTGAGTTGGCTATCAGGGACTTCTTGTACCCACTGTTTTAAGGTTTGGTCCATCTGCTGGCTATCGGGACTGGTTTGATCCAGTGTCACAAATCCATCCTTTTCAACCATCCAAGTAAAGGCGTCATGCTGGGCAAAGCCACCAAAAGCTCGACTTTTAACAATCGTAGCAGGCTCAGGGACTTCCAGCATCATGCCGACAATGGATCCTTGTGGGACAAAGCGATGAATGAGGTGTGCGATTCGTTGGTAGCCTTCTGTTTTGATAATGGACTTGTTGAGACCTGGAGCGTCGTAACAGTAAATGGCATCGACTTGTTTGAATAGCTGATCAGGAAGGTAGGAGCAGGCGTAGGCTGCGAGATTGCCCCCTTTGGAGTGTCCGGCTACCATGAAGCGTCCTTTTGGAAACTCCTTCATGACATGTTGTAGGTAGCTGGCTGCACGTCTCTGAGCTGGGATATGGTCCATGTAGGTCATGTGGAAATCTTCCTTCCAACCGATCAAGGTATCATCCGTCCCTCTGAAGACAACCAAATAAACATCCATGGTGAGACGATAGGTCATGGCCGCAAATTGCTTCTGAACATCAGGATCGTACTCATCGACATAGTTAAAGAGTTTGATGTTCTTAAAGCGCTTAGAAGTAGCTAGCTCATCGACTAATTGCAGGTGTTGGTCTGTCACGATGAAATTGGTAGTCTGATCGACTAGCGCTGCCGCATCAGATAAGCGCACTTCAATATTGGTCGTATCTCCTTGGGGAACGATTCGATTAAAAGGAAGATAGGTCAACTCCGTTAGTGCCAAGACATCCAATTCCTTAAAGGGACGATCGTAGATGGAATCATAGGTGACATGGTCTAGATAATCAAAAATCGTGGACATGAGATTCTCCTTTGTATCTGTATATTCAGTATAGCATAAAATACCTGAAAAGCCCCTCTGTAAAAATAGGTAATTGATGAAAGGGAGTAGCCTGTCAGTCGATATACCGAAAAAATGTATGCTTCTTGGATAATTTGATATAATGAAAGGGTAATACTCTAGTAAGAAAGAGCAGGAAAGAGCATGCATAAAATTCTTCTTGTCGAAGATGATGAAACCATTCGCCAACAGGTAAAGAAAATCATGGAACAGTGGGGCTTTGAGGTCATTGCAGTTGATGATTTTATGGATGTATTGGGCACCTTCGTCCAAACTAATCCTCATTTGATACTGATGGATATCGGCCTTCCTCTTTATAATGGTTATCATTGGTGCCAGGAAATTCGTAAGGTGTCTAAAGTCCCGATCATGTTTTTATCCTCACGCGATCAAGCTATGGACATCGTCATGGCCATTAATATGGGAGGAGATGACTATGTGACCAAGCCATTTGATCCCAATGTCCTCCTGGCAAAAATCCAGGGGCTTCTTCGTCGTTCTTATGAGTTTGGAACTGATCAAGATTTGTTAGAACACCGGGGCGCCATCCTCAATCTCAAATCCATGGATCTGGTCTACGAGGGAGAGGTGGTTAATTTGACCAAAAATGAATTTCAAATTCTTCGCATCCTTTTTGAAAAAGCTGGAAGTGTAGTGGCTCGGGATGATTTAATGAAGGAACTGTGGAACAGTGATTTCTTTATTGATGATAACACCCTCTCGGTCAATGTAGCTAGACTTCGGAAGAAACTCGAAGAAGCAGGACTGGAACATTTTATCGAAACGAAAAAAGGGATAGGATACGGGTTGAGCAATGGATAATCGATTCTTATTTGTCAAACACTATCTGATTTCTCACCGTCGCTATCTCTATTTGATTGGTTTACTCCTTTCATCCCTGGTCTTGTTTGCCTATATATTCGAAGGCTACCGCAATTTTCTCCTTTACCTGACAGGAATTTTGGCTTTTTTGAGTCTTCTTCTGGTCATTTGGGATGCAGTGGCTGGATATCAGGCCTGTCGTAAGGAAGTGCTCTATGGGGAGGGACCACCTGAGACCCCTCTAGAACTGGTCTTGAGTCAGAAACTAGCAACCAGTCAGCAAGCCCAACGTGAGCAGACAACGGTGAGTCTAGAGACCTACAATGACCTGATGGATTACTATACCCTCTGGGTTCACCAGATTAAGACGCCCATTGCGGCCAGTCAACTCTTGGTTAAAAATATAGAAGACAGCGACCTGAGACAACAAATGGAGCAGGAGCTCTTTAAGATTGATTCCTATGCTAATGTGGTCCTCCAGTATCTGAGACTCGAAAGCTTTCACGATGATTTGGTGCTTAAGCGTGTTCCACTCGAAGAGCTGGTCAAAGAAGTGGTGCGAAAGTATGCCATCTTCTTTATTCAAAAGGGCTTGACGGTGGATCTGCATGACTTAGATGTCGCCGTCATTACCGATCGCAAGTGGCTCTTGGTCATCATCGAGCAATTGCTGTCTAATAGTCTCAAGTATACCAGCACTGGCGGGATTGAGATCTATTTCAAAGACCAGACCCTTTTTATGAAAGATAGTGGGATTGGAATTAAGGATAGCGATATACTCCGTGTCTTTGAGCGGGGATTCTCCGGCTACAATGGGCATTTGACCCAGCAATCTTCTGGACTAGGCCTCTATCTGTCTAAAAAGATTGCCGATCAGCTAGGACATCAGATTCAGATGACGTCTCAGGTCGGCCAAGGGACGACTGTTGCCATTCACTTTGAAGAGAAGAAGTTGGTCATGGATTAGGGGAATTCGTCGGTATCTAATGTTTCTCTCCCTATGCTTCTCTTTTATTTGAAAATGACAAAAATGTAAGATTTAATTTTAAAAATGAAAGGTTAGGTTATGGTGACCACCTTTTATTTTTTATACAATAGTCTCATCAAATGAAGGAGGTCAAGAAAATGAAACTCTTGAAATGGATGAAAGAACCCAAAAAGATTAAGAAACCAAATAAGAAAACTGATTTGGAAAAGGCGGAATTTGGTCGCCAAGTCCTACAACAAACCCAAGAATTTTTCTTGATCTACTAGTATAAGGAGAAAAGTATGTCATTGCTAGACGTTCAACATATCAAAAAAATCTACAAAACCCGCTTTCAAGGGACGCAGGTCGAAGCATTGAAAGATATCCACTTCACCGTGGAAAAAGGGGAGTATGTCGCTATCATGGGGGAATCAGGGTCTGGGAAATCGACCCTTCTCAATATCCTAGCTATGCTGGACCAGCCGACGGAAGGGCGGGTCTACCTAAATAGCATAGACACCTCGACCATCAAGAACAAGGATGCTTCGAGCTTCCGTCGCGAAAAGTTAGGATTTGTCTTTCAAGACTTTAACCTGCTCGACACCTTATCCGTCAAGGATAATATCCTCTTGCCTCTCGTCCTTTCTCGCAAAGCGGTCAAGGAAATGATGACTAAGGTGGATGGCGTCAGTCGGGAGTTGGGCATTCACCAACTGCTTGAAAAATATCCCTACGAAATCTCTGGTGGGCAAAAGCAACGGGTGGCCGTAGCACGGGCCATCATCACATCTCCAGAAATCCTTCTTGCTGATGAGCCAACAGGAGCGCTGGATTCCAAGTCTTCGGCTGCGTTACTAGATGTCTTTGAAGATATCAATAGCATGGGGCAAACCATCCTCATGGTGACCCACTCAACCGCAGCGGCAGCTCGGGCCAAGCGCGTGCTCTTTATCAAGGATGGAATTCTCTACAACCAGATCTTCCGAGGGGAAAAAACAGAACGTCAGATGTTCCAAGAAATCTCAGATACTCTGACAGTCATGGCAAGCGAGGTGGGGTAGATGTTTCGATTAACCACTAAATTAGCTTGCTCCAATTTGATCAAGAACCGCAAGCTCTATTATCCCTTTGCGATTGCGGTCATTCTCGCAGTGACCATCGCCTATCTCTTTGATTCCTTGACCTTTAATCCCAACATTTCTAAGCTTCGAGGGGGATCTCCCATACTCTTCACCCTTGGATTGGGACTGTTCGTGGTAAATGTTGCGGGGGCTATCATCGTGCTCTATGCCAATAGCTTTGTCATGAAAAACCGCTCCAAGGAGTTGGGAATTTACAGTATGCTAGGCCTTGAGAAACGCCATCTCATCAGCATGATCTTCAAGGAACTCTTGATCTTTGGCTTTGTGACTATCTCAGCCGGTGTCTTGATCGGGGCTCTCTTTGACAAGCTGATCTTTGCCTTTCTCTTGAAACTCATGAAGATGAAGGTTCAGCTAGTATCCACCTTCCAACCTGGGATTGTCATCTTGGTCTTTGTCACTTTTGGCCTCATCTTTGCCCTTTTGGTCCTTCTCAATGCTTGGCGCATTCTCCGTTTGAATGCCCTTCAACTGACGCGCGAGAAGGCTAGTGGTGAAAAGAAAGCCCGCTTCTTGTGGCCCCAAACCATCCTGGGCTTAGCCTCTCTCGGTTTTGGCTACTACCTGGCTTTGTCAGTCAAAGACCCCATGTCTGCGATTTTGATCTTCTTTCTAGCCGTTGTCTTGGTTATGATCGGGACCTACTTACTCTTTAATGCTGGGATCACCGTCTTCTTGCATCTTCTTAAGAAAAAGAAGAACTATTATTACCAACCCAACAACATGATCTCGGTCTCTAACCTTATCTATCGCATGAAGAAAAATGCGGTGGGCCTTGCGACCATTGCCATCCTCTCGACCATGGTGCTAGTGACCATCTCTGCTGCGACCAATATCTATGTCGGTGGCGAAATGGTCAAGAAAATCATGGCTCCTCATGATTTCTCTGTCCAAGGAAAAGGGGTCGATCTGGAGCAAATCAATCAGAAATTTGATGAATTTGCTTCTGAGCACCAGCTTGAGATCAAGAATCGTGACCTGATGACCTATGCCAACTTTGGAATCAAATCCCAAAAGGGCACAGACTTTACGGTCTATCCAGCTGACGAACGCAGCGTCACTCCCAAAACCGTCTTTATGGTCTTTGACGCAGCTAGCTATGAGCAGATGACAGGAGAAGAGGCCGATCTGACTGGCAACCAAGTCCTTCTCTTTGCCCATAACGAGGCTCTCAAAGGGCAAAAGCAGTTTACCATCAATGGGCAGGACTTCCAAGTCAAGGAAGAAGTGAGCAAGGATTTTATCACTGATCATGTTCCAAATCAGTTCAATTTGCTAACAGAGGATTTCAATTATCTAATCGTGCCAGATCTCTCAGCCTTTATCGCCCAATTTCCAAATCTTGCCATCTATACCAATATCTATGGTGGCTTCAATGTCAATGTTGGTGAAGACCAGCAACTCAAGCTAGCAGCTAGTTATGACAAAATGATCGATGAATTGAGTAGCCAACAGGGCCAAGGAACATTTGTCTATGGAGGTAACCGTGCCAATGATGTGGCAGAGATGAATAGCCTCTTTGGTGGCATCTTCTTTATCGGGATTTTCTTGTCACTGATCTTTATGGTAGGAACGGTCATCGTTATCTACTACAAGCAAATTTCTGAAGGCTATGAAGACCGTGACCGCTTCGTCATCCTCCAACAGGTGGGGCTTGATGAAGATGAGGTCAAACGGACCATCAACCGTCAAGTACGGACTGTCTTTTTCCTCCCTCTCATCTTTGCCTTTATTCACCTGGCCTTTGCCTACCATATGATCCGACTCATTCTCAAAGTGCTCGGTGTCATCAATAGTGGCCAAGTCCTCGTCGTGACCCTCAGTGTCTGCGCCGTCTTTCTCATCACCTACCTGATCGTCTTTTGGATCACCTCTCGGAGCTACCGTAAGATTGTGCAGATATAAGAAAAAGAAGCTCGAATCAAATTAGAAACTTTCCTTAGGTGAGTACGGACGTCAGCGAACTTCGAAGAAGTTCCATGACTAATTATTGAGCCTAAGGTCTCAATAATTCCGAGTGCCTGAAACATGATTATTTCAGGCACTTTTCTCACAGCAGAAAGTTTCAATATACTCTAAATAATAATTAGAAATCATTTGGATATTTTTGCACAATAGTCCAGATTAGGTTATTCAAAGTAAAAATTGTCAACTTTTTAAGCTCGCTCATGGCGGGCTTTTGTGCGAAAATCGACAGCGATTGTTTTTGCTTTTCAAAGGGATATAAAAAAGACTGAACCAGTCGAGTTCAGTCTTTGTTCGCTTTCTATTAAAGTGATGTAAGGAAAGTCAATCCTCCTAGGATGACACCTGCCGAATTCGGAATGATCAAAATCCAGTCTTTTTTAGGTTCCTTTGTCCAACCATAAATGACCCAGATCAAGCAAGAAATAGCAGCTGACAAGGGTTGGAAAGGTTGGGCCTTGTTTCCCTGTAAATTAGCAATAATTTGTGGGATGTAGGCAATGAAAACGATAATCCCAATAAAGGCACCGATCGAGCCAACGATTTGGTTGATTTTTTGTTTATTCATAAAATTTTACCTCTGTGTATCAAAATAGCATAAATAGGAAGATAATGCAATTAATTTGCATGCTATTCAAGATGAAAATGATTATATTTGCAAAAAAATTAGACAAAGTGTCTAAAATAATTACTAGAGAGAAGACTCTCTCGAAGAGAAATCCATCTTCCTGCAAAATCACAAGATTGTGACACTTTACAGTTCGGTAACATTTGAAAAAAGCACTTGAATTTTAAGAGGGCAAGCGCTAGAATAGTGCATACTTTAAAAAAGAAAAGGAAATGGTAGTTTCAAAATGAATGATAAACAAATGAAAATTCTTGGTTGGGTTGCGACCTTTATGTCTGTCATGATGTATGTATCTTACTTCCCACAAATCATGGATAACCTCTCAGGTCACAAAGGAAACTTTGTTCAACCTTTAGTTGCCGCTATCAACTGTAGCCTTTGGGTCTATTACGGACTCTTTAAAAAAGAACGTGATATCCCACTTGCTGCAGCCAATGCACCAGGGATCATCTTTGGTTTGATCACAGCCATCACAGCTTTATAAGAAGGAACTAGCTCCCGCAAGGAAGCTAGTTTTTTTATACCTTACAGAAATGTAAGAAATCAGGCTAAAAATGAAAGGTTAGCTTATTGTAGATCTCTCTCCAAATGGTTACAATAGAGGTGTAAAAAAGTTTTACGGGTGTCAATCATATAACTGAATGGAAATGGAGAATGAAAATGGCCTTATTAGATGTACAACATGTGAAAAAAATTTACAAAACCCGCTTTCAAGGAACTCAGGTTGAAGCCTTAAAGGATATCCATTTTACCGTTGAGAAGGGTGAATACGTCGCCATCATGGGGGAATCAGGATCTGGGAAATCGACCCTCCTCAATATCCTGGCCATGCTGGACCAGCCGACCGAAGGGCGGGTCTACCTCAATGGCATGGACACCTCGACCATCAAGAACAAGGATGCGTCCAGTTTCCGTCGGGAAAAACTAGGCTTTGTCTTTCAAGACTTCAACCTGCTCGACACCTTATCGGTCAAGGACAATATCCTTCTCCCTCTGGTCCTTTCTCGCAGACCGGTCAAGGAAATGATGAGCAAGGTCGATAGCGTCAGTCGGGAGTTGGGCATTCACCAACTGCTTGAAAAATATCCCTACGAAATCTCTGGTGGGCAAAAACAACGGGTAGCCGTAGCACGGGCTATCATCACCTCGCCAGAAATCCTCCTTGCTGATGAGCCAACAGGGGCGCTAGATTCCAAATCATCTGCTGCGTTGCTCGACGTCTTTGAAGACATCAATAGCATGGGGCAAACCATTCTCATGGTGACCCACTCGACCGCAGCGGCAGCTCGGGCCAAGCGCGTGCTCTTTATCAAGGACGGGATTCTTTACAACCAGATTTTCCGTGGGGAAAAAACAGAGCGTCAGATGTTCCAAGAAATCTCAGATACCTTGACGGTCATGGCGGGAAAGGAGGATCGTGATGTTTAAATTAACAAGTAAATTAGCTCTTTCCAACCTCAAACAAAATCGTAAGCTCTATTATCCCTTTGCCTTGGCTGTTATTTTAACGACCATGATCCTTTATAGTTTTATCGCCTTGTCATCGACCCCTCATTTAGAGGATTCTTACGGAGGGGGAGCGGCGAGAACTGTTCTTGGTTTTGGTAGTTTCGTTGTCCAATTAGTCGTCATCATTTTAGTGGCTTATGCCAATGGCTATGTCATGAAAAATCGTTCCAAAGAACTGGGACTGTACAGTGTTCTGGGGATGGAGAAGAAGCACCTTCTCGTCATGACCTTATGGGAACTGCTCTCCTTCTATGTTCTCACAGTTGGAGTAGGACTAGGCTTGGGGCTCTTGTTTGATCGCTTGATTTTTGCCCTCCTCTTAAAATGTATGGGGTTACCAGTCGTCATTCAATCAACCTTCCAGATAGAACCTGTCCTTAACACTTTACTTGGGTTAGTACTAGCTTTTGGTTTCATTCTCTTGTTGAATTCTTTCCGCCTCTTGCGCTACAGTTCCCTAAACCTTATGCAACAGAAAAAGGCAGGAGAGAAGAAGGGACGCTTCTTGCTGGTTCAAACTCTTTTAGGACTAGGGCTCTTAGGAATTGCTTTTTATATAGCGCTAACCGTTGAGCGTCCGGTTGCAGCTGTCCAAGGATTCTTTATTGCCGTTATTTTGGTCATTCTAGCGACTTATCTCTTATTCAACGCAGGCTCGATTACCTTCTTAAGATTTCTCAAAGGTCGGAAAGCCTACTATTACAAGCCAGAGAATTTTATATCTGTCTCCAACTTAATAGCTCGGATGCGAAAAAATGCAGCGGGCCTTGCGACCATTAGTATTCTTTCCACCATGGTCTTGGTCACCTTAACAGGGTCGCTCAATATCTTTATTGGAGGGCAGAATTACCTAGATACTGTTTACCCTTCTGATTATATGATTAGTGTGGGGCATATGCCTTCAGATGCTGAAACAGAATCGGTTATTGAGGATGTTCAAGCTCAAATTAAGAAAACAGCCGATGCAACACATCTATCAGATTATCAGGTGGCACAGACAACATACTGGTCGGCTGAAATTCGAAAGATTGATGGAAGGACCTTAGAGGTGTATGAGCAGTCCGATCAAGAAGCTGGTCAGGAGTTGAAGTCAAAAGGAACAGTCTACTTTTTTGATCAGGCGACTTATGAGCAACTGACCGGTCAAAAAGTTGAGCTTGGGGAAAATGAAATCCTAGCCTATGGGTATCAGTATCCTGGAAGATTAGACGCACAATTAGAAATCAATGGGAAGACCTTCACAATTAAAGAAAAACTAAACTCCAATTTTATCCAAGGGAAACTCCCTCAATCCGACCTGTTTCAACACCAAATGGGCTTGTATCTGGTCCTCCCTGACTTGAACCAACTGGGACTAAAAGTTGATAAAAATTTGGAATTCGCTATTACTGCAAAAGATAAAGAGAATCAAGATTTCATCAGTGGCTTGATCAAAGACCTTTATTCGACAGACAAAATGAGTCAATATGGTGCGACTTTCTTTGGTGGATTTGAACGATACAGCATAGAGAAGGAGTGGCGTGAAACAGCAGGGACTCTCCTCTTTATTGGGATTTTCCTATCGGTCATCTTTCTATTAGCTACAGTACTCGTCATTTACTACAAACAGATTTCAGAGGGTCATGAGGATCGGGATAATTTTGTGATCTTGCAACAAGTAGGATTGGACCAAAAGCAAACCGGCACCACCATTCGCAAACAGATTCTCACTGTCTTCTTCCTTCCATTATTCTTCTCCTTCCTATACCTAGGAGTGGCCTACAAGATGATTGCAAAGATCGTTGCCATCTTAGGAGCGACCAATGCGGGACTGGTCCTTCAAACAACTCTTTCCATCTGCGCTGTCTTTTTCATCTCTTATGTCCTCGTCTTTCTTCTGACTTCTAGAAGTTATCGGAAGATTGTCGTGAGATAGCGTTTGATACGATGGAAGCTTAGGAAAATAGGTGAAAAAGAAATTAACTGGAACACTTTTTTCAACCAAAAACACCGAGGATTTGATCCTCGGTGTTTTTATCGTGATTATTTCACGTGTTCTGCAAGTTCTTCTTGCGCTTTTTTATTGGATTCTTCTTTTTTCTTCAACCAATTCTTATAAGCTTTGTCGTAGTCAGCCGTTGTGACTGTATCACTTTGTAATTCCATGTACTTGTAGTAGCTAGCCCCGTCTTTGATACCAATCAAGGAGAAGGCTTTTGTAAATGGTTTGATCTTCGTGATAGAAGGGACAGCACCCTTAGAGTAGACAGGAAGTGCAAAGGCATTGTCTGTCAACCAAGCTTGAGCAACAGCATATTTTTCATAACGAGTTTTGGTATCCAATTGTTCCGCATTGGCATCATCCAATAGTTGTTTGTACTCGTTCAAACCTAGTTTTTCAATTAGGGCTTGGTCAGTTGACGGATTGATTCCCATTCCTGCTAAGGCTGAACCATCGACTGGATTGAAGATATCCAAGTAAGTTGATGGGTCTTGGAAGTCAGGTCCCCAACCAGCGATATCCATATCAAAGTCTTTTTGATCAGGACTTTGAGCGAAGTAGGTTGCATTGTCCGCATCTTCCGTAGACATTTTCTGAACATCCACGACAACATTTTCTTTTCCTAATGTTTTTTCGATGGAGTCTTTCATTGAATCAGCTTGTTGCACAATGCTAGCAGAAGATTGGTCAACTACATAGTCGATGTGGATTGGGAATTGAACACCTTGTGCTTGGAGCTCTTCTTTGGCTTTAGCAAATTGTGCTTTGGCCTTGTCCGCATTGAACATGCTATCTTGCGCATCAGCTAGGCTGACATCCTTCCAATCATCTCCTGTTGCAGCAAGTTTTTCTTCAACAACAGTACCGAAGTCTTTGTTGTTTACTTGCACAAATGTTGGAGGTACAAGAAGCGTACGAAGAGTTTTGCTAGCCCCATCTTTCCCGTTTGATTGGGCACTTAGAGAAGTACGATCAAGGGCAAAGTTGATGGCTTGACGGAAGTTTTTGTTTTGAAGAGCTGTTTTGGTTTGGTTCTTCTGGTCGTCTGTTGTTTTCTCAGTATGACCGTAGTTTTGACGGTTTACGTTGAAGTAGACATAGTAGACAGTCGCATCTTGTGGTGAATAAACGATATTGTCCTTGAATTTTTTCTCAATCGTACTGAAAGTTGAGCTCGTTGGGAAGAGACGCGCTGTGGTCAAGTTTCCATCAGAGAAGTTACGAGCTAGGTAGTCTTGGTCAGAACCATCGAAGTAGGTCAATTTGATATCATCAATCTTCACATTGTCTTTGTCGTAGTAATTCTCATTTTTAGTGAATTCCATCAAAGATTTGGAAGTGAAGGATTTCAAGTAGTAAGGACCGTTGTAGAGGATTCCAGAAGGTTTGACGCTACCGAAGTCTTTCCCTGCAGACTTGAGGAATTTTTCATTGACGGGCATCATGGTTGAAGTCGTCAATTTAGAATTCCAGAAGGACTCAGGTTGAGCCAAGGTGTATTGGAGGGTATGATCATCAACGGCTTTGACCCCAACTTTAGAGAAGTCTGTATTTTTACCAGTGACATAGTCATCCAGGCCGGCTACTGAGTTTTGAACCAAGTAGAGGGCATCTGACTTGTTGTCCGCTACGTATTTCAGAGAAGTGACGAAGTCCTGTGCAGTGACATCTGCATATTCGTTCCCTTCTGAGTCATACCATTTTGCATCTTTACGAAGTTTGTAAGTATAAGTCAATCCATCCTTAGAAACAGACCAATCTTCTGCTAGAGCAGGGACCAAGTTACCGTATTGGTCGTTTTCAAAAAGTCCATCTACTAAGTTAGTTGTGACATCACTTGTTGTTGAACGGTTTGAAAGGAGGTAGTTCAAAGAGTCTGGATCAGTGCTATACACGTATGAAAAAGTGTTCGTCTGAGAAGACTTTGCAGATGATCCACAAGAAGCAAGGAACAGGGCTGAAGCAGCCGTGATACCTGCAAGGAAAGATAGTTTAGATTTTTTCATCACTTATCTCCTTTAATAAAGATTTTGTATTATTATACACCTTTTTTTATAAAAAGCAAATTTTTTTTGAAATTAATTGTATATTTAGTCATATTGTTATAATTTATTGAGTTTTATTCAAAATTTTTCACTATTATGCTTTACAAACTAGCTTGGGAGGAGTATACTAATAATGAAAGAGCTAGTATGTAAAACAAACTAGCTAAAAAGAGGCTGTATAGAAAGGGGTAGCAGGATGAAAGAGTCGCAATTGCTCAAGGGTGTCCTGGAAGGTTGTGTTTTAGAAATTATTTCAAAAAAATCTATTTATGGCTATGAATTGATCCAAAGTCTTAAGGAAACCGGCTTTGATAAGATTGTTGCGGGGACCGTTTATCCCTTGCTTCAGAAGCTAGAGAAGCAGGGAGTCATAGTAGGAGAGATGAGGCCCTCTCCGGATGGACCTGATCGCAAATATTTCTCTCTAACCACGGAAGGAAGAGAGCGACTAGAGGAATTTTGGAACCAGTGGCAGGATCTGATCATTAAAGTAGAACGCGTAAAAAAGGAGGGGGAAGAATGATCGAAGATTATACAGAAAAAATGTCAAACGAATTGATGCATCTAAATAAGGACGATCAAGCCTATATGAAGAAAATGGTGGCCTATATTGGGGCAAAGGCTTATTTTTATGATGATGAGCTACTGGGTGAACAGCTCTACAATATGGTTTGCGACCTAAAAGTTGCTGAGAAAGAAGGCATTCGGGCAGTGGATTATTTTGTAAAGGATCCTCGGGCAATGGTGGATCAAATTCTTTCAGAGTTACCTAAACGCTCTTTAGGATCTTATGTGGGACTAGTCTTCATACTTGGAGTGATCTTAGTTGGCATGCGTTATTTAATGGATTTTACCTGGATGATGCCACTGAAAATACAACCCTTAACATATGTTGTCATTCTACTCAATTTCTTGGTATTCAGTCAGTTCATCATGTGGCTTTGGTCCAAGCAAAGCTATGGAGAAATGAAGTGGCCTTGGGCTATGTTTATAAGTGTGATTAGCCTAATAGTGTTTCTGAACATCGTACGACTATTTTCGATCTATTTTGGCCATATTGGGAGTCTCCTCTTATCAGATGGTTGGGCGATTTCTCTTGCTGTCCTAGTCCTACTTGGGTTTGCGGTTATGGCTTATAGAAGCAGAGATCGTCTGATGACGAGTCTACTAGTAATGGGGCTGACTTTCCTTGTGACTGGATGCTGTGTTCGCTTTGTGAATCCAGGAACTGCTAATGTATTACGTTGGCTACTCCCTCTTATAGGACTAGCCCTGTTCCTCATTGTATTTCGTCTCCAAAGAAAGGGGAAAGCAATATGACATCAGCTATTTATTTTGAAGAAACGCAGGCTTTGGTTCAAACTTTTAGCCAGGAGGACCAAGCTTATTTCCAAGATCTCTGGGATTATTTCAATTTCGCCGGTTTCTTATATGAGGAGGAAGCTTTAAGAGAGCAGGTCTATAATCTAGCGCTAGATTTTTCGCAAGCAAGTGGAGATGGATTGACAGCGACGGACTATTTTGGACAGGATCCCAAGGGAATGGCAGACCAAATCATAGAGAACATGCCCAAAGAATCCACGCGATCAGTTCTAAAATATGGTGCGATCGTCTCAGGAATTGTGATTTTTTATCGCCTCTTAAGTGATTTTGCTTCACAAGCAGTCCTAGTTCTCAAGCCACTCGTCTATCTAACGGATAGTATTTTAGGACTTTTGGCTGTTGGGCTACTCTTCTATTTCCTTCGTCGCCTAATTTTTGCAGAAGAGAAGTCAAAAAAAGCAATCTATGTAGCAGTCGTTCTCGTTCTAGGAGTCTATTTTGCTAGTGAGATAGTGGGGGTCCGTTTCTTGCCAGCTTTTGCCTGGTTGACGGTACCTAGTCCATGGGATACTTTCCTCATTACAGGAGCTTCTGCAGGTCTTATCCTGTGGCAGTGGAAAGAAGAGTTTGCTCGTGCCTTCATCTTTCCTATTCTGTCCTTCTTAGTAGTGGGATTCTTGCATCGCTGGACTTTGGCGCAAGGGATTCAGAATCCTAGTATGACTATCCTCCTGCCAACAGCTGTCATTGTTTTTGGGCTAGTTATATACTATTTGTTTACCATTCGGGCCTTGAAAAAGAATAAGACAGAAAATGGTAAATAGAGTGAAAAGGGGGAGGAAGTTCCCCTTGTACTGTTGAAAAGCAACGAGGATGCTTGATTTTTGTTATAATGAAAGGGAGTATAAATCAAAGGAGAAGATGATGACATTCGAAGAAATCTTGCCTGGACTAAAGGCAAAAAAGAAATATGTGCGTACGGGTTGGGGCGGATCAGAGAACTATGTCCAGCTTTTCGATACCATCGAGCAAAATGGAGTGGCTCTAGAAGTGACGCCTTATTTTCTCATTAACGTATCTGGTGAAGGCGAAGGCTTTTCCATGTGGAGTCCAACTCCTTGTGATGTCTTAGCGACAGACTGGGTGGAAGTTCATGACTAAAGGGGTCTTGATTACAGGCGTTAGCTCCGGGATTGGTCTGGCTCAAGCCCGTCTCTTTCTAGAAAAGGGCTACCAGGTCTATGGGGTGGACCAGGGAGCTGCTCCCCAGTTGCCAGGTGAGTTTCACTTCTTGCAGCGGGACTTGACCCTAGATTTGACGCCGATTTTTGACTGGTGTCCTGAGGTCGACGTCTTGTGCAATACGGCTGGGGTATTGGATGACTACAAACCACTTCTTGAGCAAAGCGCTCAGGAGATTCAGGAGATCTTTGAGATCAACTATGTGACTCCGGTAGAATTGACACGGTATTATCTGACTCAAATGTTGGAGAAGAAGCAAGGAATCATCATCAATATGTGCTCCATTGCTTCTAGCCTAGCAGGAGGTGGCGGTCACGCTTATACTTCCTCCAAGCATGCTCTAGCAGGCTTTACCAAACAGCTGGCCTTGGATTATGCAGAAGCTGGGATTCAGGTCTTTGGCATTGCTCCTGGAGCTGTCAAAACGGCTATGACCGCTGCGGACTTTGAGCCAGGCGGCCTAGCAGACTGGGTGGCTAGCGAGACCCCTATCAAACGCTGGATAGAGCCAGAAGAAGTGGCAGAAGTCAGCCTCTTTTTGGCAAGCGGAAAGGCGACAGCTATGCAAGGACAGATCCTGACGATTGATGGTGGTTGGAGTTTGAAGTAAGGGCTGAAATAAGCAAAAAAGATAAGAATGAAATGAGTCTAGTTGAACAGCTGGACTCATTTTCTATTTTAGCTTTATGGAAAGGGAATCTTATGGTATGATAGCCTAAAAGGGACCTGTAATATGGAGGTCAAATAAAAAAAGCCTTTGGGAAGAGAGACTCAAAAGGAGACGAGATGCTAGTATTAACAGACACAGATCCAGCTATTTCAAGCGAAGATTTTTTACAATTTGAGGAGATTCTTGGAAAGAAATTGCCGGAAGCCATGAAGGATTTTTATCTCAAGTACAACGGTGGCCAGCCCCAAGTAAGGGGTGTTCACGATGACTGTCATCTCTTTCCTTTCAATTCCTTTGATTCACTTGAGGAGATGAAGAAGTCTTTTACCTGGTTTGACGATGAGGCTGTGCCTGAGGGATTTAAGGCCGCAGATCTTCTCCATTTTGCCTATGATCCTGGATCGGGTAACTATGCTCTTTCTCTAAGGGCAGAGGATTATGGCAAGGTGTATTTCTATGTTCTAGAAGAAACAGCTGAGATCTACGGTCAATGGGCTTCTTTTGAGGAATTTTTGAACTCTTTTGTTGAAGAGTGAGATTAAAAAGGAGAAGGGATGCGGAAATACCAAGAACTTTCACTAGAGCAGATAATTAAGCAGGTGCGAGCGAATCAATTATCTTCAGATGATTTTTGCCTCTATGGCAAGGAGGATGGAGAACTGGCACTAGATAGCCTCTATTGGGTATCCGATTATCCGGATGTCGTGGAAGACTCTGATGTCTACCCGACGGATGTAGCGGAGCAAGATCTCCAGCTAGTCTACTATGGAGAGCAGTTGATTGATGTTCTTGCAGTCGCACTTGAGGAAAAGCCAGATGCTAGTCACAATGACTTGGTCGAGGCTTTGAATTATTATCAGCAGCATGATTGCTTTATGAAATTTGAAGATTAGCTAGGCCGATTAGAGAACTGGCATCCGAAAGGAGGAAAGATAGTGATGAGAGAATATAAATTTGATATCCATAACGAGATGAATGTAGCAATTCCAGAGGAAAAGGAAAAAGTTTGCCTTGCTTTAAGTGATTCTTTAGAGGTTGTCAATGAGGAGTTGACTTCGTCTTATAAAGCAAAACTCGACCATCTACTGGATCAATCATCAGTATGGTATCCAAAAGCTTTGGAAAAAATTCAGGAGGAATTTACAGATCTATCACATGCAAGAATCCTTTCCATTTTTATCTTGTCTGAACAAAGTGACGTTGACTTAATTTTCGGCTTGGAATTTGGACTGAGAGAGGATTCGGAGCATGGTAGAGGACTTAAATTCTCCCTCAATAGTTTTGAAATTTTAGAATATGGTATAGGGGAAGTCGCTTACTACTAGGTCTAGTCGATAACAAAAGAAGCACTAGAAAATGGAGCAGGATATGGTTGAGAAAGATGGGATTATCATAAAGGATGGCCAGGTCATCCTAAACAGTGGTGAGAAGCTATCGATTGAAAATCTAATAGAGGAAGCGAGTAGGATTCGTTTCATTAGTAATCAGCACTTTAAGGATACAAGCATCAGTATACTAGAGGGTTCACGAGTCATATTTGAAAACTGTATCTTTGAGAATGTCGTTTTTGAAAACTGCGATTTAAGGGACATCGGCTTTAAAAATCATACAGTTATTCGAAACTGTACTTTCAAAAGCTGCAATTTAAAGGGAACATTATTTTATGACAGTCACATAATATCGTCTACCTTCCTTTCTTGTCAGATGAAGCGTCCTCTTTTAGAGAATGTCAGCGAGATGAGAGATTGTCTCTTTAAAAAGTGTAGGATGAACGATATTTTCTTTCCTCTACCAGAATTTCAGCAGAATAAAATTGTTGGAAAACTGTCTGAATGTACCTTTGGGTCGAAAACAAAGAAAGTAGAAAAGTTATATGCAGATCTATCAGAGGCTCATCTCAGTTTTGTCGAGTTTACAAGGTGTGATTTGACAGAGACCATTTGTCCCTCGGATCCAGATATTCTCTATATAAAAAATCTGAGTGAACGGTCAAAGAAGGCTCAGGAAAAAATTGCGACAATCCAAGATGATAGAAAAAGGCAGGCCCTTTCTATTTATACAGAAAGTTGGATGAATGAAAAGTATGTGGATTACTTGATGAGTCGCAAAGATTACAAATGGGCCTGGGATGATTATTTTGAGGATGTGTCTAGGTGTTTGGGACTTGAATGGAAGTAACTAGCTCTTGTTTGAAAAATGACTGAGATAATTGCCAATAGGTAAGCAAAAAAAGGGAGATCGGATAGAGAAATGACAGTCAATATCAATGAATTAGTGAAGGAGCAAGGTTTTTGTGTGGTGCCTACAGAGGAGAAACCATTTAGTTTGGATGAGGTCCGTTTCAACCTTTTGGCATATTTAGAGGATTATTCTAAAATGGGATTTTCTTTTGTTAAAGCAGGTGACGAACTAGTCGAACTCAGGAGAAAGCAAGAGGTCTATAGGCTTTTTGGTCAGTGTTTTTTAGGTGCTTTTGTAATAGGAGAAGAGAAGCAGATCTTCTTGCTTTGCAATCGAGAAGGAAGGGAAATTTTTCAAGAATCGAAGGTTTATGTCAATTCTTCCTTACATACTTTTGTTTCCTCTTATTCGCTCTTTCTATCAAGCATCTTTCTTTTGAAAGCAAAGTTTTATGAGATTGAGCAAGATGAAGTCGAAGAAATTGCAGCACACTTGAAGGATCAAGTACTTGCCTTAGAAAAGCCCCTTGAACAAGAAGTTCCTTTCTGGGAGCACATGGCCTATTTGATAGAAGACGATGGAATTGTTCTAAGAGATGATCTCTTTCATATCTTAAATAAAGAGCAGTAGGACTTGGAATTATATAAATAATGGAGAACAAATGACCCAGATAAAGATTCGAGATTGGAATGAAAAGCCAAGAACAAAACTTCGATTTATTAAAATTGGTGATATTTTTTGCTATCAATTTTCGGAGGAAATGTTTGTATTTGGTCAAATCCTTGGAAAAGTGAATGTTGGTCATGTCATCCAATTTTTCGATATCTTTCAAGCAAGTCATACTATAACAGTTGAAGAGCTAAGTCGTGCTCAATTTATAGGTAAGCCCATCATTGTAGATTCCTTCACCTTGTTTGATCGAAGTCCAGTATGGACTTGGCAGATAATTGGTCACCAAGCGGATTTTGATCCAAGCCCTTTTAAGGATTTAGCCTTTAAGTGGGGAGACCCAAATGGTCTTCACTTTGGGAAGGTCTGGCTAGATGGTAGGCGGGAACCTAAGTTTTTTTCTAGGGAAGAAGTTAAGGAGCTGGACTGGGAAGCCTGTGTCGGAAGTATAGTTTATAACAGAATATTGGAAGAAGAACTGGCAAGCAGAGGAAATAAAGGAGTTTGAGATGGACTATGTAGATGAGTTAACTTCAGGACGTACGCCCTTGGTAAAAAAGGCAGCGAAAAAAATTTTAAAGGACAGACTAAAAGGATATGGACCATTCTTGCATCAGGCCTTGGAAGGGGAGATGGAAAAGCCTAAATCATGGGAATCACAAATGTACTTGCTCTACGCCATGGCCGCAACGGATTGTACAGAAGAAGTCCCCTATCTCAAGTCATTACTGCTGAGAGACATCCCAACCCCTGTAACCTATCGCTCTCTAGCAGTAGCGATTGCTTATCTAGAAAATTTAGAAACAGAGAACTTGTCTTTTGTTTATGAGTCCTTGGAATCGAATAACTTATTGCAAGCTGCAGGTGCTTGTGCAGCACTCTATCTAAGAAAGATTGTGCTGAAAGATGACGATTTTGAGAAAATCATGACCTTTATCACCAAGGATGTTTATTTGGAAAATATAAGAGGAACAATCGCTCCGTTTATGTTCATTTTGGCTGCATCTTATCTATATCCAGATCAGAATCGCCAGAAAATTGTAGACTTTTCCTGTCAATTTAATGAAGTACATATAAATACGATCATTGAGGATGTATCCAAAGGAAAGGACGGCAGGAGGATTAGGCTATTCTAAGACCTACTTAGAGAGAGAAGTTACCATCTCCTTAAAGAGCGAAACAAAAACTCTTAAAAATAATACTTTTATTCATTTTTAAAAAGGAGTTCTTACTGTGAAATGGTTTGAAAAAGTAGTGGGGAAGGAAAAGATTATTCATTTGTTTGATGGTGATTTGGACTTGAATAATGTATTTCTTGATACTGTATTATGTTACGATTACAAATTAGATCTTGTCCTTTATTTATATGATTTCCCAACTAATTTTCCTGAAAAGTGGCAGAAAAGTGCATTTAATGCCATAAAAATTAATTTAGAGTTTTTTAATTTAGATGAAATCCATTTTTATTCTAAGGGGATTCATAAGGTGAATGGTCAACTAGAACTGCTTTTTTTAGAGAATAAGGTTGAATTCAATTTTATAAACCAAAATGATGTGATGTTATCGGGGGCTTCTGACCTAGTTAGAATTGCTGAGATTGCTCCTGTGAAAATAGATACTTAGAATTGCATTCCTAGATTAATGGAGGAGATTCTGGATGATCAAACAATCCTCCACTGCTAGGAGGGATACCACGACTATGGGAAAAAGTGAAGGAAGAGCACAAACATTAGACCTTGACCTAAGGCTAGGCCTTTCTACAAGAAAAACACTGCGAGACCACGAATATGAAGTTACAGTATTTTGAATTAGATAAGCCCTATGTGGAAAATCAACAGAGGATTGAGGTGTTGATGGACTCAGCTGGGCTAAATTACGAGGAAGCAAGAATTGAGGACTACCGACAGAATTGGAAAGGTCAGCGAAGAGCGTTCGTATATGAATCTAAATGTATGACCTCTATGGTAGAACGGCTTTTCAAACCAGTTATAACCCAGGATTGTTGGAAAATCATCGTAGAATGTGTAGATACGATTAGCAATCCAGCTATCATGAACCTACTTGGTGTCTATACTGTCCAGGTCTTATTTGATTTTTCTAGCTATGAAAGTTTGAGTCCATTGGAACAGAAAAAGATGCTCTTAGAGGCCTTGGTAAAAGGGGTAAAGCGCGTGTTTCAGGAGTTCTCTATTCCATACTCCTTGATAGAGGATGTAGTCAATGAAATAGAGAAAAACGATTATGAAAATAGCTGGGAGTGGAAAAGGAAGAAGATCCAATCCACGACCTATTCCATTCAAGTGGAGCATCAGCTGGATAAGGTGGATTTGTTTTGGGAGATAGAGCACAAGGATAAGAGCATCCGCCAGTTGATTCAATCCTGCCCTGCTCATGAGATGGATTATGGGGCTAAGCTTGGTAAACTGGAAGCAAAAGGTAACTTCCTATATCTGCTGGATAAAGAGAATGAGATTGTGAGCAAAATTTCTGTTTCAGAATGGTGGAGCAAGAACAATGAGTGACTTAAAAAAGAAATTATCCTTGTTAAAAGTGAAAAGACGAATCAAGAGTTTGAAGGGGATAAAGGATGTCCATTTTCTGACCGATAAACCTAAAGAAATTGCTTGGTATGCTGGGGAGTTGAATCCTATAGACTCTCCGATTCCTTGCCTTTATGAGTTTCCTCTTGCCCACACTACTAAAGATCTAAGTAGGTCAATTCAAAGTCTTGTTGGCAATAGCAGTCGGTTTATCCTAGTTTTTTGGGAGTTTTTACCAGTTTACGTCTTGTTTCAAATGGAGTCTTTGGATGACTTTTTGCCTTCTTATTTTAGTGAATTTTCTACCAGAGACCTGATACTTTTCTTTCAAGACCAGGAAAAAGTACTGGATCTCCATTTAGCGGAGGATAAAGTAGAAGTGAGAGTCTTGGAGAATAAATCTAAGAGCCCGTAGATTCTATAAATTGAAAATGAATATAGAATTAGTCGATGAAAGAGGCAAAGAGGAAAGAACGCCATTCATGGAGAGACAAATGGTAAAGGAAGATTCTAATGTGTGAAAAAGAATATTATTATGGCAATAGTGAGTTTATGTCAGGCCTAGGAGTTATTTATACAGAGTTTACTGGTCAGCGTGCAAGTCGACAAATTAACGTTTTGAATGGGCACTCTTATGCTTCTTCTTGCCTACAGGATTATGTTCCAGAAGTAGGGTTTCTACTCTATGATGGTCGAAAAGATGAGTTGGATTTATCAGACTCCATCAAGATTAGTCAAGAGGAATTTGAGCGAATTTGGGCTCAGGCTGTCGCTAGCGGCCAGAATGATACGTAATCGTCAGTTGAAAATAGCCAAATATAATCCCAAAAATGTGAGAGGAGTCTAATAATGATGTTCAATTTGTTGAAGGAATTTGTAGAAGTCTATCATAGAAACAAGGGCTTAGGAGAGCTTGTATTTACTAGTGACTGTCTCCATATCGAAAAGCCAGATTTGTCTGGTCAATTGAAAGAGTTCTACCAACATTTGAGCTTTGAGGAAGAAGCTTATTTTAGAGGAGCTCCCTATGATCTTGCTCTAATTCCTCTCCCTCTATGTGAAGCTGCATCAGAAGGATGGCAGGATACTAGCTGGAAAGAGAGTTATGTGGTTTTTGCTCACATGATGGGGGATGAGCCAATTTTTTGTGATCTAACTAGCGAGCTTAGTCCTGTATTTGGCAAGATTCCTGGGAATTCCAAGCTCTATTGCTTAAGCCCCTCTTTATCTACTTTCTTGTCTACTTATAGTCAGATGAAAAAGCTAGAAATCACCAAGTTTGAGAATGACATCTACTTTGATGAGGACTTGTCGGACTATAAAGAAGGTTTTTTAACAGGAATCATGGCTATTATCGAGGGGCAACTTCCTGAAGACTATCGAAATGATTTTATAGTATTTATGCTGGGTTAAAGCCAAATAGGGAGAGATGAGAAGCAAATGGAAATGAAGAATTTTTTAAAATGTTGTGAGGATCTGGTTATACAAGAAAGTGGGGCCTCAGCTCTTGAACTAGAAAAACTCAAAGCCAGACAGTTTCCTCAAGCTCACCTGGATTTGCTCTCCATAACCAATGGCTTGGAGTTTTATGGTGGCTATTATCGCTTGTTTGGGACGGATTCTACTCAAGCTATTACGCTAGATTCCTGGAATTCGGATGAGGTATGGAAAGACGTCTGGAGAGATTATGCATCAGACTACTATTTTTTTGGTATGTCTGCTATTGGAGATCAATTCGCTTATAGATTGAAGGATGGGAACATTCAAAGTCATCAAGTTTATTATTTAGATGGGATTACTATGGATGTCATCGAGATCTACGACAGTTTTGAAGCGTTTTTTGAGAGGGAATTTGTTCTGAAAGCCCAGGGTGGGATGGAATCTATTTTTGTTTCTGCAAGGGAACGATTCGGAAATCTAGACCTCTCTACAAGCTGTATTTATTCCCCTTCCTTAATGATTGTGAATGATCCAAGCGTTGAGAATCTTATGCTTTTACCGACAAAGGATGTCATGACCATCAATGGGGATTTGTTTGTTCAATTGTCTGATTCAGAGGAGTCTATTACGAAACTAGAGCAATATCTAGACGCTTCGGGTAGAGCCAGAGTCAAGGTCATTTTTGATCGAGATTGAGCAAGCAGGATATAGTTTATTTAGAAAAAATACTCTGAAGACTCGTGATTTTAACCTTTTGGCGACAAGCGATGATTTAGTCTTCTAGTCAGGGTGTCATTGTAAAATGATTTATGTTGAAAATAGAAAACGAAGCATTTTATTCATGAAAAGAGGTGAATAATGACCAGTTTAGATAAATATTTAGAGATCATTAAAAAAGGATTTTCTGAAAGAGAGAATCTAATGGCAATGGAGCCTCTGCATTCTATTGAAGAGATTGCACCATTATTGGATGAAACATTGACTTATAAAGAATTTATCAATATCAATCGCTTATTAAGACAAAAGTACATTGTCGAAAACCTAGAGGATATGCTGAAAGATGTAGATTTTAACCAGCTTTCTTTACCTAGCAATACGAGGGTGATTTACTTGATGGGAAGTAAATCTGATGTGCTAGACTTTTCAAAATATGAACAAGTAGAAAAGATTTTAATAGTTGGGGCTAGAAAAGTAAGAAAGATCATCTTACCCCAGAATGATTGTGTGAAAGCTCTAGGGATATCTTCCATGACAAATTTGGAAACGATAGAGAACATTTCTTTTCATACTGGCATGCGTTATCTGCACTTTGATTATGGTGTAATGTTGCCTAACTTTAATTTTATTAGAGATTTAAATCAGTTGCTCTATCTTTCATTTACGGCAAATAAAAAATTACCAGAATTGGATTTTATCCATCCATCTAGTGAGCTCCGTTTTTTAGATTTTGTCGATACGTCTATTTTTAACTACGCAACAACAGTTAGCTACCTGAAGAGTCTGAAACATCTTCGTTTTTTAACAACGGGAAGAACAAATCAAAAGCAAAGGGATCTTCTTAGAAGCGAGTTACCACATGTTTGCATGCGAGAGGGTTAAAAAATGACTTCAATACAGCTTTTTATGACCTATGTTTTCAGAATAAACGAACTATTAGTCCCATTGTTTAAGCAGGAGGAAATATGAGCCATACGAATCTAGCAAAAGAAACCTTCCTCCAGTTTATGCAGGCTATGTATTCTTGGGAGAGAAAAACCACTAGGAGCCTAAGAAACCAAGCCGATAAAGAGATGTTGAAGGATGAATTAGCTACTATTTTTAATCAGTTTTGTAAATCTAAAACAACACTCAGAGCAAGGGAAGTAACTTTGTCTGTCCGATTTCCATTTGAGTATAAATTAGAAACGCATCCCATCATTGCTGAAGAGCATGACGGGAATCAAACTTACTTCTATATCAAGGAGAATCGTTCTGGTTTAGAAACTCTCTATCGTTTTCGAATGGTATTTCAAAAGGGGAAATGGTGGATTGATAAGAAAGAATGGCTTGATGATGGGAAGTGGATCAATTCTTCCTTGTGATATACTGGATAGTATAGGAATGCAGGAAAAGATGTACTTCAAAAAACAGTGGTAGTTGGATTAGGCAATGACAAGTGTAAGTAATGAAATGTTAGAGGTCAATATGAATAAAACACTTTCAAATCAAAAAAGAAAATTAACTGCTATAAAAAATAAAATACTGAAGGCAAGAGATTTTCACTTAGAGGCAGAAAACCTATCTAATACTGAAGCCATTTTAACAGCTCTAAAATCTGATAAGAAAAGCGTTAAAATTAACTATGAAGAAAATGGTGAGAATCAATCATATCTGTATGATCATATAGATATGATTGATTCTATAAGTCCGTATCCTCTAGTCTCTAATTTTATAGAAAGTAAAACATCTGAAAACTACAAGTTATTATTGAATGGCTGTTTTTGTTCTGTAATGGCAGATATGGCTTCTGCTAAATATTTGGCTAAAGGGGGCTCAAACTTTGATACAGATATTTGTTTGAATATCTTATTTGCCCTTGCCTATTTAGATAATACTTATGTAGAGTTTTTAATTGATAAATTAGCCTATTTTAAAGAAGCCCAAGTTGAGAAAGGGAAAAAAATTATTTTCTTTTCAGCCAAGAGTTTATTGCCTTTAGTCGTTTTTCTTTATGGAAATGGGGAGGGTGATCGGCTTGCTAACCTACTGGAGAATGCTTGTGATGCCAAATATCAACCCTTTGACACGAATCCTTATCAGAATGTGAATGATGCCTATAAACAGGTTATGGAAACTATTTTTTCAGAGGAAGTTGATGTTTTTAGAGAAACAATTTTATCCATGTGTGATTATCATTTAGCGAACACCAGAGATAGTCATTTAGTAGATTTCAATACCTTACTTTGGCAATATTTCCCAATTGAAATCTTGGTTTTATTAAAAGAACGTCAGAAAAAAGGTCTCTCAATAGATGGAATTAGTCATCCCTTGCTTGATGACTTTTTGCCCTATTTGATGGATGACTTTCAGCTATCTGAGCAAAATAAGATGATTCTAGGAACGATTTTAGACTAGTTGTTTATAAAATATGGAAAATATACATGCCCAATTTATCGCTATGACAATTGAATCAAGTCGGGATTACTGGTTTAAGATAAACGAATATCAGGTTATTCAAGTACAAATTTTTCTAACTTAAGATAAAACTAATTTTCTTACTTTGAAAATTTGCAAGAAGGGATTTTTCTTTTGATCAATTAAATGATGATTTTAGCAAGGAGACTATATGCCACTCATAGAAGAATTAACATCAAAGCGTTCACCTTTAGTTAAGAAAGCAGCTAAGAAAATTTTAAAGGACAGACTAAAAGGATATGGGCCATACTTACATAGTGCTTTAGAGACGGAGATAGAGAAAAACAGAGCTTGGGAAACGCAAATGTACTTGCTCTACGCCATGGCCGCAACAGATTGTGCAGAAGAAATTCCCTATCTGAAGTCATTGATTCTAAGAGACATTCCAACACCTGTAACCTATCGCTCTCTAGCATTAGCCATTGTCTATCTAGAGAATTCAGAAATAGAGAATTTATCATTTGTTTATGAGTCCTTGGAATCAAATAGCTTCTCGAAAGCTGCAGGTGCTTGCGCTGCTATTTATATGAAAAAGTTAGTACTTAAAGATGATGATTTTAATAGAATTATGTCTTATGTAACTCAGCCTAAATACCTTGAGCATATTGGCAAAGTCACAAATCCATTTTTATTTATCTTAGCAGCATCTTATTTGTTTTCTGAGAGCAGTCGAGAGAAAATTTTGATCTTTTCGGAACAATTTGACGTTCAGATAGTGAGAGATATTATTTCAGATGTTAAAAAAGGGAAAGACGGGAAGCGCATTAACTTCTTTTAAGTTAACTCAGGTTCAGAATTTAATACAGCAATAATGTATGTAGTTGAGTTCTGTAAAATACCTGAGTTCTATGATGATCAGATTTATTTTTATTGCGATGAATATATACTCTTTTGGACGTCTATTGATGATGTGGGGGAGATAGATAAGGCTCGGGATTTTAAATTAAAGGGTCAAATAGTGCCAGCAACCCTAGAGGAAATCTGTAAGGAAGGTTTGATCAGTTCCATTCATTCTGTTAAGCAATATGCGATTGAGAACGGGAAAGTTGTAGGGATAACCTATATTCATATAGATTCCTAGGAAAATGCAATGAGGAACTCACCACATTCTGTTAGAAATAGAGGTAAAGAAATGAAAGAGGCCAAAGAACTCTTCCTAAAAAATGGCTTTTCGCGACTAAAGCGAACTAATAACTATTATAAAGTCGATCATGATTTTTACACAGTCATCTATTTTCAACGAAAATCAGATGGTAGTGCCTATTTCGTGAATGTTGGCCTTCATCCCCTCTTTCTGGACTCGGGGCTGTTAGAAGAAGTGGATTGTGCTTTAAGGACTCGATTAGGTTCTATCGATCATAGAAATGGCATGGATCAAGCTGAATTGGAAAAGGCTGTTCAAGAGGCCATCGATTTTACTGCTCAGTATTCATCGTATTCAACCGTATTTTCAAGCATAGATCCCGAGAAGGATCTTGAGAAGGATTGGTTGTTAAAACAATTCTCTATCACCAAAGTGAACTTATGCAGATTGTATGTTGAGTATTATGATGCAATCGATTCTAAGAAGTTGGCTTTAGATTTTGCAAACTATGGCTTATCCATTACACCTAAGATTGCCTCTGTACCTAAAAACTTCTTTAAAACCTATATTCGTTTGGGAGAAATAATCAAAACTACTTATTAGGGTGGAATGAAAGTGCTGATTTACTGGTCAACATCCTGACGAAAGGAACCGGTAGGAGAAAAGAAATGAATCTTAATGAACTCATCGAAGAGGTTGAAAATAATGTTGACTTAGCATCCTATATCAATCTTGTACCAAAAGGAAATAAGAAATGAAAAACTATTTACTTGATGAAAGGCTATTTCAGTATCCTGAATCGTTTAAAAAATTGATTGAATTCAATTTAGTTGATTTTGATTGTTGGTATCTGTTGGATTCAGAATGGGCCCTATCTTTGTATGAGGGATTGCAGGAAAGATACCCAAGCAGAAAGTTGATTCCATTTGCTAAAAGAGGAGATTGTGATGATACAGCTTGTTTTGAAATAGGAAAGGGCAATAAGGTCCAACTCATTCATGATTTTGCTGCGGAAGGATGGGAGCAACGGAAAGAGTTTAACGATTTTTGGGAATGGGTGGAATACGCAATCAAATGCATGATAGAGTATAACAAAGAGGATGGGATTGAATAATGGGAAGGCCCTATTATAGGGACGAAGAAACTGAACTACAAGGTAAGGAGAACAAATGGAAACGATTACCCAATTATTAAATGAGATTGAAAAAAGTCTCCAACAGCTACATCATCCTTGTGTAGATCATCTAAATCCGGGACTATTTTCTCAAAAAACTCAAGAATTATTTGAGGAAATCCCATTGCAACCAAACCAGGACTTGCATGCCCTTTATGCTTGGAGAAACGGATCAAAAGATAGTGAGGGAATCACACTCGGTGAGCTGGCATTTTTTCCTGGTTTCTATTTGATGTCTCTGGAAGAAAGTATACAGACCTACTTGGAACTAATAGAAACGGATGCTTGGGACAAATCTTGGTTCCCAATTTTTGCCAGCGGAGGTGGAGATTTTTATGCCATGAACCTAGCTTCAGAAGGTCAGGGGCAAATCCTTGGTTTTTATGTATTTGAAGAAGAGGCCCAGGTCGAATACCGGTCATTAGAATCTATGCTCACAGCTCTTAAAAACTGTTATGAACAAGGCATTATTTTCCGGAATGAACAAGGCTACTTGGATATGGATTATAAGAAGCATGCTGAGGTAGCTCATGAGATAAATCCAGATGTGAAGATATGGCAGGAATTCCTAAAGGAGACGTAAGAGAAATGACCAAGGAGAGAAAAATGACAGTAGTTACTGTATTAAAAAAGATCATTAAACTCTATTAGGAAACAACGTTTATCCCCCAATCGGTGAGTTTTTCAGATGAAAAATTGAGGATCCAGTCCTCAGATTTGACAGGAGAATTACTTGATTACTATCAACACATAGTGTTCAAAGAGGATTTATTTTTTGCCAATAAAAATTTTAATATCGTTTTGTTGCCATTAGATTCTCCTGCAAGGACAGTTGAATCTTGGGCCCTACAAGATGTTCTTCAATTTAGTGAAGGGCAATACCAGATATTCGCTACTACAGATACAGACGATATTCTTTTCTGTGATATGAAAGATGAAAAATCACCTGTTTACGCAGGCAGTCCTGGAGATCCTAATTTCTACAAACTCAGCGCAAGTTTGACGGAGTTTTTTGAGTTCTATTTCGCTTTTTCAAATTTTTGGAAGCAAAGAGAAGATGTCCCTCTGGAGGAGTATATTGTAGGGACAGGTGACTTGATAGAGCGCTACCTTTCCCCAGACGTCCAAGCGACAGCGAAAGAATATCTATTTCGGTAAAATTAATCTGAGAAAAGCCTTTCTTAGTAACACAAAGTGAGTTGGATAGGAGAAAAGAAATGAAAGTGAAAGAACTAATCGAAGAGATTGAAAATGATGCTGAGTTCTTCTCGTATTTAAACCAGGTTCCCAAAAAGAATAAGAAAATCCAAGCTAGCTATCTTGAATCGCTGAATCATCTGGCCTATTTATTTTATCTGGATGGCCAAGAGGAAATGGCTAAGGAATTATTAGATCGTATCATACAAGTTCCATTTGAAGGGAATTATAACACCTGGACCTTTGTTGATAGCTCTCTGGTTTTATTGGCCTATCTGGAAAGAGAGGTAGAAAATCAGGTAGTCGTCTATAAAAAGCATCTTTTATCTCCCTTAGAACAAGGGGAGGAATCCACTCAAAAAATTAGAAGGAGAGTTCATCAGAGATTTTTGAATGGTGATAGCTTGGAGCAAAAGCTTGCAAAAATCGAGCAAGCCTCAAGTCCTGAATCGGAAATGGAACGCCGTTTGTTATACTTGACAGATTTATTGAAGATTCACCTTTTTATTGATGAGTCAACTTGTGAAGAGACAGATATCCAAGCAAAAATCGAAGAGAATATGGAGATACTAAAGAAGTATATTAAGGAGCATGAAATCTATAGCCTCTTTCCTTTTAAGGGATAAGTGAGCTAACAATCTTGGAGATTAAGAAAGAATAGAATATGGAAATCAAAAATCACTTTGGGGTATACGGAGTCTGTCTTCGAGAGGGGAAACTGCTCTGTATTGAAAAAACAAGAGGCCCCTATCAAAATCGTTTTGATCTACCGGGTGGTAGTCAGGAACTCGGTGAGGGGTTGACAGAAACCCTCAAGAGAGAAGTTCTGGAAGAGACGGGCTATACTCTTAGCCGTTACTTAAATCCTAGGATTTATGACGTGCTGGTTCAAGAAGAAGGGCACGACTTCGCCGTACACCATATCATGGCTTTTTATGATATAGTACTTGATTTAGAACGTTTTCAAAAATCCCTTCCTCATGAAGTTCTTGATGGAAGCAATGATTCAGCAAATGCAATTTGGTTGAATTTGGAAGAAATTACTGCAGACAATGCCTCGCCTTTAGTATTAAAAGTGAAGGCAGAGTTACGAGGATTTCCAGAATTAGAACTGACAAGTTATAGGAATTGGAAGGTGAAATAGAGGGATAATGGAACTATTTAAAACCTGGAAGAAAAATATGGTTCTCTATGGTCTTAAATCTCAAATTGGAACTGTATACCGAAACAGTGATGGGACAACAAGTTTTTATGATATTGGGAATTTTCTATACCTAGCAGGGGAGCTAAATTCTAGATTTTGGGAAGATTTTATTAGGCAATATGGTTTAGATTATAAGATTATTATTTCAGAAGACACTAAGTGGCAAGATTTTATGCGTCGACAAGTTGGGTTAATTTCTTTTACTCGCTATTCTTTTAAGGATAAGGCAAATTTTCAAGTTGAATTTCTAAATGATCTAGTTAGTCAGTTAGAGAAAGGTTACAATATTGTACCTATTGATAATCATATTTATAACTGCCTTTCTGAGGATGAATGGTCACAAGATTTACAGGGAGATTTTGAGTCCTACCAGAATTTTACTTTAAAAGGTGGATTTGGCTTTGTGATTGTTAAAAATAAAGAACTGATTGCTGGGATTTCCTCAGGGTTAGTTTACCAAGGAGCAGTTGAAGTGGAAGTTGCAACTAGACCAAACGAACAAGGAAATGGATTTGCTAAAAAGCTTGGTGCTACAATGATTCTAGAGAGTTTAAATAGAGATACGTTTCCACTTTGGGATGCTCATAACGTGGCTTCTAAAAAAGTAGCAGAATTTTTAGGATATGAGTTAGTTGGACCTTATGAAGCTTTTGAACTAGAGGAAAGTGTCGTATAATGATATCTGATATTGTATCTTTTAAGACGAGGTGAAAGATGAGAAATCAACTGTCTCTTAGTGGCGAAAAAATTGTTGAAAAAGTTTATCCCCATTTATTGCACCACGTCGGCTTGATTCGTGGGGAATACTTGCTAAGAGAGCTCAATCAAAACATACTATTACCAAATTGTCAGCAATTTGTAAAAGATTATCTAAGCTCAATTTGCTCCTTATACTCAGATGAGGATGTATGGTATCGCTTTTCAGAGTTAACAAATGCAGAAGCAAATATTCTAGATGGGACTAAAGAGTATTTTGACGAACGCCACCCCTTATTTGGATACAGAGGTATCAGGCGTTTGTTGGCGTGTCCAGATGAATTTCAGGCTGAGACAAATGTCGTTACAGAAGTCTATCAAACTAATCCCAATCTGTCTGTTATTTTTCCTTTTGTCAATGATGCCGAACAGTTAAAACAAGCTATTAGAGTATTGCGCCAGCATGGTTTTACTGGAAAAGTTGGAACAATGATTGAATTACCGTCAGCTTATTTTGACTTAGACAGGATACTGGAAACAGGTATTTCAAAGATTGTAGTGGGAATGAATGATTTAACTTCTTTTGTTTTTGCCACTGTGAGAAATAGTCAATGGCATGATATGGAAAGTCCCATTATGTTAGAAATGCTGAGACAGATGCAGGATAAAGCAAGGATGAAAAAGATAGATTTCGCTGTAGCAGGTTATCTGAATCCTTCTTTCATACAAAAAATGAATCAGATGGGTATCGAATGTATTCTCCATTACAGCTCTATTCCAGAGATTTTTGATTTAGAAATTGACCATCCAGACCATCTTAAACATATAAAAGAAGAAAGTAAAAAATTACAAAGGAGAACTCATGACACCTCAAGAAATGTGGAATAAATACAAGCAAATGAACCCCTCTATCGGTGATGAAATCGATGCCTGGGCTTTTGGAGTAGAGGCAGATCTCTTGGCTGACTTGGTTCTAAGAGGCGAAAAAACAGCAACCGCCTCTGCCTACGACCTCTACGCAGTGGAGGACGAACCCCTTCCACAAGAAGGGACTTTCGATATCATTTTAGACAGTCAAAACCAGGCTATCTGCATTGTCGAAATTACCAAGGTTTCCGTTCATCCCTTCCATCAAGTGTCTGCTGAGCATGCCTATAAGGAAGGTGAGGGAGACAAATCTCTGGCCTATTGGCGTCAGGTTCATGAGGAGTTTTTCACGGAGTGGCTGGAGGAAGCAGGTCTGACGTTTACACCTGACAGCAAGGTGGTTTTAGAAGAATTTCGCAAGGTTTATCCATTATAGATATGCTCTCCTTTTTGGAGAGTTTTTTTGGTTCGGATCTAATTTTCCAAAAGGGCTAAAAAATGGTATAATGTAAGCGATATTGTACAGAAAAGAGAATGTCTATGCCAAATTATGCCATTATTTTAGCAGCGGGAAAAGGTACCCGTATGAAATCAGATTTGCCGAAGGTTCTACACAAGGTTGCTGGGATCTCTATGTTGGAACATGTTTTCCGTAGTGTTGGAGCCATCTCACCCGAAAAGACTGTAACGGTTGTGGGCCACAAGGCTGAATTGGTGGAGCAAGTGTTAGCGGGACAAACAGAGTTTGTCAAACAAACTGAACAATTGGGAACTGGTCATGCAGTTATGATGGCAGAGCCAGTCTTGGAAGCTCTTGAAGGCCACACCCTTGTCATCGCAGGGGATACACCTTTGATTACGGGTGAAAGCCTCAAACACTTGATCGATTTTCATATCAACCACAAAAATGTGGCAACGATTTTAACAGCCGAAGCAGTGAATCCATTTGGTTATGGTCGGATTGTCCGTAATGACAATGCGGAAGTGCTTCGAATCGTCGAGCAAAAAGATGCGACAGAATATGAACAACAAATCAAGGAAATCAATACAGGGACTTATGTCTTTGACAATGCGCGTCTCTTTGAAGCTTTAAAGAATATCAATACTAACAATGCCCAAGGAGAATACTATATCACGGATGTCATCGGAATTTTCCGAGAAGCAGGTGAAAAAGTTGGGGCTTATACTCTCAAAGACTTTGATGAAAGTCTTGGGGTTAATGACCGCGTAGCTCTTGCGACAGCAGAAGGCATCATGCGTCGTCGCATTAACCAAGTCCACATGGTTAATGGAGTGAGCTTTGTTAATCCAGACGCGGCCTATATCGATATCGATGTCGAAATCGCCCCAGAGGTACAAATTGAAGCCAATGTCACCCTAAAAGGACACACAAAAATTGGGGCTGAAACAGTCTTAACTAATGGAACCTATGTCGTGGACAGTGAGATTGGTGCAGGTGCTGTTATTACCAACTCTATGATTGAAGAAAGCACCGTAGCCGATGGCGTGACAGTAGGACCTTACGCCCATATTCGTCCAGGATCTAGCCTTGCAAAAGATGTCCATATCGGAAACTTTGTCGAAGTCAAAGGTTCGTCTATCGGCGAAAATACCAAAGCGGGCCATTTGACCTATATTGGTAACTGCCAAGTCGGCAGCAACGTCAACTTTGGTGCAGGAACCATCACTGTCAACTATGATGGGAAGAATAAATACAAGACCCTTATTGGAAATAATGTCTTTATTGGCTCAAATTCGACCATCATTGCACCAGTTGAATTAGGCGACAATTCCTTAGTCGGTGCTGGATCTACCATTACCAAGGATGTGCCAGCTGATGCGATTGCGATCGGTCGTGGCCGTCAAGTGAATAAGGATGAGTACGCTACTCGCCTTCCTCACCATCCTAAAAATAAATAGGAGATTTTCATGCAATTTGAAGAAAAAACCATTGATCGCAAGGAGATTTACCAAGGACCGATTTTCCAAGTAGTCACAGATCAAGTGGAACTGCCAGATGGGAAAGGTCAAGCACAGCGTGATTTGATTTTTCATAATGGAGCAGTAGCGGTTTTACCGATCACAGATGAGGGCAAGACCATTTTGGTCAAGCAGTACCGCAAGGCGATCGAGAGAACTTCTGTAGAGATCCCAGCAGGCAAGTTGGAAAAGGGTGAAAATGCGGATCCTCAAGCAGCTGCTCTGCGTGAATTGGAAGAAGAAATTGGTTACACAGCGGATTTAGAGTTGTTGTATGATTTTTATTCAGCCATTGGATTTTGTAACGAGCGGATCAAACTCTATCTTGCGACCAATTTGAAAAAAGTGGAAAATCCTCGCCCTCAAGATGCAGATGAGACTTTGGAGCTCTTTGAGGTGACTTTAGCAGAAGCTGAGGAGCTGATACAAACGGGTGATATCTGCGATGCCAAAACCATTATGGCAATTCAATACTGGAAACACCTACAAAACAAATAAAGAATAGAGGAGAAACCGATGGGCAAACCTTTATTAACAGATGAAATGATTGAGCGGGCAAACCGGGGAGAAGCGATCTCTGGTCCCCCGCTCTTTGATGAGGAAGAGACAAAAATTCTCCCGACAGGAAACAGAGGCTTTGGTTATGAACGGCCGGTGACCTCAAGAGAAGGCGATGGTGGACGAGGAACCTCCTATCCTCAGGAGACTATTCCGATCAGAGTCCAACCTACAGTGACCAAGAGCCGTCGGATTGAAAACCAAAAGGATGAGGTTTTTCAATCAAAATTAAATAAGATTTTATTTTGGGTCATCTTGCTCCTCATCTTGTTAATTCTTGCAATCTGGCGCCTATAGGGAGCGTCTACCAAAGGAGTGACGATTATGAAAATTGGAATCATTGCGGCCATGCCACAAGAGTTAAAAATCTTAGTGGAAGCTTTGCAGAACGGAGAGAAACACCTTCGCTTAGGAAAAGTCTACTATACAGGATCGATTGGTCGCCATGAAGTGGTCTTGGTTGAAAGTGGTATCGGCAAGGTCATGTCAGCCATGAGTGTGGCTGTATTGGCCAATGATTTTAAGGTGGAAGCCATTATTAACACGGGTTCTGCAGGTGCCGTTGCACCAGGGATGACTGTTGGAGATATTGTCCTTGCAGACAAATTGGCCTACCATGATGTCGATGTGACAGCCTTTGGCTATAAGTATGGTCAAATGGCAGGTCAACCACTTTACTTTGAATCCAGCCGCTATTTTGTATCAGAGATGAAAAAAGTTCTGGAAGAAGAGGCTGCAACCACACATGTTGGCTTGATTACAACAGGAGATAGCTTTATCGCGAGTGAAGAAAAAGTCGCAGCAATTCGGGAACATTTCCCAGAAGTATTGGCAGTTGAGATGGAAGGAGCAGCTATTGCCCAAGCCGCTCATGCAGCTGGGCGTCCTTTCATGGTCATTCGAGCTATGAGTGATACGGCAGATCACGTAGCCAATATCTCTTTTGATGAATTTATCGTAGAGGCTGGCGAACGCTCTGCTCAAACATTGATTTCTTTCTTGAAGAGATTGGTGTAAAACAAACAATAGAGTTAAGGCGCCTCTAATATAAATAGGAAGTGGGACAGAATGAATATCATTTAAAATTCATTCTGTCCTACTTCCTTTTCTGAAGCTGATTCCTTCAGAAATAGATGGACTTCATGCTATAATAAAGTCTAGTAATACAAAGGAGACGTTATGGTTTTATCAAAAAAACGGGCACGACATGTGATTGAAGAAATTATCGCCCTCTTTCCAGATGCTCAGCCAAGTCTGGATTTTCGCAACCATTTTGAATTATTAGTAGCGGTCATGCTCTCTGCTCAGACGACGGACGCAGCGGTCAATAAGGCAACGCCCGCTTTGTTTGAAGCTTTCCCAACTCCTCAAGACATGGCGGTCGCCAGTGAAGCCGACATTGCCAAGCATATTTCCAAATTAGGCCTCTATCGCAATAAGGCTAAGTTTCTCAAAAAATGTGCCCAACAATTGTTGGATAACTTTGATGGCCAAGTCCCTCAGACGCGTGAAGAATTAGAGAGCCTAGCTGGAGTGGGACGCAAGACAGCCAATGTGGTCATGAGTGTAGGATTTGGCATTCCTGCCTTTGCCGTTGATACCCATGTAGAGCGGATCTGCAAGCACCATGACATTGTCAAGAAGTCGGCTACGCCGTTAGAAGTGGAAAAACGAGTCATGGATGTTCTTCCCCCTGAGCGCTGGCTCCCAGCTCACCAGGCCATGATCTATTTTGGACGGGCTATTTGCCATCCAAAAAATCCTGAATGTGATCACTATCCGCAATTGTATAACTTTAAAGACAGTTAAAAAGCGAGGTCTAATGACTTCGCTTTTATTTGATAGGGAAGAAAGTAAGTAAGAGCCAAGAAATCAGTAGAGTAATAGCGCCAATTCCAAGGACAAATAGAATAGGAATGAGGATTCTTTGGTAGGGATCTTTACCCCTTTCTTCAGCTTCTTCAATCTCGCTCAGACTGCGTCCTTGTTCATAGGCGACAAGCTGGCGATAAGTACGAAGATTATGCTTTTTCTTGAATTTTTCAATGCGTAGGGCGTAGAATATACCGACAGCAAGAATCAAGCAACTAATAGCGATGCCGTATCCATCCAAATAAAGAATGAGGGGAGTGCTGATGATAGGACTGCCAATTAGTAGTAAGCTAAAGACCACTTCATCTTTTTGATAGCGCATAAATTCTTGGTCGTGAATAATTTGTTTCATGGTTTCCAAATCTCCTTTGACTAGTTTGTCCAATGACACTTCAAAGACCTTGCTTAGTAAGAGCAGGTTTTGAATATCAGGATAGGTTGCGCCGCGTTCCCAGTTGGAAATGGATTGACGGCTGACAAAGATGATTTCAGCCAAATCATCTTGAGATAAATTTTTCTCTTTACGATAGTGCTGGATCTGCTTTCCGACTTGCATAAGATTTCCTCGCTTTCTGATTTTATTCTACTCAATTATACAAAAAATGACTATCAAAGTTCTTTGACATGTTGATTTCATAGGCTTTAGCAACTGTTTTTGACTATAGATTTACAAGCCTGTCAATGGATAGTTACCTACTGAAAAAGAGGCCAAGAGCCTCCTTTTTCTTATTCACTAAATCTTAAAAAATAACCATCTGGATCCAAAATCGCAAATTCATGGGGATAGATAAAGTTATCTCCCACTCGAAATTCTCTTTTTGTCAGCGGACGATGGATGGGATAGTCAGCTTCCAGCAGTTTTTGATGGAGCTGTGGGACATCTTCAATGCCAAAGGAAATATTGATACCGCGACCGAAAGGATAGGTCAGTTGGGCTAATTCTTCCTCCTTGCCTTCTTCTAGCATTAGCTGACAGTCTTCAAGGGAAAGGAAGAGAAATTTTTCCTCTGGACGCTCGTATTGGACAGAGAATCCCAACAAGTCGCAGTAGAAGCGACGCGATTTCTCAATATCCGATACGACAAATTCAGGGATGACAGCTTGATAGTCCATTGTTTTCTCCTTAAAGATCAATCTCCATGACAATTGGTGTATGGTCTTGACGGGCACCGGAGTCAATCATAGCTGATTTAGTCACTTTGTCCACAATGCGGTTAGAAGTGAGCCAGTAGTCAATTCTCCAGCCTGTGTTGTTGATTTTAGATGTCTTGCTACGTTGTGCCCACCAAGTATATTGATCTGGAAGGTCCCCATGCAAGTGGCGGAAGGTATCAGTGAACCCTTTGGCTAGCAAGTTAGTGAAGCCAGCACGCTCTTCATCGGTAAAGCCTGGGGAACGACGGTTGCTGGCTGGATTGGCCAAGTCGATTTCCTTGTGGGCTACGTTGTAGTCTCCTGTTGCCAGAACTGGCTTTTGCTGGTCTAGTTCTGCCAAGTAGTCTGCATATTTGGCATCCCAGATTTGGCGTTCTTCCAAGCGTTTGAGCCCATCTCCAGCATTCGGAGTATAGACCTGGGTCACAAAGAAGTCATCAAATTCAAGGGTAATAATCCGACCTTCGACGTCCATGGTAGAAGGAGCACCGATTTCTGGGAAGGTTACGGTCGGTTTCAATTCTTTTTTGTAGAGGAACATGGTTCCTGCGTAGCCTTTACGGGCTGGTTCCACAGAGGACCGCCATGTATTTTCATATCCAGGGAAAAGTTCTGCTAAGACCTCCAAGTGTTTTTTTGTTGGTCCTTTAGCAGATAATTTTGTTTCCTGAATGGCAATGATATCCGCATCCTCTGCAACCAAGGTGAGGAGGACGTCTTGAGAGAGTTTTGCGCGTGCAGAGTCACTCGTCAAGGCGGCATTCAATGAGTCAATATTCCATGAGATCAGTTTCATATCGTTTCCTTTACTAACTTTTTCGATGTTTCTATTATACCAAAAAATCTCCTATCACTTGTCTCCTGTGATTTGAGGAAGGAGCTATTTTGCAGTCAAGAGCTATGCCTCCCGCATATGCATAAAACAATGCTTGCCGAGGAGTTCAGAATGACGATTATTTTATCTGGTCTAGCGACTCGTGTCTGGATGAAATGTGCTATAATGGAAGTTGAGTTTAAAATAGAAATATTCCTCAGATTCCCTTTAAAGTTATCCTATTTTTATGTCTTGTTAGGGACTGGGACTGAGAATCACAGTGAAAGGAGAGGTATGGCGCAAAAATCTAAACGTTCAAAAAAAGCGAATGCTAAGGTGAGAAAATTTGATAATCGGTGGATTACTAGACGACTTTATTTGTTATTCAGTATAGTCTGTACCCTCTTTTTGATTTTAATTGCTCGACTAAGGTATATGCAGATTACTCATCAAGGCTTTTATACACAAAAATTGGCAAAAGCTACCAAAAAACACTTAACAAGAGGGAGTCTCCGGGGACAGATTTATGATGCTTCTGGTCAGCCTCTGGTAGAAAATGTTGACAAGAAGGTCTTGTCTTTTACCCGAAGCAATAAGTTTACTGCAGAAGAAATGCGTCAAACAGCTCAGCTTCTTCTGAATTATGTAAGTGTTTCGAATCCCCAAATCACCAAGCGTCAAGAGATCGACTTTTATCTCGCAAATTCGGAAGTCTATAAAGAGGTAGTGGACAAGTTGCCCAAAGACGAACGAATCGATACGGACGGCAACCCACTTCCAGAAGCAACTATCTATCAGCATGCTGTTGATAGTATTGAGACTGAAAAATTAGGCTATACAGAAGAAGAAAAGAAGGCCATCTATCTATTTAGCCAAATGAATGCCGTTGAAAACTTTGCTAGTGCTACGATTGTGACCGATCCAATGTCCGATGAGCAGGTAACGACGGTCAAAGATCATTTAAAAGAATTTCCAGGATTTGAAGTGATTACGAGTTGGGATCGAAAAGTGGTTGATAGTCCCTTGGCTTCCATCGTTGGTAGTGTGTCGACAGAGCAAGCCGGTCTTCCAGCTGAAGAAGTGGATGATTATTTGGAAAAAGGCTATGCCTTAAATGATCGCGTCGGAACTTCTTATTTAGAAAAACAATATGAGTCTGTTCTCCAAGGAGAACGGGTTGAAAAAGAAATCCATTTGGATAAGAATGGCAATGTCGAAAAGATCGAAACCCTCTCCAAAGGAAGCAAAGGGAACAATATCAAGCTTTCCATTGATTTGGATTTCCAAAGAGGAGTGGAAGACATCTTGAAGAAGTCCTTCCAGGCAGAATTGGCCGCTGGCAACGCCACCTACTCAGAAGGTGTCTATGCTGTTGCCTTAGATCCAAAAACGGGTAGAATCCTTGCGATGGCGGGGATGAAACATGAAGCTGGTTCGCAAGATCTGACCCCTGATGCTTTAGGGACAGTGACCAATGTCTTTGTTCCAGGATCGGTTGTGAAAGCAGCGACTTTGACAGCAGGATGGGAAAATGGAGTGATTTCTGGGAACCAAGTCCTATTGGATCAACCAATCTCCTTTTCTGGTTCAGCTCCTATCACTTCATGGTTCACCCAGTTTGGAAGCCAAGAAATCAATGCGGTCCAAGCGTTGGAATATTCTTCCAACACCTATATGGTGCAGATTGCCCTTAATTTGATGGGCCAACCCTATCAGCCAAACATGAGTTTGAAGACAGATCAATTGGATCCAGCTATGAACAAATTGCGTTCGACCTTTGCCTCTTATGGTCTGGGAACAGAGACGGGAATTGACCTTCCGAATGAATCAACGGGCTATGTTCCCAAAGAGTTCACGATTGGTAATTACCTAACAGACGCCTTTGGTCAGTTTGATAACTATACACCTATGCAGTTGGCTCAATATGTTGCAACCATTGCCAACGATGGGAAACGCGTGGCGCCACACCTGGTCCAAGGAATTTATGAGAATGATGCCAAGGGAGGTTTGGGCCCTCTGAAAGAAGAGATTGCAACAAGAGAACTCAATCAAGTAGCTCTAACACCCGAAAATCTAGCTATCATTAAACAAGGTTTTTATCAGGTGGTATACGGAACCAGTGGCTTAACAACTGGTAAAACCATCGGAGAAGGAGCTGCCGTTCCAATCAGTGCGAAGACCGGGACTGCAGAAACATTTGTAAATGGTGGGACCCCTGCTGTAAATACCAATGTCATCGCCTATGCCCCATCTGAAAATCCTCAGATTGCGGTGGCAGTCGTCTTCCCTCACAATACTAATCTCCAAGCGACTGTTAGTCACAGTATTACCAGAGAGATTATCAATCTCTACCAGCAAAAACATCCTATGAATTAGAAAGGAAGCTATGCTCTATCCAACACCTATCGCAAAATTAATTGAAAGTTATTCGAAGCTCCCTGGTATTGGGATCAAAACAGCAACTCGTCTGGCCTTTTATACCATCGGAATGAGTGATGACGATGTCAATGAGTTTGCCAAGAATCTCTTGTCAGCAAAGCGGGAATTAAGCTATTGTTCCATCTGTGGGAATCTAACAGATGAAGAAGAGTGTGCCATTTGTCGAGACGAGACGCGCGATCCATCGACCATCTTAGTGGTAGAAGATAGTCGAGATGTGTCAGCCATGGAGAATATTCAGGAGTACCACGGTCGCTACCATGTCCTTCATGGCTTGATTTCGCCCATGAATGGGGTCGGACCAGATGATATTAACCTCAAGTCCTTGATCACACGATTAATGGATCATGAGGTCCAAGAAGTAATTGTGGCGACCAATGCAACCGCGGATGGGGAAGCAACTTCTATGTATATCTCTCGCGTCCTCAAACCAGCTGGCATCAAAGTGACCCGCCTAGCACGTGGATTAGCTGTCGGAGCCGATATCGAATATGCGGACGAAGTGACCCTTCTTCGAGCTATTGAAAATCGAACCGAGTTATAAGCGGTTACAGAAACTGGAGGAACCCCTCCGGTTTTTTGTTTTTTAGGTGTTCTCTCTCGTTTTCTTTCTTTTTAAAGTGTGGTATACTAGAGGGACGAACTTGGTTGTGAGGAGTGCTTCTGACAAGTCAATCAGAAAGCACAAAATTAAAAAAAGGATTAGGACCAAACAATGGCAAAAGAAAAAATTGTACTTCTTTATGGTGGCCGTAGCGCAGAGCGCGAAGTGTCTGTACTTTCAGCTGAAAGCGTCATGCGGGCGATTAATTATGACAAGTATTCTGTTGAGACCTATTTCATTACTCAGGCGGGAGACTTCATCAAGACCCAAACCTTTGAAGAGAAGCCTGCTGAAACAGAACGCTTGATGACCAACGAGACCATTGATTGGGAAGCTAAAGTATCTCCGAGCAGTATCTACCAAGAAGGAGCGGTTGTCTTTCCAGTCCTTCACGGACCAATGGGAGAAGATGGATCGGTTCAAGGTTTCCTAGAAGTCTTGAAACTTCCATATGTGGGATGTGATATCCTTTCTTCTAGTGTGGCGATGGACAAGATTACCACCAAACGGGTCCTAGAATCTGCAGGGATTCCACAAGTTCCTTATGTGGCTGTTCTTGAAGGAGATGACCTAGAAGCTAAAATTGCTTTAATAGAAACAGAATTGACCTATCCGGTCTTTACTAAGCCTTCTAATATGGGCTCTAGTGTCGGGATTTCAAAAGCAGAGAACCAGGCAGAACTTCGTCAATCTTTGGAATTGGCCTTTAAATATGATAGCCGTGTTCTGGTTGAGCAAGGGGTTGTGGCGCGCGAAATTGAAGTGGGGTTGTTGGGTAACTACGATGTCAAGAGCACCCTCCCTGGTGAGGTGGTCAAAGATGTAGCCTTCTATGACTACGAAGCCAAATATATCGATAATAAGATTACGATGGCGATTCCGGCTGAAATTCCTGCAGAAGTTGCTGCGACCATGCGTCAGAATGCCGAATTGGCCTTCCGTGCCATTGGTGGGAAAGGTCTCTCCCGTTGTGATTTCTTCTACACAGAGGATGAGGGCATCTACTTGAATGAGCTCAATACCATGCCTGGCTTTACCCAATGGTCTATGTATCCCTTGTTGTGGGACAACATGGGCTTGTCCTATCCTGATTTGATCGAGCGTTTGGTCGAGTTGGCAAAAGCAACTTTCGAAAAACGCGAAGCACACTTACTGTAAGAATCTGTTCCTAGCGGGAGTGGGAGATGAAGTCAACTCATAGAGGAGTCGCTTTTCTTCCTGCTCCCCCTTTTTAGAGGAGAATACCATGAATGTAACCTTGCACGAAGTAGCAGGTGTCCTGGCTGCTCGCAATGATATCAGTCAATTTGAAGATGTAGACTTTACCAAGCCTGAATTTGATAGCCGTTTGATTGGGCCTGGAGACCTTTTTGTCCCTCTTAAGGGGGCGCGTGATGGGCATGATTTCATCAAGACGGCCTTTGAAAATGGGGCTGTAGCGACCTTGTCTGAAAAAGAAGTAGAAGGCCACCCTTATTTGTTGGTAGATGATGTTCTAGCGGCCTTTCAAAAATTAGCCCAATATGTGTTGGAGAAGAGTCAAGTAGATGTCTTGGCGGTCACCGGTTCAAACGGTAAGACAACGACCAAAGATATGTTGGCTCAATTGCTGTCAACTACCTACAAAACCTATAAAACACAAGGGAACTACAATAACGAAATTGGCCTTCCTTATACGGTTCTCCATATGCCAGAAGGGACAGAGAAGCTTGTCCTTGAAATGGGGCAGGACCATCTGGGAGATATCCATCTTCTCTCAGAAATTGCGCATCCAAAGGCAGCAATCGTGACCCTTATTGGGGAAGCTCACCTGGAGTTTTTCAAAGATCGCAAAGAAATCGCTAAAGGAAAATTGCAAATTGCGGATGGGATGCCAGCTGGTGGCTTGCTTCTAGTGCCGGCCGATCCCATTGTCGAGGATTTTTTACCGAGCCAACAAGAGCTTGTGCGCTTTGGTGAAGGAGCAGACATCAGCATTACCAAGTTGGAGGAACGCAAGGACAGCCTAACCTTTGAAGCGAACTTCTTATCAGATGCTGTTGACTTACCTGTCACAGGTAAATACAATGCGACCAATGCCATGATTGCGGCCTATGTTGCCTTGAAAGAAGGAATCAGTGAAGAAGCCATCCGTGCAAGCTTTAAAGGCCTAGAACTTACTAAGAACCGCACAGAATGGAAGAAGGCAGGTAACGGAGCGGATATCCTATCCGATGTCTACAATGCCAATCCGACGGCTATGCGCTTAATTTTAGAAACCTTCTCCACTATTCCTGCCAATTCAAATGGCCGCAAGCTAGCGGTCTTGGCAGATATGAAAGAACTCGGGGAGCAATCCATTGATCTGCACAACCAAATGATTCTCAGCCTGTCACCGGATGTCTTGGATACCGTTATTTTCTACGGTCAAGACATTGCGGGCTTGGCTCAATTAGCGAGCCAGATGTTCCCACTCGGACATGTCTATTATTTCAAAAAGACCGCTGAGGAAGACCAGTTTGAGGACCTGGTCAAACAAGTCAAGGAAAGCTTAAAAGAGCTGGACCAAATCCTCATCAAGGGAAGCAATTCTATGAATCTAGCCAAATTGGTAGAGGAGTTGGAGAATGGCGAGTAATAATGTGCTAAAGAACATTCAGCGCTTGATTTCAATCACCAACACAGGCTTAGCGTTCTCAAAAGATCCATTTGATCAAGAGCGCTATCAGGATATTCGTGACATTTTACAGGATCTCGTCAGAGAAGCGACTGATTTGAATTCACAAGAATTATCGGATTTGTTTCGACCGACAAACTATTATGACACCCCCTTAATTGATGTTAGGGCTTGGATTGTCAAAGATGGAAAACTTTGTCTGGTGAAAGGTCAGGGAGAAGAGACCTGGGCTTTGCCGGGTGGTTTTGGTGAGGTTGGCTATTCTCCTAAAGAAAATATTTTAAAGGAAATCCAAGAAGAAACGGGCTATGTAGCACGTGTCAATCGGTTGTTGGCAGTATTTGATACCAATCGCTACCAATTGCAAAGTCGCCAATATGTGAAATTGGTATTTGAATGTGAATTGCTGGATGGAAGTTTTCAACAGAATCAGGAAATTTCCGACCTTGCCTTTTTTGAGAGAGAAAAAATACCTGCTCTTTCTACCAAGCGCAATACAGAAGAACAATTGAACTTCCTTTGGGAGGTCTATGATGGGAAACGAGATTTGTATTGTGATTAAAAACGATCTATAAATTAAAGGAATGTGAAAATGACACTTTGGGATTTATTGTTTACAAACCAAAAATCAGCCCCGCCTGGGTTTGGTCTCTGGTATTTCATTCTGCCGGCCTCTTTGTTGGTGGTTGGTTACTTTTCCATCAGATATGCACAGTCCAAAAGCTACCAACGCTTTTGGTATTGGGCACAGTTGATCCAAGTCCTGACCATCAATGCTTGGTATATTCTCGCCCACATGCCTTTGACGGATAATTTGCCTTTTTATCATTGCCGCTTGGCCATGTTGGTGATTCTCTTTGCCCCTAAAGGGACCTATATCAAGCAATATTTTGCTCTCTTGGGAGTTTTAGGATCGATTGCGGCCTTGGTGTATCCGGCCTTTGATCCTTTCCCATTCCCTCATATCACTGTGTTGAATCTGATTTTTAGTCACTGGGCCTTGCTTGCCAATAGTTTGATTTACCTACAGGATCATTATCAATCTGAAAAACAAGACAGCTTGAGAATTTTCAAGACCACTTTTGGCATGAATGCCTTGATTTTCTTGATAAATGTTTTGACGAAAGGAGATTATGGCTTCTTACGGCGTCCACCAATCATTGGCGACCACGGTGCTCTCTTAAACTACCTCTTGGTTAGCTTTGTGATGGTGGCTGGAATTTTCTTAGTCAACCAACGTTATAAGTACAAATACAAGATGGTTGAAGAGACTGTCGGTTCGCATTCGGAATAGAAATTAGATGAGCTGAGGTAAGGAAGACATGACTCTTTGGGATTTATTTTTCACCAGTCAACCAACGGCTCCTCCTCAATTGGGGGTTTGGTATTTCTTGTTGCCGACATCATTGGTAGTGGTGGGGCTTCTGTCTATTCGATTTGCCTCTTCCAAAGGCTATCAAAACTTTTGGTATTGGGGGCAATTGATCCAGTTGCTGATTATCAACGCTTGGTATATTGCAGCACATTTGCCTGTTTCAGAGAGTCTTCCCTTCTACCATAGCCGAATGGCCATGTGGATCATTCTGTTTGCTCCTAGGGGAAGATTCAAGCAATATTTTGCTCTTGTTGGTGTCTTTGGATCTATCATGGCTTTGGTTCATCCCGTCTTTTATCCCTATCCTTTTCCTCACGTATCCTCGATCAACAATGTCTTTGGTCACTGGGCCCTCTTGGCCAATTGCTTGATCTATCTGGTTCAATCCTACCAGGTGGAAGCAAGGGATGCCTGGAAAATCTGTCAGATGACTTTTGGGGTTAATGCTATTATTCAGCTTGCGAATCTTGTAACAGGTGGAAATTATGGTTTTATGCGTCGTCCTCCTGTACTTGGTGATCATGGACTTGTGCTCAACTATTTGATCGTGACCATCCTGATGACAGGGACCCTTATCCTGATCAATGCGATCGTTAAGTCCAGTAAGAAAAGAAAAAGAACATCTGAATCCGTTTAATAAGGAGATCGTATGCATCATTTTTTTACAACTGAATCCACTGCACCACCTGTTATCCCGCTCCTTTGGTATGGGGTCATGGTTCTTTTAATCCTAATGGCAGTTTGGGCTTCATTACGTTACTATCAAAATGAACAATTCCGGAAGATCTTTCGAAACTTACAAATATTTCAATTGATCTGTCTCTATATCTGGTATTTTGCTTTTCAACTTCCCTGGTCCAATAGTTTACCCTTGTATCATTGCCGTTTGGCCATGTTTGCTGTCTTGTTGTTGCCAGACCAATGGAAGAGCAAGCAGTTCTTTGCCTTGATGGGAGTCAGTGGGGCGATCTTTGCCTTGGGTTATCCGGTCTTTGATCCCTATACCTTCCCTCATATTACGAGCTTTTCTTTTCTCTTAGGGCATTACTGTCTCTTGGTTAATTCCTTGATTTATCTCTTGAGATTCTATGATTCGAGTCTCTTAAAAAATCGAGAAATTGTTCTTTATACTTTCGTCTTGGATTTATTCCTTGTGGGAGTCAACCAAGTCACTGGAGGCAATTATGGACTCATGGCGCGACCACCAATTATCAAAGGGGATAGTCTCTTGGTGAATTATGTCGTGGTTTCCAGCATCCTAGCAGCAGCCTTGCTTCTCTTTAATGTATTTTTCAGTCGCAGAAGAGAGCGGGTTAAAGTAAGTAATTCAATATAATTGAAGAAGACTAGAATCGTATGATTTTAGTCTTCCTTTTTGATTTCAAAGAAGAATCATCGTTGAAAAAAGTGCCTATTTTCGCTATAATAGGACAGATAGAGAAATTGAGGAGAAATCCGATGTAGAGATGAATTTGTAAACTTGTCAGAAAATAAGAAGAGAAAGAAATAGGAACATGAACGTACAAGAAGAAATTAAAAAACGCCGTACCTTTGCCATCATCTCCCACCCGGATGCTGGTAAAACGACGATTACAGAGCAGTTGCTCTACTTTGGGGGAGAGATTCGGGAAGCTGGTACTGTAAAAGGAAAGAAAACAGGAAACTTTGCCAAGTCTGACTGGATGGATATCGAGAAGCAACGTGGGATTTCGGTAACTTCATCTGTCATGCAGTTTGACTATGATGGCAAACGCGTCAACATCCTTGATACACCGGGGCACGAGGACTTTTCAGAAGATACTTATCGGACCTTGATGGCAGTGGATGCTGCCGTCATGGTGGTGGACTCTGCCAAGGGTATCGAGGCCCAAACCAAGAAATTGTTTGAGGTTGTCAAACACCGTGGCATTCCAGTCTTTACCTTTATGAACAAGCTGGACCGTGACGGTCGCGAGCCACTGGATCTCTTGCAAGAATTGGAAGAGGTCTTGGGCATCGCAAGTTACCCGATGAACTGGCCGATTGGGATGGGGAAAGCCTTTGAGGGACTCTATGACCTTTATAACCAACGTTTGGAACTTTATAAAGGGGATGAACGCTTTGCCAGTCTAGAAGATGGCGATAAGCTCTTTGCCAGCAACCCATTCTACGAACAAGTGAAAGAGGATATCGAACTCCTGAATGAAGCAGGAAATGAATTCTCAGAAGAAGCCATCCTTGCGGGTGAATTAACACCAGTCTTCTTCGGATCAGCTTTGACGAACTTTGGGGTACAGACTTTCTTAGAAACTTTCCTCAAGTTTGCTCCAGAACCACATGGCCACAAGAAGACTGACGGAGAGCTTGTTGATCCATATGACAAGGATTTCTCAGGCTTTGTCTTTAAAATCCAAGCCAATATGGACCCTCGTCACCGTGACCGCATCGCCTTTGTCCGTATTGTATCGGGTGAATTTGAGCGTGGTATGAGTGTTAACCTTCCTCGTACTGGTAAGGGCGCTAAGTTATCTAACGTGACTCAATTTATGGCCGAAAGCCGTGAAAATGTCACCAATGCTGTAGCAGGGGACATCATCGGGGTTTACGATACCGGTACTTATCAGGTTGGAGATACTTTGACAGTGGGCAAAAACAAGTTTGAATTTGAACCACTGCCAACCTTTACCCCTGAAATCTTCATGAAGGTATCTGCTAAGAATGTCATGAAGCAAAAATCCTTCCACAAAGGGATTGAGCAATTGGTGCAAGAAGGGGCCATCCAGCTCTATACCAACTACCAAACAGGTGAATACATGTTAGGTGCTGTCGGGCAACTCCAGTTTGAAGTCTTTAAACACCGGATGGAAAATGAGTACAATGCAGAAGTGGTCATGAGCCCAATGGGTAAAAAGACTGTTCGCTGGATCAAACCAGAAGACTTAGATGAGCGCATGTCTTCAAGCCGAAACATCTTGGCTAAGGACCGCTTTGACCAGCCAGTCTTCCTCTTTGAAAACGACTTTGCCCTCCGCTGGTTTGCGGATAAGTATCCAGATGTCGAGTTAGAGGAAAAGATGTAACTCAGCACCAACAATTGGAACTAAAGTCCCTAATTGTTGGACGCTAGCCACTATTTTGTAGGCTAGCTAACTAGTCTCTTGGTTCACTTTGGGAATAGAATATATAAATTAAAAAAGCCAGCTCAAGCGAGCTGGTTTTTATTGTTCTGTAATAAGGAGTCTTCCTAAAAATTCTTGTAAGATAAAGAAGACAATGAGGCTAGCAATGGTCTCCCCTAAGAAGGAAGAGCTATTCACAACAAGAGAATAAATGTAGGCACTTTGGCCTGCTGGTGCATAGCTTCCCCAGAAGATGACCCCTGCAATGTAGTGAATGAGGTAGCGTGCAAAACCACCTAAGACGACTCCGGCAGTAATATATGTGAGTGTCTGAACTCGTTTTTTATCTCTGATAGCCTTGTCAAGCGCAGGTTTGACAGTTCCACTCAGTCCAATTAGACTAAAGGCTACAAAATACTCTAAGAAACCTTGGATTGGAGTCAACCAACCACCAGCTGCTTCCCCCGTTACGACTTGCAAGAGTCCCCAGATGAATCCCCCCATGGCACCAGCCTTGACGCCCCAGCGGAAACTAAGGAGAAAGATAGGAACCATTTTAAAGGATAGAGAAATCCAAGGACCTAAGGACATGGGTTGAGTAACCAAATCCAAAATATAAGCAATGGTCGCTAAGAGAGCGACCTCAATCATTGGTCGAACCGTAGTTTTCGACATAAAAAAACCTCCTATACCAATCGTTTTGATTGGCTCATTTGTTGCCACACCAAAACGACGTCATAGAAGTTCTCTATTTCATTCTGTTTTGAGACACATCCCTACGCAGGTCCTAACCTGATCAGGTGGTAAGAGTTTAGGCCAGTAACGAACACCTCTGGTATCCAAGCTAGCCAATCTCAGCAATTGCTCCTCTTGTGACTCTTACATTATACTATCTAAAAAAACTTCCTGCAACTTTTTAACTCGCAAAAAATATGGTATAGTTATAAAGATAGAAAATGCACAAGTTGTGGAGGAAATAATCATGGGTATTTTTGCAGGTTTGATGGGCAATGCTTCTCAAAAGGATGTCGATAAGGTTGAAAAAGATTTAGGGGATATCCTAGTTCCAGGTGAGCAGGTAACCTTGGCTTTTAGCTTGATTCGTGACTTGATTGTCTTTACGGAGTACCGTCTGATTTTGGTGGACAAGCAAGGAATGACAGGGAAGAAAACATCTTATAAATCTCTTCCATATCGTTCTATTTCGCGTTTTTCAGTAGAAACATCTGGTCATTTTGATTTGGATGCTGAATTAAAAATTTGGGTTTCATCAGCTGTAGAACCATCAGAAACACTCCAATTTAAGAGTGATAATAGTGTCATCGAAATCCAGCAGGCTTTGGCAGCAGCTGTTTTGCGTTGATAAGTGAATGAGGACAGGACTCGTATAGTGATTTTGGATGATCGGTAGGAGCACTGGCAGATAAGGTAAAGAGGAAACGAAATGTTCGTTGAAAGAAAGTTAGGAGATGGCCGGAGTTGGATTAATATTGATTCTGACTTGATTGCGGAAACCTCCCAGTTGTATCAAAAGTATGATATTGATCAAGAAACCATTGAATATGCACTGGATAAAAATGAACGTGCCCACATGGATTATAATCGTGAAAATGGGACTGTGACTTTTATCTATAATGTATTGGATATGGAAAAGGAAAAGGAATATTACGAAACCATTCCTATGACTTTTATTATTCAAGGGCCTCGACTAGTCACCATCAGTAACCGGGATAATGCTTATGTTATCGAAAAAATGGAGCGCTATGTCGATGCTCATGAAAGCTTATCTACCTTTAAACTTTTATTTGCTGGCCTCGAGATGATCAGCAATGCTTATTATCCGATTATTGAGCGTCTGGATAAACATAAGGACGAAATCAATCGTCTCTTGCGAAAAACCACGACCAGTAAGAACCTTTATGCTCTTTCGGACTTGGAAACGGGTATGGTCTATCTGGTATCTGCGGCCAAGCAAAATCGCATGTTGCTCGAACATATCAAGGCTCACCTGATCTATCGTCAATTAGATGATGTGGAAAAAGAACAGTTTGATGATGCCATGATTGAGGCCCGGCAGTTGGCCTCCATGACAGAGTTAAACTCTCAGGTCTTGCAGCAATTGTCTAGCTCCTACAATAATATTCTGAATAACAATCTGAATGATAATTTGACAACCTTGACCATCTTAGAAGCCCTCTTAGCGGTCTTAGCAGTTGTCACTGGTTTCTTTGGAATGAACGTTCCATTGCCCTTTACAAACGATCCCAATGCCTGGATTTATATTTCGATCGCTAGCTTCGTCTTGTGGTTGATTTTATCACGAATCTTGCGCTGGATTGCTCATAAACGATAAAAAAAGAGAGGTAGGGAAGAAATTCCTTACCTCTTTCGTATCTTAGTTATTTCAGAAAATTCTTCATTTTTAACTCTGCCTCCCCTAAGAAGAAGAGGCAGTTTTGATACAAGTGATCGACTGTACAAAATCTTCTTGGAAATAGTAGGAGTAGATTTAAAAGTACTGAGTGGATTATAAACAATTTATAATTGGATTGAATCGTTGAATCAGTTAAATGAATGAATCATTTTAATGATACTGAAATATCCTAGATACTAAATTCATTATACATATTTTTATTTTAAAAATCAAGGAAATAATCCCAAAATAAAAGGGGATTTTTTGTGAGTAAAAATTTTTAGAAAGCCTATTGTAACGCTGTTTTTGTGAGGTGCTTCAAATGAAAGAAGAGACTTTTCAGTCTTCTTTATTATTGCAAATTTAAAAAAGAAATAAATAAGGAGTTATACTAATGAACCAAAGTTGGAAAGAGTTCATTTGAAAGGGGTTACCCACTAAAAACTTTTCAACCTGTTTCGTTTTACTATCTTTTAACCCTGGTCTATGGTATACTAGATAAGTTGCAAAAAAGCAGTACTTTTCTTTAGTGGAAAAGAAGCAACACGGTCTTTCATGAAAACTGAAAGTACGTCATGACAAGAAAAGTATAAACTAAGCGCTATAGGATGGCTTCGCACCATCTTTAGAAAGAAGAAAAACATGAAATTTAATGAATTGAACTTATCTGCTGAATTGTTAGCAGAAGTTGATAAAGCAGGATTTGTAGAAGCAAGTCCTATTCAAGAACAAACCATTCCTTTGGCTCTTGAAGGAAAAGATGTTATCGGACAAGCTCAAACAGGTACAGGGAAAACTGCAGCCTTTGGCTTGCCAACCCTTGAAAAAATTCGTACAGAAGATCAGACCATTCAAGCTTTGGTCATCGCGCCAACCCGTGAACTAGCTGTACAAAGTCAGGAAGAACTCTTCCGCTTTGGTCGAAGCAAGGGTGTAAAAGTCCGTTCTGTTTATGGTGGTTCAAGTATCGAAAAACAAATCAAGGCTCTTAAATCAGGTGCTCATATCGTAGTTGGAACGCCTGGTCGTCTCCTAGACTTGATCAAACGCAAGGCCTTGAAACTACAGTACATTGAAACTCTTATCCTTGACGAAGCAGATGAAATGCTCAACATGGGCTTCCTTGAAGATATTGAAGCCATTATCTCTCGTGTCCCAGATAATCGTCAAACCTTACTCTTTTCAGCAACCATGCCTGAAGCTATCAAACGCATCGGGGTTCAATTTATGAAAGACCCTGAGCATGTGAAGATTGCTGCCAAAGAGTTGACAACAGAACTAGTTGACCAGTACTATATCCGAGTTAAAGAACAAGAAAAATTTGACACCATGACTCGTCTCATGGACGTGGAGCAGCCAGAGCTTGCGATCGTATTTGGTCGTACCAAACGTCGTGTAGATGAGTTGACTCGCGGTCTGAAGATCCGTGGCTTCCGTGCTGAAGGAATTCATGGAGACCTTGACCAAAACAAGCGTCTTCGTGTCCTTCGTGATTTCAAAAATGGCAATCTGGATGTCCTCGTAGCAACAGACGTAGCGGCTCGTGGTTTGGATATTTCTGGTGTGACCCATGTCTACAACTATGATATTCCACAAGATTCAGAAAGCTATGTTCACCGTATCGGCCGTACAGGTCGTGCTGGTAAGTCAGGTCAATCGATTACTTTCGTAGCACCAAATGAGATGGGCTACCTCCAAATCATCGAAAACTTGACTAAGAAACGCATGAAAGGTCTCAAACCTGCGACAGCAGAAGAAGCCTTCCAAGCTAAGAAGCAGGTTGCACTGAAGAAGATTGAACGTGATTTTGCTGATGAAGCTATTCGAGGTAACTTCGAAAAATTTGCAAAAGACGCTCGTAAATTGGCTGCAGAATTCAGCCCAGAAGAATTGGCCATGTACATCCTTAGCTTGACAGTTCAGGATCCAGACAGTCTTCCAGAAGTTGAAATTGCGCGTGAGAAACCATTACCATTTAAACCATCTGGTGGTGGATTTGGCAGAAAAGGCAAGTCTGGTCGCGGTGGACGACTTGGTGATGACCGTCGAGATCGTGATCGTCGCGGCAATGGTCGTCGTGATGACTACCGAAAGGGTGGTCGTTCCAATGATCGTTTTGACAAAGAGAAGCGTTACCGCAAGGATCATAAAAAACCTCGTAATACTTCAAGCGAGAAGAAAACAGGCTTTGTGATTCGGAACAAAGGAGATAAATAAAAAATACAAGGGTAAACAACTGTTTACCCTTGTATATTTATAAGGAGACCGAAATTCGTAAACAAAACGTTTGCTATCACTCTGTGGTAGCGTTACCAATTCTGTTAACATATTAAGAATACAACTTTTTATGAGCCCTGTCAACAGATTTGCTAAAAAAAATTTACTTTTTTTTAAAAAATGAACAAAAAGTTTAATTTATCTACAAAAATGATCAACAAAATAAGTGGTTAATATAGAAAAAATTGGACAAAATGTTTGTTTCTTATTGAAAATGATCACTATTATAGTATAATGAAAGCAGAAATAGGAAAGTAGGACGTCATATGAAAGAGAGTAGACATGTAGCAATCTTACAAGAGTTGGACAAAAACGAAGTAGTCTCTGTTAAGGATCTAAGCGATTTCTTGGGTGTAACCGATATGACTATTCGACGTGATTTGATGGACTTAGAGGAACAAGGATTATTGGTTCGTGTTCATGGAGGGGCCCATCGAAAAATCAAGGATAGTCTGACAGAAGTCTCCCATACAGAAAAGAACATGTTGAACGTGGAAGATAAAAGGGAAATTGCTCAAAAATGTGCGGCTTTGATCGATGAAGGCGATACAATTTTTATTGGAGCAGGGACCACTACAGACTTTATTGGCGATTATCTTGAAGGGAAACATGTCAGTATTGTAACCAATTCCCTACCTATTTTTGAAAAATTAAAAGACCAACCCAATTATGACATTATCCTAGTGGGAGGTCGATATAGGGTCAAGACACAGACCTTTGTAGGACAGTTTGCAAATAAACTCTTAAAGGAAATTAAGGTTTCGAAAGCCTTTATCGGGGTAAATGGAATTGATGGTCATACAGCAATGACTGCAAACGAAGAAGAAGGAAACGGCAATAAAATTATTCTTAACAATGCCATTGAAAAGTATGTAGTAGCAGATAACAGTAAGTTTGATAGCTATTCTTTCTATGCTTTTTACCGTCTAGATGATTTAGATGCGGTGATTACCGATCATTCTATCTCTAAAAAGGTGCGAGAAAAATACAATTCTTATACAAAAATTTTGTAAAGATTCCTAAAGAAAGAGCTAAAAGACCAGGATTCAAGCAGATTCTGGTCTTTATTATATCCTTAAATAGGGGAGGGGTTATAAATAAATCTATAAAAAATAAACAAAAAAGAACAAAAAATTACATATTGTAATTGACAGCGCATTCATATAGTGATATACTTATCATGTAATTAAAAGATATTTTAAAAGTGGAAGGGGTGAAAAAATGGGATTAAATCAACTGTTTAATCGGGAATTAGTCTTTTGCCTAGATGTTGCGAATCAAGAGGAATTGTTTGACCAAGTTGCAACTTTATTGGAAGAACGTCAGATTGTGACAGATTCTTATCGAGCTGCATTAAAAGAAAGAGAGAAATCGTTCCCTACTGGTTTAGATATGGAATTTCTAGGAAAGGATCTTCCGAATGTAGCGATTCCTCATACGGATATCATCCATAACCTGACAGAGAATATTGTAGTTGTTCGATTGAAAAATCCGGTAACCTTCCACAATATGATCGCACCTGATAAAGAAGTAGAAGTTTCTCTTTTATTCTTCATCATTAACAATTCTAGTTCCAGCCAAACAAACATTTTGGCGCATTTGATGGATTTCTTTACGACAAACGGAAATCTTGAAAACATGTCGAAATTGGAAACTGAAGAAGACTTATATCGCTATATCACAGAAGCGATTGCTTAATAGTAACAATTAAATATATTTATAATGGAGGTCATTCAAATGATTAAAATTTTAGCTGCCTGTGGTGCAGGGGTTAACTCAAGCCACCAAATCAAAAGTGCTCTAGAAGAAGAGCTTTCAAACCGTGGATATGATGTACAATGTGATGCGGTAATGGTAAAAGATGTCAATGAAGACTTGATTAAAGGCTATGATATCTTTACACCAATCGCTGCAACAGATTTAGGCTTTGATCCTGGTATTCCAGTAGTTGAAGCTGGTCCAATCTTGTTCCGTATCCCAGCAATGAGCGCTCCGGTATATGACAATATCGAAGCAGCAATCAAAGAACACGGCTTAAGCTAATTTCTTCATCTATATTTTGTAAGTGATTCCTATGTTGGAAATTGCTGACATTCTTAATTTTGTAAAATATAAAAATATAAATCGGGAGGATTTATTATGAATGGCATTATCGATTTTGCCAATAAGTTTTTCAAACCCATTCTAGATATGGGTGCACCGATCATCATGTTGATCGTCCTAACTCTATTGGCACTTTTGTTTGGAGTGAAATTCTCCAAAGCGCTTGAAGGTGGTATTAAACTTGCCATCGCTCTTACTGGTATCGGTGCAATCATCGGTATGTTGAATGGAGCTTTCTCAGCGTCTCTTGCAAAATTCGTTGAGAACACTGGTATTCAATTGAATATCACAGACGTAGGTTGGGCGCCACTTGCGACCATCACTTGGGGGTCTGCCTGGACACTTTACTTCTTGCTAGTTATGTTGGTTGTCAACGTTGTCATGCTTGCAATGAAGAAAACAGACACACTTGATGTTGACATCTTTGATATCTGGCACTTGTCTATCACAGGTCTTTTGATTAAATGGTATGCTGATAAAAATGGAGTTAGCGCGGGAGTTTCTCTCTTCGTTGCCACTCTAGCAGTAGTCCTAGTAGGGATTATGAAGATCATCAACTCAGACTTGATGAAACCAACATTTGATGACTTGTTGAATGCACCTAGCTCTTCACCAATGACATCAACTCACATGAACTACATGATGAACCCAATCATCATGGTTTTGGATAAAATCTTTGACAAATTCTTCCCAGGTCTTGATAAATACGACTTTGACGCAGCTAAATTGAACAAGAAGATCGGTTTCTGGGGATCTAAATTCTTTATCGGTTTCCTTCTCGGTATCATTATTGGTTTGATGGGAACTCCACATCCTGATCCTAATGTAGCTGATGCTAAAACTTGGGAATTGGTTATTAAAGGTTGGTTGAGCCTTGGTTTGACTGCCGGTGTCTGCTTGGAATTGTTCTCATTGATTGGTTCTTGGTTCATTGCAGCGGTAGAACCATTGTCACAAGGTATTACAAATGTTGCTACTAAACGTCTTCAAGGACGTAAATTCAACATCGGTTTGGACTGGCCATTTATCGCTGGTCGTGCTGAAATCTGGGCTTGTGCCAACGTACTTGCACCAATTATGTTGATCGAAGCAGTACTTCTTTCTAAAGTCGGAAATGGTATCTTGCCACTTGCAGGGATCATCGCTATGGGTGTGACTCCAGCCTTGTTGGTTGTTACACGTGGTAAATTGATCCGTATGATCGTATTTGGAACACTCTTGTTGCCACTCTTCCTTCTTTCAGGTACTCTTATCGCACCATTTGCTACTGAATTGGCGAAAAGTGTAAATGCCTTCCCAGAAGGAGTTGATAAAGCTCAATTGATTACTCACTCAACTCTTGAAGGACCAGTTGAAAAACTTCTTGGTTGGACTATTGGTAACGCAACTACAGGAGACATCAAAGCTATTGTTGGTGTTGTTGCCTTCTTAGCATTCTACGTTGGAATCTTTGCATGGTATAGAAAACAAATGATCAAACGTAACGAAGAATACACAGCAAATGCAAAATAATCCGCTCCTAAATATGTAACTTGATAAAACTAGGGTATCAATTTTCCAGACATGGAGGGGTAGCCTAGTTTTTTCTCTAAAATAACATGCTAAGGAGTGAAATATGAGGATAGCTTTAAAAAATAATGATCTGGAAGTTTGTTTCAAGGAGTTAGGTGGTGAGCTGGCCTCTATCAAAGATCGGGATGGTATCGAATATCTTTGGCAGGGTGATGCTCAGTATTGGAGTGGCCAAGCCCCAGTTCTCTTTCCTATCTGTGGTTCGGTTCGAAATGATACGACCTTGTATCGCCCTCAAGGTGTTGGGAAGATCCCTCGCCACGGGCTGGTTCGCAAGAAAAACTTTGAGCTGGTAGAGCAAACAGAAGATCGGGTGACTTTTGGGATAGAAGATACGGAAGAAATGTATCAGCAATATCCCTACCATTTCAGATTAGAAATTTCCTATCAATTGCTAGGTAAGAAGATTCAAGTAACCTATCGGGTTTACCATCTTGGGGAGGAAGGAGTCATGCCCTTTTTCGTTGGTGGCCATCCAGGATTTAATTGTCCGTTACTGGCGGATGAAGGGTTTGAAGATTACTGCCTGGAATTCGAACAAGAAGAGACCTGTAGTATTCCTAAATCCTATCCAGAGACAGGCTTGCTAAATGTCTTTGATCGGACACCTTTCTTACAGCAAGAGAAAATCCTAAATCTCGATTACGATCTCTTCCAAAAGGATGCCATCACCTTAGATTGCTTACAATCAAGAAGGGTGACCCTTCGCTCTAAAAAGCACGAGAAGGGGGTAAGTCTTCATTTTCCAGATTTTTCAAACTTGATTATCTGGACAACGCCAAATAAAGGGCCATTTATCGCATTAGAACCTTGGTCTGGTTTATCCACTTCCCTTGAAGAGAGTGATTATTTGGAATATAAAAAGCAAGTTCGACTTTTGCCAGCAGGTCAAGCAGCTGAACTAAGTTTTGAAATCGAAATTTTATAGATAATAATGTTGTTGAATATAGAAGTTTCTGTATTTGATTGAAAAATGAATTAAAAGAAGGAGCATAATATGTCAGTTATTATTGGTGCGGATGCAGCAGGTATCCGCTTAAAAGAAGTAGTCAAAGAATATTTGGAAGCAGAAGGTTTCCAAGTAGTGGATGTGACAGAAGAAGGGCAAGACTTTGTGGATGTGACCTTGGCTGTCGCTAAGGAAGTCAAACAAGCAGAAGACAATCTTGGTATCGTCATTGATGCCTATGGTGCTGGTCCATTCATGGTCGCTACTAAAATTAAAGGAATGGTTGCGGCAGAAGTTTCAGATGAGCGTTCTGCCTACATGACTCGTGGCCACAACAATTCTCGCATGATCACCATGGGCGCTCAAATCGTGGGTGACCAATTGGCCAAAAATATCGCCAAAGGTTTTGTAAACGGTAAGTATGACGGCGGTCGCCACCAAATCCGTGTCGATATGCTCAACAAGATGTGCTAAGGGGAGGAGTAAACGAATGAAAATTGCAATTGGATGTGACCATATTGTCACAAATGAAAAAATGGCTGTTTCTGAATTTTTGAAATCAAAAGGTTATGAAGTTCTTGACTTCGGAACCTATGACCACGCGCGTACCCACTACCCAATTTTTGGGAAAAAAGTCGGAGAAGCAGTCGCTAGTGGTCAAGCTGATCTTGGAGTATGTATCTGTGGTACTGGTGTTGGAATTAACAACGCTGTTAACAAGGTTCCTGGAATTCGTTCAGCCTTGGTACGCGACATGACAACGGCTCTTTATGCAAAAGAAGAACTCAATGCTAATGTCATTGGTTTTGGTGGGAAAATAACCGGTGAATTGCTCATGTGTGATATCATTGAAGCTTTCATTCATGCAGAATACAAACCAAGTGAAGAAAACAAGAAATTGATTGCCAAGATTCAACATTTGGAAACCCATAATGATCACCAAGAAGATGCAGACTTCTTTACAGAATTCCTTGAAAAATGGGATCGTGGTGAATACCACGACTAAGAGGTGAGCTTATGATCTTAACTGTCACCTTGAATCCTTCCATTGATATTTCTTATCCCTTGGAAGAATTAAAGTTGGATACTGTGAATCGTGTGTCGGAAGTTTCTAAGACGGCTGGTGGTAAAGGGTTAAATGTCACCCGTGTCCTAGCTGAGAGCGGTGAAACAGTTGGAGCAACAGGTTTTGTTGGGGGGACCAATGGTCAATTCATCAAGACCCATCTTCCACGAGATGTCCAATCCTTCTTCTATGATATCTTGGGAGATACGCGGAACTGTATCGCCATCTTGCATGAAGGAAATCAAACAGAAATCTTAGAAGCGGGTCCAGAAATTATCCGGACGGAAGGTTTAGGATTCCTTCATCATTTCAAACTCCTCATGCCGACAGCGGATGTGATTGCTATTTCAGGGAGTCTTCCTACAGGGCTACCAGTGGACTATTATGCGAGCCTAATTGAGATTGCAAAAGAAGCAGGACGCAAGGTTGTACTTGATTCATCAGGCAAATCTTTAGAAGCGGTCCTTCACTCACCATTCAAACCAACGGTGATTAAACCCAATCGCGAAGAATTATCTCAACTCTTAGGACGAGATGTTTCGGCGGATTTTGAGGACTTAAAAGTAGTTTTGAAAGACCCACTGTTTGAAGGAATCGAATGGATTATCGTCTCCTTAGGTGGAGATGGTGCCTTTGCCAAACATGGAGACAGCTTCTATAAGGTCGATATTCCAAAAATAGAAGTGGTCAATCCAGTGGGATCTGGAGATTCAACCGTGGCTGGGATCTCTGCTGCCCTCAGTAGCGGAAAAGATGACGCGGCCCTCTTGACCCATGCTATGGTCTTAGGGATGCTAAATGCCCAAGAAAAGATAACAGGGCATGTCAATATGGCCCACTACGATGATTTGTATCAGAATATAATTGTAAAAGAGGTATAAGATGGTATTAACAGAACAAAAACGCAACTATTTAGAAAAATTGAGCACCAAAGAGGGTGTAATCTCAGCCTTGGCTTTTGACCAACGTGGTGCCTTGAAACGCCTCATGGCTCAATATCAAGACACAGAACCAACAGTAGCTCTAATGGAAGAATTGAAGGTCTTGGTGGCTGAAGAATTGACGCCATTCGCATCTTCTATGCTCTTGGACCCTGAGTATGGACTTCCAGCAACCAAGGTCTTGGATGCAGAAGCAGGTCTCTTGTTGGCTTATGAAAAAACCGGCTACGACACTTCTAGCACTAAACGTCTGCCAGACTGCCTTAACCTTTGGTCAGCTAAACGCATCAAAGAACAGGGCGCAGATGCAGTGAAATTCTTGCTCTACTATGATGTGGATAGTGCAGAAGAACTCAACCAAGAAAAACAAGCCTATATCGAACGCATCGGTTCAGAATGTGCTGCAGAAGAAATTCCATTCTTCCTTGAAATCTTGGCTTATGATGAAACTATTGCGGATGCAGGTTCTGTAGAATATGCGAAAGTAAAACCTCGTAAGGTCATCGAAGCTATGAAAGTCTTCTCAGACCCACGCTTCAACATCGATGTCTTGAAGGTAGAAGTGCCAGTCAATGTCAAATACGTTGAAGGTTTTGGCGATGGAGAAATCGTTCATAGCCGTGAAGAAGCGGCAGCCTTCTTTAAAGAACAAGAAGAAGCAACCAACCTTCCATACATCTACTTGAGTGCCGGTGTTTCTGCAAAACTCTTCCAAAAAACCCTCGTCTTTGCCCATGAAGCAGGCGCGAACTTCAACGGGGTCCTTTGTGGTCGTGCAACTTGGGCTGGATCTGTAGAAGCCTACATCAAGAATGGCGAAGCAGCAGCTCGTGAATGGCTCCGTACAGAAGGTCGTCGCAACATTGAAGAGCTCAACCAAGTCTTAGACCAAGTCGCAACTTCTTGGAAAGAGCGTATTTAATTCCTTAGTTCCTAACGTATCAAATAGTCTTTCTAGAAAAATCTAGAAGGACTATTTTTTTGTTTCTATGCAGGAGTAGTTCCGTCATTCATCAAAAATTGGTTCCCAATGTTCATAAATCTGATTAAGCTTTCATTCACTATTCAAATGGCTTCTAATTTGTAAGGGTTTATGTGATAATTTCACATTACAATCGAAAATAAGAGTGTTTTAGAGTATAATAGTTTTATTAGAATGAAGGAGTTGGCGTATGGAAAGGATCGTATATAGAGAAGCAAGGCTAGATGAGTACAAGCTAATTGGAAAAGTCTGTGCTGATGCTTTTATGAATTATCCATTTTTAACCGTCATTAAAGAAGATTTAAAAAAGCCTGAATACTTTCCAGCTTTTATTGAACTATTGCATACCTTGTTAGTCAAGCTCTACATCAAAGGGGAAACGTGCTTAGTTGCTGAACGAGATGGAGAAATTATAGCAGTAGGGCTCTTGCAACAAAAAGATTTCTCAATGGTCTCTTACCTACTAAATGGAATTATCAAATTGTTCCGTTACATTAGCCCTTGGAAATTGATGAAATATCTGGACCTAGTGGAGCGTTCGGAGCAACATTTAAAAAAATCTGGAAACTTTGATTGGTATCTAATGATATTAGCTGTGAGCCCAACTGTTCAGGGTCAAGGGGTTGGTAGTCATTTTCTCCAAAACGGGATTGAACCTTACGTCAAGGCCAAAGGTTGTAAGCGTCTAGGCTTGATTACTAGTACGCAACAAAATGTCTTCTTCTATGAAAAAAATGAATTCGTCCTATTAGATTCTATGGTGCTAGATTATGGGAAACAAAGCGTTGGGAATTGGGCTTTTTTAAAGACCCTTGATGACGAATCTTAGATAATTAAAAAAAGGAGCTCTTGGGAGCTCCTTTTAGCATGCAAACAGATGATTGTTACACCATCTAGGTGTTTTTTTGTTCGGGATCTATCTTGGATTGTTGATGCTTGATATAGGTCAGTTTTTCCTCTCGGCTCTTCCGTTTAAAGAGTGCCTCGGCTGACATAGCAGCTCTTTTGTCGGGAAAAGACTCCTGGTAGATCAAGGTCACAGGAAGTCTAGGACGGGTATATTTGGCGCCTTTGCCAGCATTGTGAGTTTTGATACGGCGCTCGATATCGGTGGTGTAGCCAGTATAGAGGGTCCCATCCGCACACTGGACTACATACATATAAGCTTTAGTTTCCATAATAAATCTCATGAATCTCCGGCGTATAGCTTCCATCTTCCTCATGAATAAACAGTGGAGGAAGAATTTTTAGACCATCCCGCGATCCATCTTTAATGGCCTCAATGAGAAGCATGTTGGCATCTTTATGAACCTTGGGATAGACAAATTGAATCCGTTTGGGAGCCAGATTGAAGCGTTTCATGGTTTCGATGATATCTAAGAAGCGATCCGGACGATGCACCATGACGAGTCGGCCATTGGACTTGAGAGTCCGTTGGGCCACTTGACAAATTTGGTCCAAATTGGTGGTGATCTCGTGACGGGCTAGCAAATAATGAGGGCTCTCATTTAAATTGGAATGCTCGTCCACTTTAAAGTAGGGAGGATTACAGAGAATAAGGTCGATTTTACTACCAGGGAAATGGTGGGGCAAATTTTTTAAATCATCGGTAATCATGGACATACGGTCGGAGAGGTCATTCAATTGGATGGAACGCTCTGCCATGTCGGCGAGTCTTTCTTGTATCTCCACTCCAACGATGGTTGCTTTGGTGCGCGTGCTAGCGAAGAGTCCGACAGCGCCATTGCCGGCACAAAGATCAACAATCAGACCACGGTTGGGCAACTTAGGAAAACGTGACAAAAGGACACTATCAATAGAATAGCTAAAAACTTCTCTGTTTTGAATGATTTTCACATCGCTTGAAAATAGTTGGTTGACGCGTTCGCCGTCTTTTAATTCGATATCGTTCATGGCTCTATTATAGCATGAAAAGAGGGCGGGGAAAAGCATAGAAAGGGATAAGAAAAAATAAGGACAGAACTTTTGTTCCATCCTTATCCAAGAGTTGTTTAATCAAATTCATATTTTTGATAAATGGTCGCCAAGATGAAGATTCCCGTAAAGAGAGCCATCAAGGCAAGGTAGACTGGGAAGGTCACAGCTGTCAATGTTCCGATTTCAATCAGACCTTTCAAGTAAAAGGCAGAGAGATAGAAACCGCAGACAGAGAAGATAATTAAGAGACCTCGCCAGATATTGAGTGGCAAGCAAGCCCGAATAACGGACAAGAAGCCAATAGATCCTAACAAGTAGTAGGAAAGGGTAGACATGTCCAGGCTAGACCAGCCATGATGAGCTCCCCATAAACGAACAAATAAGACGCTAAAGACAACCATCAAGGCATTTGGTAAGGCCAGATGCAAGGAGCGTTTGAGGAAGTGTTTTTCCACTGGATTAATGTTTCGTTCAAAGGTTAAGACAAATGGAGGGAATCCTTCGACAAACTGGTCAATCAGTGTAATCTGAATCGGAATAAATGGGAAGATCAACAAGTAGTTGATGTCAAATAAAAGGGCACTTGCGATACAAATAATCGCCAGAATGAAGGAGTAGATCGTCTTAATAAAGAAGATAGGAGCGATTCGTCCAATGTTATTGACGACCCGACGACCTTCAAAGAGAATTTCTGGAACATCATTAAAGTCAGAGTTTAACAAGACGAGATTGGCAATTTGACGGGTTGCAGGATCGCCTTCGGCCATCACGATGGAGCAGTCAGCTTCTCGTAAGGCTAGGATATCATTGACCCCGTCCCCCGTCATGGCAGTGGTTCGACCAGCGGCCTTGAGGGTTTGAATCAAAAGTTTCTTCTGATGAGGAGAAACCCGTCCAAAAATGGCTGTACTTTCAGCTAGGTCCACCAACTCATCGTCCTCAATCTTAGAACAGTCAATATAACTTTCGTAGCTTTCAAAACCAGCTTCCTTAGCAATGTAAGAAACAGTGACAGGATTATCACCAGAGATGATTTTGAGATCCACATCTTGGGAGCGAAGATAATCCAAGGTTTCGGCAGCCCCTTCGCGGATTGGATCGAGGATTTCAATGACGGCGATCGCTTCTACATCACTTGGCAAGGTCAAATCATGCATATCGATGGCTTCCACACTGCGAGCTAAGATCAAGACCCGAGATCCATGGGCTTGGGCTTCCAATACCGCTGGAGGATTTTCTTTGAGGAGCATTTCTGGTGCCCCCAAATAAACGGTCCCCAAGTTTGTCAGAGTCATGGCACCCCATTTTCGATCACTTGAAAATGGAATGATTGATTCGGCTGTATAAGCGTGTTCTAACTCGCCATATGCTTTGCGGATAGCTTGGGCAGTTGGGTTGTTATCCTCAGAATTTTGCATATAGGCAGCGAGAATAACTTCGATAGTTTCTTCAGAAAAGTGTTCAGACAGGGAGTGAATGCCTTTGACGGTCATTTTTCCTTGGGTGATGGTTCCTGTCTTATCCAAACAAAGAGTATCAACACGAGCCAAGGTTTCCACAGAGTACATCTCTTGGACCAAGACCTTGCGCATCCCTAACTTGATCACGGCTGTCAAGAGAGAGGTCACTGTCAGAAGGGCAATCCCTTTTGGCAACATGCCTAAGAGAGCAGTGGAAGAGGTAATCACAGAATCTTTCATTGGAAGCAGTTTAATTAAAAAGGCTTCACAGAAGAGAGCAATTCCAAATGGGATAATAATCTTTCCAGTAAAACTAGAGATTTTTGCGAGATTATAGAGAATGCGGGAATTGATGGGTTTGAGAGTTTTTGCCTCTACCATTAATTTATTAGCATAGTTATTGGCCCCCACACGACTGACACGAGCGTAGACCTGACCACTCGCTAAGAAGCTTCCGGATAGAAGTTCATCTCCCTCTTCCTTGAGAACCAAGTCACTTTCTCCTGTGAGCATGGCTTCATTGGCTTCAGCAACTCCCTTTTGAACGATGGCATCACTCGGAATTTGGTCTCCAGCTGATAGCTTAATCAGGTCGCCAAGGACGATTTTCTCTGGATCAATGGTTTCTTCTTCCCCGGCTCGGATGACAATGACGAGCTCCTTACTCATCAAATTCAATTTATCAATCATCCGTTTAGCGCGGAGCTCTGTGGCAATTCCGGATAAGGCATTAAAGCAGATGACTGCAAAAAAGACCAGGTTGCTCCAGGCTTGTACCGCAACCAAAGCGAGGGCGATCACAAAGTTCAAAGCATTAAACAAGGTGAAGACATTGCGCTTGATGATTTGCCAGGTACTGGTACTGGTATTCGCTTTAAATTCGTTGGTTTGGCCACGCTGTATTTTTTTGCGGACCTCTTCATGGGTTAATCCCTTTAATTCATTCATTTCCATAAAAACATCATATCATTTTTTTAAGAAAAAGACTAGGTGCAGTCGGTTTGTTGACTCATCCAGTTTTTGAAAAGATTTGCGGGGAAGAGAAGGATAAGGTATAATGGATAAACAAGAGAATTATCAAAGGAGAAAGCATGTTTTATACCTATTTACGTGGCTTAGTGACCTTTATTTTATGGGTTCTGAATGGAAATGCTCATTACCATCATAAGGAACTGATTCCGAGCCAAGAGGAAAATTACATTCTCGTAGCTCCTCATCGAACTTGGTGGGATCCTGTCTACATGGCCTTTGCGACCAAACCCAAGCAATTTATCTTTATGGCTAAGAAGGAACTCTTTACCAATCGGATTTTTGGATGGTGGATTCGCATGTGCGGGGCTTTCCCAATTGACCGTGAAAATCCAAGTGCAGCAGCGATAAAATACCCAGTGAATATGCTCAAAAAAAGCAAGCGTTCCTTGATTATGTTTCCAAGTGGAAGTCGCCATTCTCAGGATGTTAAGGGTGGAGTTGCCGTGATTGCCAAGATGGCCAAGGTACGTATTATGCCTGTCACTTATACGGGTCCAATGACTTTGAAAGGACTAGCGACCTGTGAACGGGTTGACATGAACTTTGGGCACCCTATTGATATCTCTGATATTGCAAAAATGAATGATGAGGGAGTGGAAGAAGTTGCAAGACGTATCCAGGCTGAGTTTGATCGCTTAGATGCGGAATCTCAGGCACTGCGCAATGACCGGAAACCTTTTATCCTCATCCGTTTATTGAAGTTTTTATTGTTGCCATTTGTCTTGGTTGTCGCTTTACTGACCCTCTTGTTTAGTTATATCGCAAGTTTCGTTTGGGATCCAGACAAGCATCGGAAGGACTAATGAGTTTTCTTGAGAACAAGAATGTCAAAAATCATGTGATTTTTGACATTCTTTTTTTATTTCTTCGATTTTTTACGAATAATAAAAATAAAAGGGGTATTTATGGAGACGTGGATTGAGAAGATCAAGGAATATAAACTGTTTTTAGGTTTGGCTGCTGTGGGGCTAGTAATGGGAGGAGTATTTCTCTTTTGGCCTAAGCAACCTCCACAAGCACCGGAAACTGTCATTTCCCAGTTAGAAATGGTGGATCAGGAGATTTCTCCTAAGGAAGAGACAAGCCTCCCTTCTAGCTCTCAACAGAGGAGTGAGGAAAAGACGGACTCCTCTCAAGAGAAAATTATGGTGGATGTGAAGGGTGCTGTTAGACAGGCAGGGGTCTACGAACTTCCAGTGGGGAGCCGGGTCTATGATGCTGTCCAAAAAGCAGGAGGGATGACAGACGAAGCCAACAGCCAATCCGTCAACTTAGCGCAAAAATTGGAGGATGAGTCCATCGTCTATGTTGCTAAGAATGGAGAGGAGGTAGCGCCTGTTGCGTCCGCATCTGCATCTGCTGGGACGACCGGTGGCGAAAAGCAGTCAAAAGATGGAAAGGTCAATCTCAATACGGCAACAGAAGCAGAACTACAGACGATTTCTGGGATAGGTCAAAAGCGAGCCCAAGATATCATTGCTTATCGAGAGGAAAAAGGAAAATTTCAGTCTGTTGATGAACTGAAAAATGTTTCTGGGATTGGCCAAAAGACGTTAGAAAAGTTAAAAGAGCATGTTACAGTGGATTAGAAGTCTCAACATTCATCCATTTCATCTCACCCTGCCGGTTTTAGCTCTCTATTATTGGATGTACAAGGGACACTGGCTTGCTTCGATCTTCCTTCTGGCCTTCTTCATCTTGTTTAGAAGACGCTACGATGGCAAACGATTTCTGTGCCTCATAGGGTTTCTTTCCCTCTTTGCCCTTTGTTTTGCTTTCCGGATCGAACAGGGAAAACAAGAGTCAAGCGATCATAGGGTCCCAAGTGTCATTCAGCTTTTACCGGATACCATCAAGGTGAATGGAGATGCCTTATCTTTTCGTGCCAAGTCAGGTAGCCGGACTTTTCAGGTTTTCTACCAGCTTCAGTCAGAGGAAGAACAAGCCTATTTTAAACACCTGGATCAGGGGCTAGAATTACGGATCAAAGGGGAATTGGAACCCCCGACAAAACAGCGTAATTTTATGGGCTTTGATTATCAGGCTTATCTGAAAACACAAGGGATCTATCACCTTTTGAAAATTAATCACATCCTTGAAAAGAGACCTGCTGAGCCTAGAGATTTCATAGGGCTACTGTCTAGTTGGAGGCGAAAGGCCCTTGTATGGGTTCACCAGCATTTTCCCCAGCCCATGAGCCACTATATGACGGGCTTGCTTTTTGGTTTTTTAGATGTAGAGTTTGAAGAAATGAGCCAGTTATATTCGAACTTGGGGATTATCCATCTGTTTGCCTTGTCGGGCATGCAGGTTGCCTTTTTCTTAGAAGCCTTTAGACGCTTTTTTCTACGTTTGGGACTGGAGCAGGAAAAGGTTGCCTACCTCCTCTATCCGTTTTCGCTTCTTTATGCTGGGATGACAGGCTTTTCGGTTTCGGTCGTTCGAAGCCTCTTACAGAAACTCCTGGCCCAGGCTGGGCTCAAAGGAATGGAGAATATGGGGGTCACTCTCCTCTTGTTAGTCCTTCTTTTACCATCCTCCTTGTTGACTGCTGGAGGTCTCTTATCCTGCGCCTACGCCTTTGTATTGACGCTAACCTCTTCTGAAGAGGAGAAGGAGGGAATCCGAAAAGTCATCAAGGAGAGTCTAGTGTTAACACTAGGGGTTCTTCCTTTTCTCCTTTTTTTCTTTGGAGAATACCAACCCTGGTCCCTTCCTCTAACCTTCATTTTTTCTCTCTTATTTGACCTTCTGTTGTTGCCAGGACTGAGTGTCGTTTTTCTCCTCTCTTTTCTGTATCCCTTGACCTTCTGGAATCCTTTCTTCGTCTGGATGGAAAAAAGTATGGAGTATCTAGCGGGCTTCACTAGTCAATCCTTGGTTTTCGGGCAGCCAAGCATTTACTATTTCATCTTGCTCTTGTGCTTGCTAGCTTGTCTCTATGAGATGCGAAAGGTTAAGAAATGGAGATACCTGTTCCTACTCTTAGTATGCTCTGTATTTGCCCTTGTGAAGCATCCTTTAGAAAATGAGATTACTATCATTGATATTGGTCAAGGTGATAGTATTTTACTACGTGATTGGCGTGGGAAAACCATCCTAATTGATACAGGAGGAAAAGTGGACTTTGGCCAAAAGGAGGCATGGAAGAAGCGAAGGTCTACTAGCAATGCAGAACGGACCCTGCTTCCCTATCTCAAGAGCAGGGGGATTGACCAGATTGATCATATGATTCTCACGCATACTGACACAGATCACATGGGAGATTTGGAAGTGCTCGCGACTAAGGTTAGGATAAAGGAAATCAACATTTCCAAGGGGAGCTTAAAAAAAGACTCTTTTGTCCGTTTGCTCAAACGGTTGAACTTACCGGTAAAAACGTTGGAGGCTGGTGATCAATTGTCGATCTTTGATGGGAGTGCAGAAGTCCTCTATCCGGTAGAAATAGGAGATGGGAGTAATAACGATTCCATTGTTCTTTATGGTCGCTTTTATGGGTTGTCCTTCCTTTTTACAGGAGATTTAGAAGAAGAAGGGGAAAAGACCTTGTTAGCCCGTTATCCTCAACTGCGCGTAGATGTCCTCAAAGCAGGCCACCATGGTTCTAAGGGTTCTTCTCACCCTGCCTTCTTAGAGAAAATACAAGCAAAAATTGCCCTGATATCTGCAGGCGAAAAAAATCGTTATCAGCACCCTCATCAGGAAACCTTGGAGCGTTTCAAAGAGTTACAAATGACTGTTTTTCGTACAGACCAGCAAGGAGCGATTCGTTTTAGAGGGTGGAATCAGTGGACGATTGAAACCGTTCGATAGGAGCTGTTTGATTTCTAGCTTGAAAATTGCTATGATAAAGTCAAGGAAATGAGGTTACAAGTATGAAATCATTACAGTTGTTTTGGACGCAATATGCTGATTTTTCAAGAAGATCAGATAGAAAAGAATTTTGGATCAGCCAAGCCTGGCATTTACTATTTACAAGTCCATTTTGGATTTACCAATTGGTCTTACTCTTTTCAAATTCGAAATCAGAGGAAGAGGTGATTCCCTTGACCGGGATGGACGTTTCAGCTTGGTTCAGCATTTTTTTTCTCCTTTATCTCTATCTTATTTTTGTTCCCCAGCAAGCAGTAGTCGTTCGGCGTTTGAGAGATGCAGGTCTTCATTGGTCTTTGATTTTCCTATTTCTAGGCCCTATCTTGCTCTACCTTTTATCTCCTATTTCCATTTTTCTAGTCTTAGCTCTTGCGGGTTTGCTCTGCTTGGCTTGTCTCCTGGTCCTTCCAAGTGCTAGACTTGCACAACCGGACCAGAATGCTTCTCAAGGATTTGCTTCGACGAGTCCCGAGGTCTCTTCGCCAAGTATGCCATCCCATTTGATGGATCCCAACAGTTTTTCAGCTATTCCCCAGATTGTTTCGGCTCCACCAACTCCACTAGAGAAAGCTCCGCTTGAAAAGAAAATGGAATCGGAACAGCCCCAGCATCAGTTTAGAGAGTGGAATGAGGTACCTTCAGAACATGCAGGCTTTACAAACAATTAAAAAAATCAGTGCCGAGAACCTTCCTCCTATCCTGGTTTTATCAGGGGATGACATCGGTCAGTTTGAGTGGATGAAAGAGCAACTTTTAAAGAAAGTTGGCTACGATTCGTCTGATTTGAACTATTCCTATTTTGACATGAAGGAAACAGCTTATTCTGAAGTCGAGCTTGACTTGGTTAGCCTTCCATTTTTTGCGGACGAAAAAATAGTGATTTTGGATCATTTTGTCGATGTGACGACCGCAAAAAAAAGATACCTGACGGATGATGAATTGCAGTCCTTTGAAGGATACTTATCAGCACCTTTAGAAACAACTCGCTTGATTGTCATTGCGGAAGGAAAACTGGATAGCAAACGAAGAATTGTCAAGCTTTTAAAAAGGGATGCCCAGTTGCTAGAAGCAACTGAATTAAAGGAACAGGAGTTGCGTGCCCATTTCGCGGAAGAGATCAAGTCTCTAGGGCTAGCGATTGATTCACAAGCCTTCGACCAACTTTTGATCAAATCTGGCTTTGATTTTAGTGAGATTCAGAAAAACTTGGAGTTTCTTAAAACCTACAAGGGAGCTTCAAGCATCACTATCACAGATATAGAAGAGGCTATTCTGAAGACACTCCAAGATAATCTGTTTGATCTGATCCAGATGATTCTAAAGAAACAAATTGATTCCGCTCGCAGTTTGGTCAAGGACCTTCGGCTGCAAGGAGAGGATGAAATCAAGCTTTTAGCCATTTTATTGAGTCAGTTCCGCATCTACACACAGGTCAAGCTGTTGAAGCAAGAGGGACGAACAGAATCCCAAATCGTTTCAGACCTATCAGAGCTGACCGGTCGAAAAGTAAATCCCTATCAAGTCAAATTTGCTCTAAGAGATAGTAGAGGGATATCTTTAAGCTATTTGGAGCAGGCGATTTGTCTTTTGATTGATACCGACTTCCAAATGAAATCGGGAACCTATGAGAAAGATTATCTATTTGATTTGGCTGTACTAAAGCTAGCTAACCCATCTGTGTAAGCAGAATAGTTGAATAAATTTGATGATTGCGTTATCATTTTTATATACATAAAGAAATAGAGGTATTTTCCATGGCAATTATTTTACCAGATCTTCCGTACGCATACGATGCATTGGAACCATACATTGATGCTGAAACAATGCACTTGCACCATGATAAACACCATCAAACTTACGTAAACAATGCAAATGCAGCTCTTGAAAAACACCCTGAAATTGGTGAAGACCTTGAAGCTTTGTTGGCAGATGTAGAGTCGATCCCAGCTGATCTCCGCCAAGCGCTTATCAACAATGGTGGTGGACACTTGAACCACGCTCTTTTCTGGGAATTGATGACTCCTGAAAAGACAGCTCCTTCAGCAGAACTTGCAGCAGCAATCGATGAAGCCTTCGGTTCATTCGAAGAATTCCAAGCAGCTTTCACTGCAGCAGCAACCACTCGTTTCGGTTCTGGATGGGCATGGTTGGTTGTGAACAAAGAAGGGAAGCTTGAAGTGACTTCAACAGCAAACCAAGACACACCAATCTCAGAAGGGAAGAAACCAATCTTGGGCTTGGATGTTTGGGAACATGCTTACTACGTGAAATACCGCAACGTTCGTCCTGACTACATCAAAGCTTTCTTCTCAGTGATTAACTGGAACAAAGTTGACGAGCTTTACGCAGCAGCTAAATAAGCTTTCATAATAAAAAAGTTTGAATCAAGAGGTCCCTTAAAGGAGCTTCTCGATTCAGGCTTTTTATTTTTCAAATTGGCCAACATAGTCTCAAATGAATACCCCATTTTAGGAGGGATATTTCTTGCGTTTATACCTGAAAATGATACACTAGAAGAGTATGTGAAAGTGAGGAGAAAGGCTTCCTACATAAGAAAGAAGCCGTATCACTTTTTCTGAAAAAAACTGTACCTCAACAAAAGGGAGAATGAAAATGACAAGTATTACGATTACAAAAGGAGCAGTGGATACGCAACTTTATCTAAAAATGCTCAACCGCCACGGGTTAATTGCAGGGGCTACTGGTACAGGGAAAACCGTGACCCTAAAAGTCATAACTGAAAAATTAAGTCAGCAAGGGATTCCGGTGTTTCTAGCAGATATCAAGGGAGATCTTTCAGGTCTTGCTAAAGCAGGACAATGGACGCCAAAGATGGAAGAGCGCTATAAACTACTTGGTATTACAGATCCTTTTGAACCTCAAGCTTTTCCAGTTCGCTTGTGGGATGTCTTTGGTCAAGCAGGCCATCCGGTCCGTGCAACGATTGAAGGAATGGGCTCTCTTTTGCTAGCGCGCTTGTTGGACCTCAACGAAACGCAAACAGGGATTTTGGCCATCGTCTTTAAATTGGCCAAAGAAAAAAATTGGCCTTTGATTGATTTGAAGGATTTGCAGAGTCTTTTGAAGGAAGTCTATGACCATGCCTCAGAATATTCCGCTCAATACGGAAATATCAGTAAACAATCAGTAGGAGCTATTCAACGAAGCTTGTTAGTGCTAGAGCAAGAGGGTGCAGATCAATTCTTCGGAGAGCCAGCCTTGGACCTTCAAGATTTTATGCAATTGGATAGCAGTGGACGAGGTTACATCAACATTCTATCAGCGACTCGTCTCTTCAACTCCCCTAAGCTCTATTCAACCTTCCTGATCTGGATGTTGTCTCGTCTGTTCGAGACCTTACCAGAAGTTGGAGATCTAGAAAAACCTAAATTTGTCTTCTTCTTTGATGAAGCCCACCTCTTGTTTAATGATGCTAGCAAGCTCTTCCTGGAAAAAGTTGAGCAAGTCGTTCGCCTTATCCGGTCTAAAGGAGTAGGAATCTACTTTATCACACAGAATCCTCAAGATCTCCCTGAGTCTGTATTGGCCCAGCTTGGGAATCGTGTCCAACATGCCTTGCGTGCCTATACGCCAAAGGAAATGAAGGCCATCAAAGTTGCTGCTCAAAGCTTCCGACCAAACCCAGAATTTGATACGGAAACTGTCTTGACGGAGTTGGGAACAGGGGAAGCTCTCGTCTCCTTCCTAAATGAAAAGGGGCAACCAAGTGTGGTGGAACGTTCTTATATTTTGTCTCCACAATCGAGTTTTGATTTGTTAAACGAGAGTGAACAGTTGGCCTTGATTACCAGCTCTCCTTTCCATCAAAAATATGCTGTTCGAGTAGACAATGAATCAGCTTATGAAAAATTGACTGAAAAATCTGCTAGAGAAGAGAAGGAAAAGGAGCGGGAAGAGGAAGATAAAGCAAGAGTTGCAGAAGAGAAGGCCAGTCAAAAACGGAGTCCGGGCCGTCCGCGGAAATCTAGTTTAGAAAAGGCCAAAGATTCCTTTATCAGTTCCTTGTTCCGTACCATTGCGCGTGAAGTGGCAAAACTAATCATGGGATCCTTTAAGCGGAAATAAGACAGTCAAAAGGGGATGGATTCTTAGGATATGAAGAAGGATTGACCTGGAAATCGCTAAAAAATTTCTTCTACAAGAAATCGTTTTCTGAACTGGAAATACCTTGTTATTTTAAAGAGAATCTTTTATAATTAACTTCATATGAAAAAAATATTTAATGTTCGATCGATCATGATTGTGTTGGGGATTTTATTATGTATAGGAGGAGTTGGAGCTTTAACTTACCTCCATCTTTATCAGGCTCCTGCCTCGCCTCTTGCTCAAGAGGGAACGACGCCTCAAGCAGTGGACTCCAAGCAAGAGAAGCAAGCCCTCCAACCTCCTCGTGTCAAAACTCCTGAGGAGAAACAAGCTGTCATGGATCAAGATCGTGAAACCATGGAAAATTTGGGTCTTGTCTATGATTATGCCAATAAAGGCTTGGTAGAAGTTGTACAAGACTATATGACTGAATATGGTATTGATCCTTCCCAAATTACCTTTACCTACAAAAATCCTGCGACAGGCCAACAGTTTTCAATGAATGAGTTACAGCCGATGACAGCTGGAAGTACCTATAAACTGCCCCTCAATATGTTGGTCGTGGATGAAGTCGATGCAGGGAAGTTAAACTTAACGGATGAATTTGATATTACCAATACTTACTACGAGTACCTTGGAGAGCACGATAATTATGTAGCTGCCTTTGGTGGCGCTATGACGATTCCAGATATGCAGCGTTATTCTCTTGTCTACTCAGAAAATACGCCGGCATATGCCTTGGCCGACCGCTTTGGTGGTATGGACAATGTCTATGAGAAGTATAAAAAATATGGAAAATCCCGGGCAGAAATAAAAACCATTAGTCCTGAAAACAAAACGACTTCTGATTACTATATTCAAGTCTTAGACTATCTTTGGAATCACAAAGAAAAATATGCGACCTTGCTAGAATTGATCGGAGAGTCCTTCCCGAATGAATACTACAAACGGTATTTACCAGATTTAGTCATTCAGCAAAAACCTGGTTATGTAGCAGAAGCCCTCAATGTCGAAGCCATCGTTTACGAACAAACACCCTACCTCATCTCGATTTTTACAGCTGGTCTAGGGGGAACTACTCCAGAAAGTACGGAGATCAGTGGCTACGGTCTTCATTTACTTGGTCAACTCTGCTATGTGATTAATGAATGGCACCGTGTAAATGTCAACTAACGATTTAGAACCTTTCCCAAAAACGTTTTGGGAAGGTTTTTTCTTAGCAAAGATAAGTTTCATGGTTAAAATCTTGGTGACATTCTTTGAGGTCAGTGAATAAATATGATATAATAACTAAAGAACCCAAAGAAAGAATAGAAATGATTACAAAAGAAGATTATCAGTTGATTCGCTCCCATCCAGCTTTCTCTGCGATTCCAGTTGAAAAATTTGATAAATTAGCTGTAGAAATTCATTATAGAGAAATCCCAAAGGGACAGATCCTATTTTTTGCCGGTGATAAGCGCGATCGAATTTTTTTAGTGGTAAAAGGCTATGTTCGTATTGAGGAGTTTGACTCTTCAGATACCTTCTCGTATATGGATTACATCAAAGAAGGAGCCGTCTTCCCATACGGTGGTATGTTTACAGATTCCAATTATCACTATACAGCCACTTCCATGACAACCGTTAAATACTTCAGTATTCCTGTTCAGCTTTATGAGGAAATTGTCCAGTCCAGTATGGAACAAGTTCTCTTTATAACGAGAAAACTTTCAAAAATATTGGAATTTCAGGAGTTGCGACTTCGCAATGTGGTTGCAGCCAGTGCCAGTGATCGTGTGATCCAATCCTTAGCTCTACTCTGTAAGGATTATCAAAAGTCTGGGCCAACTATTCCTTTTCCAATGAGTATGAAGGAGTTGGCTAGATTAGCTGCGACGACGAGAGAAACCGTCAATCAAGTGTTAAAGAAGCTCCTAGAAGAGGAGAGAATCGAGTACAAGCATAAGAAATTAACTTTTCTTGATCTTCCATTCTTTTTAGATAGTTTTGAAGAAGCCTAGTAGGGCTTCTTTTGGATTGAAGATAAAGTCTTCTGAAAAACTTTCCTTAGGTGAGTACGGACGTCAGCGAACTTCTACGAAGTTCCATGACTTAGTTTTGAACCTAAGGTTTCAAAACTCCCGAGTGCTTGAAATAATCATGTTTCAAGCACTTTTCTCACGGCGGAAAGTTTTTAAACTTCTTAAATGAAAAAATAATAAAAGTCATTTTTTGAAAATCATCTAGGTGTTTTATGTAAAATAAACTTTGTCTACATTCAAGAAGAAGCCTAGTAGGGATTCTTTTATTTTCTGTCAAAAACGTTAAAAAGTTTCAAAAATCAAATAAAAAAATATTTACTCACAAAAAGAATATATTTAGCAAAATATTCAAAGAAAGCGGTTCATTTTTCATAAAACAAGGGTGATATTTAAAAAAGTGTCAAATTCTTGGCATTCGTAATGGAAGATTGGTTGTGAAAGCGGTACCAATTGGTGATAAAATGAAACATGTAAACGGGATTAGCTAAGCTAAACCGCAAGAAAAAAGGAGGACTATAGATGTCTACACACCCAATTCATGTTTTCTCAGAAATTGGAAAACTGAAAAAAGTTTGTTTGCACCGTCCAGGTAAAGAGTTGGAAAACTTGATGCCTGACTATCTTGAACGTCTTCTTTTTGATGATATTCCATTCTTGGAAGATGCTCAAAAAGAACATGACGCATTTGCTGAAGCACTTCGTAACGAAGGAATCGAAGTACTTTATCTTGAGCAGTTGGCTGCTGAATCATTGACTTCTCCAGAAATTCGTGATCAGTTCATCGAAGAATACCTTGAAGAAGCAAACATTCGTGGACGCCAAACAAAAGTTGCGATCCGTGAATTGCTTCACAGCATTGAAGACAACCAAGAATTGGTTGAAAAAACAATGGCAGGGGTTCAAAAAGCTGAACTTCCAGAAATTCCTGAAGAAGCAAAAGGATTGACAGACCTTGTTGAATCTGACTATCCATTTGCAATCGACCCAATGCCAAACTTGTACTTCACACGTGACCCATTTGCTACAATTGGTAATGCAGTATCATTGAACCACATGTACGCAGATACACGTAACCGTGAAACTTTGTATGGTAAATACATCTTCAAATACCACCCAGTTTACGGTGGAAAAGTTGAACTTGTCTACAACCGTGAAGAAGATACTCGTATCGAAGGTGGAGATGAGTTGGTACTTTCTAAAGATGTATTGGCAGTTGGTATCTCACAACGTACAGATGCTGCATCAATCGAAAAATTGTTGGTAAACATCTTCAAGAAGAACGTTGGCTTCAAGAAAGTATTGGCCTTCGAATTTGCTAACAACCGTAAATTCATGCACTTGGATACAGTATTCACAATGGTGGACTACGATAAATTCACCATCCACCCTGAAATCCAAGGTAACCTTCGCGTCTTCTCTGTAACTTATGAAAACGAACAATTGAAGATCGTTGAAGAAAAAGGTGATTTGGCTGAATTGCTTGCTGAAAACCTTGGTGTAGAAAAAGTTACTTTGATTCCTTGTGGTGATGGCAATGTGGTTGCTGCTGCTCGTGAACAATGGAACGACGGTTCAAATACTCTTACAATCGCACCTGGTGTGGTAGTTGTATACGACCGTAACACTGTTACCAACAAGAAATTAGAAGAATACGGTCTTCGTTTGATCAAGATCCGCGGAAGTGAATTGGTTCGCGGTCGTGGTGGACCTCGTTGTATGTCAATGCCATTCGAACGTGAAGAAATCTAATCATCCTTCTACAGGTTAGACGGGCTCAGTGTCTAAACTGAGCCCTCTAAACTGATTGACAGGATCTTATCATGCATAATAAAAGGAGATAATTAATGACAACTTCAGTATTCCAAGGACGTAGCTTTTTAGCAGAAAAAGACTTTACACGTGCAGAGTTAGAATACCTTATCGGACTTTCAGCTCACTTGAAAGACCTTAAAAAACGCAACATCCAACACCACTACCTAGCTGGTAAAAACATTGCGCTTTTGTTTGAAAAAACTTCAACTCGTACTCGTGCAGCCTTCACTACTGCAGCCATCGACCTTGGTGCTCACCCAGAATACCTTGGTGCAAACGACATCCAACTTGGTAAAAAAGAATCTACAGAAGATACTGCTAAAGTTCTTGGACGTATGTTTGACGGTATCGAATTCCGTGGTTTCAGCCAACGCATGGTTGAAGAATTGGCTGAATTCTCAGGTGTTCCAGTATGGAACGGTTTGACTGACGAATGGCACCCAACTCAAATGCTTGCAGACTACTTGACTGTTCAAGAAAACTTTGGACGCCTTGAAGGTTTGACACTTGTGTACTGTGGTGATGGACGTAACAACGTTGCAAACAGCCTTCTTGTAACAGGTGCTATCCTTGGTGTGAACGTACACATCTTCTCACCAAAAGAACTCTTCCCAGAACAAGAAATTGTTGAATTGGCAGAAGGATTCGCAAAAGAAAGTGGCGCTCATATCTTGATCACTGAAGATGCTGACGAAGCTGTGAAAGGTGCAGATGTACTTTACACTGACGTTTGGGTATCTATGGGTGAAGAAGACAAATTTGCAGAACGCGTTGCCCTTTTGAAACCTTACCAAGTAAACATGGAATTGGTTAAGAAAGCTGATAACGAAGACTTGATCTTCTTGCACTGCTTGCCAGCTTTCCACGACACAAACACTGTTTATGGTAAAGATGTTGCTGAAAAATTCGGCGTAGAAGAAATGGAAGTTACTGACGAAGTGTTCCGCAGCAAATATGCTCGTCACTTTGACCAAGCTGAAAACCGTATGCACACAATCAAAGCGGTGATGGCAGCTACTCTTGGTAACTTGTACATTCCAAAAGTTTAAGACTTTATAACCGTATACCAACAGCTATAGGGGCTGGACTGCTAGCTTTAGTCCTGCCCCTATTTTTTATAGAAAGGGAAAACCTATGTCAAGAAAAATCGTCGTTGCTTTGGGAGGAAACGCCATCCTTTCATCTGATCCTTCTGCAAAAGCTCAACAAGAAGCACTTGTAGAAACAGCAAAACACTTAGTAAAATTAATCAAAAATGGGGATGACTTGATCATCACTCACGGAAATGGTCCTCAAGTAGGAAACCTTTTGCTCCAACACTTGGCAGCAGATTCTGAAAAGAACCCAGCTTTCCCGTTGGATTCATTGGTTGCAATGACTGAAGGAAGCATTGGCTACTGGCTTCAAAACGCTCTTCAAAATGCTCTTCTTGAAGAAGGAATTGAAAAAGACGTTGCTTCAGTTGTGACACAAGTCGTTGTAGATAAGAACGATCCAGCTTTTGTTAACCTCAGCAAACCAATTGGCCCATTCTACTCAGAAGAAGAAGCAAAAGCAGAAGCTGAAAAATCAGGTGCAACTTTCAAAGAAGATGCTGGTCGTGGCTGGCGTAAAGTTGTTGCTTCACCAAAACCAGTGGATATCAAAGAAATCAATACCATCCGTACCTTGTTGAACGACGGACAAGTCGTTGTCGCTGCTGGTGGTGGCGGTATCCCAGTTGTGAAAGAAGCAAATGGTAGCTTGACTGGTGTTGAAGCAGTTATCGATAAAGACTTTGCATCCCAACGTTTGGCTGAATTGGTAGAAGCAGACCTCTTCATCGTTTTGACAGGAGTGGACTATGTCTTTGTAAACTACAACAAACCAGACCAAGAAAAATTGGAACATGTCAATGTCGCTCAATTGGAAGAGTACATCAAACAAGACCAATTTGCACCAGGAAGCATGCTTCCTAAAGTAGAAGCTGCGATCGCCTTTGTAAATGGTCGTCCAGAAGGAAAAGCAGTCATCACTTCACTTGAAAACCTTGGCGCTTTGATTGAGTCTGAAAGTGGAACAATTATCGTTAAAGACTAATTCATGTACATGAGGAGGGGAGTAGATCTTATTTTTACAGGATTTTGTATAAAGATCCTCCCCTTGTTTTTTCTAAAAAAGATTAGGAAAAACTAGTTTTTTAATCTTAAATATGATAAAATGAACATATAGGTAAGCGCTTTCTAAAAGATAAACCTTTTGAAAGAGTCACTCAAACTTTGTTGCGTTAGGAGGATAAGCAAATGAGTGAAAAAGCGAAAAAAGGGTTTAAGATGCCCTCATCTTATACCGTATTGTTAATCATCATTGCGATTATGGCAGTGATGACTTGGATCATCCCAGCAGGGGCTTTTGTAGACGGTGTTTATAAAGCACAACCTCAAAACCCTCAAGGTATTTGGGACGTCTTGATGGCACCAATTCGTGCTATGCTAGGGACTAGCCCAGAAGAAGGGTCGCTGATTAAAGAAACCAGTGCAGCGATTGACGTAGCCTTCTTCATCTTGATGGTTGGTGGTTTCCTTGGTGTGGTCAATGAAACTGGTATGCTAGACACTGGTATTGCTTCTATCGTGAAGAAATACAAGGGTCGCGAAAAAATGTTGATTTTGGTTCTTATGCCTTTGTTTGCCCTTGGTGGTACAACTTATGGTATGGGTGAAGAAACCATGGCCTTCTATCCTCTTCTTGTGCCAGTTATGATGGCCGTAGGATTTGATAGCTTGACTGGTGTAGCCATTATCTTGCTCGGTTCACAGATTGGATGTTTGGCATCTACCTTGAACCCATTTGCAACAGGTATCGCTTCTTCAACTGCAGGTGTTGGTCTTGGTGAAGGGATCATCCTTCGTTTGATCTTCTGGGTTGTCTTGACTGGTCTTAGCACTTGGTTTGTATACAAGTATGCAGATAAGATCCAAAAAGACCCAACTAAATCCCTCACCTATGCAACACGTGAAGAAGATATGAAATTCTTCAATGTTGGTGAAAATGAAGAAGAAGTCAACTCAACACTTACTAAGAAACAAAAACAAGTCTTTGTACTCTTTGTATTGACCTTCGTCTTGATGGTCTTGAGTTTCATTCCATGGTCTGATTTAGGTATTACCTTCTTTGGAGATTTTAACACATGGTTAACAGGCCTTCCAGTAGTTGGTAAGATCATTGGTTCATCAACTGCAGCTCTTGGTACTTGGTACTTCCCTGAAGGAGCAATGCTCTTTGCCTTTATGGGTATTCTCATCGGTATTGTATACGGCCTTAAAGAAGAACAAATTATTTCTTCATTTATGGCTGGTGCAGCTGACCTCTTGAGCGTTGCCCTCATCGTAGCAATCGCTCGTGGTATTCAAGTTATCATGAACAACGGTATGATTACAGATACCATCCTTAACTGGGGTAAACAAGGACTCAGCGGTCTATCTTCTCAAGTCTTTATCGTCTTGACTTATATCTTCTACTTGCCAATGTCATTCTTGATTCCATCTTCATCTGGTCTTGCCAGCGCGACAATGGGTATCATGGCTCCATTGGGAGAATTCGTCAATGTACGTCCTAGCTTGATTATTACTGCCTACCAATCAGCATCTGGTGTCTTGAACTTGATCGCACCAACTTCTGGTATCGTTATGGGAGCTCTTGCTCTTGGACGTATCAACATTGCTACTTGGTGGAAATTCATGGCAAAACTTGTAGTTGCTGTTATTGTAATTACCATTGCCCTCCTTCTTCTCGGAACATTCGTTCCAGCCCTATAAGAAGTAAAGAGGTGATTCCATGAAAATTGAGATTACAAATCAAGTCAAAGATGACTTTCTAGCTTCATTAAAGACTCTGATTTCTTATCCTTCGGTTTTAAACGAAGGCGAAAATGGAACACCGTTTGGACAAGCTATCCAAGATGTCCTTGAGAAAACGTTAGAAATCGCTCAAGAAATGGGCTTTCAAACCTATCTAGATCCTGAAGGATACTATGGATATGCAGAGATCGGTCAGGGGGAAGAACTCCTGGCCGTTCTTTGTCACTTGGATGTTGTTCCAGCCGGTGATTTAGAAGATTGGCAAACGCCAGCTTTTGAGGCGACTCTGAAAGATGGATGGTTGATTGGACGTGGGGTACAAGATGACAAGGGGCCATCCCTTGCGGCGCTTTACGCAGTTAAGAGCCTGCTCGACCAAGGAGTTGTATTTACCAAACGGATTCGCTTTATATTTGGTACAGACGAGGAAACTCTCTGGCGCTGTATGAACCGCTACAATCAGATAGAAGAAAAAGCAGATCTTGGCTTTGCTCCAGATTCGTCCTTCCCATTAACCTATGCTGAAAAAGGCTTGCTTCAAGTGAAGCTCCATGGACCAGGCTGGGAGGATCGTCCCTTACAAGCTGGTCGTGCCCTTAACGTGGTACCAGATAAGGCAACTTATAAGGGGGAACGCTTAGAGGAACTCTTACCAGTGATCGAGCAAAGTGGTGTTAACTATACAGAAGAAGCAGGAGCAGTAACCGTTCTTGGATTGTCTAAACACTCCAAGGATGCGGCTGAGGGTGTCAATGCTATTGTCGGCTTAGCGGAAAGTCTTTCCTTGATCCAGCCTCATCCAGCCCTTCTCTTTATTGCAGATGCCGTTGGGGAAGATGCGACAGGAGCAGCTCTCTTTGGTGAAATCAAAGATGAACCAAGTGGTGCTCTTTCCTTCAATATTGCAACCCTCTCCATTGATGAACAGCAATCTGAAATCGGGATTGATATTCGGATCCCTGTCTTAGCGGATAAGGATGCCTTGGTAGAGCGTTTAACTGAAGTAGCGGCTAGCTATCAACTCCAGTATGAAGAGTTTGATTATGTAGCTCCACTATACGTTCCATTAGATAGTCCGTTGGTGAGTACCCTGATGGCGGTCTACCAAGAGGAAACGGGGGATCAGACCCCAGCTATGTCCTCAGGGGGAGCGACTTTTGCTCGAACTATGGAAAATTGTGTGGCTTATGGTGCCCTCTTGCCTGATGCTCTCCAAACAGAGCACCAGGCGAATGAACGAGCTAAACTGAATGATTTATATCGTGCAATGGAAATCTATGCAGAGACCATTCGACGATTAGCAGGTAAGGAAGCCTAATAGAGATTAGAAAAAAGAGGCTGGGACAAAAGTCCTAGCCTCTCAATTATTTTTGGATTGTTGAGCAAGACGCAGTGGTTGAGTGGGCTCTATTACGCTGATTTCATCAGCTTTTACAGCCCTACTCAACTGTGCGGAGGTGGGACGACGAAATCGAATTCTAACGAATTACCGATTTCTGTCCCACTCTCTTTCTTTTATTTGCTAAAGAAGAAGGGAGGAGTGAATTCTTTCAATTTTTCAAAGCAGTCCAAAGCTCCCTGATTGTCTTCACAAATGATGAGGCAGACATCATCTCCGCAGACGGTTGCGACAATTTGTGGCAATTCAAGGGCATCTAAGATGGCTCCGAAGGACTGGGCCAGACCAGGGAGTGTTTTGACGACTACTTGGTTTTGGACGGGACGAAGCATGACAAGGGCATCTTCCATATAAAAACGCAGTCGGTTTTCCCAGCGAGATGGGGCAATGCTATTGATGGCATAATAAGAGCTATCCCCTTCGTTAATTTTTACCAGATTCAAGGATTTGACATCTCTTGAGAGGGTTGACTGGGTCACGATGATGCCGTTCGCTTCCAGGCTGTCCTGCAATTCTTGTTGGGTTCGAATTTTCTTTTCTGAAATAATGGACCGGATCAGGCGGTGGCGACTTTCAATCTTATTCATAAGGGGCTCTCCTTATTTGATAAACATAGCATCTCCAAAGCTAAAGAAACGGTAGCCTTGGTCGATAGCGTGCTGATAAGCATCCAGAGTGAGTTCTCGACCTGCGAAGGCAGAAACGAGCATGACTAAGGTTGATTTTGGTAAGTGGAAGTTGGTTGAAAAGGCGTCGACAACTTGCCACTGATAGCCTGGTTTGATAAAGATATTGGTCCAACCAGAGTCGGCTTGTAACTCTCCATTAAACTTGTTCCCAATTGTTTCTAAAGTTCGGATAGAAGTGGTCCCAACGGCAACGATGCGGTGTCCACTCGCTTTGACTTGTCGAAGGGTTTGGGCGGCTTCTTCTGAGAGTTGATAAAATTCGGAATGCATTTCATGTTGGTCGAGATCATCGACGGATACAGGACGGAAGGTACCTAGTCCGACATGAAGGGTTAGATAAACCAAGTGAACCCCTTTGTCTTCGATCCTCTGTAAGAGCTCAGGTGTGAAATGGAGGCCAGCAGTAGGAGCTGCGGCAGATCCATTTTCTTTGGCATAGACTGTCTGGTAACGTTCCTTATCTTCTAATTTTTCATGGATGTAAGGTGGTAGGGGCATTTCTCCTAAACTTTCCAAGACTTCAAGGAAAATTCCTTGGTAAGAAAACTCTACGATACATCCTCCGTGTTCCAGCTTTTTGATTAGGGTCGCTTGAAGACGTCCATCGCCAAAGCTGACGACCCCTCCCTCTTTGAGACGTTTGGCAGGTTTAGCAAGAACCTCCCATTGATCGCCTTCGATATTTTTTAAGAGAAGAAGCTCCACATGCCCTCCTGTATCCGGTTTGACCCCATGGAGACGAGCTGGAAGGACACGGGTATTGTTCATGACTAAAGCATCCCCTGGTTCCAATTCATTGATAATGGCGTCAAAATGCTGGTCTTCCATCTGACCTGTTTGTCGATTGAGGATCAGTAGTTTTGAGGCATCGCGCTTCTCTAATGGGGTTTGCGCAATTAACTCCTCGGGGAGGTGGAAATCAAAGTCATTCGTGTTCATGTTCTCTCCTTGTATCTAAATTCTTCTATTTCTTACATTTAACCTTCCCCATTATATCATGAAATAAGAGTGAAACAAAGGAAATCACTAGCCGAATTTTAAAGGGATGAAGGTAAAAAATCCTTTTCTAACATCAAGAAAGCGCTTGACAAAAATTGGTCTATACCATATAATGAATATAAGAAATAAGCGGAGGATTTATCATGAAAGTTATTGAAGTAGCTAATCAAATCGAAGGGGGACAGGTTGCTTTTGACCTGCTAAAAGAAAAGTTAGAGCAGGGTGCCAAAACTCTGGGGCTTGCGACTGGAAGCAGTCCACTTGAGTTTTATAAATTGATTCGGGAGAGTGATTTGGATTTCTCAGACATGGTCAGTGTCAACTTGGATGAGTATGTCGGCTTGACGGGAGAAGATCCTCAATCCTATCGTTACTTTATGCAGGAAAATTTATTCAATGAGAAACCGTTTAATGTTAGCTATCTTCCAAAAGGAAATGAAGATACTGCAGAAGAAGAAACAGCTCATTACAATGAAATTTTGGCCCAACATCCAGTAGATCTGCAAATTCTAGGGATCGGTCGCAACGGCCACATTGGTTTTAACGAACCAGGCACGCCATTTGACAGCCAAACGCATTTGGTCCATTTGGATCAATCAACGATTGAAGCCAACTCTCGCTTCTTTGAAAAAATTGAAGATGTTCCAACTCAAGCCATCTCCATGGGGATTGCGAACATTCTTGCTGCCAAGTCTATCATTCTCTTTGCCTATGGAGAATCAAAAGCAGAAGCTATTGCAGGAATGGTTAATGGTCCAAAAACAGAGAGTTTACCAGCGAGTGCCCTTCAAGGTCATCCAGATGTCGTGATTATTGCAGACCAAGCAGCCTTGAGCCTACTGTAACCAGTTGAAAAAGAGAGACCTATCTGAAATATCCTGAAAGATAGGTTTTTTTATGGATTGAAGTATGGTACAATAAGATAAAATTCTATATTTGAGGAAAATATATTTTGAAAAAGAAGTTGCTCGTTTTAGGAATCGTCGTCTTATCTCTACTCCGCCCTCTGTCAATCGTAGCGGATGAGCTAGTGGATATGGCGCAAAAAATGTATCCCAATGATCATGTGCAAGCCTATAATCGACCAAGGTCCTCTCTCGTCATCGATGCGAATACCGGGGATGTTTTGTGGAGAGACAATATTGATGAAGTGCGGGATCCAGCAAGTATGAGTAAGCTCATGACATTGTATCTGCTTTTCGAAACCATGAAAGAGGGAAAAATTACCAAAGATACGGTTGTCACTGCAACAGCTGCGGATCAATCCATGTCAAAAATCTATGAGATTTCCAACAATAACATCGTTGCAGGTGTGGACTATACGGTCTCTGAATTGATTACCATGACGGCTGTTCCATCCTCCAATGTGGCTACGATTATGTTGGCTAATCTCCTTTCTAACCACGATGCGGATGCCTTTATTCAGCGGATGAACGAAAAGTCCAAGGAGTTGGGGATGACCAATACAATTTGGAACAATCCGAGTGGAGCGGCCATTTCAACCTTCCAAGGTTTATATACCAGTTATAACTATCCAAATGATGCGGCCAACCAGACAACTGCAAGAGATTTGGCGATTCTCGTCTATCATTTCGTGAAAGAATATCCAGAGATTCTTAGCTATACCAATCAGGCTAAGGTGACCGTGAAACAAGTCACGCCTTATGAGGAGACTTTTGATACCTATAACTATTCCTTGCCAGGAGCTAGATATGCTCTTGAAGGAGTAGATGGTCTGAAGACAGGTTCGAGTCCACGTGGTGCCTTTAATTATATCGCAACCGCTAAACGGGGGGACCAACGAATTATCTCCGTAGTCATGGGAGTTGGTGATTGGTCCGACCAGGATGGTGAATACTATCGACATCCATTTGGCAATGCCTTGATCGAAAAGGCTTTTGCTGATTATCGTTATAAGAAGTTGTTGGACAAGGGTGTTCAGACGATTGATGGAAAGACCTACACACTGGATCAACCTTTCTATGCCACGGTCAAAAAGGGAGAAGAGAATCCAAAACTCGTTGTCAAAGATGGACAGGTTGAGGCGGATTCAGGCTTGATGACCCTATCAGAAAAGATTTCTGATGGACTTCCAGTCAAAGAAGGAGCAGTGAGTCAATCGGATTCCCAAAGTACGGCGGCCCCAGCTAGAGAAAAATCCTTCCATTTTCCTCTTGAAAGCCTGGTCATTCTGATTCCAATTTTCATTCTTGCTATGATTCTGTATTTAGAAAGAGCTCATCGCAAAGAACGGGCGCGCAAGGCTCAGGATCGCTACAAAAAATAACTGATCAAAACTCAACTGAAATCCAGTTGGGTTTTGTCATTGCCTTTTATTTCTCATGTTGAAAGGAAACTTATGAAAGCATTTCGAAATTCCTATCCTGCTTATTTATTTTTATATAGTTTTTACTTCATGTCGACGGCCCTCTTTACGACTTTAATCTCTGTCTATCTGATAGGCCAGCAGTATTCAGCCAGTCAGGTATCTAATTTGGTGTCGACAGCCTTTTTCCTATCCATGCTTACCCAGCCCTTATTTGGTTATATCAATGAACGATTTGGCATTGTTAAAATCACGACCTTGAGCTTAGGAGTCCTCATGGCAGGAGTGGGTGGCTTTATCTGGGCCCCTAACTTCTTTTGGTTGACGATTTTTTATGGCTTGGTATTACTGTGTCTAAATGGGACGGCTCCCATGATGGAGATTTTAGCTACCCAGAGTCCCTATGCTTTTGGAAAAATCCGCGTTTGGGGGACGCTAGGGTATGCGGCTGGAGCCCACCTAGCTGGTTGGCTCTATGCTCATCTTAGCCCCCAGTCTGTATACTATTGTGTATTGGTCACGATCCTTCTTAGTTTCTTCACTTTAGGGGCTATCCGTATTTCCAAGACCAATCGGGTACAGAAAGAAGCTGTCTCGATCCGTCCTTTGCTCCATAATGGACCCTATCTCTTTTTCCTATTACTGATGGGGCTTGTGTCGGGCGTGGGGAATATTGGCCATACCTATATTCCAGCTCTCTTGATGGATAGTGGCCTTCCTGTTCAGATAGCCTCTACGGTTGTGGCCCTATCTGTTGTTGTAGAAGCGCCCCTCATCTTTTTTTCAGACCGTTTTATGGACCATTGGCCCTTGCGTTTACTAATCTTGCTTCCTGTGGGGATCCTCTTGCTCCAGTATTTTATCTATGCTCTTCCGAGTCCGGTCTTCTTAAAAGTGCTGGTCACCCTCTTGGCTAAGCATACGACAGGGATGGTCTTGATCATGGTCTCCTTGCGTTTTATCTCCCAACAGGTGGATAAGAAAGATCTAGTCTTAGCTATGGCTCTTGTACAAGGAGTCCGCTATCTTGGTACCATTCTCTTGCAACCGCTAGCAGCTTTCTTTGTGGATCACGGAGGATTTTCAATGATGAGTTACTTCTTGGTGGCTGTCCTAGTCCTCGTCCTTCTACTAAGCCTCTTTTTAAAGATGCCAAAAGGGAAATCTCCAGGTCTCTTTGGGAACACGAAGGAGTAAAAAGTTTAGGAAATAGAGTTTGTGAATAGAAGGACTTATGCTATAATGGAGAACGATGATGTTTATGAAAGAAATGAGAGAGAATGAAGTTTAAACGTGCCTTATTTGCGACACTTTCCCTTGCTTGCCTATGTTTCCCAATGCTAGCAAAGGCAGATGATCTTTACCAACAAGAAGATATCATGTCGATCACAGAAAAATCTGGGACTTCGGTGGATGAATTTTTCCGTCCCAAGGCTGATATTGTCGTTGATGCTCATACAGGAGCTATTCTTTATGGTGATAATATTGATGCTCCTCGTGACTCGGGTAGTATGGCTAAATTGATGTCTGTTTATGTTCTTCTGAGAGCTATTAAAGAAGGGCAGCTGGATTATGATACCCTGATTACAGCGACGGATACGGATGTGATCATTTCTCAAAATCAGAAGTTGAGCAATAGTCCCATTGTGGCGGGTGCTCAATACAAGGTATCTACCCTCCTAAATATGATTTTTGTTCCTTCATCCAGTGCCGCGACCATCATGATTGCCAATAAGGTGTCGGGAGGAGATCCAGATAAATTCTTGGATTTGATGAACCAGCGGGCCCAGGAAATTGGAATGACCAATACCAAGTGGAACAATCCTAATGGTGCCCCAACTGCAGTCCTAGATGGCTACTATAATCCGACCCGCTATGATCAACATGCCATTAACCAAACAACCGCAAGAGATATGTCTATTTTGGCCTATCACATAGTTAACGAGTTCCCTGAAATCCTCAACTATACTAAAAATGCCAAGATAACTCTCTTCCAAGGTACAGATTATGAAGAAACCCATGAAAATTATAATTATTCCTTGGAAGGTGGAAGGTATTCTCTAAAGGGAGCGGATGGCCTAAAAACCGGCTCTAGTCCGACAGCAGATTATAATTACACCTTGACGGTTAATCGCGGAAATCAGCGATTTGTTCAAGTCATTATGGGAGTTGGGCATTACGATGTGGAAATTGCAGAGAGCCTGCGCCACGTCATTGGAAATGCCCTGATTGAAAGACTCTATCAGGATTATGAGTACAAAGAGATCCTGCCTGCGGGGGATCACACGATTCAGGGGCAAACCTATCACTTAGACAAACCCTTCTATGCTACAGTGAAAAGAGGGACCAATCCAGAGATCAGTGTTCAAAATGGCCTGCTACAAATCGCCAATGGCTTGCAAACTGTTTCTCCGTCCATTCAGCAAACGCAGGCTGTAAGCGCAGTAGAAGCGTCCCATCAGAAGACCACGAGTAGTCGTCAAAAAGGCTGGGATCCAATGTGGCTCTGTTGCTTCCTTCCTTTTATTTTCTTAAGAATTTTCTTTAACATCAGATATAAGAGAAAATAAAAAGATTTCCGTATTTGGAAATCTTAAATTAAAGAAATAATATTCCTAGAAACTTCCATAGGTGAGTACGGACGTCATGGAACTTCGAAGAAGTTCCATGACTAATTAAGATATAAAGGGCGTCTGCGGATAAAGTCAAAATAGGAAGTTTGACGCAGAATCTTTGGATTCTAGGAGAACTTATCTTTTTGACACAATCCGCAGCCCGTGTTCAATTAGTTTTGGATCTAAGGCTCCAAAACTCCCGAGCTTGATGCTAAAATGGTAGTGGAAGCTTAAAAAGGAGAGAGTGAATGAAAAAAATACTAATATCGACGCTTGCTTTACTGGGAGTGATGGGGCTAGTAGCCTGCTCGAATCAAGAAGGGACCTCGTCCAGTGAAAAGTCTGTAAAGGAAACACGCCAGTCATCAACCTTTTCTCAGGGCAAGAAAGTGACCAGCTTGAAAGGATCCTCAGAGTCTCCTTTTGTCTTGTATACAGATGAGGAACTTGAAAATGCTAGAACTGTTGGAGACTTTAAAGCGCTCTATGCTTTGATGATGGACCGAACCGTTGCTCATTCAGAGGAAGCAGGAGCATCACTGACGGGCTCTGCTAAAGAGACCTATGAGACCTATCTGAAAGATTTGAAAGAGAAAATGGAAACGAGCAAGACCCGCTTTAATGAATCTATGGATACGATAGGGTCCGAAGACACCGAAGTCCCGGAAGCTACCCGTGCAACCATTGTTGAAAAATTTGAAACGGCTCGAAAACAAGCTGAAGCATCTGAAAATGGGACCGCTCCATCATCGGAAACTCCAGATCCGGCATCAGACGAGAATTCGAGTGAGTCAGATCAATAAGCTAGGGACGTATTTAAACTTCTCGTCTAGGATGGATGAGCAGTCGCTTTGCATGTAAGAACGATTATATCTAAACAAGGAGCTTGGCTCCTTTTTTTCTTTCTCTTCTATATAAATAAGCGTCTTCGGTTACGAATTATATAAGTGGAGGTGATGACATGTTTGTTGCGACAGATGCAAAGCAACAGCGTTGGAATTGTTTGGAGAAAATCCCGATGAAAAAGGAAGGTCCCTTTTTCTGTCTCTTGTGTGGAAAGGAAGTCCGCTTAAAGAAAGGATTCGTGATGCGTCCTCATTTTGCTCACGTTAGCCTAGAGGCTTGCCCCTTTCATCATGAGACGGAGAGTCCAGAGCATTTAGAGTTAAAACTGGGGCTTTATCAATGGGCCAAGCAAAACTCCGATGCTGAAGTGGAAAGTCCTCTGCAGGCTTTCCAACAGATTGCGGATGTTCTCCTTCCGGATCAAAAGATTGCCTTAGAAGTGCAATGCAGTTCCTTGTCTATGGAGCGTTTAAAAGAACGGAGCGATGCCTATCACAAGCATGGCTATCAGGTCTATTGGTTGTTAGGGAAAAACTTGTGGCTTAAGAAAAGCTTGTCTGCTCTGCAGGAAGGTTTTGTCTATTTTAGTCAAAATAGGGGCTTTCATCTCTGGGAGTTAGACCTAGAGAAGCAGGAAGTTCGTCTCCACTATCTCATTCATCAAGACTTGCGAGGGCGTCTTTATTATCGGACTCAACATTTCCCTTTTTATGGAGGTAATCTGTTAGAAGTTTTGCGGACGCCTTATGCCCAACAAAGCTTGCAACAAATGACAGTTCCTCTAGACAGACAGTTTAAGGACTATCTTCGTCAACAGCTGTATTACCGCCATCCTAAATGGATGGCCCTTCAGGAACAACTCTATCTGAAAGGAAAGCATCTCCTGGAGTTGGACTTGGAAGCCTTTTATCCCCTTTGTCGGCCACTGAAGTCTTCCCATTTTATTCAGATTAGGGGAGATTGGCGAAGCTATTACCAGGACTTTATGACCTACTATCGTCGAACTGGAATGAAAGCGACGCAGACTCTTTATTCCCCTCGTTTTTATCAGAATGGGAAAGCTTAAATTTCCGTGAATCAAATACCCCCAAATGGTAATATATGTGATAAAATAGAAACATTGGAGGATTTTTGTAATGGTAAAACAACGAAATGAAATTGATGAAAAATACCAATGGGATTTGTCGACCATTTTTGCGACAGACCAAGCTTGGGAAGAAGAAGCAACTGCTTTAGCTGCAGCGATTAAAGATGCTGCCCATTTTGCAGGATCTTTATTGTCTTCTCCAGCCAATCTATTAGAAACCACAGAAGTTTATTTGGACTTGAGCCGTCGTTTGGAGAAGGTCTATGTCTACGCCCATATGAAGAATGACCAGGATACACGCGTAGCCAAATACCAAGAATTCCAATCAAAAGCCATGTCTCTATACAGCCTTTTAGGGGAGATCTTTGCCTTCTACGAACCAGAATTTATGGAGATCACCGAAGAGCAATATGCCAACTTCTTGAAAGAAGTCCCTGCCTTAGAAGCTTATGCTCATTACTTTGACAAATTGCTCAAAACCAAAGAGCACGTTCTTTCTCAAAAAGAAGAAGAATTGCTAGCAGGAGCAGGTGAAATCTTTGCTGCGGCAGGGGAAACTTTTGAGATTTTGGACAATGCCGATATCGTCTTTCCAATGGTGAAAGATGACCAAGGCCAAGAAGTGCAGTTGACTCATGGAAACTACATCTCTTTGGTAGAGTCGAAGGACCGCCAAGTTCGTAAGGAAGCATACCAAGCCTTGTATGGTGTCTACGAACAGTACCAACATACCTATGCCAAGACCCTTCAGACCAACGTCAAGGTCCACAATTACAATGCTAAGGTTCGCAAATTCTCTAGCGCACGTGAAGCAGCTCTTTCTGCTAACTTTATCCCAGAGAGTGTCTATGATAGTTTGGTAGAAGCGGTTAACAAGCATTTGCCACTCTTGCAACGTTACGTGAAACTTCGCTCAAAAATCTTGGGAATTGAAGATTTGAAGATGTATGATGTCTACACACCATTGTCTTCTACTGACTACAAGTTCACTTACGAAGAAGCCCTTGCCAAATCTGAGCAGGCTTTGGCGGTGCTTGGTGATGACTACCTATCCCGCGTGAAGCGCGCCTTCACCGAACGTTGGATCGACGTCCAAGTCAACCAAGGGAAACGCTCAGGGGCTTATTCAGGTGGTTCATACGATACCAATGCCTTTATGTTGTTGAACTGGCAGGATACATTGGACAATCTCTTCACCTTGGTGCATGAGACAGGCCACAGTATGCACTCTAGCTATACTCGTGAGACTCAGCCTTATGTCTATGGGGATTATTCTATCTTCCTTGCTGAGATTGCTTCCACAACTAATGAAAATATCTTGACCGAGCAATTGTTGGCAGAAGTAGAAGATGATGAAACCCGTTTTGCCATTCTCAACCACTTCTTGGATGGTTTCCGTGGTACCGTCTTCCGTCAAACCCAGTTTGCTGAGTTTGAGCATGCCATTCATAAAGCAGATCAAGAAGGACAAGTCTTAACTAGCGAATTCTTGAATGAGCTCTATGCGGATTTGAACGAGAAATACTATGGTCTTTCTAAAGAAGACAATCCAGAAATCCAATACGAATGGGCTCGCATTCCTCATTTCTACTATAACTACTATGTTTTCCAATATTCAACTGGTTTTGCAGCAGCCTCTGCCTTAGCTGAGAAAATCGTTCATGGAACACAAGAAGATAAGGACAAATACCTAGAGTATTTGAAGGCCGGAAATTCGGATTACCCACTCAACGTAATCCGCAAGGCGGGTGTTGATATGGAAAAAGAAGACTACCTCAATGCTGCCTTTGAAGTCTTTGAACGTCGTCTCAATGAATTTGAGGCTCTCGTTGAAAAATTAGGATTGGCCTAAGATGGTAGAGTCTTACAGTAAAAATGCCAACCACAATATGCGCCGCCCAGTTGTCAAGGAGGAAATTGTCTCCTTCATGCGGGAGCGCCAAGCACCGGTAACGGATGCTTTAAAAGAGCTAGAAGAATTTGCTCGGCGGGAAAATATTCCCATCATCCCTCATGAAACGGTCGCTTTCTTTCGTCTCTTTTTGCAGACCATGCAACCCAAGTCGATCTTAGAAATTGGGACGGCGATCGGCTTTTCGGCCCTCTTGATGGCAGAGCAAGTACCTGATGCAAGGATTACAACCATTGATCGCAACGAGGAAATGATTGGTTTTGCCAAGGAAAACTTTGCTCGTTTTGACCAGCGTAACCAAATCACCCTCTTAGAAGGGGATGCGGTCGATCTGCTAGAGCATATCGAGCAACGCTTTGACTTGATTTTTATGGATTCGGCTAAGTCCAAGTACATCGTCTTTCTTCCAGAAGTTCTCAAACGGTTGGAAGTTGGGGGAGTAGTCATTTTGGACGATATCTTCCAAGGAGGAGATGTGGCGCGTGATATTATGGAAGTTCGTCGTGGACAACGCACCATCTATCGAGGCTTGCAGCGTCTTTTTGACGCCACTTTGGACCATCCTGGCTTGACGGCCAGTTTGATTCCCCTCGGCGATGGCATTCTTATGATTCGTAAAAATCAGGAAGAGATTTCTTTGCCGACAGAAGAGTAGCTTTTAGACTTATTTAAGTTATCCTGTTGAATTTGTGGTAAAATAGTAGCAGTGAATTTTAGAATGGAGAAATAAACATGAAGAAAAAATTTGTAGCTGGAGCGGTGACCCTCTTATCCGTTGTAACGCTAGCAGCTTGTGCAAAAGGTGGCAGTGACAAGGATATCGTCACAATGAAGGGTGACACGATCACTGTTGGTGATTTCTATGATGAAATCAAAAACAACCAAGGTGCACAACAATATCTTTTCCAAATGACCATTAATAAAGTCTTTGAAAAAGAATACGGCTCAAAAGTCTCAGACAAAGATGTTGAGAAAAAAGTTGATGAGCAGAAAAAACAATTGGGTGAAGCTTTCAAGAGCTACCTCACTCAACAAGGGTTAACAGAAGAAACCAACAAACAACAAATCCGTAGCAATCTTTTGTTAGAGTATGCGGTTGACCAAGCTATTTCAAAAGAGTTGACAGACGAAGCTTACAAAAAAGCCTTTGAAAGCTATACACCAGAAATCACTGCAAATGTGATTAAAGTGGATTCAGAAGAAAAAGCGAATGAAGTTCTTGCAAGTGTAAAAGCTGAAGGTGCTGACTTTGCACAAATTGCCAAAGAAAATTCTACAGATGCTAGCACCAAAGAAAAGGGTGGAGAAATCAAATTTGACTCTGGAACAACAACTGTTCCAACTCGTGTCAAGGAAGCAGCATCTAAGCTTGATGTAAATGGTATTTCAGATGTCGTTATTGATCCTGCTAGTCAAAAAAGCGCTGGTGCCTACTATATCGTTAAAGTAACTAAGAAGGAAGAAAAAGGATCTGACTGGAAGAAATACGAAAAACGCTTGAAAGAAATTCTGACGGCAGGACGTAAAAATGATGCCAACTTTATCCGTAGCATCATTGCCAAAGCAATGTCAAATGCCAATATCAAGGTCAAAGATGATGCCTTCAAGGCAACCTTCAACCAATACATGCAAAATATTGGTGCAACAACAGAAGGTAGCTCATCTTCTAAATAAGGATATTAGTTGACGAGCATTGTATTTATCTGTATAATGAGATAGTTGAGAATAAATCATTTAGAATCGGATGCAGAGAAGTGGCGGGGGTGCGAGCCATGGAAGAGAAATGATTTTGCTACTCAATAGAACAATTACATAATCGAATGAAGAATGACAAGTTCATTGAATGAAGGTGGTACCGCGGTTTTTCGCCCTTCGTTAGTGAGCTTGTCTTTTTTTCAGCATTTCTACCGGAGATCCTTTCTAATAAGAGAAAGGTTTTCATAAGGATTTGCAGGAGGAAACTGATGAAAACGTATCTGGTCAAACAAAAGTTTCGACTTGGAGGGGAACGCTTTGACATCAAAAATGATCTAGGAATGGTGGAATACCAGGTAGAAGGTTCATTTTTGAAGATTCCTAAGACCTTTACGGTATTTGATGTAGAAGGCCAGAAGGTCAGCCATATTATGAAGAAGCCTTTTAGCCTCTTGCCCCAATTCACTGTAGAATTGGCAGATGGCTCCAGTTTTTTCATCCGTAAAAAACTGACCTTATTACGTGATAAGTATGACATTTCTAACCTAGGACTTCGCATCGAAGGCAATATCTGGGATTTGGATTTCAAGTTATTGGATGATCGCGACCAGCTGGTTGCAGAGATTAGCAAGCAAGTCTTTACCTTGACGTCGACTTATCAGGTTTCTGTCTATGAAGAGGAATATGCCAATCTGGTGATTTCCTTGTGTCTTGCCATTGACTATGTAGAAATGATGGAAAATGGCTCCTAAGCCAATCAATAGAAAACAATAAATAGAGGAGAAAACATGAAACAATTAACTAGTGCACAAGTCCGCAAAATGTGGCTTGATTTCTGGGCGACCAAAGGTCACTCAGTAGAACCATCTGTTAGCTTGGTTCCAGTAAACGATCCAACCCTATTGTGGATTAACTCAGGGGTCGCAACCCTTAAGAAATACTTTGATGGAACTATCATCCCTGAAAACCCACGGATTACCAATGCGCAAAAGGCTATCCGTACCAACGATATCGAAAACGTAGGGAAGACTGCTCGTCACCATACTATGTTTGAAATGTTGGGGAATTTCTCCATCGGGGATTACTTCCGTGACGAAGCCATTACCTGGGCTTATGAACTCTTGACAAGTCCGGAGTGGTTTGACTTCCCTAAAGACAAACTCTACATGACCTACTATCCAGCTGATACAGATTCATACAACCGCTGGATCGAAGTGGGCGTGGACCCAAGTCACTTGATCCCAATCGAAGACAACTTCTGGGAAATCGGTGCTGGACCTTCTGGACCAGATACAGAAATCTTCTTTGACCGTGGAGAAGCATTTGACCCAGAAAACATCGGTATTCGCCTTCTTGCAGAAGATATCGAAAACGACCGTTACATCGAAATCTGGAACATTGTCTTGTCACAATTTAATGCAGACCCAGCGGTTCCTCGTAGCGAGTACAAGGAATTGCCACACAAGAACATTGATACGGGCGCTGGTTTAGAGCGTTTGGTGGCGGTTATCCAAGGGGCTAAGACAAACTTTGAAACAGACCTCTTCATGCCGATTATCCGTGAAGTTGAGAAGTTGTCTGGTAAAACCTACGATCCAGATGACGACAACATGAGCTTCAAGGTGATTGCGGACCACATCCGTTCGCTGTCATTTGCGATTGGGGATGGTGCCCTTCCTGGAAATGAAGGTCGTGGCTATGTCCTTCGTCGTCTCCTCCGTCGTGCCTCTATGCATGGTCAAAAATTGGGTATCAATGAGCCTTTCCTTTACAAACTGGTTCCAACTGTTGGAAAAATCATGGAAAGCTACTACCCAGAGGTGCTTGAAAAACGTGACTTTATCGAAAAAATCGTCAAGAGCGAAGAAGAGTCATTTGCTCGTACCCTTCACTCAGGTCAACACTTTGCCCAAGGCATCGTAGCAGACTTGAAAGAAAAAGGCCAAACAGTTATCGCTGGTCAAGATGTCTTCAAACTCTACGATACATACGGATTCCCAGTGGAATTGACAGAAGAAATCGCTGAAGAAGCGGGTATGACGGTTGACCGTGAAGGTTTTGAAGCAGCTATGAAAGAGCAACAAGAACGTGCGCGTGCGTCAGCTGTCAAAGGCGGCTCTATGGGGATGCAAAACGAAACCCTTCAAAACATTACAGTTGAGAGTGTCTTCAATTACAATGCTAGCCAATTGTCTTCTAAGTTGGTGGCTATCGTGGCGGACAATGCAGAAGTAGAAGCTGTATCTGAAGGAACTGCATCACTTATCTTTGCAGAAACACCTTTCTACGCTGAAATGGGTGGACAAGTTGCGGACCATGGTCAAATCTTGGATGCTCAAGGAAATGTCGTAGCAACTGTAACAGACGTTCAAAAAGCACCAAACGGACAAGCTCTCCATACTGTTGAAGTTCTTGCTCCACTTGCTTTGAACCAAGAATATACCTTGGCGATCGATACGAACCGTCGTCATCGTGTCATGAAGAACCACACAGCGACTCACTTGCTCCATGCAGCTCTTCACAATATCCTTGGCCACCATGCTACTCAAGCAGGATCTCTTAACGAAGTAGAATTCCTTCGCTTTGACTTCACCCACTTCCAGGCAGTAACTCCTGAAGAATTGCGGGCTATTGAGCAACAAGTCAATGAAAAGATTTGGGAAGCCATCGCAGTGGAAACAGTTGAGACTGACATCGATACAGCTAAAGAAATGGGAGCGATGGCCCTCTTTGGTGAGAAATATGGTAAAGAAGTCCGCGTTGTAACGATTGGTAACTACTCAGTCGAGCTTTGTGGTGGAACTCACGTTGGCAATACTTCTGAAATCGGCCTCTTTAAGATTGTCAAAGAAGAAGGGATTGGATCAGGAACTCGTCGTATCTTGGCAGTGACTGGTAAAGAAGCCTTCGAAGCTTACCGTGAACAAGAAGATGCACTGAAAGCAGTCGCAGCAACCTTGAAAGCACCTCAACTCAAGGAAGTTCCTCATAAGGTTGAAGGCCTTCAAGAGCAGCTCCGTCAATTGCAAAAAGAAAATGCAGAATTGAAGGAAAAAGCGGCAGCAGCGGCAGCAGGCGATGTCTTCAAGAATGTCCAAGAAGCAAACGGCCACCGTTACATTGCTAGTCAAGTTTCTGTATCAGATGCAGGTGCTCTTCGTACCTTTGCAGATAACTGGAAGCAAAAAGACTATTCGGATGTGCTTGTTCTTGTCGCAGCAATCGGTGACAAGGTGAATGTCCTTGTAGCCAGCAAGACAAAAGACATCCACGCTGGAAACTTGGTTAAAGAATTGGCTCCAATCGTCGATGGACGTGGTGGTGGTAAACCAGACATGGCCATGGCAGGAGGAAGCAACCAAGCGAAGATCCGAGAATTGTTGGATGCCGTAGCAGGTAAATTGTAATAAATAGGAGATCTACCTTCGGGTAGGTCTTTTGTTTGAGCATTTTTTTCTAAATGGCTTGACTATTTTTGAAAATGTGATAAACTAATATCCTTTGTCCATTGAGGAGGTGTCAGGACATGAGTGATTTATTCGTACAAAAGTCGGACTATGCTTTAGGTCTATCTGAACATAGAATTATCGTGAAAAATGGGAATCGCGAAATTGTCAGGGAGATTTCGATCCATCTGGTTGAAAATATCTTAATTTTTGGACCAGCTCAACTCTCTACCCAACTCTTACGAGAGTTGGCAATGGCTAAAAAGAATGTCTATTATTTTACAAAAGATGGAAAATTCTTGTTTTGTTTAGATTCCTATCGACAGGAGGATTTCGAAAAGCAAAAGATTCAAGTTCAGGCTTGTTTCCAGCCGGCCTTCTGTTTATCCCTTGCTCAGAAAATTGTGACGGCCAAGGTCAAGCACCAACTCACCTTACTGAAGGAATATGATCGAGAAGGTCTACTGTCTAGCGAAGATTTCACTCGCTTTGAGCAAACGCTCGATAAGATTGCTGGTGCGGAATCGATAACAGAAATTATGGGCTATGAAGGACGTATTGCAAAATCCTATTTTTACTATCTGAGTCTCCTTGTTCCAGACTCGTTTCGTTTTCATGGTCGGACTAGGAGGCCTGCCAAGGATTGTTTTAATAGTCTACTCAATTTTGGCTATTCTTTCTTGTATTCTAGTTTTTTAGGACTCATTCGTAAGAATGGCTTGAGTTTCGGCTTTGGTGTCCTGCACCAAAACCACCATCATCATGCTAGTCTTGCTAGTGATTTGATGGAGGAGTGGCGTCCCGTCATCGTGGACAATACAGTGATGGATTTGCTCCTTCATGAAGAGCTAGGAAAGGAGCATTTTGAAAAAGAGGAAGATGGTGCGGTCCTATTAACAGATGAAGGACGTGAAATCTTTATCCGAGCGTTGAGGGAAAGAATGCTGGAAATCCATCCATATGTAGAAGGGGATGGTAAACGCTACAGTTTTTTCTATACTGCTGATCAGCAAATCAAAAGCTTGATCAGATCGTTTGAAGAGCTAGATCCTCACTCTTATCGAACATGTGATACAGGAGATAGCTAATGGGATTATTCTATCATTTATCAGCAGATGAGAAGGAGTTCGCCAAGAAAAAGGCTCTCTTTTGCTTGATTATCTACGATATCACCAGCAATAAACGGAGATTGAAATTAGCTAAACTGCTAGAGGGCTTTGGTGTTCGCGTGCAACGGTCTTGTTTTGAGGTGGATTTAGAGGTCTCTAGTTATCAGCTCTTGCTTGGTGCTCTGCAAGATTTTTATGATGCCAAGCAAGAGGACAATATTATCATCTATGTCGGTAGTCGGGAGGAAACCGTTCGTTTGAATGGGGATGAGGGCTCAGTAGAACGTGAAGATTGTTTGTTCTTCTAGCTGAAAGCTCTCGTAAAATATGGTATACTTAAGATAGTTTCCAGGTAGGAACTATCTTGTGTGTTGAATCCCTTTGGGGATACAACATATGGGGGTAGGAAACTACCCAAGCCTCGAGAGGGGACGGAAACAAACGTACTCGTGCCCCTGGCACTCGGTCACTACTTGGTAGGAAACTACCCAAGCCTCGAGAGGGGACGGAAACTCCTGAAATACGCCATTGCAACTGCCTATAATCGTTAGGTAGGAAACTACCCAAGCCTCGAGAGGGGACGGAAACAATTGTGAGTCCCAAACCTCTATCATGCAATCATCATCAATCGTAGGAAACTACCCAAGCCTCGAGAGGGGACGGAAACCTGCTGTCGCAAATTTAAAAGTATTTTGTTTTTTGTAGGAAACTACCCAAGCCTCGAGAGGGGACGGAAACTGTATGTTTCATCCAAAAATTCAACAAATCGTGTAGGAACCCACCCATACCTCGAGAGGGGACGGAAACCCTAGTAACTGACTTGTTAATGTTGGTTCTAGCATCTGTAGGAAACCACGCATACCTCGCGAGGGGACGGAAACAAGCGTGACGTTTTTGGTTGATAAATTTTGTATGGCGGTAGGAAACTACCCAAGCCTCGCGAGGGGACGGAAACTGTATAACACTTATAGCTTTTAAGTGTTTGAAATGTGTAGGACCCCACCCAAGCCTCGATAGGGGCCGGAAACGCAAAGACGCCTTCCCTTTATAAACTTTGATTTCGGTAGGAAACCACTCATACCTCGCGAGGGGCCGGAAACATCCCAAACCAACCCCACGATAGACCACCGAAGCTGACGTAGGAACCCACCCATACCTCGATAGGGGCCGGAAACTGTCCTTCTTTCTCGTATTGACGAGTGCGAAGTTCGCCTTCGTAGGAAATCACTCATACCTCGAGAGGGGCCGGAAACCGTCCAACTAGGATTACTTTATTCATTTTAATTTACCGTAGGAAACACCCCCAAGCCTCGAGAGGGGCCGGAAACCCAAGCCCATATAGTGCTTGTCTGGTTCATCACTGTAGGAAACTACCCAAGCCTCGAGAGGGGCCGGAAACTTTGTAAGATTATAGCTTCTTACTAGCTTTTTTCTGGGTAGGAAACTCCCTAAGCCTCGCGAGGGGCCGGAAACGAATTTTTTCCCTCCTTATATCCTCCTATGATTGTGTAGGAAACTACCCAAGCCTTGAGAGGGGACGGAAACTCATTTTATTTTTCCTCTTTTTTCTATTTTTTTAAAAGTAGGAAACCACCCATACCTCGAGAGGGGACGGAAACCATCCGAATAGGCCGATTGTCACCAACATAAACCATAGTAGGAAACCACCCACACCTTGAGAGAGGCCGGAAACCATTGGGTTCCATAGCAACCATCAGCATCAGCACCGTAGGAAACCATCCATACCTCGAGAGGGGCCGGAAACACCTTGATAGGCGCTTTTTTGTAGCGACAAAGTTCGTAGGACCCCACCCATACCTCGAGAGGGGCCGGAAACATGATCTCTTTTGGATCAATTTCTATTTTTTTCATTTGTAGGAAACTACCCAAGCCTCGCGAGGGGCCGGAAACTTTAGGAAACTTGTGTACTATCCGTTATACTATGAGGGCGTAGGCCCCCAACCCTCGAGAGGGGATAAAAACTAGAAAAGTGTTGACAACGCTTACAAAAAATGTTAATATTTACATATATTAAGGGCGCCCCAAATGAGGTGAAAAGTACTTTTCAACTTTTGGGGTTTTTTCGTACATACAGTTTTTGAATGAGAGGGAAAGGGAATTTTAGAACACCTTTTTTCAAAAAGGTTTCTGAGAAAGGAACCAGTTGAATTAGAAATAGAACACTTATATCAATAAAGGAGGCATATGAAACGCATCATTATTTCATTGCAGCGGATCGACCAATCGCCAATCGACCTATCTGCTAAATTGCACGGATTTTTGATGGAAAAATTAGATCCAGACTATGTGGCTTGGTTACATGAGCAGGAGACCAATCCATACTCCATGAAGGTCACTCATCAGAGAGAGCAGACAATATGGACCCTTCAGCTCCTAACAGATGAGGCCATACAGCAGATTTTGCCTTTTGTACTAGAGCTCAAGAGGGTGGAACTAAATGGTCTGCCGGTCTTTGGAGTTCAGTCTATTACTATGCAAGATCTCAGTTCAGAGCAACTCTTTGAGTTTTTTAATGAAAACCAAGATCGGTCACTCTTTATCCTCCATTTTCAAACTCCGACAGGCTTTCGCTCTCAGGGAGAGTATGTCCTCTTTCCCACTATGCGTCTCATCTTTCAGAGTTTAATGATGAAGTATGCACGTCTGCTCGAGAATCGTCAGGACATCGAAGAGGAAACCTTGGACTACTTGGTCGAGCATAGTCGGATAACGAGCTATCGACTAGAGTCTAGCTATTTTAGGGTCCATGGAAAAAAGATACCGGGCTTTAAAGGGAAGTTGACCTTTAAGATTACAGGTCCAACTACCTTGAAAGCCTACGCCAATATGCTCCTGAAATTTGGGGAATACTCAGGTATTGGCATGAAAACAAGTTTAGGGATGGGAGGTTTAGAACTTGAAGAAAGAAAAGATTGATTTAGTTTATGGATCGCTTCTGCACGCTATTGGCAAGGTGATTCAAGGTTCAAGGTATGATGAAAGAGACATAGGTACCATTGGTTCCGAATGGTTTAAACGCTTTTCGGATAATAAAAAAATAGCCCAGCAGATAGCTAAGGCGACTTCTAGTGATGTGACGACGGATTTAGCTCCTGATAGTTTGGTCTATATCACGTCAGCTGCTGCAAAGATTGCTTCTGGCCTAAAAGGGGCGGCAGAGACCCAGGAAGAAAAAGAAGATTTCCTAAGCAGACAATCGGATATCTTCAATGTATTTTCAGATACCCCTAGTCAGCGTTATCTTGATGCACGGCCATTAGAGCTTGACGGGGAGCCAAACTATGCTAAGGAATCGAACGAGCCATCTGACCAGTCAGATTATGACCGAATAGTAGAAACTTTAGAAAAAGAGTTTGAGAGATTGGACTTTAGTCAATTGCAGATAGATGCCCTTTTGAATCTCCTTGAGTCTACCCTTTCCTATGTACCTGTTTCGACAAGGACCAAGGAATTATCGGATATTTCTCTAGCAACCTACAGTCGTCTAACAGCTGGCTTTGCCCTAGCTATAGAGGAATATCTAGCAGATAAGAAGTACCTTGATTATGAGAAGGTACTGGGGCGAGATTTAGAAGCTTTTTATAGCGAGAAGGCCTTTTTATTAGCTAGTTTTGACCTGTCAGGGATTCAGGACTTTATCTACAATATCGCAACAGCTGGTGCAGCCAAGCAACTAAAAGCCCGTTCCTTGTATCTAGATTTTATGGGGGAACATATCGCTGACAGCTTACTGGAGAAGTTAGAGCTGACAAGGGCGAATCTTCTCTACGTCGGTGGAGGGCACGCCTACTTTATCCTTCCAAACACCGAAAAAACTAGAGAAACCTTGGCTAGCTTTGAAGCAGAATTCAATCAGTTTTTGGTCAAGCATTTCCAGACAGGCTTGTATGTCGCTTTTGGTTGGAGTCCGTTTTCTGCCAATGATATGACAACGACACTGGCCGACTATCGAAAAGTCTATCAAACAACTAGTCGGATGATTTCCCAAAAGAAAATTTCTCGTTATGATGCTAAAACTCTCCTTGAACTCAACCAAGGAGGAAAAAGTTCCCAGAAAGAATGCGCTATTTGCCACTCAGTCGAAAAGCTTACCAAGTATAAAGATCAAGAGGTCTGCCATATCTGTGCAGGAATGTATCGCTTTTCTCAGGAAATACAAGAAAGCTACTATATTGTCACAAAAGAAAAAGGCCTCCCGATAGGTCCGGGAGCCTATATTAGAGGTATTTCCAAAGCCGACCTTGCTAAAGAAGAGTGGGTTCGTGTTTATGTCAAGAATAGCTATAGCACAGATATCCTAAAAGCAACCCATGTCTTTGTCGGAGATTACAAGTATGCTGAGATTGACCAGTATGCCAAACTATCTCAGAAGTCTGGACAAGGGATTAAACGACTAGCAGTTGTTCGACTAGATGTGGACGATTTGGGAGCTGCCTTTATGGCTGGATTCTCTTATCAAGCTGGTGGCAAGTATAATACTCTAGCACGCTCGGCAACCTTCTCTAGAAGTATGAGTCTCTTCTTTAAGGTCTATATCAACCAGTTTGCCAAAGAGAAAAAACTATCGATTATCTATGCCGGCGGAGATGATGTATTTGCGATTGGTTCCTGGCAGGATATTATTGAGTTCACTATTTGTCTCCGACAAAACTTTATCAAGTGGACAAATGGCAAATTAACCCTATCAGCAGGAATCGGCCTCTTTCCAGATAAAACTCCAGTTAGCCTCATGGCTGAAGAAACTGGTAAGTTAGAAGGAGCTGCCAAAGATAACGAAAAGGATAGTGTTTCTCTTTTTAAAACAGGCTATACCTTGAAGTTCGACCAATCTTTTGACAATGTCAATTCTGAAAAAAACTATACATTGAAGTTCGACCAATTTATTGACAATGTCTATAATGGGAAACTGAAGAGCATTCGTTACTACTTTAATATCCAAGATGAACGTGGTAAGAGCTTTATCTATAAACTGATTGAGCTCCTTCGTCACTACGATCGCATGAATATTGCTCGATTAGCTTATTATTTAACCCGCTTAGAAGATCAAACTTCTAAGGATCAAAAAGAAGAGTTTAAAGAGTTTAAAGATTTATTCTTTTCTTGGTATACAGGTAGCGAAAATGAACGTAAGGAAGCAGAGATAGCTTTACTTCTATATATTTATGAGATTAGAAAGGATTCATAGATGGCAATTTTAACAGATAATAATTACGTAGATAAGGCAGAACAGGTTATTAAATCTTTGAATCGTAATAAAAGGGATTCTAAGTTATTTCTTTTAACAACTAGTAAAATTCGAAACCTATTAAATTTGACGAGTACCCTCTTTGATGAAAGTAAGGTTAGAGAGTACAAGGATTTGGCTGACAAAATTGCCTATTTAAGAGTGCAGTTTGTTTATCAATCGGGTCGAGAAACTTCGGTTAAAGACTTGGTAAATAAGGCTGAAATTCTAGACATACTAAAAGAAATAAACAATAAGGAAAGTCTCCAACGTTTTTGCCGCTATATGGAAGCGCTAGTAGCTTATTTCAGATTTTATGGAGGAAAAGATTAATGGCATTTGCAAAAATTCAAGTAACAGGACAAATTCGTCTAGAAACAGGGCTTCATATTGGGACAAGCAATGCTTTTGCAGCGATTGGTGCTACGGACTCACCTGTGATTAAAGATCCAATTACGAACTTACCCATTATTCCAGGATCTAGTATCAAAGGGAAAATGCGTACCCTTCTAGCAAGAGTATATAATACTACATTAGCAGAAAAACCAGGAGACGATGGGGAAATTATTAGTCGTCTCTTTGGGAATAGTTCAGACAAAAATTATAAAGTAGGAAGACTTATTTTTAGAGATGCCTTTCTAACTAACAAAGATGATTTAGATTCACGAGATGTCAAAAGTTATACTGAAGTTAAGTTTGAAAATACGATTGACCGTATCACTGCTGAAGCAAATCCAAGACAAATTGAACGTGCTATCCGAGACAGTGTCTTTGGATTTGAGCTGATCTATGAGGTGACGGACAAGAGTCAAGCTCAAGTAGAAGAAGACTTTAAAGTGATTCTTGATGGATTAAAACTGTTGGAACTTGATTATTTAGGTGGTTCAGGCTCTCGTGGATATGGTAAAGTTGTTTTTGAGGATCTTAAAGCAAATACAGTTTTTGGAAACTATGATGTTAGTAGATTGAATGAACTTTTAACTACGGAGGTCTAGTATGACCTATAAGATGTATATTATGAACTTCCATACTGCTCACTTTGGTGCAGGTACTCTGGATAGTTCTAAAATGACTTTTGCAGCTGACCGCTTATTTTCTGCCTTAGCTATTGAGGCAAAAAAAATGGGAAAAATGGAGGAATTCGTGTCAATAGCGGGTCAAGATGAATTTGCTTTGACTGATGCCTTTCCTTATCTGTCAGGTCCATTTTTACCTAAGCCGATAGGATTTCCAAAGTTTGAACAGCCAGACTTAACAACGGATGTCAAGGAAGTAAGACGTCAAGCGAAAATGGCAAAGAAACTTCAGTTTATCCCTTTGGATAAATTTGATTCTTATGTAAATGGGACGCTTTTTAAAGATGAAGAACACGTAGTAACAAATATTGTCACTAAAAACCAACCTCATGTAGATGGAAATCTTTTCCAAGTGTCTACTGTTAGATTTAGAGATGACTCTTGTCTTTATGTGATTGCAAACGAGTCTGAGCTCTTGAATGAACTCTTTACAAGCTTGCAGTATACAGGAATTGGTGGGAAGCGTTCCAGTGGCTATGGACAATTTGATTTGACTATATTAGATTTACCAGATGGCTTCAAAAATCGTCTTACCAAGGTCTATCAAGGACCTGTCATGACTTTGACAACTGCTCTACCAATCGAAAAGGAACTTGAATATGCTATGGAAACTGGTTCCTATTTACTAAGTAAATCAAGTGGTTTTGCTTTTAGTACAGAAACCAATGAAAATTACCGTAAGCAGGATTTATATAAGTTTGCTTCTGGCTCTACTTTCTCTGAAACCTTTACAGGACAGATTGTGGATGTAAGACCTCTTGATTTCCCACATGAAGTATTAAATTATGCTAAACCACTATTTTTTAAGATGGAGGGAGAAAGATGAAAACAGAATATAGAACTTTTCAATTCAGCCTTCTTTCTATGGCTCCTATCCATATTGGCAGTGGTGATAAGTACACTTCTCGTGAATTTATATATGAAAATGGGTACTTTTATTTCCCTGATATGGGTAAGTTTTATAATCGAATGGTGGAGAAAGGTTATGATCAGAAGTTTGAGCGCTTCTTACAAGAGAGAAAGGCAAGAGCCAGTAATAATCGTTTGATTTCCTTTTTACTGGATAACCGTATTTCTGACCGTGATTTTGGTGGTTATAGGATTAAAGAGACAGGTTTGGAAACTGAAGAGAATGATAATGATTCCAAATTAGGTGCTATTAATGAAGTAGTAAAGTTTATGAGAGATCCGTTTGGGACTCCATATATTCCTGGAAGTTCATTAAAGGGTGCTATTCGAACTATTCTAATGAACACAAATCCTGACTGGAACAATAAAAAGGTGGTTGATACTCGTGGTAAACGTCCTAAGGAAAATAAAAATATGATCTCCTGGGGAGCTAAGAAGGGTAAAGAATTCAATGACTTATTTAATGCCATTCGTGTTAGTGATAGCAAACCATTTAGTAATGAGAGTCTTATTTTAGTTCAAAAATGGGACTGCTCAGCTAAGTCACTAAAAGTAAAACCTTTACCTCTATACCGAGAAGCTATTGCTCCTTTGACTAAAGTAGAGTTTACAATTACCACAACGACAGCAGAAGCGGCATCTTTAATTGAAAAACTTGAAGATAAGGCACTAGAGTTTTATAAGGGTTATAAAAACTTTTTCCTAAAAGATTTTCCGGAAGATAAGATCCAAGATAATATTGACTATCCTATATACTTGGGTGCTGGTAGTGGAGCCTGGACAAAAACAATTTTTAAACAAGCAAATGGAATCATACAAGACCGCCACAGGAAACCGGTACAAACTAAGATGAAGGGTAAAGGTGTGTTAAAGCTTACAAAAGCCCCTATCCTAAAGCAAGATGACTCTGTTCAGCCTTCCAAATTAATAAAAAATGATGAATCCTTCTATGAAATGGGGAAGGCAAACTTTATGATTAAGGAGATTACTAAATGAAGGTTTTGATTTCAGCAGTGGGGAATACGGATCCAATCCGAAATTTTCACGATGGAGCCTTAGTTCATATTGCGAGAAAATACCGTCCGGATAAGATTATTATTGTTTTTTCTGAGGAACTGATTCGTAAGAAAGATGATATTGAGAAAGTAATTCGTTCTATTGATAGTCAATACGTCCCAGAAATTGTATACCATGAGCCAATCATTTTAAACAATGAAGTACATATTTTTGATACCATGTTTGATCAATTTGATGCTATTATACGAGAGTATTATACAAAAGACGACGAATTTATTCTTAATCTTTCAAGTGGAACTCCTCAAATAAAATCAGCTTTGTTTGTTCTTAATAGACTAAGTGAAATCAATGTCAAGGCAGTACAAGTTCCAAGTCCTGAAAAAAAATCGAACGCTGGAGTTGGGCATGATGATTCAGAAGATATTGATGCACTAATTGATACAAATATAGATAATAAGCGGGACTTTGTCGATCGAACTATTGAAGATACTTCAGATAAGTTTAAGCAAGGCTTAATGAAAAAAACTTTACGTGATTTTATTAAGAAATATGATTATAAAGCTAGTTTAGAGCTAGCAAATCAACTGCCTGACTTCCCTGGTTTGAAAAACTGTCGCAAAAAGTTACAAGATATTGTGGATTCATTAGATAGGCAAGATATACCTCAACTCCTCCAAAAGAAAAAATGGAGTGAAGAACAGAAAAAAGTACTAAATGCCTATTTGACTATTGATTTACAAAAAGAACGTGGTAATTTTAGTGAAGGTTTGATTAGAATTAAAAACCTTACAGAATTTATCTTAGAAGACTATATTAAAAATCGTTATCCAGAATTTCTGGATAATTACGTGAATGAATCAGAGAAATATTACCTCGGGATTCAGGATTATAATAAGATTCTTCAAATAAAAGATCGGACATTGTATGACAAAATCAAACCGATTTTGAGAATAAACAAAACACGAAATACAGTAGCCCATCGATTAGATTCTATAAAAGCTGAAGACTTAAAACAGTTAGGTCCTGTTCTAAAAACCTTAAAAGAACTAGTCAAGGAACAGTATCCACTCACTGAGAAAGATTTTAATTTTTACAAGGACTTAAATAAGGAATTATTAGAATTACTGAAATAATGAGAGGTAGAATATCTTGGAAATTTTGATTTCAGCAGTTGGAACGACAGATCCGATAAGCAATAATCGAGATGCAGCTTTATTACATATTGCTCGAACTTACAGACCCGAACAGATTGTTTTGGTTTATAGTGAGGAAATGTTAGTAAAAAAAGATCTTGTTGAGAAAGCATTATATTCAATAGAGGGTTATCATCCTAAAGTGGTTATTGAATCAATCATATTGAAAAATGATGAAGTCTATCTATTTGATAAAATGTATGAAGTGATGGGACAGATTATCGAAAAATATTCTGGAACAGATGAGCAATTAATCTTAAATCTCTCCTCAGGGACACCTCAGATTATTTCTGCTTTATTCGCCTTAAATCGAATTAATGATTATAATACGCAAGCTATACAGGTTGCAACACCTAACAAATCAGCAAACAGAAAGTATGTGCCACTTACAAGTGAAGACGAACAAAGGTTATTTGATGACAATATGGATAACCAAAAAGATTACGAAAATCGTACAATCAAAGATGAAGCAGAGAAGTTCAGTCATTCTTTGTTAAAACGTCATTTGAGAAGTTTACTGGTATCTTATGATTACCAAGCTGCTGAAAAAATTATCAATCAAAAGCAGTATCATGCTTTACTGCCCAAGAAAGACTTATCTCGTTTACGAAATTTACTAAATGATTTTGTAAAAGTCTTTAAAAATCAAGGTCTACTTTCAGAAATTCAGCACTACCCCCTTTCAGATGTTGAAAAGAAGGCTCTCAATTACTTTTTAATGATTGAAGTTCTGAAAGAAAGAGGACAAGTAGCGGATGTTTTAATTAAGTCCAAATCATTTGTTGAATTTATCCTTGAAGAAAAGATCAAGGAGGAGCACCCTGATTTAATCAAATTTGAAGGGAGCCTGCCGAAATTAAATGAAGAATACGAAGATTTTGAAAATCTTCTACTTTATTTAGATTCTGAATTTAAACAAATGAGAGATTTGAAAGAAGTCGAGGAAATTATTTATCCTTATCAGTCTACTTTAAATCTATTGTCCTACACGAATATCTTAAGCTATTATCAAGCGTCTCCAGATTTATTGAAGTCACTATCAGTGATTACGAATTTAAATGGAGAACGAAATAAGGTGGCTCATGGATTGTCAGAAATTGATAGTCGATTAATAGGTCGGAAAAAAATGAATGAAGTAATTGCAGCGTTACGCAATATTTTGCAGGATAGTTTTGCGATTGATAATAGATATTTTAATTATTACCAAGAAAAAAACGAAGAAATGCTCACATTGCTTCGAAAATAATGAATATCAGAATTACTTGCTAGGTGTGATTTTACGATCCATACAAGCTCTAAGATATCATTCCCCAAAAATGATCAACAAAAAAACCTTTCCAGATGGAAAGGTTTTTGTCTTATAATCCGTAGTTGTAATCGTCATCCTGCATGGCTTCTACTTCACCGAGAAGATAACCATTTCCGACTTGAGAGAAGAAGTCGTGGTTGGATGTACCGGTTGAGATCCCGTTCATGACGATTGGGTTGACATCATCCGCTGAGTCAGGGAAAAGGGGATCTTGTCCCAAATTCATGAGGGCTTTGTTAGCATTGTAGCGAAGGAAGGTCTTGACTTCCTCTGTCCAACCTACACCGTCATAGAGGCTCTCTGTATAGCCTTCTTCGTTTTCATAGAGGGTGTAGAGCAAGTCATACATCCATTCTTTAAGTTTTTCTTGTTCGTCTTCTGGTAATTCGTTAAATCCAAGTTGGAACTTGTAGCCGATATAGGTTCCGTGAACAGATTCGTCCCGAATGATCAACTTGATGATTTCTGCCACGTTGGCCAATTTGTTGTTTCCAAGATAGTAGAGCGGTGTGAAGAAACCAGAGTAGAAGAGGAAGGTTTCAAGGAAGACGCTGGCTACTTTCTTTTCTAGAGGAGTGCCATTGAGGTAGATCTCGTTGATGATTTCTGCCTTCTTTTGAAGGAAGGGATTGGTATTGGTCCATTCGAAAATCTCTTCGATTTCTGACTTGGTATTCAAGGTAGAAAAGATAGAAGAGTAAGACTTAGCATGGACAGATTCCATGAATTGGATGTTGTTAAAGACAGCTTCTTCATGAGGAGTACGAATATCCGCACGAAGGGCTTGCACACCCGTTTCAGACTGCATGGTATCGAGAAGGGTTAAACCTCCAAAAACTTTACCAACAAGGTCTTTTTCCTTGTTAGACAGCTTTCTCCAGTCGTCCAAGTCGTTTGACAAAGGAATACGTGTATCCAACCAGAATTGTTCGGTTAGCTTTTCCCAAGTAGATTTATCGATGACATCCTCGATGGCATTCCAGTTAATGGCTTTGTAGTAAGTTTCCATTTGAAATCTCTTTCTTTTTCTAATTCATTCGATCATACAATCATTATTATTCTAACACAATTGTTAGAATACTGCACAAAAAGTCGGCGAACCGACTTTTTGGTAGCAATGGATCAGAGTGTCTTAGATGACACAGCTTTCACATTGGTTCGCGCCAACTTCTCCACCATCATCGGTAAAGGTACGGACGTAGTAGATAGACTTGATTCCCTTGTTAAAGGCGTAGTTGCGAAGGATAGACAAGTCACGAGTGGTTTGTTTGTTTTCTGTTTTCCATTCATAAAGCCCTTTTGGAATATCACTGCGCATGAAGAGGGTGAGTGAAAGACCTTGGTCTACGTGCTCAGTTGCGGCAGCATAGACATCGATGACTTTACGCATATCCATGTCGTAGGCAGAAGTGTAGTAAGGAATGGTTTCCGTCGACAATCCTGCTGCAGGGTAGTAGATCTTCCCGATTTTCTTCTCTTGACGTTCTTCAATCCGTTGTGTAATTGGGTGGATAGAAGCAGAGACGTCATTGATGTAGCTGATGGAACCATTTGGTGCGACAGCCAAGCGGTTTTGGTGGTAAAGACCATCTGCCTTGACTTTATCACGGAGTTCTGCCCAGTCTTCTGCACTAGGAATAAAGATATCTTTAAAGAGCTCTTTGACGCGATCAGATTTTGGTACAAATTCTCCAGTCGTGTACTTATCAAAGTAGCTACCGTTGGCATAGTCTGATTTTTCAAAGTTGTGGAAGGTAACACCACGTTCACGCGCGATGTTGTTTGATTCTACGAGAGTCCAGTAGTTCATGAGCATGAAGTAGATACTTGTGAACTCAACAGATTCAGGTGATCCGTATTCAATCAATTGTTGCGCAAGGTAGCTGTGAAGTCCCATAGCTCCAAGTCCGAACGAATGCGCCAGTTTATTTCCGTGGTCAATTGTTGGAACGGCCACGATATGAGAGCTATCTGTAACGAAGGTTAAAGCACGAACCATGGCACGAATCGAACGACCAAAATCAGGTGAAGTCATCATGTTAACCACGTTGGTTGAACCAAGGTTACATGAGACATCGGTTCCCATTTTAATGAATTCTTGAGCATCGTTGATCAAGCTTGGCTCTTGAACCTGGAGGATCTCTGAACACAAGTTACTCATGATGATCTTGCCATCAACAGGGTTGGCCCGGTTAGCAGTATCGATGTTAACTACATATGGGTAACCAGATTCTTGTTGCAATTTAGAAATTTCAGTTTCCAAATCACGGGCCTTAATTTTTGTCTTGCGGATATTTGGATTAGCAACTAACTCATCGTATTTTTCAGTGATGTCGATGTAGTTAAATGGCACTCCGTATTCACGCTCTACAGAATATGGGCTGAAGAGATACATTTCTTCATTCTTACGAGCCAACTCGTAGAACTTGTCTGGCACGACGACACCAAGTGAAAGGGTCTTAACACGAACCTTTTCATCGGCATTTTCTTTCTTAGTAGAAAGGAAGGCGATAATATCTGGGTGGAAGACATTGAGGTAAACCACCCCAGCCCCTTGGCGTTGTCCTAATTGGTTAGAGTAAGAGAAGCTATCTTCGAAGAGTTTCATGACTGGTACGACCCCAGAAGCGGCTCCTTCATAGCCCTTGATCGGTGCGCCAGCTTCACGAAGGTTGCTGAGGGAGATTCCAACCCCACCACCGATACGAGACAGTTGAAGAGCTGAGTTGATAGAGCGTCCGATCGCATTCATGTCGTCGGTTACCTGGATCAAGAAACAAGAAACCAATTCCCCACGGCGAGCACGTCCAGCATTTAAGAAAGAAGGAGTAGCTGGTTGGTAGCGTTGGTGAATGATTTCATTTGCGATGTCTTTAGCAATTTCTTCATTTCCATCCGCAAAGTAGAGAGCATTGAAGAAGACGCGGTCTTCCATGCTTTCGAGATAGTACTCTCCATCATTTGTTTTCAGAGCATACTGGTTATAGAATTTATAGGCAGCCATGAAGGACTTGAATTGGAAGTTTTGGTTTTTGATAAATTGGGCCAATTCTTCTAAAAATTCAGGACGGTACTTCTGAATGAAGGCTGTTTCGATATAGTTGTGTTCAATAAGGTAGTTGATTTTATCCGTTATTGAATCAAAGGCCATGGTATTTGGCACAACATTTTCTTTGAAGAAAGCATCCAAGGCTTCTTTATCTTTATGAAGCATGATTTGACCGTTAACTGGACGGTTGATTTCATTATTAAGACGGAAGTAGGTTACGTCTTCAAGTGATTTTAATCCCATAATGTTCCTTTTTCTAATTCAAAAACAAAGGGGAGGCAAGCTCCCCTGTACAAGTAAAAGGGCCAGGGGAACACCGTAGTCGAGAACTACAGTAATCCATTCCCTAGACCAATCAGATCCTGTTTGATAGTTTTAAGATAATTTCTTGAGCTTAGCTGGTTGGAAGCCAGAGAAGACTTCATCTGCTGTTTGGATAACTGGCGCAGCATTGAAACCAAGGTTCTTCACATGGTCTACAAACTCAGGTTGCTCATCTAGATTAATTTCACGGTATTCAACGTGATTGGTATCTAAAAAACGTTTGGTCATTTTACATTGAACGCAATTATTTTTTGAATAAATTGTCACCATAATGTGATCTAACTCCTCTAAATTCATAAATCTGTTTCTAGTATAAACAAAAGGTTTTTCCTTGTCAAGAGTTTTAACTAAATATTGTGCACATAAATTAACTATATCGAAGGATACCACAATATGTAGTATTGTAAGAATTAGTGAAAATTGAGGAAAACGTGATAAAATATAGGTTTTTTAAGTCAAAGGAATTCGAACCATTTTCCTAAAATTCTATATACTGTGTCCATGAAAGCAATTCTATTTATTTAATAGAAGAAAGTAAAAAAGTAGTTTAAAAGAAGAGAAAAAATGAGTGCTTCCTGTAAGTATTTTCAGTAAGTGTGTGATAAAAATCTTGAAAAATAATGAAGAAGATGATATAATAGCAAATTGTAAGGGTTATCACAGATAACTCAAAAACTAATTTTAAAAGGAGAGTCAAACTATGGCTTCTAAAGATTTCCACATCGTGGCAGAAACAGGTATCCACGCACGTCCAGCAACTTTGTTGGTTCAAACTGCTAGCAAATTTGCTTCAGATATTACTCTTGAATACAAAGGTAAATCAGTTAACTTGAAATCAATCATGGGTGTTATGAGCCTTGGTGTTGGTCAAGGAGCTGACGTTGTAATCTCAGCTGAAGGTGCTGACGCTGATGATGCTCTTGCAGCAATCGCTGAAACAATGGAAAAAGAAGGATTGGCATAAACATGACAGAAATGCTTAAAGGAATTGCAGCATCTGATGGTGTTGCCGTTGCTAAGGCATATCTACTTGTTCAACCCGACTTGTCATTTGAAACAATCTCAGTTGAAGATACAAATGCAGAAGAAGCTCGTTTGGATGCAGCTCTTGAAGCTTCACAGAACGAGCTTTCTCTTATTCGGGAGAATGCAGTAGCGAGCCTTGGTGAGGAAGCGGCACAAGTATTTGATGCTCACATGATGGTCCTTTCTGACCCTGAAATGGTTGGTCAGATCAAGGAAACAATTCGCACGAAGAAGGTGAATGCTGAGGCTGGTTTAAAAGAAGTCACAGACATGTTTATCACCATCTTTGAAGGAATGGAAGATAACCCATACATGCAAGAACGTGCAGCAGATATTCGCGACGTGACCAAACGTGTTCTTGCAAACTTGCTTGGTAAGAAATTGCCAAACCCTGCAACCATCAATGAAGAAGCAATCGTGGTTGCGCATGACTTGACTCCATCCGATACCGCTCAATTGAACAAACAGTTTGTTAAAGCCTTTGTTACAAACATTGGTGGACGTACAAGTCACTCAGCTATCATGGCGCGTACACTTGAAATTGCAGCGGTTCTTGGTACAAACAACATTACAGATCTTGTAAAAGATGGTGATGTGTTGGCTGTATCTGGAATCACTGGTGAAGTGGTCATCAACCCAAGTGAAGAACAAATTGCAGCCTTTAAAGCAGCTGGTGAAGCTTATGCCAAACAAAAAGCTGAATGGGCTCTTTTGAAAGATGCCAAAACTGTTACTGCAGATGGCAAACACTTCGAGTTGGCTGCTAACATCGGTACACCTAAAGATGTTGAAGGTGTGAACGAAAATGGTGCAGAAGCTGTTGGTCTCTATCGTACTGAATTCTTGTACATGGATTCTCAAGACTTCCCAACTGAAGATGACCAATACGAAGCATACAAAGCAGTTCTTGAAGGTATGAATGGTAAACCTGTTGTCGTTCGTACAATGGATATCGGTGGGGATAAAGAACTTCCTTACTTCGATCTTCCTAAAGAAATGAACCCATTTTTGGGTTACCGTGCGTTGCGTATCTCTATCTCTGAAACAGGTAACCAAATGTTCCGTACACAATTGCGTGCTTTGCTTCGTGCATCTGTTCACGGTAAATTGCGGATCATGTTCCCAATGGTTGCTTTGTTGACAGAGTTCCGTACAGCTAAAGGTATTCTGGAAGAAGAAAAAGCGAAATTGGTTGCGGAAGGTGTTGCCGTTGCTGACGACATCGAAGTAGGGATCATGATCGAAATCCCAGCAGCAGCGATGTTGGCTGATCAATTTGCCAAAGAAGTTGACTTCTTCTCAATTGGTACAAACGACTTGATCCAATACACCATGGCTGCTGACCGTATGAACGAACAAGTTTCATACCTTTACCAACCATATAACCCATCAATCCTTCGTTTGATCAACAATGTGATCAAAGCAGCTCACGCTGAAGGTAAATGGGCTGGAATGTGTGGTGAGATGGCTGGTGACCAAACAGCTGTTCCTCTTCTTGTCGGAATGGGCTTGGATGAGTTTTCTATGTCAGCTACATCTGTCCTTCGTACACGTAGCTTGATGAAGAAACTTGACACAGCTAAGATGCAAGAATACGCCAATCGTGCTCTTACTGAATGTTCAACTATGGAAGAAGTGCTTGAACTTTCTAAAGAATACGTGAACGTAGACTAATTGATCTTAAAAATCTGATAAAAGTTATCACCTTGGAAGAGGTGGTAGCTTTTTTATTTTAAACCTGTATTTGTTTCTTTAAATGAAGTAGCTGAACAAAAATGGAGTAGGTGTTGCTATATCAAAACAAAAAATTTAAATTTTCCAAAAAATTTCGGAAATAGGTTTAATTACAATTATTTTTATAGTATAATATTGGAAAGATAGTTTGAAAACTGAACAATTATGAATCTGCTTTAGGAAATTTCAGGGAAACAATGAAAGTTTCAAATTCTTTTCATAATTTTTCATCGTAATATTCAAGAAAAAATCTTGAATATTTCAACTATTTATAGTAGAATAATATTAATAGGAAGCGCTTACATAAAAGCGAGAGAGGTGAGTGAATGGATACGAAACAAGCATTGTATACATTTGGAACCGGTGAGAACTTTCATCTTCAACATTATCTAGGGGCTCATAAAGAGCAAGTAGATGGTGTGGAAGGGTATAGTTTCCGTGTATGGGCTCCAAATGCTCAGGCAGTACACCTGGTAGGTGATTTCACCCAATGGGAAGAAAATGAAATTCCTATGGTAAGAAACGAAGCTGGTGTTTGGGAAGTTTTTACAACTGCACCTCAAGTTGGCGATATCTATAAGTTCCATGTTACAAGACAAAATGGCCACCGCTTGATGAAGGTGGATCCTTTAGCAGTTCGCATGGAAAAACGTCCAGGAACAGGAGCGGTCATTACAGATATTCCAGAGAGGAAATGGAAAGATGGACTCTGGATGGCTAGACGGAGAAAACTTGGCTTTAGATCTCGTCCAGTAAATATCTATGAAGTTCATGCCGGTTCTTGGAAACGCAACGAAGATGGAAGCCCTTATTCGTTTGCTCAGTTGAAGGAAGACTTGATTCCTTACTTAGTAAAAATGAACTATACCCATGTGGAGTTCATGCCAGTGATGGCTCACCCGCTTGGATTAAGTTGGGGCTACCAATTGATGGGTTACTTTGCCTTAGAGCATACCTACGGAACACCGGAAGAGTTTCAGGATTTCGTTGAGGCCTGTCACTTGAATAACATCGGGGTGATTGTGGACTGGGTGCCGGGTCACTTTACCATCAATGATGATGCCTTGGCTTATTACGATGGAACACCAACCTTTGAATACCAAGACCATCATCGTGCCCACAACTATGGTTGGGGAGCAATGAACTTTGACCTAGGGAAAAACCAGGTCCAATCCTTCCTTATCTCTAGTGTGAAGTTCTGGATTGAGTTTTATCATTTGGATGGAATCCGGGTCGATGCGGTCAGCAACATGCTTTACTTAGACTACGATAGTGGTCCATGGACACCGAATATTGATGGTGGAAATCTCAACTATGAGGGGATCCATTTCCTTAAGCGGATGAATGCTGTGATTAAATCAGAACATCCGGATGTCATCATGGCAGCGGAGGAAAGTTCATCTGGCACCAAGATCACTGGTCCAGAAGAGTATGGCGGTTTAGGATTTGACTACAAGTGGAATATGGGCTGGATGAATGATATCCTTCGCTTCTATGAGGAAGATCCTATTTATCGGAAATTTGATTTCAACTTGGTGACCTTTAGCTTTATGTATGCCTTCTCTGAAAACTTCTTGTTGCCATTCTCTCATGATGAAGTGGTTCACGGGAAGAAGAGTCTCATGCATAAGATGTGGGGAGATCGCTATAACCAGTTCGCTGGCTTGCGAAACCTCTTGACCTATCAGATTTGTCACCCAGGTAAGAAATTGCTCTTCATGGGTTCAGAGTTTGGCCAATTCTTAGAATGGAAGTCTGAAGAACAGCTAGAGTGGTCCAATCTGGATGATGACATGAACCGCAAGATGCAAGAGTTTACTTCACAGCTCAATCAATTCTACAAAGACAACAAGATGCTCTGGGAAATTGATGATAGCTATGATGGTATTGAGATTATTGATGCAGATAATCGAGATCAAAGTGTCTTGACCTTTACTCGTAAGGATAAAAAAGGAAATCATCTGCTTTGTATCTTTAATATGGCACCAGTAGAGCGCAAGGACTTTACAGTCGGCGTCCCTGTTGCTGGGGTCTATGAAGAAATTTGGAATACAGAACTAGAGAAATGGGGAGGTGTCTGGAAAGAGCACAACCAGGAAGTGAAGACTCAAGAGGGATTATGGAAAGATTATCCACAAACTTTGACCTTCACCTTACCGGCTCTTGGAGCCAGTGTATGGAAAGTGAAACGAAAACTTCGTTCCAATGTGTCTAAAACAAAAAAATAGTTGTTGGTGATCAACTGATCGCAGTCTATGATCCCATTCCTAACTTTGTAGAAGAAGTTACAGAACCTCTCCTCAGAAGTGGGAAGAAGGTCTCGTCAATCCAAAAAGGAGTAATCAATGAAGAATGAAATGCTAGCTCTGATCCTTGCTGGTGGGCAAGGAACTCGCCTTGGAAAACTCACTCAAAGCATTGCCAAACCTGCAGTGCAATTTGGTGGACGTTATCGTATTATTGACTTTGCCTTATCCAACTGTGCCAACTCAGGTATCCACAATGTTGGCGTGATTACTCAGTATCAACCGCTTGCCTTAAACAACCATATCGGAAATGGTTCCAGTTGGGGTCTTGATGGTATTAATACTGGGGTTTCTATCCTTCAACCTTATTCTGCAAGTGAAGGAAATCGTTGGTTTGAAGGAACAAGTCATGCGATTTTCCAAAACATCGACTACATCGATAGCATCAATCCAGAGTACGTGTTGATCCTTTCTGGAGACCATATCTACAAGATGGACTATGACGACATGCTTCAGTCTCACAAAGATCACAATGCCAGCCTTACAGTAGCTGTATTGGATGTGCCTTTAAAAGAAGCTAGCCGTTTCGGAATTATGAATACGGATGCCAACAATCGAATTGTCGAATTTGAAGAAAAACCTGCAGAGCCAAAATCAACAAAAGCTTCTATGGGGATCTACATTTTTGACTGGTCTCGTCTTCGCAACATGCTAGTGGCTGCAGAGAAGAGTGACATCGATATGTCTGACTTTGGTAAAAACGTTATTCCAACTTATCTTGAATCTGGAGAAAGCGTCTATGCTTATGAATTCAAGGGCTATTGGAAAGACGTGGGGACTATTGAATCTCTCTGGGAAGCGAATATGGAATATATTGATCCAAACAATGCCTTGGACAGCCGGGATCGTCACTGGAAGATCTATTCTCGTAACTTGATTTCACCACCAAACTTATTTGGCGAACATGCCCATATTGAAGATTCCTTGGTAGTGGATGGCTGCTTGGTAGACGGAACAGTAAAACATTCTATCTTGTCTACGGAAGCACAAGTTCGTAAAGGTGCAGTCGTTGAAGATTCTGTCGTCATGAGTGGTGCCATTATCGGTCAAGGTGCTGTGATTAAACGTGCTATTATCGGTGAAGGAGCAGTTGTTTCAGAAGGTGTTGTCATCGATGGAACGGAAGAAGTACAAGTCGTTGGATATAACGAAAAAGTGGGGGTAGCAACAGATGAAGATTGATAAGTATTCAGCTATTTTAGGAAACACAGTAGGCTTCCATGATATGTCATCATTGACAGATCATCGTCCTGTTGCCAGTCTGCCATTTGATGGAAAATATCGCTTGATCGACTTCCCGCTTTCTAGCCTCGCTAATGCAGGAATTCGAAGTGTATTTGGTATCTTCCAGCAAGAAAATATCAGTTCTGTCTTTGACCATATTCGCTCTGGTCGTGAGTGGGGCTTGTCAACCCTCTTGAGTCACTACTATCTCGGTATCTACAACACTCCAGTAGAAAGTTCAAACGTTGGCAAAGAATACTACGAGCAACTCTTGACCTATTTGAAACGCTCTGGTTCAAACCAGACAGTCGCTCTGAACTGTGACGTCTTGGTGAATATTGATTTGAACCAGGTTTTCCATTTGCATAATACCATTGATGCACCTATTACAGTCGTATACAAAAAGATGCATCAACGGGATATCTCAGAAGTAAATGCAATCTTGGATATTGATGAGACAGACCATGTGAATGGTCAAAAATTGTTTGAAGGCCAAGATCCTGAAGCACTTTACAATATGTCGACCGACATCTTTATTGTGGACACTCCTTGGTTGATTGAAAAATTGGAGCAAGAAGTTCATAAGGAACATCCAGAAAAACTGCGTTATATCTTACGTGATTTAGCGGTTGAATATGGGGCATTCGCTTTTGAATACACTGGCTATATTGCTAATATTCACTCTGTTGAATCCTACTACCGCGCTAATCTTGACATGTTGGAAACTCAGAAATTCATGTCTCTCTTCTCACCAAATCAAAAGATTTATACCAAGGTGAAAAATGAAGAGCCAACTTACTATGCGACTGGTTCGCAAATTAAGAATTCGCAATTTGCCTCAGGAAGCATTGTCGAAGCTTTGGTACATGATTCTGTCATCTCTCGTCGTGTTCATCTCCATAAGGGGGCAGAAATTCGTAGCAGTCTTTTGTTCCCAGGTGTTGTTGTTCACGAAGGAGCAGTCGTAGAGCATGCGATTCTTGATAAGGGCGTCGTAGTTGAAACTGGTGTTACCATTCGTGGAACCAAAGAGGCACCTCTTGTAATTAAAAAAGGTGCTGTGATTACAGAGGATATTGGATAATGAAATTATTGTTTGTTGCCGCTGAAGGAGCTCCCTTTTCAAAAACAGGGGGCCTAGGAGATGTGATTGGAGCACTTCCTAAATCCTTGGCTAAAAAGGGACATGATGTTCGTGTCGTCCTCCCCTACTATGACATGGTAGAGGCGAAATTTGGCGACCAAGTTGAAGATGTGCTACACTTCGAGACCAGAGTTGGATGGAGAAGTGAATACGTTGGTGTGAAACGCATCTATCGTGATGGTGTTACTTTCTATTTTATTGATAACCAGAAATATTTCTTTAGAGGGCATGTCTACGGAGATTTTGATGATGGGGAGCGCTTTGCCTACTTCCAATTGGCAACGCTGGAGATGATGGAACGAGTAGACTTTATTCCAAATATCATCCATGTTCATGATTATCATACTGCCATGATTCCTTTCCTTCTTAAGGAAAAATACCGTTGGATTCAAGCTTACAATGGTATTAAGTCTGTCTTGACCATCCATAATCTAGAGTTCCAAGGTCAGTTTGACCCAGGAATGCTGTGGGATTTGTTTGGAGTTGGATTTGAACGCTATGAAGATGGGACACTTCGTTGGAAGGATTGCTTGAACTGGATGAAGGCCGGGATCCTCTATGCTGATCGTGTGACCACTGTTTCACCAAGTTACGGTTATGAAATCATGACGGCTGAATATGGTTGCGGACTCGATCAAATCTTGCGGATGGAATCTGGTAAATTAACGGGGATTGTGAATGGAATCGATACAGACCTCTACAATCCTGAAACAGACCCGCTCTTGACCTATCATTTCAGTCAAGATGATTTATCAGGGAAAGCAGCAAGTAAGCGAGCTCTTCAGGAACGTGTCGGACTTCCGGTACGTGATGATGTTCCCTTGTTTGGAATTGTTTCTCGTTTGACCCGCCAAAAAGGCTTTGACGTGGTGGTTGAAGAACTCCACAATCTTCTACAAAAGGATATCCAAATCGTTCTTTTGGGTACAGGAGATCCTGGCTTTGAGCAAGCCTTTGCTTGGTTTGGCCAAGCTTATCCAGATAAACTTTCTGCTAACATCATGTTTGACGTGCAGTTGGCGCAAGAAATCTATGCCGCTTCGGATGTTTTCTTGATGCCAAGTCGTTTTGAACCATGTGGACTATCTCAAATGATGGCCATGCGCTACGGTACCTTGCCATTGGTTCACGAGGTAGGGGGATTGCGTGATACAGTGCAAGCCTATAATGTCATCAATGGCAGTGGTACTGGATTTAGCTTTAACAACCTATCTGGTTATTGGTTAAACTGGGCTGTCGATCAAGCTTTGACAGTCTATACTCATGATAAGAATGCTTGGTACGGTCTTCAAAGAGAAGCCATGAGTCGTGATTTCTCTTGGGATACGGCTAGTCAACACTATGCGGATCTCTATCAGTCTTTGTAAGATAAATCTCTAAAAACGCCTATTTTGAACTGACCACAAAAGTTAGACAGAAAAATCTGACTCTTGGGGCCGGTACATTTTAGGAGTTTTTTGTTGCTAAGAAAGGAAAAGGAGCTACTTACATATAGGAAGCAAAAAGGGAAGAAATCTGAGTAAGATGAGTTGCTAAAAGATGCGAAAAAAGATAAGATAGATAAAGGTAAAAAATCACGGGAAGCGTTTTAGGGGAAGTGTCATTCCTCTCCAAACATAAATGTGACTTCCTATGATTTACAAATATTACTATGTAGGAAATTATAGGATGAAACAAAGAAGACAAGCTTTTGAAAAGATTACCAAGTATTCGATTCGGAAATTATCCGTCGGAGTAGGTCCGGTTGCTATTGGAGCCCTTATTTTTGCAGGGAGTGTATTAGGAGCACCTTCTGTACAAGCTGATCAATTCACGGCAGAAGCGACAGTTCATTTGGGGTATGTCACGGAAAATGAGTTGACACCTGAGGAACAAGCTCAGGTGATTCGTGCAATTCCTGAAGAATATCAAAATGAAGATACCTTTTATCTGGTGTATAAGAAAAAAACACCTAGTCAAGGGCTACTACCACAAACAGGGACGACCGAATTGGCGATTGCTGGCCTTAGTTTAGCGACTGCCTCTTTAGCAGTTCTTTTGCTGTCCAAAAAGCATCGTAAAAAAGTAATGGGACTCCTATTAATTGGTTCCATGGGGCAAAGTCTGCTCTTATCTATTGATGCCGCAGCCTTGCAAAATATTGAATTAGCAAGCTACAATCAAACTCTTTCAATTGCAAGCAGTAAAGAACTAGCCAATGGTGTCATTCCGATTGAAGGCTATGACTATGTTGGCTACCTTCGTTGTCCAGTTGATCCAAGAGCTACAGGCCAAGAACCTCATGTAAGAGTAGAGGAAAAGCCAGTATCCCAACCTGCAACAGAAGGAAAGACTCTATCTCAGGTAACACCTGAAGAGGGTCCTGCATTCCCTATAGTGGACAAGCCAAACGTTGAAGTTTCAACAGAAATTATTCCGTTTGAAACGGTAGAACAAGCAGATCCTACTTTAGCAAAAGGTCAAACAGCAGTTTTAAGAGTTGGACAAAATGGTGAACAGACTGTTTTTACAGAAGTAAGTACGGTAAATGGTCAGGAAGTTCGCAAGGTAGTTGAAAGCAAGGTTACTAAAGAACCAGTTTCACAAATTCTTGCTGTCGGGACCAAGGAGGATGTTCAACCAAGTTCACAACCTGCCCCAATAGTCACAGCTAAGGGAACTCAGGAAGAAGGTCATGTGGGAGAAGCGCCTGTTCAGCCGGAAGCCCCAGCCTATACCGGTGTGGTTGAAGCTAAGGGAACGCAAGAAGAAGGTCATGTAGGAGAAGCGCCTGTTCAACCGGAGACTCCATCCTATACAGGTGTCGTTGAAGCTAAGGGAACTCAGGAAGAAGGCCATGTCGGCGAAGCTCCCGTTCAACCAGAGAATCCAGCCTATACCGGTGTTGTCGAAGCCAAGGGAACGCAAGAAGAAGGCCATGTCGGCGAAGCCCCAATTCAACCGGAGAACCCAGTTTACCAAGCGACCGAAGGGACAGTGACGGAGACAGAAACGGTAATCCTTCCATATGAAACAGAGTATGTAACGGATGCCAATCGTTACACAGATGAAGAAAGCCTTCTTCAGAAAGGCGAGGCTGGTAGCCAGGAAATTCGTCGTGTTTATAAAACAGTCAATGGTGAGAAGATTGGAGAGCCCCTCAGTACGACAACTGAAACGGTAAAAGCTCCTGTGACAGAAAAAATTAGTCGTGGAAGTAAGGCGATTGAAGGCCAAACAGAGGATGTTTCGTTTGAGGATATTCCATTTAAGACGGTAACCGAACAAGATGGCACCCTGCTAAAAGGAACCGAAAGGGTTTCTCAAGCCGGTAAGAATGGGAAGAAGAAAATCACCAAGGTTTACAAGACCATCAAGGGGGTTAAAACGGCAGATGCTCCAACGGTTTCGGAAGAAGTAGTTGAACAGGCCCAAGATCGGATCATTCAAAAAGGGACCAAAGAACTTGAAAAGCCAACCTTAACCTTGACCCAGGTCGAGAAGGAAGAATTGAAGCGTAGTGCTAAAGCTACTTATCGTTTGGACAAACCAGACGGTGTGACCATCAAGTCTATCCAGGCTGTATTGAAGAAGGGTGATCAAGTGGTTAAAACGTTTGCCCTTTCAGAGACGGACTTAGCAGCTGCCTTAGCGGACTTGGACTACTACAAGGATTATACAATCACAACGACCATGGTCTATGACCGTGGAAACGGAGACGAAGAAGAAGTTCTTAAGGAAGAACCGCTAAGACTTGACCTTAAAAAAGTTGAAGTCAAAAACATCAAGGAAACCAGTCTGATTAGCGTGGATGACCAAGGCCTTGAGACTGATCGTAGCCTCTTGTCGGAGACACCATCAGATGTGAAGCCTTACTACTTAAAGGTCACCACCCATGAAAATAAGGTTACGAAACTAGCTGTTGATAAAATTGAAGAAGTTACTGTAGATGGAAATAAACTATACAAAGTAACTGCTAAAGCACCAGATTTGATTCAACGTACTGCAGAGAATCGTTTCACTGAAGAGTATGTACACTATTTACCTAAGCCAAAAGCTCACGAAGGTGATGTTTACTACGACTTTAATGAACTTGTAAAAGCTATGCAAGCCAATCCGACTGGTACATTTAAACTTGGTAGCAATATGAATGCTAATAATGTACCAGCTGCTGGCAAATCTTATGTAACCAATGCCTTTAAAGGTTCATTGGGAAGTACTGATGGCAATAAATTTGCCATTCATAATATCACTAGACCATTATTTGGAAACATTGAAGGTGGATCTGTCAAGGATCTCTTATTAGAAAATGTAAATATTGATATGCCTGGAGTTGATCGAGTAGCTCCAATTGCCAATGTCATCAAAAACAATGCAACTATCGAGAATATCAAAGTAACAGGAAATGTTGTTGGTAATAATGATGTGGCTGGTATTATCAATAAAATTGATGGTAGTGGAAAAGTAAGTAATGTCGCCTTTATCGGTAAACTTCACGCTGCCGGCAATAGAGGAGGCTATTTAGCTGGTGTTCTTGGTGAAAACTGGAAGGGTGTTGTTGAGAAAGCCTACGTTGATGCTGAAATTACTGGTAATAAAGCAAAAGCTGCAGGTCTAGTCTATTCATCTCAAAATGGTGCTAATAACTACACGGTCGGTAAAGAAGGGGTCCTCAGAAATTCAGTTGCTAAAGGTTCTATCGAACTGAAAGAAGCTGTTCAATCTGGTGGATTGCTGGGTACCAACTGGGCCTTGGGTACTATTGAAGACAACATCACTATGATGAAAGTCAAAACAGGTGAGATGGTATTTGGTCACTCAGATATTGATGCTGACGACTACTTCACCTATTCAAGAACCAAACGTAATTATAGTGTTGATGGTGTGAGTGAAGGTAAAAAATCCTTTAACAACTCCCGTAAAATTCCAAGTATCTCACTAGCAGAAGCTGAACAGAAAATTGAAGCAATGGGAATCACTGCTGATAAATTTACCAGCAGCAAACCTATTGAAGACAAGCTCAATAACAGTCTTAGCAAAGATGATCAATACAAGGCAATCACTGCTTACGATGCGACTCGTGAGCTAGCTTACCGCAATATCGCTAAACTTCAACCTTTCTATAATAAAGAGTGGATTGTCGATCAAGGAAATAAACTGGCTGCAACTAGTCCTCTCTTGACCAAGGAAGTCTTGTCTGTGACCTCTATGAAGGGCAATGATTTTGTCACTGAACTAGCTGATGCCGACCACATCCTGATCCACTACGCAGATAAGACCAAAGATGTCTTCAGCATTTCACCGAAAGAGTCCAAGGTCAAACAAGTCAAAGAGTACAGTGTAGCGGAGCTCGGTGAAGTAGTCTACACGCCGAATATGGTGGACAAAGATCGTAGTGATCTCATTGGTGCCATCGTAGGGAAATTAAGTCCTATAGAATTACAATCAGATCCTATCTACACACATCTTGGTCGAACAGGGCCAAACAAAGTCAATGCTATTAAGAACCTTTACCTCGAAGAAAGTTTCCAAGAAGTCAAGGACAATCTGACTCACTTTGTCAAACAACTGGTTGAAAACCAAGACCATCAATTAAACACGGATGAGGCTGCCAAACGTGCTCTTATCAAGAAAGTTGATGACAACAAGGCCGCTGTTCTTTTGGGTCTCTCTTACCTCAACCGCTATTATGGAGTGAAGTTTGATGATGTCAATCTTAAGCAGCTCATGTTGTTCAAGCCAGACTTCTATGGGAAGAATGTCGATGTTTTAGACCGCTTGATCGAAATTGGTTCAAAAGAAGACTACATCAAAGGGACTCGTACCCATGATGCTTTTCGAGAAGTAGTTGCTAAGCATACTCGCTCTGGAAATCTCAATGATTTCTTGCAATACAACATGGAACTCTTCACAAAAGAGACAGACTTGAACGATTGGTTCATCAAAGCAACCAAAGACAATGTCTATATTGTCGAGCCTGAGACGACCAATCCAGCATTCGCATCTGCTAAGCATAGAGCCTATGAGGGCTTAAACAATGATGTTCACGGTAAAATGATCTTGCCACTCTTGAACTTAAAAGATGCCCATATGTTCTTGATTTCAACCTATAACACCATGGCCTATAGTTCATTTGAAAAATATGGTAAGAATACGGAAGCAGAGCGGAATGCCTTCAAAGCTGAAATCGATAAGGTGGCTAAAGGACAACAGAATTACCTAGATTTCTGGTCACGTCTATCTTTAGATAAAGTCCGTAATCAGCTCTTGAAGAGCAATAATATGGTGCCGACCCCTGTTCTTGATAACCAAAACTATAAAGGTATCAGTACCGACCGTTATGGTCATACAAATGGTGGTAAAGATGTGGCACCTATCCGTGAATTGTATGGTCCGACCGACCGTTACCATGCGACTGATGGTCGTATGGGAGCTGTAGCTCGCGTTTATGCCAATCCATATAAAGATGACTCTGTCTTCTTTATGGTGACGGATATGGTTAGTGATTTTGGGGTTTCTGCCTTTACCCACGAAACGACTCACGTTAATGACCGCATGGTTTATCTAGGTGGCTCAAGACACCGTGAAGGAACAGATCTTGAAGCATTTGCTCAAGGAATGTTGCAAACTCCATCCGTATCAAATCCAAATGGTGAATACAAAGCCCTTGGTCTCAACATGGCTTATGAACGTCCAAACGATGGAAATCAATGGTATAACACTAATCCAAATGATCTGACTTCACGCGAGGAGATTGATCGCTACATGAAGGGTTATAATGATACCCTCATGCTTCTGGATTACCTAGAAGGAGAAGCAGTCCTCAATAAAGCAAATCAAGATTTAAACAACGCTTGGTTCAAGAAAGTAGACAAACAATACCGAGGAAATAATACCAAGAATCAATTCGATAAGGTACGTCCTTTGAGTGATGAGGAAAAGGCTATTCCATTACGTACAGTAGATGACCTAGTAACTAACAATTTCATGACCAACCGTGGCCCAGGTAACAGAGTTTATAATCCATCTGACTTTGATTCTGCTTATGTCACTGTTCCAATGATGTCTGGTATCTATGGTGGAAATACTAGTGAAGGTGCTCCTGGAGCTATGTCATTCAAACATAATACTTTCAGAATCTGGGGTTACTATGGCTATGAAAAAGGCTTCCTAAACTATGCTTCTAACATGTTAAAAGCTGAATCTAAAAAAGCTGGTAAAGATACTCTAGGGGATGATTTCATCATTAACAAGATTTCTGATGGTACATTCAGTACCCTTGAAGATTGGAAGAAAGCATACTTCAATAAAGTGGTGACCAGTGCTAAAAATGGAATGCAGGCTATTGACATCGATGGGAAGACGTACAGTAGCTATGAAGACTTGAAACGTGCATTTGCTGAAGCAGTTGATAAAGATAAGGCTACCCTAAGTAACGGCTCTGTCAAGTTTGACAATACGGTTTCACTGAAAGAAAAAGTCTTTAAGAAATTGCTGCAACAAACTGACAGTTTCAAAACCTCTATTTTTAAATAGGAAGAAAATGCTCATCTGCTCGTCAGGTGAGTTTTTTCTATACTTGGTAATAATGCCTCCTCTCTTGATAAAAATAATATAAATTTGTGTGAAATACAAAAATAGACAAAGTGTCTAAAAATAATTAGAATCTTTTGAACGCTAGTGGCAAGAGGAATTTTAAAAGTGATGACAGATTCGCAGTAAAACGTTTTCTTTCTAGGCAAACATTTGACTATTATATCTTTTAGGAGTAAACTAAGGGAGTAAAATTAATTTAAGGAGAATTCATCATGAATTTAACATTTTTAGGTCTTTGTTTTGCCTGCTTCGGCGTATCCATTGCTGAAGGATTGATTATGAGTAATCTTTTCAAAGCTGCTTCTCGTCAACCAGAGATTATCGGTCAATTACGTAGCCTTTTGATCCTCGGGATCGCCTTTGTAGAAGGTACCTTCTTCGTAACCTTGGCCATGGCCTTCGTTATTAAATAGACTTCTCTATTTAGGAAAGGAGGTGTCAAACCTTGGAAGAAAGTGTAAATCCAACCCTAAATATTGGACCTGTATCCTTTGATTTGACCCTACTTGCCATGTCTCTTGTAACCGTTCTGATGGTCTTTGCCTTTGTCTATTGGGCAAGTCGCAAAATGACCCTCCGTCCCAAGGGCAAACAAAATGCTCTTGAGATGATCTATGATTTTGTCATTAGCTTTACCAAGGGAAACATTGGAGAGCATTATATGAAGAATTATTCTTTATTCTTGTTTTCTCTTTTTATGTTTATTTTGGTGGCCAATAATATTGGCTTAATGGCAAAAATTCAAACAACAAATGGTTATAACTTGTGGACTTCCCCAACGGCTAACCTCGGATACGACTTATCTCTCTCCTTTATGATCACCTTGATCGCACATATAGAAGGGGTTCGTCGTCGAGGCTTTAAGGAATATTTGAAGGCTTTTGCAACTCCTGGTTTTATGACCCCAATGAACCTCCTAGAAGAGGTGACCAATTTTGCTTCCTTAGCAATTCGGATCTACGGGAATATTTTTGCCGGTGAAGTATTGGCAGGCTTGCTCTTAGCCTTGTCTCAACAAGCCTTTTATTGGTATCCAGCAGCCTTTATCGGAAGCATGTTATGGACAGCCTTTTCGATTTTCATTTCATGTATCCAGGCCTATGTATTTACCATGTTGTCATCCATGTACATAGGTAAAAAAATAAACGGTGAGGAAGAGTAAGTAGAGGAGTAGAAGATGGATTTAACAATTGGTACCATTATTGGTGACTTTATACTGATCGCTGGTTCCTTCCTCTTATTAATCTTTTTAGTAAAGAAATTTGCTTGGGGCAATATTACTAGTATTTTGGATGCGCGTGCTGAAAAAATCACCAACGATATTGACGAAGCAGAGGCAGCCCGTAAAAAGGCTGAGGAACTAGCTGCAAAACGCGAAGCAGAGTTGGCAGGTAGTCGTCAAGAAGCTACAACGATTCTTGAAACGGCTAAGGAAACAGCCGAAAAAAATAAGGCTCATATTCTCAGTGAAGCTAACCAAGAAGCTCTTCGCTTGAAAGAAAAAGCGCAATTAGAAATTTCGCAAAATAAAGAAGAAGCGATGAACAGTATCAAGGGGGATGTCGCAGATATAACCGTTAACTTAGCAGGGAAATTGCTAAGCCAACAGTTGGACTCTGAAGGCCATCGCCAACTGATCGATCGCTACCTAAATGAATTAGGAGATGCCTAATGGACAAAAAGCAATTAATGGTAATTGAGAAATATTCCCAGCCTTTTGTTCAATTGGTATTTGAAAAAAATCAGCAAGATGACGTTTATGAAAAATTAAGTCAAATAAAGGCTGTTTTTGAGGAAACAGGCCTTGCTGCATTTTTAGCTCATATCGGTGTAGAGGATGAAGAGAAGGCGAAGAGTCTGCGACTCTTTCAAAACTCGGATTCAGCATTACTAAACCATTTGATTGAAGTGGTTATTCTCAATCATCGTGAAGCCTTATTTTATGATATTGTCAGAGTTAGTATGGAGCAAATTCAACAGGTGAGCAACTGTTTCGAAGTAACCGTATCTTCGGTTACAGGACTCGATCAGGCTCAAAAAGAGAAGTTGATCCCTATTATTGAAAAGAAATTTGGTATTCAAGTTCGTTCTCTGAAAGAAACATTGGATCCAGATTTGATTGGTGGTTTTGTGGTTTCAGCAAATCACAAGACGCTTGATACCAGTCTAAAACGTCAATTGCAAGTCATAAAAGCAAATTTGAAATAGAAAGTGGTGTGAATTTTGGCGATTAACGCACAAGAAATCAGCGCTTTAATTAAGCAACAAATTGAAAATTTCCAGCCAAATTTTGACGTCACAGAGACCGGAGTCGTTACCTATATTGGTGACGGGATTGCGCGTGCTCATGGCCTTGAAAATGCAATGAGTGGTGAGTTGTTGATCTTTGAAAATGGCTCATACGGAATGGCGCAAAACTTGGAAACGACGGATGTCGGGATTATTATCCTTGGAGACTTCACGGATATTCGTGAAGGAGATTCGATTCGTCGGACTGGTAAAATCATGGAAGTCCCTGCTGGGGATGCCCTGATTGGTCGGGTTGTCAATCCTCTTGGTCAACCAGTGGATGGCTTGGGAGACATCGTAACAGATACCTTCCGTCCAGTTGAAACACCAGCTCCTGGTGTTATGCAACGGAAATCTGTCTCAGAGCCCCTTCAAACCGGTTTGAAAGCCATTGATGCCCTCGTTCCAATCGGACGGGGCCAACGGGAATTGATCATCGGAGACCGTCAAACAGGGAAAACCTCCATTGCCATCGATACCATCTTGAACCAAAAGGATCAAGACATGATCTGTATCTATGTCGCAATTGGACAAAAAGAATCAACGGTTCGGACACAAGTAGAAACACTTCGCAAGTATGGAGCAATGGATTATACCATTGTCGTGACAGCATCAGCCTCACAACCGTCTCCATTGCTATTCCTTGCTCCATATGCAGGGGTTGCTATGGCCGAAGAGTTCATGTACAATGGCAAACACGTTTTGATCGTCTATGATGATTTGTCTAAACAAGCCGTTGCTTACCGTGAATTGTCCCTTCTTCTTCGTCGTCCGCCAGGACGGGAAGCCTTCCCAGGGGATGTTTTCTACCTTCACAGCCGTTTATTGGAACGTTCTGCGAAAGTATCGGATGAATTGGGTGGTGGTTCCATCACTGCGCTTCCAATCATTGAAACACAGGCAGGGGATATTTCTGCTTATATCGCGACCAACGTGATTTCGATCACAGATGGCCAAATCTTCTTGCAAGATAGCCTCTTTAACTCAGGAATTCGTCCAGCCATCGATGCGGGATCATCTGTATCACGGGTTGGTGGATCAGCCCAAATCAAGGCTATGAAGAAGGTTGCAGGGACTCTCCGTATTGACCTAGCTTCTTATCGTGAGTTGGAAGCCTTCACGAAGTTTGGTAGTGACTTGGATGCCGCTACTCAAGCCAAGTTGAACCGTGGTCGCCGGACAGTAGAAGTCTTGAAACAACCGGTCCATGAACCATTGACTGTCGAAAAACAGGTGGTGATCTTGTATGCTTTGACACATGGATTCTTGGATAGTGTACCAGTTGATGATATCCTTCGCTTTGAAGAGGAATTGTTTGCCTTTGTAGAAGCACATCATGCAGATATCTTTGAAACCATTCGTACGACCAAAGATCTTCCAAGTGAAGAAACAATGGATGCAGTGATTACTGACTTTGTCAACCAATCAAGTTTCAAATAGAAATAGGAGTGGCAGATGGCAGTTTCTTTAAATGATATCAAAAATAAAATTGCATCGACAAAGAATACCAGTCAAATTACAAATGCTATGCAGATGGTATCTGCTGCCAAACTTGGGAAGTCTGAGCAAGCTGCCAGGGACTTCCAAATATACGCATCTAAGGTTCGTAAACTATTGACCGACCTCTTACATGGACACGAGGCTGAGAATGCTAAGTACCATCCATTTTTAAAGAGTCGTCCGGTCAAAAAGTCTGCTTATATTGTCATCACTTCTGACCGTGGGCTCGTGGGAGGCTACAACGCCTCTATCCTCAAGTCTGTCATGGAATTGAAGGAAGAATACCATCCAACGGGTGAGGATTTTGAAGTCATCTGTATTGGAAGTATTGGGGCAGATTTCTTTAGAGCAAGAGGCATCCAGCCGGTTTATGAACTACGTGGTCTAGCTGATCAACCAAGCTTTGATGAAGTGCGGAAGATCATCAATAAGACAGTCCAAATGTATCAAAATGAATTGTTTGATGAATTGTATGTCTGTTATAATCACCACGTCAACAGTTTGACCAGTCAATTGCGGGTAGAGCAAATGCTTCCGATCATTGACTTGGACCCCAATGAAGCAGATGAAGATTATATCTTGAATCTGGAGTTGGAATCAGACCGGGATGCGATTTTGGATCAATTGCTTCCACAGTTTGCAGAAAGTATGATTTATGGAGCCATCATTGATGCCAAAACAGCTGAAAATGCTGCCGGTATGATGGCCATGCAAACCGCAACAGACAATGCCAAGAAAGTAATTGATGAATTGACCATTCAATACAACCGAGCTCGTCAGGCAACCATTACGCAAGAAATTACGGAAATTGTTGCAGGAGCGAGTGCGCTTGAGTAGTTGATTCGATGCACATTTTAACAATACAAACATAAGCTTGATGGTGTGTATTCACAAGCTTAGAAACTTAATAGAATAGGAGAATGACATGAGTTTAGGCAAAATTTCTCAGGTTGTAGGTCCTGTCGTTGACGTAGCTTTTGCTGCGGGCGATAAACTCCCTGAGATTAATAATGCGCTTGTAGTCTATAAAAATGACCAACAAAAATCAAAAGTCGTTCTTGAAGTAGCTCTTGAACTTGGGGATGGTGTCGTTCGTACCATTGCCATGGAATCAACAGATGGCTTGACTCGTGGGATGGAAGTATTGGACACTGGTCGTCCAATCTCCGTACCTGTCGGAAAAGAAACTCTTGGACGGGTTTTCAACGTCTTGGGAGATACCATTGACTTGGAAGAAGCATTTCCAGAAGATGCTCCTCGTGAATCCATTCATAAAAAAGCTCCATCCTTTGATGAGCTTTCTACTTCAGAAGAAATTCTTGAAACAGGGATCAAGGTCATTGACCTCCTTGCCCCTTATTTGAAAGGTGGAAAGGTCGGCCTCTTCGGTGGTGCCGGAGTTGGGAAGACTGTCTTGATTCAAGAATTAATCCATAATATTGCCCAAGAGCACGGTGGGATCTCTGTATTTACCGGTGTTGGGGAACGGACCCGTGAAGGGAATGACCTTTACTGGGAAATGAAAGAATCTGGCGTTATTGAAAAAACAGCCATGGTCTTTGGACAAATGAACGAACCACCTGGAGCACGGATGCGTGTTGCCTTGACTGGTTTGACCATTGCGGAATACTTCCGTGATGTCGAAGGTCAGGACGTTCTCTTGTTTATCGACAATATCTTCCGTTTCACTCAAGCCGGTTCAGAAGTATCAGCCCTTTTGGGACGGATGCCATCCGCCGTTGGTTACCAACCGACCTTGGCAACTGAAATGGGACAATTGCAAGAACGGATTACCTCAACCAAGAAAGGTTCTGTTACATCGATCCAGGCCATCTACGTGCCAGCCGATGACTATACCGACCCTGCCCCAGCAACAGCCTTTGCCCATTTGGACTCAACCACCAACTTGGAGCGTAAATTGGTTCAATTGGGGATCTACCCTGCCGTTGACCCATTGGCATCTAGCTCCCGTGCCCTTTCTCCAGATATTGTCGGAGAAGAGCACTATGCAGTGGCTTCTGAGGTCAAACGCGTCCTTCAACGCTACCACGAATTGCAAGATATCATTGCTATCTTGGGGATGGATGAATTGTCTGATGATGAAAAGACCTTGGTTGCTCGTGCTCGCCGTATTCAATTCTTCTTGTCTCAAAACTTTAACGTGGCGGAACAATTCACTGGTCAACCTGGTTCTTATGTACCGGTTGCAGAAACTGTACGTGGCTTTAAGGAAATTTTGGATGGGAAACACGACCACTTGCCTGAGGACGCCTTCCGTGGTGTCGGTTCGATCGAAGATGTGATTGCAAAAGCTGAAAAAATGGGATTCTAAGAAGAGGTGAAAGATGAGTCAAATGAACGTCCAAATCGTTACACCGGATGGACTGGTTTATGATCATCATGCCGCATTTGTATCTGTCAAGACAATTGATGGTGAATTAGGGATTTTACCTCGTCATATCAATACCATTGCGGTTTTGGCTGTAGACCAAGTCAAGGTCCGTCGGGTCGATGACGAAAAACACATTGATTGGATCGCCGTGAATGGTGGGATTATCGAAGTAGTAGATAATGTCATTACCATCGTAGCGGATTCGGCGGAACGCGCTCGAGACATTGATATTAGCCGGGCTGAGCGTGCAAAAATGCGTGCTGAAAAAGCCCTTGAAGAAGCCAAGGACCAACATTCTGTTGATATGGAACGTCGTGCCAAGATTGCCCTTCAACGCGCTATTAACCGGATTAATGTCGGAAATCGATTATAAATATAAAAAGAAGTTGATTGGATCGACTTCTTTTTTTCGCATCTTAAGAATATGAAAGGAGACTTTGTCTTATGGTATAATAGAGGTATGATTCAAATGATTTTTACTTTTTGCAGTCACTTATTGTTTATTTTATTTGCCTACCACCTTCTTTCAACGGTGGTTCAGTGGGAGCGTTTTTTAAAGGTAACTGCCGATACAGCTGTGAAAATTCGGCTTCTTATTTTATTGATCAGCATTAGTTTAGGCTATTTAACTAGTAGCTTCTTTATCAGTATTTACGAATTCAGTCGGCAACTGTTTAACGGGAACTTTTAGATTCTTTTTTGATGAATTTATGGTATGATAGTAGTCGTGACTGAATGAAATGGAGTAATAACGAGTATGGACAAAATTATTGTAAATGGTGGTCAAAATCGCCTAGTTGGAACTGTGAGAATCGAAGGAGCAAAGAATGCAGTCCTTCCTCTTTTAGCAGCAACTGTTTTGGCCAGTGAAGGAACGACAACTTTGACCAATGTTCCTGTTTTATCTGATGTCTTTACAATGAACAATGTCGTTCGTGGCTTGAACACACAAGTTACGTTTGATGAAGAAACCAATACTGTAGTCGTTGATGCGACGCAACCATTAACAGAAGAAGCACCTTACAAATATGTCAGCAAGATGCGAGCTTCGATCGTCGTTCTAGGTCCTATCTTGGCCCGGAATGGTCATGCCAAAGTTTCCATGCCAGGTGGTTGTACCATTGGAAGTCGTCCAATCGATTTGCACTTAAAGGGCTTGGAAGCCATGGGAGCGAAGATTACCCAAACGGCTGGTTACATTGAAGCAAAAGCAGATCGTCTTCAAGGAGCTCATATCTACATGGATTTCCCATCCGTAGGTGCCACCCAAAATATCATGATGGCAGCAACCTTAGCAGATGGAACAACGGTTATTGAGAACGCGGCCCGCGAACCTGAAATCGTGGACTTGGCCTCTCTTTTGAATAAGATGGGTGCTAAGGTACGTGGAGCAGGTACAGAAACCTTGACAATTGTTGGGGTGGATCGTTTGCATGGAGCGGTTCACAATGTCGTTCAAGACCGAATTGAGGCAGGAACCTTCATGGTTGGTGCAGCCATGACAGGTGGAGACGTTTTAATCGAGGATGCGATTTGGGAACACAACCGCCCTCTTCTTTCTAAGATGCAAGAAATGGGCGTTGAGGTAACGGAAGAAGAGAATGGCATTCGCATTCGCTCAGATGTTTCTAAATTGAAACCAGTGACGGTAAAAACCTTGCCTTATCCAGGTTTTCCTACAGATATGCAAGCCCAATTTACTGCTTTGATGGCCATGGCTTCTGGTGAATCGACCATGATTGAAACGGTATTTGAAAATCGTTTCCAACATTTGGAAGAGATGCGTCGGATGGGCTTACATTCAGATATTATGAGAGATACAGCTCGTATCCAAGGTGGAGCTAGCTTACAAGGGGCTGAAGTAATGTCGACAGACTTGCGTGCTAGTGCAACCTTGATTTTAATGGGGCTTGTGGCTGAGGGAGAAACCAAAGTGAGCAAGTTAACCCACCTCGACCGTGGATATTTTAAATTCCATGAGAAATTGGTGGCTCTTGGAGCAGATGTACGTCGTGTGAAGGAAGATGATGATGAAAACTAAATTAAAAGCAATCGGAAAACAATTGGGGATCGTCCTATTGGTTGTTACTATCTTAGCGATTGTTTTCGCTCTTGGCTTGGTCATTGGATATGGTGTCATTGGCAATGGGAAGGATCCTTGGTCCATTCTCTCGCCAGATACATGGAAGGAAATCCTTCAGAAATTTTCAGGTAAGTAACTATCTATCAAAAAGAGGAGCTTGAGATCGTGATCCCAGGCTCTTTCCCATTCAGTAGAAACAGAGGAAATCAGTGTGGCAAACAATCAAAAGAAACCACTTAAAATGAAAAAATCAGGACAAACCCTACTGGGCTTGGTGGTGGCAGCAGCCCTCTCCATCGGTGGCTATTATTTTAGTCAACCCCAGCAAGTCGTTAGTCACTCTCAGGTTCAAACGGTTGTGACTTCGAGTCAAGAAGCAACACCGAGTAAGGAACTAGCGGAGAGTGTTCTGACAGATAGTGTTCGAGCTAAACTCGGAAAGAACATTCAATGGAACGAAGCGGGCGCTTTTATTATTAATCAAAACAAAACCAATCTGGATGCGGATGTTGCTAGTCTCCCTTATGCAGATACCAAGACAAAGACTGTAAAAGGACGAGAGATTCCAACAGTTGCCAACGCTTTGATGACCAAGGCGACTCGTCAATACCAAAAGAGAGAACAGACGGATGTAGCTTGGGCCCCTGCTGGCTGGCACCAAGTAACCAATTTAGCTGGGGAATATGACCATGCGGTTGATCGGGGCCATCTTCTCGGCTATGCCTTGATTGGCAACTTAGATGGGTTTGATGCCTCGATGACGAATCCTAAAAATATTGCGGTTCAAACAGCTTGGGCCAATCAAGCGCGTGACAGTTTTTCAACGGGACAAAATTACTATGAAACCCTTGTTCGGAAGGCCTTAGATAAAAATAAGCGGGTGCGTTATCGGGTGACTCTCTACTATGCTTCAGATGAAGATTTGGTACCAGTTGGCAGTCAAATTGAAGCAAAATCGAGTGATGGCAGTCTAGAGTTTAACGTTTTTGTTCCAAATGTCCAGAGTGGGATTAGTTTGGATTATCGTACTGGAAAAGTAACAGTGCATCGCTAAGCTAAAGATAAAAGAAGAAGCAGGATGAAAAGGATTCGGTTGGCTTTGTTGTCAACTGGATCTTTTTCCTTTCATGACTTCACCCTTTAGCTTATTTTAAGAAAACTGAGGTAAAATAACCTCTTCTAGACCTAAACAAAGGTCTTCCTAAGGAAAGGAGGAACTTGTGAGAACCATTATAGCTATGATTCGTTTTCTAATACGGGTTATTTGGAGTCTTGTTTGGGGCTTGTTTTGGACTCTCGCCCTTAGTTTTGCTTTGCTGGTTGCTGCTTTATTCTTTAGTGGCAAAACCGGTAGCGGAATAGATGGGGTCAGTCGCGCAGCCCAAACGGTTGTCACTCAGGTAGATGCTTACTTTCATCGAGATGGTCCTCTACTGGGTCAGGGAAGTCCATCTGCTCAAGAAGGTCTAACAACAGATGGCCATACCTCTACAGGAGCAAGGTGGGATCAAGCAACCGCAAAAGTTTATCTAGATCCTGAAATGGATGATACCTTTATCTGTGCCTATGAGGAAGCTCTTGAGTCTTGGAACCAGACAGGGGCCTTCACTTTCCAACTTGTCACCAGTGAAGAAGAGGCTGATATTATCTTAACGGAGATGGATGATAGCACGGTTTCTGCAGCGGGTGAAGCCGAATCCCAGACCAATGTTTTAACCAATCGATTCAAACGGGTGACAGTTCGTTTGAATCGCTATTACCTATTAAATAAGCAGTACAATTATTCCCATCAGCGAATTGTAAACACAGCTGAGCATGAACTAGGCCATGCGATCGGTTTGGACCATACTGAGGAAGAGTCCGTCATGCAGGCAGCTGGTTCCTTTTATAGCATCCAAGCAAGGGATATTGAGGCTGTTCGTCAACTATACAAGGAGTAGGAATGATTAAACGTATACTGTATGTTATTCGAACCTTTCCAGAACAAGTGGCACTCTTTGTGTTTAACTCAGGAATCTTTCTATGGATATCCCAAAAAGGGCTAGCAATCTCCCATGAATTAGGCATTCAACAGGCTTGGGAAAACTATGCTCCTGAGGGAGTCCGTCAATTTTTCGGGGACAATAAGGAAGCCGTTCAAGCTTTCTTCTCACATTCGGCCATCACTTGGCTGATTGGCTCCATGATGATCCTGTTTGTGATTCGCTTTGTAAAGGGCGTCATCAAATGGGGCTTGCTTTTGCTGGTGATCGGTATCGGGCTTTTCCTCGCCTATCAGTACAGCCAAATGGCTTCCAATATCTCAGCGATTTAAACAGTTAGGACAGGTCAAGCGCATCTAGCGTTTGGCCTTTTCTTCAATTGTCAATTTGTCAAAAGTAAGGTAAAATGAAACTATGATTATTTTACAAGCTAACAAAATTGAACGCTCTTTTGCAGGGGAGGTTCTTTTTGATAATATCAGCCTGCAGGTGGATGAACGGGACCGGATTGCCCTGGTCGGAAAGAACGGAGCCGGCAAGTCTACGCTCTTAAAAATCTTGGTGGGAGAAGAAGAGCCAACTTCTGGAGAAATCAATAAAAAACGGGACCTTTCCCTCTCTTATCTCGCTCAAGATAGCCGTTTTGAGTCGTCCAATACTATCTACGATGAGATGCTCCATGTCTTTGACGATCTCAGAAAGACTGAGAAAAGCTTGCGTCAAATGGAGCTTGCGATGGGGGAAAAAACTGGGGCTGACTTAGAAAAACTCATGCAGGACTATGACCGTCTATCGGAAGAATTCCGTCAGGCTGGTGGCTTCACCTATGAGGCAGATATCCGCGCCATTCTCAACGGATTTAAGTTTGATGAGTCTATGTGGCAGATGAAGATTGAAGAGCTGTCTGGAGGGCAAAATACCCGTCTCGCTCTGGCCAAGATGCTTTTGGAAAAACCAAATCTCTTGGTACTGGACGAGCCGACCAACCACTTGGATATTGAGACGATTGCCTGGTTGGAAAACTATCTGGTCAACTATAGTGGGGCCCTTCTTATTGTCAGCCACGATCGCTATTTCCTCGATAAAGTTGCTACCATTACCTTGGACCTAACCAAGCATTCTTTAGATCGCTATGTCGGTAATTACTCCAGCTTTGTGGAGCAAAAAGAGCAAAAACTGCTGACCGAAGCCAAGAACTACGAGAAGCAACAAAAAGAAATTGCTGCGCTGGAAGACTTTGTTAATCGCAATTTGGTGCGGGCGTCGACTACCAAGCGGGCCCAGTCTCGGCGTAAGCAGTTGGAAAAAATGGAGCGTCTAGACAAGCCGGAAGCTGGGACCAAGTCTGCCCATATGACCTTCCATTCCGATAAGACATCGGGCAATGTCGTCCTGACAGTAGAAGAGGCAGCCGTCGGCTATGACGATCAAATCCTGTCAGAGCCCATCAATCTGGATATCCGCAAGATGAATGCGGTCGCTATTGTAGGACCAAATGGGATCGGGAAATCTACTCTTATTAAGTCTATTATCGGGCAGATTCCTTTTATCAAGGGAGAAGCTCGTTTTGGGGCCAATGTCGAGGTAGGCTACTATGACCAGACTCAGAGTAAGCTAACCCCTCACAACAGTGTCTTGGATGAGCTCTGGAATGACTTTAAACTGACACCAGAAGTGGAGATCCGCAATCGCCTGGGAGCCTTTCTTTTCTCTGGGGATGATGTCAAGAAAACTGTCGGCATGCTGTCGGGTGGAGAGCGAGCCCGCTTGCTCTTGGCCAAGCTGTCCATGGAAAATAACAATTTCTTGATTCTCGACGAGCCGACCAACCACTTGGACATCGATAGCAAGGAAGTGCTGGAAAATGCCCTGATTGATTTTGACGGGACCTTGCTTTTTGTCAGCCACGACCGCTACTTTATCAATCGGGTGGCTACACAAGTCTTGGAACTCTCAGAAGAGGGATCGACCCTTTATCTAGGAGATTATGACTATTATCTGGAGAAAAAAGCTGAGTTAGAGGCCCTTGCGGTAGCGCAAGCAGAAGCTATGCCTGTTTCTTCGACCGAAGAAGTCACCAGCAATGACTACCACTTGCAAAAGCAAAACCAGAAGGAACTCCGTAAAATCACTCGTCGCATTGAGCAATTGGAAGCAGAGATGGAAGAGCTGGATCAGAAAATCCAAGACATCACCGAAACCATGCATAGCACCAACGATGCAGCCGACTTGGTACAACTCCAGAGTGAGCTGGACCAACTAACTGTCCAGCAGGAAGCAGTCATGGAAGAATGGGCAGAACTGTCAGAGCAGGTGGAATAGATGGACGATCTTGGAAAAGTTTTTCGTGAATTTCGAATCAGTAAAAATTATTCGTTGAAAGAAGCTGCAGGAGAAGCTTGCTCGACCTCCCAGTTATCCCGTTTTGAATTGGGGGAGTCGGATCTGGCTGCGTCGCGCTTCTTTGAAATTTTGGACAATATCCATGTGACGATTGAGAATTTTATGGATAAGGCCAGAAATTTTCAACACCATGAGCATGTTGCTTTGATGGCCCAGATTATTCCACTTTACTATTCAAATGATATTGCGGGTTTTCAAAAGCTTCAAAGAGAACAACTTGAAAAAGCCAAACATTCCACCAATCCCCTCTATTTTGAATTGAACTGGATTCTGCTACAAGGCCTGATTTGCCAGAGAGATGCCAGCTTCACGATGAAGCAACGTGATCTGGATAAGGTGGCGGATTACCTCTTTCAAACGGAAGAGTGGACCATGTATGAATTGATCCTCTTTGGCAATCTCTACAGCTTTTATGAGGTAGACTATGTCACACGGCTTGGGAGAGAAGTGATGGAGCGAGAAGATTTTTACAAAGAAATTGGTCGCCATCGAAAACTGGTCTTGATTCTAGCTCTGAATTGCTACCAGCATTGTTTAGAACACCGTTCTTTTGAAAACGCCAGCTATTTTGAATCCTATGTAGAAAAGATTATCGGCAAGAGCATCAAGCTCTACGAACGCAATGTCTTTCATTATCTCAAGGGATTTGCCCTGTATCAAAAGGGGCAAACAGAAGAAGGGCGGCAGCAAATGCAGGAAGCCATGCATATCTTTGATGTGCTGGGACTGCCAGAGCAGGTGGCCTATTATCAAGAACACTTTGATAAATTTGTAAAAAATGAATGTTCTAAATAGGACAGTGATAAAGGAGATTTTATGAACCGACATGCGGTCCAATTAATTAGTCGTGGAGCTATTAACAAAATTGGAAATATGCTCTATGATTATGGGAATAGTGTCTGGCTGGCCTCGATGGGTACTATAGGAAAGACGGTATTAGGGATCTATCAGATTTCTGAGTTAGTGACAGGGATTCTCGTGAATCCTTTTGGAGGAGTGATTTCAGACCGTTTTTCTCGTCGCAAGATTTTGATGACGACCGACTTGGTTTGTGGACTCCTTTGTTTGGCGATTTCTTTTATCACAAATGATAGCTTGATGATTGCGGCTCTTATTTTTGCCAATATTGTTCAGGCCATTGCCTTTGGTTTTTCTCGACCTGCCAATAAAGCCATTATTACCGAGGTAGTAGAGAAAGAAGAGATTGTGACCTATAACGCTCACTTGGAGTTAGTCTTACAGGTTGTTAGTGTCTGTTCACCTGTTTTTTCTTTCCTAGTTCTACAATTTGCCAGTCTTCATATGACCCTCTTATTAGATGCGCTGACCTTTTTCATTGCCTTTGTCCTAGTGGCTTTCCTTCCGAAAGAAGAAGCTAAGTTGCAAGAGAGGAAACAGTTTACCGGGAAAGATATTTTTTCTGATATCAAGGGTGGGTTAGACTATATCTGGCATCAGAAAGAGATTTTCTTACTCTTATTAGTGGCTTCTAGCGTCAATTTCTTTTTTGCGGCTTTTGAGTTTTTACTTCCCTTCTCGAATCGTCTATACGGGGTTAAAGGAGCTTATGCGACCATTTTAACGCTGGGAGCTATTGGATCTATTCTAGGAGCACTTGTTGCCAATAAAATGAAATCAAGTATGAGAATTCTCCTGTTTTTACTGCTTATGGCAGGGATAGGAGTGTTCATAATGGGCTTGCCCCTTCCACCTTATCTTTCCTTTTCAGGAAATCTGGTCTGTGAATTTTTTGTGACCATTTTCGACATCCACGTTTTTTCCCAAGTACAAACCAAGGTGGAAGATGATTATCTAGGTAGAGTATTGAGTACAATTTATACCTTGGCTGTTCTCTTTATGCCCATCGCCAAAGGGTTGATGACTTGGTTGCCAAGCGTCCGTATGGAATCATTTCTCTTGATTGGAGCTGGGGTTATTCTCTTTTCACTCTTGGCTCAGCTAGTAGCTAAGCAGCTTCAATCAAAAGAACAGTAGGGATCCTTTGATAAATTTGTAAACCATTATTTTTCCCAAATAGGGGACAAAATGAAAACCTCTTTCATGAACTGATACAATAGTTTCAGAAAATGAAGGAGGTTTTTTTATGAATCGACATGCAGTCCAATTGATTGCTCGTGGGGCGATCAATCGAATGGGAAATATGCTCTATGACTATGGGAACAGTGTTTGGTTGGCCTCGATGGGGACGGTAGGAAAGACAGTGTTGGGGATCTATCAGATTTCTGAACTCGTCACCTCCATTCTAATCAATCCATTTGGTGGCGTGATCTCAGACCGTTTTTCCCGTCGCAAGATTTTGATGACGACCGACTTGGTTTGTGGTCTTCTTTGTTTGGGCATTTCCTTTATCAGGAATGATCGTTGGATGATTGCAGCCCTGATTGTTGCCAATATTGTCCAGGCCATTGCCTTCGCTTTTTCTAGAACTGCCAATAAAGCTATTATCACAGAAGTTGTAGAGAAGGATGAGATTGTGACTTATAATGCCCGCTTGGAGTTGACCTTACAAGTGGTTGGTGTTAGTTCTCCTGTGTTCTCTTTCCTTGTTTTACAATTTGCCAGTCTCCATGCGACCCTCTTACTGGATGCGCTGACCTTTTTCATGGCTTTTGTCCTTGTGGCTTTGCTTCCGAAAGAAGAAGCCAAGGTTCAGGAAAAGAAACAGTTTACGGGAAAAGATATTTTTTCGGATATGAAAGATGGACTAGACTATATCTGGCATCAGAAAGAGATTTTCTTCCTCCTCTTGGTGGCTTCCAGTGTCAATTTCTTTTTTGCGGCTTTTGAGTTTTTGCTTCCTTTTTCGAATCGCCTTTACGGGGTCAAAGGAGCCTATGCGACCATCTTAACATTGGGGGCTATCGGCTCCATCATCGGAGCTTTGATCGCCAATAAATTTAAATCAAGCATGGAGATGCTTCTTTTCTTATTGATTTTAACAGGAGTAGGAGTCTTCATGATGGGCTTGCCCCTTCCGCCTCTTCTTACCTATTCTGGAAATTTAGTCTGTGAACTCTTTATGACAATTTTCAATATTCACTTTTTTACCCAGGTTCAAACCAAGGTAGAAGGAGACTATCTGGGCAGGGTCTTAAGCACCATTTTTACCCTAGCCATTCTCTTTATGCCGGTGGCTAAAGGTTTGATGACCTTGTTGCCAAGCGTCCGTGTAGAATCTTTTCTCCTGATAGGAGCTGGTGTCATCCTTTTTTCACTCCTAGCTCAAGTAGTCGCCAAGAAATTACAAGCAAAAGAAGGTACATCAGCATGAAAAAGCATCGATTGATTTCAGATTAAATACAAAGTTATATTAGAAACTTTCCTTAGGTGAGTACGGACGTTAGCGAACTTCGAAGAAGTTCCATGACTTAGTTTTGGATCTAAGGTTCCAAAACTCCCGAGTGCCTGAAACAACTCTGTTTCAGGCACTTTTCTCACAGCGGAAAGTTTCAGTATAACTTTTAGTAAGCCAAATTGAGTATCTACTTATATTTTATTCAGCATCACCTTGGTTGTTTTATGAAAAACAGTTTGTCTACATCAAAAAAGCACCGATTGGTGCTTTTTAGTTTTCGATTTGTTTGATTTTTTCTTCTTTATCACCTGACATCTTTTGTCCTAGTTGTTTTTTCGCAGTTTTTAACTCATGTTTTAATGAGAAATTTTTTGGAAGGCTGACTAAGAAAGTCACCAGCGAACCAAGAAGGACACAAACCAGAATCAAAATGATGAGCGGGAGTTTAAATTGGACCAGCAAAAAGTTTACAGTCACCGTTTGCATATTGGCCAAGGAAATAATCGCAATAAGCAAGACTGCAATCAGTAGTGCAACATATTGTAGTTTTCGTTTATTCATTTTGTCTCCCTATTCTTCTATTTCAGCTTTGCTTTTCACATCAGCGTATTCTTCTGCTTTTTCAAGGCTTAAGATATCATTGTAAGTCGCTAAGACGATGTCTTGTCCATATTTTTTCTTTAGAGCTGTTGTCACCAAGCGATAGGCCAAATTGGCGTTGCGAGACAAGATAGGGCCGTGGAAGTAGCTACCAAAGACGTTTTTGTAATGAACGCCTTCGCAACCATCTTCTTTATTGTTCCCATTTCCGTAGACGACCTTGCCCAGCGGTTCTTCATCCTCTGCCAAGAAGGTCCGACCTTGGTGGTTCTCAAAACCATAGTAGGTTTCATTGAACTCTTCATTATGGATCTTGATGTCTCCAATATAGCGATTGTTGACTTGGTTGAGGGTATAGTGCCCCATAATACCAAGTCCCTCAATGCGTTTACCAGAAGCTTCAATATAGTACTGGCCTAGAAGCTGAAATCCACCACAGATAGCAAGGACCACCCCATCGTTATGAATGAAGCGTTCGATGTCTTCTTTTTTATCTGGTAGATCTTCTGATACAATGGTCTGTTCGTAGTCTTGGCCTCCACCGAAAAAGGCAATATCGTAGACTTCTGGATCAAAGCGGTCTTTGAGAGAAACGATATCCACAGTGACATGAGCACCAAGTTTCTCCGCAACGTACTTGAGCATGAGGATATTTCCATTGTCCCCATAAGTATTCATCAGATTCCCATAAAGATGGGCAATTCTCAATTCATATTGGTAGTTTTCCTGATCAGGGGATTGTAGTGAAGTATACGTCATTAATTCATCTCCTTTTCAATCAGGTGTTCTTGAGCTAGCAATTCACGGAATTCTAGCATGGCCGTATAGGTGGCTAAAATATAGGCGTGAGGAGTAGCCTGTCCTTTAATCTGGGTAAAGACATCCTCTAATTTTGCATTTTCAGTAATCTGGTCAGACGGATAGCCTGTAACCCGAAGTCGTCGAGCAATTTCTGAGTGGCGTACCCCACCGGCGTTGATTTCTGGAATGTCCATCTGGGTGATTTGCTCAAAGTCGGCATCCCAGATCCAGCTGGTATCAATCCCATCTGCATAGTTGGCGTTGAGAAGAACGGACAAACTGAAGGGATACGGCGCTAGTTTGATCATTTCAATAGCCTGAGTAGCTCCAACCGGGTTTTTGATCAGGATTAGGGTACATTCTTTATCCCCAATCTTAAAGGTTTCCTGACGACCAAAGACAGCCTTACTCTTATCGAAACCACGCTTAATGACGTCTGGGCTTACATCAAAATAATGGGCCACCGCAACTGCAGCAAGGGCGTTGTAAATATTGTATAGGCCCCCAATATTAATGTGGTAGTTTGTACCGTTGATCTTAAAGTGAGAAGAAGTATTGGTCAGCTCGGTCAATTCATCGACAGCGACTGTTAAAGGAGGACGGTGGAAGCCACAGCTTTCACAAATGTAATCTCCCAGATTGGCATAGGTATTCAAGTGGTAGGTCAAGATTCTATGACATTCTGGGCAGACGATACCTTCTGTATTGTAATGAGCTAGCTGTGGAGCAGTTTTTTCCGTCTCAAAGCCAAAATATTGAACGGGATTTGGTAGGGGAAGGGTATGGAAAAGAGGACTATCCCCATTCATCAAAACAGTTGCTTGAGGCGCTTTTTTAATCCCATCTAAAATCATCCGATAAGTTGTGTAGATTTCTCCGTAGCGGTCCATTTGATCGCGGAAGATATTGGTGATCACAAACAAGGTCGGTGTGATGTAGTCACAAATCCGAGACAGACTGGCTTCATCAATTTCAAGAACAGCGATCGGACGACCAGAAGAACCTTTTGCGTTCAAGAAAGTAGTCGTAATCCCTGAAATCATATTGGCACCACTAGGATTGGTCACGATAGGTCCGAAAGCCTCCTGAAGAATCCCAACAGTGAGAGCTGTTGTTAGTGTTTTCCCATTCGTACCAGTGATAACCACAATTTCGTAGTTCTGGCCCAGATGTTGTAAAATGTCTTTATCAATTTGAAGGGCGATTTTTCCGGGAAGGGTAGAGCCACGTCCAAGCATACGCAAGAGGTGACTGCTCATTTTTCCGGCGATAAGCCCCATACTAGTCTTAATCTTCATAATTCATATTTTATCACAAAAAGCAACAGAAGGTTACAGAAAAATCTGTTGAAACATGATATAATGATGTGGAGTGGTTTGAACGCGCTATCCATTTTCTAGAAGCTCTGCTGTTGCCAGTAAGTATCTACAATGGTTAGTCGCGCGAAAAGCCTAGAAGAGAAGTGGTAGGTATGAGATTGTGAACATCCAACAACTGTCAAATCCCCAGTATTGGGCTAGTTTATTTCCCACTCCCTGGAGTGTGGTTGTCAACCTTATTGACATTGCCCTAGTGGCTTGGTTACTGTATTATTTTATCAAAGCCATTGTCGGCACTAAAATTATGATTTTGGTGCGTGGTGTTTTGACCTTTTTCTTATTTGAGTTAGTTGCCAATATGATTGGCTTGACGACCATTTCTTGGTTGATTAACCAAATCATCACATACGGGGTCATTGCTGCGGTAGTGATTTTCTCTCCGGAAATTCGGACGGGATTAGAACGATTAGGTCGAGCCACTGAATTTTTCTCAACCAATCAAATTAGTACTGAAGAAAAATTGGTTCAATCTTATGTAAAAGCGGTTGCTTATATGAGCCCTCGGAAGATTGGTGCCTTGGTTGCGATTCAAGGAAGTAGAACCCTTCAAGAATATATTTCTACTGGTATTCCCCTTGATGCAGATGTTTCGGGTGAACTTCTGATTAATATTTTTATCCCCAACACCCCGCTTCACGATGGGGCAGTGATTGTCACCAATGATAAAATTGCTGTATCTTGTGCCTATCTCCCCTTAACAGAAAGTACTGGGATTTCAAAAGAGTTCGGTACACGGCACCGGGCAGCCATCGGCTTATCCGAGGTAAGTGATGCCTTCACCTTTGTTATTTCGGAAGAAACAGGTGGTATCTCTATAACGAGAAATGGAAGCTTTAGACACGACCTCAGTATCGAAGAATTCGAACAAGAGTTGCGTTCTTTCATTATTCCAGAAGATCAAGGGAAAAAAGATTTGAAATCAAGAATTTTTGGAGGACGTATCAAATGATTCCAAAAAGAAAAATTGTCTATATCGTGACCTCCGTCTTTTTCTCAAGTCTCTTATTCATCAATGCAACCTCTGTTAATTTCCAGAATAACAGTAGTGCCCGTCAAGTGAGTTCTGAAACTTACACCAATACTCTTACCAATATTCCGATTGACGTAAAGTACAACGAAAGTAAATATTTTGTTAGTGGGATTAGTTCAGAAGTGACAGTCTTTCTGAAAGGATCTAACCGTGTTGCCTTAGCATCAGAGATGCAGGCTAGTACTCGTAAATTTAAAGTGGTTGCTGATTTAAGTGATCTGAAAGAAGGCCAGCATGAAATCACATTAAATATTGAAGGCTTACCTTCTGGTTTAACAGCAACCATCGAGCCTCAGAGGGTAACTGCAAAAATTGGTAAGAAGATGACGAAAAAGTTTGATGTTTCCGTCACTATACCTGATAAACAGATTGCTCCAGGGTGGAGTCTCTCACATGTTACTTTCTCTGAAGATGAAGTATCTGTGACAAGTGACCAAGATACTTTAGCTAAAATTGATCATGTGGAAGCCATCTTCCCTGAAGGAGATCTCTTGAACAATACCTACACTGCAACCGTATCAATGAAGGCAGTAGATAGTGAAGGGAATGATTTACCAGTCATTATCTCTCCATCAGAACTCTACATGAAGGTTGAGTTGAAACAAACAAGTTCCAGCTCTTCATCGACCAGTTCTTCATCACATAATAGCAATTAATATAGATTCATCGAAAGGAATATCATAATGGGTAAATATTTTGGAACGGACGGAGTCCGTGGAGAAGCAAACGTCGAATTGACGCCAGAGTTGGCCTTTAAGCTCGGTCGATACGGAGGTTATGTCCTCAGTCAACATGAAAAAGAAACTCCACTTGTTTTCGTAGGACGAGATACACGTATTTCTGGTGAAATGTTAGAAAGTGCTCTCGTAGCAGGTCTCCTATCTGTAGGGATTAAAGTTTATAAACTCGGTGTCATCGCGACACCAGGTGTAGCTTATTTGGTTCGTTCTGAAGGGGCAAGTGCTGGGGTCATGATTTCTGCCAGTCATAATCCAGCTCTAGACAATGGAATCAAATTTTTTGGGAATGACGGCTATAAACTGGATGATGACCGTGAATTAGAAATAGAAGCCTTATTGGATGCGGAGTCTGATACTCTCCCTCGTCCAAGTGCGGAAGGTCTTGGAACCGTGATGGATTATCCAGAAGGACTTCGTAAGTATCAAGAATACTTAGTTTCAACTGGAACCCAGCTGGAAGGAATGCACGTAGCTCTTGATGCTGCGAATGGTTCCGCATCTACAAGTGCCCGTCAAGTCTTTGCTGACCTAGGAGCACGTTTGACAGTTATTGGCGAAAGCCCAAATGGTCTCAATATCAATGACCAAGTAGGTTCAACCCATCCTGAGGCTTTGCAAGAGGCTGTCCGAGAATCTGGTGCGGCTATTGGTTTGGCTTTTGATGGTGATAGTGATCGTTTGATTGCAGTTGATGAAAATGGGGAACTAGTTGATGGTGATAAAATCATGTACATCATTGGGACTTATCTTTCTGATAAGGGCCTCTTAAAAGATAACACCATCGTAACGACCGTCATGTCTAATCTAGGTTTCCATAAGGCTTTGGATGCCAAGGGGATTAACAAGGTTGTGACTGCTGTTGGAGACCGCTATGTGGTCGAAGAGATGAGGAAGTCTGGTTACAATCTAGGTGGTGAACAGTCTGGTCACGTGATTGTCATGGACTACAATACCACTGGAGATGGTCAGATGAGTGCCGTTCAATTGACCAAGATTATGCAAGAAACTGGTCGTACATTATCAGACCTTGCATCAGAAGTTACCATCTATCCTCAAAAATTGGTCAATATCCGTGTTGAAAATAGCATGAAAGACAAGGCGATGGAAGTACCTGCTATTCGCGCGATTATTGAAAAGATGGAAGCTGAAATGGCTGGGAATGGGCGTATCCTAGTCCGTCCAAGTGGTACAGAACCTCTTCTCCGTGTCATGGCAGAAGCACCAACCCATGAAGAAGTAGACTACTATGTGGATACCATTGCTACAGTAGTCAAAGATGAAATTGGTCTTGAAGTTTAAATAATATAAGTAAACTTTCTAAAATAGAGTTTGAAAGGTTGGCTGAAAAAATACGTTGAATGATGAGGCCCATAGCCCTCATGACAACAGTTCTCTTTTCAATTACTTTTGTTCAAGCCATTCAAGCAGGAAACACCCTGATCTTGGCTTATCCTAAAGAAATAACTTTAATATCATCGTTTTTAAAAGGCTGGAATTTTCCAGTCTTTTTTGTTAGTTAGATGAAAAGGGATTTGAACAAGTGTGGATGTTTAAAAAAATATTTCATCCAATAGTCCTCTTTCGTATAGAGGTGGATGTTTGAAAAATGCCCTTATTCGTGGTAAAATAGGGCTAATGAATTTATTGTAATTGAGGTAAAAAACGTGGCTTTTGGAGACAACGGAAAACGCAAAAAAACTTTCTTTGAAAAATTGACCATGGTGGTCATTGTAATTATGTTGATTGTAACGGTTGGAGCAATCTTTGCTGCAGCTTTGGGTGCACTATCCTACTAAGGGACTACCAAGCAACACTTGGTTATAAAAGGAAAACGATAAACTATGAGTATGTTTTTAGATACAGCCAAGATTAAGGTCAAGGCTGGAAATGGCGGCGATGGCATGGTGGCCTTTCGCCGTGAAAAGTATGTTCCCAATGGCGGCCCTTGGGGTGGTGATGGTGGACGAGGAGGCAATGTCATCTTCGTTGTAGACGAAGGTTTGCGCACGCTGATGGACTTCCGCTATAACCGGCATTTCAAAGCCCAAAATGGGGAAAAGGGAATGACCAAAGGAATGCACGGACGGGGAGCAGAAGATCTCTATGTACGAGTTCCCCAAGGAACGACTGTCCGAGATGCTGAGACAGGCAAGGTCATTACCGACTTGGTTGAAAATGGGCAAGAGTACATTGTTGCCCATGGTGGACGTGGAGGACGCGGAAATATCCGTTTTGCCACTCCTAAAAATCCAGCACCTGAGATTTCAGAAAATGGGGAACCTGGTCAGGAACGCGAACTCGAATTAGAACTCAAAGTCTTGGCAGACGTTGGTTTGGTTGGCTTCCCATCAGTAGGAAAATCAACTCTTCTCAGTGTGATTACATCTGCCAAACCAAAAATCGGAGCCTATCATTTTACAACTATCGTTCCAAACTTGGGGATGGTTCGGACGCCGTCAGGTGAATCCTTTGCAGTCGCAGACCTTCCTGGATTGATCGAAGGAGCTAGCCAAGGGGTCGGGTTAGGAACCCAGTTCCTTCGTCACATCGAGCGCACCCGTGTTATCTTGCATATCATCGATATGTCAGCCAGTGAAGGACGAGATCCTTATGAAGATTACATTCAAATCAACAAAGAGCTTGAAACATATAATCTTCGCTTGATGGAACGTCCTCAGATTATCGTGGCGAATAAGATGGATATGCCAGAGAGCCAGGAAAATTTGAAAGAGTTCAAGAAAAAATTGGCGGCCAACTACGACGAGTTTGATGAACTGCCACAAATCTTCCCAATCTCTAGTTTAGCGCATCAAGGTTTGGACAACTTGTTAGAAGCAACAGCAGACTTGTTAGACAAAACACCAGAATTCTTGCTCTATACAGAAGAAGATATGGCGCAAGAAGAAGTCTACTACGGCTTTGATGAGGACCAACCAGCCTTCAAGATTAATCGTGATGATGATGCTTCTTGGATCTTGTCCGGTGATAAGCTAGAGAAGCTCTTCAATATGACCAATTTTGATCGCGACGAGTCTGTCATGAAGTTTGCGCGTCAATTGCGCGGAATGGGTGTCGATGAAGCCCTTCGTGCGCGTGGTGCCAAAGACGGAGATATCGTTCGGATCGGTAAATTTGAATTTGAATTTGTTGACTAGTTAGAGCTAAAGAGGAGAAGAAGATGGGAGATAAACCTATATCCTTTCGTGATAAAGACGGAAATTTTGTCTCTGCTGCAGACGTTTGGAATGCAGAAAAATTGGAAGAACTCTTTAATAAGCTGAATCCCAAACGTAAGTTACGCTTAGAACGGGAAAAATTAGCAGCATCCAGTGAAAATTAGGAATCAGGAGAAGAAAATGGCAAAAACAATTCACACAGACAAAGCACCGGCAGCAATTGGACCTTATGTTCAAGGAAAAATTGTGGGCAATCTTTTATTTGCAAGTGGGCAAGTTCCGCTTTCACCAGAAACAGGTGAAATTGTTGGAGAAACTATCCAAGAACAAACCCAGCAAGTGTTGAAGAATATTGCTGCTATCCTTGAGGAAGCTGGAACGAACTTTGATCACGTGGTTAAAACAACCTGTTTCTTAAGTGATATGAATGATTTTGTCCCTTTTAACGAGGTATACAAAACAGCATTTTCAAGTGAATTTCCAGCACGTTCTGCAGTAGAAGTGGCTCGCTTGCCACGCGATGTCAAAGTTGAAATTGAAGTCATTGCAGAAGTATAGTCTGAATAGAGGAATGCATTCGGGAAATAAGAATGCTGGAGTGAGAGCCATCGACTGACCAACTGGAAAGATGATGGTCTCCTCCTTTTTTGTAAGGAAAAGGTGATTAGGATGACAGATACAGAAAAAACAATTCAACTGGTCATTGTGACAGGAATGAGTGGTGCAGGAAAGACTGTAGCCATTCAATCCTTTGAAGATATGGGGTATTTCACCATCGACAATATGCCACCAGCTCTCTTGCCGAAATTTATTGAGCTGATTCAACTGTCGATGGACAATAATAAGTTGGCTCTCGTAGTGGATATGCGGAGCCGGTCTTTCTTCGCAGAAATTCGCTCCATTTTGGACGAATTAGAGAACCACGAAGGGATTGATTTTAAAATTCTCTTTTTGGATGCGACCGATAGTGAATTGGTTGCTCGCTACAAAGAGACTCGTCGTAGCCATCCACTGGCTGCTGATGGGCGTGTCTTGGATGGGATTACGTTGGAACGGGAACTTTTGGCTCCACTTAAAAACATGAGTCAAAATGTCATTGATACGACAGAACTAACTCCTCGTAATCTTCGAAAAGTTATTGCTGAACAGTTCTCTAGACAAGATAGCCAGCCTGAGTTTCGGATTGAAGTCATGTCCTTTGGCTTTAAGTATGGTTTGCCTTTAGATGCGGACTTGGTCTTTGATGTTCGTTTCCTACCGAATCCTTATTACAAATCAGAGCTACGGAATCAAACTGGCTTGGATGATGATGTCTATAACTATGTTATGGACCATCAAGAAGCAGAGGAGTTTTATCGTCATCTTTACGATTTGATTGCTCCCATCTTGCCAGCATACAAACGAGAAGGAAAATCTGTTTTGACGATTGCAGTTGGTTGCACAGGTGGCCAACACCGTTCAGTAGCCTTTGCTGCTCGTCTAGGACGGGATTTAGCGAAAGATTGGACGGTGAATATGAGTCATCGAGATAAAGACCGACGGAAGGAAACGGTGAATCGTTCATGAGAAAACCAAAAATGACCGTCATCGGAGGAGGTACGGGGATTTCCGTCATCTTGGATAGCCTTCGGAAAAAGGATGTTGAAATTACGGCTATTGTGACAGTGGCGGATGATGGGGGTAGTTCTGGGGAACTTCGAAAAAATATTCATCAATTGACACCACCAGGTGACTTGCGAAATGTACTAGTAGCCATGTCTGATATGCCTCGCTTTTATGAAAAAGTTTTTCAATACCGTTTTGCAGAAGAAGATGGGCCACTAGCTGGGCATCCTCTAGGGAATTTGATTATTGCAGGGATTTCTGAAATGCAGGGATCGACTTATAATGCCATGCAATTGCTGACTAAATTTTTCCATACGACAGGAAAAATCTATCCTTCTAGTGATACACCATTGACCCTTCATGCCGTCTTTATGGATGGGTCAGAGGTGGCTGGTGAGAGTGAAATCGCCCATCATGAGGGCATGATTGATTATGTTTATGTCACCAATACCTATAATGATGAGACGCCGAAAGCGAGTCGAAAAGTAGTAGATGCGATTTTAGAAAGTGATATGGTGATTTTAGGACCAGGTTCTCTCTTTACATCGATTCTTCCCAATCTAGTGATTGAAGAAATTGGACATGCCTTGCTTGAGACAAAAGCAGAGGTCGCTTATGTCTGCAATATCATGACCCAACGTGGGGAGACAGAACACTTTACCGATAGTGACCATGTTTCCGTCCTTCATAAACACTTGAAGAAGCCGTTTATTGATACTGTTTTAGTCAACATTGAAAAAGTCCCTCAAGAATATATGGACACGAATCGCTTTGATGAATACCTGGTTCAAGTAGAACATGATTTCGCAGGTCTAAAATCGCAGGTTCCCCGAGTTATTTCAAGCAATTTCCTTCGCTTGGAAAACGGCGGCGCCTTCCATGATGGAGAAGCTGTTGTGGATGAACTGATGCAAATTGTACAGGTGATTAAATGAGTTTTACCATTAAAGTAAAAGAAGAGCTCTTGACCCTTCACCGCTTTGAGAAAAGTGAGTTATCTGCTCTAATTAAGATGTCAGGTAGTTTGGGTCTAAGTATGGGGGGCTTAAGTTTGTCTCTGACCACGGAGAATGCTAAGATTGCCCGCCATATCTACGAATTGATTGTAGAATTTTATCAGGTCAAATCGGACATTCGTCACCACCAAAAAACCAATTTAAAAAAGAATCGCGTCTATACTGTTTCTATTGATGAAAAAGTCGAAGAGATTCTTGCAGACCTGCACTTAGCAGATTCTTTCTTTGGTATTGAGACAGGGATTGACCCAAGAATTTTAGAAGAAGATGAAGCAAGTCGAGCTTATCTGAGAGGTGCTTTCTTAGCAAGTGGGACCATCAAGGATCCGGAGTCTGGTCGCTATCAATTAGAAATTAGCTCTGTTTATTCTGACCATGCCCAGGACTTGGCCAACCTCATGCAACACTTTTTGTTAGATGCCAAGACCATCGAACGCAAAAAAGGAGTCGTTACCTATTTGCAACGGGCAGAGGATATTATTGATTTCCTTATCTTGGTAGAAGCCAAGCTGGCTTTGGAAGAATTTGAGTCTGTCAAGGTCATGCGAGAAGCGCGCAATGATCTCAATCGAGCCAATAATGCTGAAATGGCCAATATTGCGCGGACGGTCACAGCTAGTATGAAGACCATTAACAATATCGTCAAAATCATGGATACCATTGGATTAGGTGGTCTTCCGGTCGAGCTTCAGGAAGTTGCCTATGTTCGAATCCATAATCCCGACTATTCCATCCAGCAAATTGCGGATGCCCTGAAAACTCCCTTAACCAAAAGTGGGGTCAATCATCGCTTGCGGAAAATCAATAAGATAGCAGACGAGCTAGATGAACTATAAGAAAAAACCTTTGAATCAATGATTCAAAGGTTTTTTCTTACAAACTAGTCGAATGGACTGGTTGAACTTTCTTATCTGGATAAATGTAGTTTATCGCATTATTTACCGCAGTCGGAGCCTCGCCTAATCCAGTAGCAATCAAATCGATCTTTCCTTCGTAGAAGCAACAGTCGCCACAAGCGTAGATGCCTTCTCGGCTGGTCTCTTGTTTGCGGTTCACGAGGATCTTATGGCGTTGGAGGTCCAAGCCCCATTCTTTCAATTTCCCAACGGATGATTTAAAGCCATAGTTGACAAAGAGTTCATCGATGGGGAGTAATTGGGTTTCATCTGATTTAACCTTGCTAATTTCCAGATGGCTAGCATGGCCATTTTCTCCGATTAAACGGCTAGGAACATAAGGAGTTTGAATAGAGACGGACGAAGCCTTCAATTCTTCAACACTGTGTTCGAGAGCGCGGAAATTATCACGACGATGGACCAGAGTTGTCGGTGCGATTTTTTCAAAGGCTAGAGCCCAATCGACTGCTGAATCTCCTCCTCCTAGAATAGCAACTTGTTTGCCGGCATATTGTTGGATATTTGAAACATGGTAGTGAACGTTCTCGAATTCTTCAGCCCCATCCACTTCTAAAGGACGAGGTTTAAAGGCACCACCACCCATCGCAATAATAACAGCACGACTGAAATGCTGGTCTTTATTGGTTTCAATGAGGAAGTGATTCTCGTTTTTACGAATGTCCAAAACGGTTTCGTTCAGACAAATGTCAGTCTCGAATGTTTCTAATTGATCGATCAACCGTTGGGACAATTCTTCTCCAGTCAGGTTCGTAAAACCAGGGACATCCAGGATTCGTTTTTCAGGATAGAGAATAGCGGGTTGACCACCTAGTTGAGGAAGGGAATCAATCAATTTTACTTTTACTTGACGCATATGGCCATAGAAGGCAGCAAAGAGTCCTACAGGGCCTCCACCGATAATGGTAATGTCATAGATTTCAGACATGAGATCTCCTTTGTGATGTGTAACTAGTCCTATTGTATCATAATTCGGAGATAAATAGAAAGTGGAGGAGGGTACAAGGATTAAAAAGAATGAATCAGGGGATTGAGATATATTTTTTAAAAATAATGTTCGGTTTATTTACAAGTGTTCGATAATCTGTTAGAATAAATTATTATTATTTTTTTTATAAGGAGATTATTCAAAAATGCAATTTGATTTTTGGGTTAAAGTTGCGACCGAATTTATTGCAACAGCATTATTGATTATTTTAGGAAATGGTGCCGTTGCAAACGTTGAGTTGAAGGGTACCAAGGGGCATCAAAGTGGATGGCTCGTGATTGCGATTGGCTACGGAATAGGTGTTATGATGCCAGCCTTGATGTTTGGTAACGTTTCTGGTAACCATATCAACCCTGCCTTTACGATTGGTCTTGCAGTTAGCGGACTCTTCCCTTGGGAAAATGTTTTATACTACATCGTTGCTCAACTTCTTGGGGCTATGTTTGGGCAATTGGTTGTCGTTGCGACTCACCGTCCTTACTACCTTCAAACTGAAAATCCAAACAATATCTTGGGAACATTCTCAACGATTTCTAGCTTGGATAAAGGAACTCCAGAATCACGTAAAGCAGCAACCATCAATGGTTTCGTCAATGAGTTTGCTGGATCATTCGTCCTTTTCTTCGGTGCACTTGCCTTGACAAAACACTTCTTTGGTGCAGAGGTTGCTTCTCTAGCTCAAAGAGCAGCGACTGAGCAGGGAGGGATTTTTGATGCTTCTTCAACAGCCGCAAAATTGGCTTTGTCACAAGCACATGCTCCTGGTTTAGGAGTGGCTCACTTGGCACTTGGATTCCTCGTTATGGCTTTGGTGACATCACTTGGTGGTCCTACAGGACCTGGTTTGAACCCTGCACGTGACCTTGGTCCACGTTTGGTTCACGCTTTCCTTCCAAAATCTGTTTTAGGTGAACACAAGGGAGATTCAAAATGGTGGTACGCTTGGGTACCAGTTGTAGCACCAATCTTGGCTGCAATCGTTGCTATTGCCCTCTTTACCTTCCTTTATAAGTAAGACCAGAACACTTTTCGTAGACATTACGGAAAGTGTTTTTTTAAGAAAGTTTCGTGTAGAAACAATAATTAAGTCTGTTTTTTTATGGGGCTTTAATTGTGTTATTTTAATAAAGGAGTTAGTAGCTTGTTAATTATAATTATTACCATCTGCTTATTATTTTTATATTTCTTAATGCATCATCTAATTCAGCAGTCAAAGAATCCTACAGGAATACTCGGGAAAGGAATGATGAAAATTTGGAATTATACTTATTTTCCTATGTATGTGTGGGCAACCAGACAACTGGATAAAAATGATGTCCATAGAATACTAGATGTAGGAGTAGGAAACGGTCGTTCAAGTATCTTTTTGAAAGAAATCTATCCAAGAAGTACAGTTATAGGAATCGATAGTTCAGCAACTGCTATCTCAGAAGCGAAGGATTCGGAAAGTTTAAACCTTAAGTTTGAACGAAAAGATGTTAGAAAGACAGGTTATCCTGATGAAACGTTTGATTTAATAACAGGCTTTCAAACGCATTTTCATTGGGAGGATATAGAGACTTCATTTACGGAGTTAAGAAGAGTTCTTACATCAGATGGACTGCTTTTGCTAGCTTGTGAATGGCAAAAATTAGTTTATTTCTTGCCACAATTCAAAGTGGAGGATGAGTTTAGTAAGTTCTTGTCGTCAAAAGGACTGAATCTTTTAACAAGTCAGAAGAGTGGGCGATGGATTCTTTATAAGATTGTAAAAGAGACGAATTAAGTCAGTAAATGCTTATTATTAGGAGTAGGGATGAAAGAAAGGAATATAATAAAAGATAATAGAAGAGCTGGTTATTTTAGTTTTCTATATTATTTGCATGAGGAGAAAGAGTTTCATTCAGACGCACTTGTTGCTCTTTGTCAGTATCTAGAAAGGATGGATTCTGTTAGTCTTGAGCAACTGAAAGACTTACGTTGGATTGAATGTCAAATTTTGCGCCATATGGTCTATCATTTTGATCCAAATGATCTAAGTAGAATTCGCAATCTCCCAACGAATTATTGGGAGGAATTGGAAGCATTCGAACAAGTAGTGTCAAAGCTTTATGATCGTTATGAATGAAAGGATTTTCCAAAATCTGAAATTCTAGCACAGTTTTGAAGCTAAGATGATGGTGAGAGATGAATTCCTTTAACTTTTTCTTGACAATCTACAGAATTCCGTGTAGAATAGAATAGATCTTGAACTTGAAGGGAGTGAAAAACATGTCAAAAACAGTAGTACGTAAGAATGAATCTCTTGACGATGCTCTTCGTCGTTTCAAACGCGCGGTTACTAAAGCTGGTACTCTTCAAGAAACACGCAAACGTGAATTCTATGAAAAACCTTCTGTAAAACGTAAACGTAAATCAGAAGCAGCTCGTAAACGTAAAAAATTCTAATTGAATACAAGAACAGACTTCGGTCTGTTTTTTGTTTCTCTAGAAAAATTGAAGATAAAAAACCCGACCTTCTAGCTAGAAGATCGGATCTTTTTATCTGATTATTTGTTTGCAAGCAAGTCGCGGATTTCAGCAAGCAACTCTTCTTGAGTAGGAGCAGCTTCTTCTTCAGCAGCTTCCTCTTTTTTACCAAGGTTTTGAGCTTTCTCAGCAGCTTTTACTACGAAGAAAAGAACAGTACCAACAACAAGGAAGTTGATAACAGCGCTCAAGAAGCTACCGTAAGCAACACCGTTCCATGACAATTGTGCAATCTTTTCAACACCAGCAGCTTTCATAGCTGGGTTCAAAATAAGTGGAGTGATGATATCGTTAACAAATGATGTTACGATAGCTCCAAATGCAGCTCCGATAACGACTGCGACAGCAAGGTCAACAATATTCCCACGAAGGAGAAAAGCTTTCAAATCTTTTAACATATCCTAAATATGTCCTTTCATAATAAATTTTACAGGGCATAGTATAACTAAAATTTTTTTCGTATTCAATAAATATGCTCAAATTTTTTTAAAAAGTTGATTTAAGAAAAATGGAGGCTTTCAAAACTCAGGAAAAATGTGGAAAAATCGGGTGAAAATCAATACGGATGATTTACAATTGACAAAAATTAGTTTAAAATAGTTAATGATATTCTATGGTAAAATGGAGGCACTGTTTATGGTTGACAAACAACTGATTTCAGAAATAAAAAACAGTGTGAATATTGTAGATGTAATCGGAGAAGTCGTTCAATTGACAAAGGCAGGACGAAACTTTTTAGGTCTCTGCCCTTTTCATGGTGAAAAGACGCCTTCTTTCAATGTGGTCGAGGATAAACAATTCTATCATTGTTTTGGTTGTGGTCGCTCAGGCGATGTTTTTAAGTTTATCGAAGACTATCGTGGTGTCTCCTTCATGGAAGCTGTTCAAATTGTCGGAGATCAGGTGGGCATTCGTGTCCAGACTCTTCCTCCAAGTCAGTCTAGGCCCCAACAAGCAGATGAGAAACAGCCCTTCTATGAAATCCATCAAGAGGCTGCCAAGTTCTATCATGCCATCCTGATGACGACAAAGATGGGTGAAGAGGCTCGGCAATACTTGTATGATCGAGGGCTTGATGATGAGGTTCTTCGGCATTTTCAAATAGGGCTTGCACCAGCAGAAGGAAATTATCTGCTTCAGAGTGTTTCAGGGAAGTTTTCAGAAAATATTCTGGCCGACTCAGGTTTATTTCATATTAGTGATAGGGGGATCATGTATGATGCGTTTCAAGATCGCATCATGTTTCCCTTGTCGGATGATACTGGCCGAGTCATTGCTTTTTCTGGTCGACTCTGGCGTGAATCAGCTGAGGGAGCAAAGCCTCAGGGGAAATACAAGAACAGCCGCGGTACGCTCCTTTTTAACAAGAGTTATGAGCTCTACCATTTGGACAAGGCCAAGCAGGTCGCTAAGAAGAACCATGAGCTTTATCTGATGGAAGGATTCATGGATGTCATCGCAGCCTACCGAGCTGGGATTGAGAATGCCGTTGCTTCTATGGGGACAGCCCTCACGCAGGAACATGTGGCTCATCTGAGCAAATTTACCAAAAAGGTTATCTTGGCCTATGATGGGGATAAGGCGGGAAGGCTGGCGACAGCAAAAGCTTTGGAGGTCCTGGAAAAACAGGAGGTAGAGGTTGTTCAAATTCCTGATCAGATGGACCCAGACGAGTATCTCAATAAGAATTCTCCTCAGGCTTTGGCGGATTTATTGGAAAAAACACGTCTCAGTCGCGTAGAGTTTCTCATGGATTATTGGAAGCCAGATAATATTGAAAATTTGCAGGCGCAGATTGAATTTGTCGAAAAAATGGCTCCCTTAATTGCTCAGACGCCATCTGTAACGGCACAGAATACCTATATTTATAAATTAGCCGATCTCTTGGTCGACTTTGATTATATGCAGGTAGAACAGACGGTTAATGCTAGTCGCCTTCAGATGCGTAGCCAACGTCAGGAGCAAGGTCAAATTCAGACACAGGCTCCAGTTGCTAGTCCAACTGTTATCCAAAAGCAACTGCCTCGCCTGGTTCGGGCTGAGAATCATCTCCTTCATCGGATGAACGCTTTTCCTTATGTTTTGAATGAATATCGTCTTCGGACAGATTTTTCATTTGATACCCCTGCCTTGCAAACCTTGTACCAACTTCTTTGTCAAAATGGAGAAGTGACATCGCAGGATTTGTCAGAGCAGACAGAGGAAGTGCAACGGGCCTGGTATCTGATGATGGAAGAAAATTTACCGGATGAAATAGCGGAGAATGAGTTGGAAGAAGTGGAAGAAACGAGAAATCGGGAGCTTCTCCGTAAAGAAAGTCAACAAATAGGAAAGAAAGTCCGAGAAGCCTCTCACAGTGGAGATGCGGATCAGGCTTTATTGGAACTCGAGCGCTTAATCGCTCAAAAAAGAAGAATGGAGTAGGAATGGCGAAAGAACAAAAAGATATCACAACTTTAGATGTCCAAATTGCAGAGTTTATTCGTAGTCATAAGAAAAGTGGTACTGCAACAGATGATGAAATCAATGATCAATTGGTCATTCCTTTTACCTTGGATGCCGATGGAATTGATGATTTGTTGCAACGGATTCAAGATGCTGGAATTTCCATCACAGATAAGGAAGGAAATCCAAGCGCGCGTGTCTTAAACAACGAAGAGGAAGAACCAGAGTTGACGGATGAAGAATTGCTTGGAAGCAACTCTGCCAAGGTCAATGACCCAGTACGGATGTACTTGAAAGAAATTGGGGTCGTTCCTCTTTTGACCAATGAAGAAGAGCAAGAATTGGCCATCTTGGTGGAACAAGGAGACTTGGAAGCCAAGCAACGTTTGGCAGAAGCCAACCTTCGTTTGGTTGTTTCCATTGCGAAGCGCTATGTTGGACGTGGGATGCAATTCTTGGACTTGATCCAAGAAGGAAATATGGGATTGATGAAGGCCGTTGATAAGTTTGACTATACCAAAGGGTTCAAGTTCTCTACTTATGCGACTTGGTGGATTCGTCAGGCTATCACGCGTGCCATTGCAGACCAAGCTCGTACCATTCGGATCCCTGTTCATATGGTAGAAACTATTAACAAGTTGGTTCGTGAGCAACGCAATCTCTTGCAAGAATTGGGACAAGATCCGACACCAGAACAAATCGCTGAGCGCATGGATATGACACCTGATAAGGTGCGTGAAATATTGAAGATTGCCCAAGAGCCTGTTTCTTTAGAAACGCCAATCGGGGAAGAAGACGATAGCCATTTGGGAGATTTTATCGAAGACGAAGTGATTGAAAATCCAGTAGACTACACCACTCGTGTGGTTCTCCGCGAACAATTGGATGAAGTCCTCGATACTCTGACAGACCGTGAAGAGAACGTCTTGCGTCTTCGTTTCGGTTTGGATGATGGAAAAATGCGGACCTTGGAAGATGTGGGGAAAGTCTTCAACGTGACCCGTGAACGGATTCGTCAGATCGAAGCCAAAGCCCTCCGCAAACTCCGCCACCCAAGCAGAAGCAAACCATTACGTGACTTTATAGAGGATTAAAAATGTCCAGTGGACATTTTTAACGGCCACCCAAAAATAAAAGAGTGGCCAGGTCCAGTGGACCTTTTTAACGGCCACCAAAAAACAAGAGAGTGGCCAGGTCCGGGTGCCCTTTTTAACCCGAGCTAAGAAATTCAAAAGCGAGGAAGATCCAGGGGACCTTTTTAACGGCCACCAAAAAACAAGAGAGTGGCCAGGTCTGGGGGACCTTTTTAACCCGAGCTAAGAAATTCAAAAGCGAGGCAAGTCCAGTGGACATTTTTAACGGTTGCCTAGAAATGGAAAAGCAACCGAGGTCCGGGTGCCCTTTTCTAGAGCCCTTTGAATCTAGGGCTTGCTGTAAACAAAAAAATTCTTCCTGGGGTTGAACTGAGTGAAGAAGGAGTAAAGAATGAGTTATACGACAGAAGAAATCGAACAAATTAAAAACCGTATTCTTGAAAATCTAGAGCAAGTCATCGATCCTGAATTAGGTATAGATATTGTCAACCTTGGTTTGGTCTACGAAATTCGGTTTGATGGTGAAACTGGTGAAACAGAAATCGATATGACCCTCACTACCATGGGCTGTCCATTGGCAGACTTGCTGACGGATCAGATTTATGATGCTTTAACAGGAATGGAAGAAGTGACCAAGGTCGATGTAAAATTGGTCTGGTATCCAGCTTGGACGGTTGAAAAAATGAGCCGCTATGCACGGATTGCATTAGGAATTAAATAAAATTGTTTTAAAGGAGGAATGGATGTTCCTCTTTTTTTGCGAAGATGGTTTGGATGTCAAATAGTATGAATATTATATCTTCTTTTACGATTATATCTTGCAATCACTTCTTAGTAAGGTTATAATAGAATCATTATTAAATTAAGGAGAAGATTATGAATCAGTACCCTTTGGTCTACTTAGACCATGTTCAAAAAGTGTATGGTAAGCACATTGCCTTATATGATGTGAGTGTCAATATTCAACCGGGTCGTATCATTGGTTTGTTAGGACCAAATGGAAGTGGGAAAACAACCATTATTAAATTAGTGAATGGGCTTTTGCAACCAACTTCTGGTAATGTCTACATCCATGGCCAAGTGCCGTCTGCAAGAACCAAACAAGTCGTTTCTTATTTACCAGATACAACTTATTTGGATGAGAATATGAAGATTTCAGAGACTCTCCGTTTCTTCCAAGACTTCTATAAAGATTTCAATGTGCAACGTGCCTATCAATTGTTGAACGACTTACAATTGCACCCAGAGCAAAAGTTGAAACAACTCTCTAAAGGGAATAAAGAAAAAGTTCAATTAATTTTGGTCATGAGCCGTGAAGCGGATTTGTACATTCTCGATGAACCAATTGGTGGAGTGGACCCTGCTGCGCGTGACTACATTCTTAGAACCATCATTCAAAATCGTCGTCCAAACTCATCAGTATTGATTTCAACCCACTTGATTGCGGACGTTGAGCAAGTCTTGGATGAAGCACTCTTTATCAATCAAGGTCGTATTCTGTTGCATGAAAACACAACTGTTCTTCGTAACCAATACGGTAAATCGATTGATGAGATCTTCCGTGAACAATTTAGAATGTATTAGGAGGCTCTTATGTTTGGGAAATTAATGAAATATGAATTAAAAGCAACCTATAAGTGGTATCTCATTATTTCGGGTGTGCTTGCTATTCTCGCTATTTTTGCTGGTTTGTTAGCTTCTAGTGTTATTACTGGCGCAGCAAGTTATACAGCAGATACAACCTATACGATTGTGGGAATTGTTGTTCTGGTTATTTTTGCGGGTTACATTGGGTTGACCTTGACCAATTATATCATTATTATTCGTCGTTTTTACAATAATATTTTTGGTCGAGAAGGTTATTTGACCTGGACTTTGCCAACTAGCTCTCATACCGTTTTACTTGCAAAAGCTACCTCTGCTTTGATTTGGAGTATCTTCTGTTTTATTAGCTTGGTCCTTTCTTTGGTTATTTTCCTAGGTGTAATTGGACTTTCTCAACAACAGAATATCTTTGAGGTGCTTGGTCTACTTCTTGAACGTATTGGTGGCCCTCTGTTTTGGCAAACCTTGTTTTTCCAATTGTTAGCAACCATTTCAGGGATTTTGATGCTCTATTGTGCGATTTCACTGGGCCAACTTTTTATTAATCATCGTGTCGTAATGGCCTTTGTCTTTGGTTTTATTCTTTGGGTTGTTCTTAGCATCATTGGAAGAATGTTTCCTACTGTGGAGTTAACCAGCCTTTCATATCTGTCAAGTGGCTATTATGATACCCTTAGTGATGTATTGGCTGTTAACTTTATTCCGGCTTATATCTATGAACTAGTGAAAATTGTAGCGATGTACTTTACAGTTCATTATGTAACAAAATTCAAATTGAACTTGCAATAAGAATGAAAGAGGGAGGAATTCCTCTTTTTCTTTTGCCATTTTACCCAAAAAATGATAAACTTGAGTATATCATTTTGGGGTCGTTACGGATTCGACAGGCATTATGAGGCATATTTTGCGACTCGTGTGGCGACGTAAACGCTCAGTTAAATATAACTGCAAAAAATAACACTTCTTACGCTCTAGCTGCCTAAAAACCAGCAGGCGTGACCCGATTCGGATTGCTCGTGTCTGATGACAGGTCTTAATTTTAGCGAGATACGATCAAACTTTGTCTAGCAGTTTGATAAGAGATTAATGGACTCGCAGTTTCTTGGCTTGAGTTATGTGTCGAGGGACTGTTAAACCAATACATAACCTATGGTTGTAGACAAATATGTTGGCAGGTGTTTGGACGTGGGTTCGATTCCCACCGGCTCCATATATACTTTCTAAAGTTTTCTAAAACTTTCTAAAACGTTGTAAAAACAACGTTTTTTGTTTTATACTTTCTATTCCTTTTTGAACCTTTTTGAAACTGGCAGACCCAAAAACAGACCCTTTTTTATCCAAAGGGTCTGTCTTTATATTATTTGTTTAAAAATCAATATAGTTTGCGAATTTCTCACCAATGTCATCCTTAGCCTCTCTGGTGATGTGCGTATAGATGTTCATGGTTGTTTTTAAATCTGAGTGTCCAAGTCTATACTGTACCTGCTTGAGTGTCATTCCAGCTTCGAAGCATAGGCTGGCATGTGTGTGTCGGAAGCCGTGGATCCTAATTGGACGCATATCCGAATCTTTGACAATTTGTTGTAGCCATTTCCGTGGTAGTGTTCCTGGTATTGGTTTTCCGAATTCATTTTCAAAGATATAAGTAGTAGTAGGATTCATCGCTTTAAACTCTGCAAGAATCTCGCTTGTTTTTTTGTCCAGGCTAATCAATCGATTACTACTTTTATTTTTTGTAGCCCCGATGAATTCGCCCCCAAATCCTCTTGTAATGGCTTTATTTATACTCAGAGTGTTATTGGTCCAGTCTTCCCATTTGAGAGCTAAAACCTCCCCTCTTCGAGCCCCTGTGAAGGCTAGAAGGCGGAAGAGGACTTTCTTTCTCAATTCATCGGTCTGATCTACTAACTCAAGGAATGATTTCAGCTCCTCTTTGTCGTAAAAATCGCTATCTGTATCAACTCGCTTCTTGACAAGCGTCGTTACACTCTCAACCGGATTGGTTGAGATGTATCCGTGTCTGATAGCGTATTTACATATGTTATTCATCAGGCCTTTCATCTTACGGCCATAGACTAACTTCTTAGACCAGGAATTGACTTGTTCTTGAAGCTGAAGAGGAGTGAGAGAAGATATTTTTTGATCTCCTAAAGTCGGATATATATGATTTTTTATATTCCGTTCGGTCTTGATGTAGGTGCTATCCTGTACTGTGTCAGCATATTCCTTGAGCCATTTTTCAGCGACTTCCTCGACAGTGATTTCCTTGACAGTGATTTCTTCGCTATTTTCACGGTCAGTTTGAAGTTGAAGAAGTGCTGCTCTTGCCTTGGCTTTCGTCTGGAAGCCCTGACGCTTTACATACTTGTCTTTTCCATTTTCTTTGCCGACATAGATCCTGAATTTATAGGCAGTATCGCCATTTTTCTTTTTATATGACTTAATTTCCATTGCGTTTTACCTCATTTCTTGTTAAAATGGGTATAAGAAAACGACCTTTTGAATGGTTGTTTCTTATAATGCTGATCCTTACACTCTCCTCGACCAAAATTTGAGTGTAGGGATTTTTTTTATTTTCTTTTTTGATTATAAGTGTAGATTTTTATATTTTGTTCGATAGGTATGTTAAAAAAATCTGCATCGTGTGTAACGATAGAAAAACCTTCTGACATGGCTTTTTTGAGATAAAGCGCATCGTTTAAATCTAGCATATGTTCTGTTAGTTTTGAAATATCTTGGAAGTCTTGACTATCAAATTCTAAAATAGTCATTTTGGGAATGATTTCGGTTTCAACTGTATCAATAACTTCATCGTAAATATCTAAGAAATGCTGTGTTTTTTTGATATTTATGCTTAAAATCAAAAGCTTCTACTTGCAAGTTATGTTCTCTTAAGTACTGTTTGTACCCAGCTCTCACGAAAGTATTTACAAATTCTGAAATTGATAATGTAGTAAAGAATAATTCGTTTCCTTGCTTCCTAGCTAGTTCCCACATTTGATCATATCTTTTAGAATTGCCGCTCTGTAGGTAGACAAGGACATTGACATCAATGAGTAACTTTTCATCTGGTTTAAATTTAAAACGATTTAAGTCGTAGGCTGTTGTTGTCATACCCCAAGCTCCTCATCCATTTCAGCCGCAAGAATTTCTCTAAACTCTTTATCTTGTTTTCTTTTGTTTTTACTGTTTTTTATAGAACGTTCGATAGTACGACGATCGGCAGGATGTAGTGTATCTGGGTTTACTTTTATTAATTCTTTTAATGTTTCGGCATCAGCAACATCATAGAGTTGGCCGATAGCATGGTTAGAAAAAGCAGAAATTAAATCAGTAATTCCTTCAAAATCTAATGTAGTTTTTTCGTTGTTTTCGATATTAGATTTTAATATATCAAAAACTTTATCTCCTTTAACTGACGTTACTGCGAGCGAATCACCTATTACATCTTTTATAAATAATGTTGCCATATTTTTATCTCCTTTTAAAAATTAAAGGTATCATTACTTTCAATTCTAACATTTTTTCTAGATTTTAAACACTTATTAATATCAAATTCTATCCAAAGTAGAGTTCCTCTAAAACGTTCAGGCATTAATTGGTGATTAGTTATTCCGCTTGGACTTATAGAGTAGAAGGCTTGATTTGAAATCAACCTTAATTGACCACGTTGATGGAGTATATCTTTAATACTATATAATCCAACTCCACCTTCTTTTTTTCGTTTGGTAGTATTACCGTCAACAAAAGCCCATTCAACAGCATTAATGTCAGAAATCATGTGTGGATTTCTTTGCTTTACTTTTGCAGGAAGACCTACTCCCAAGTCAGAAATTGCCAGACGCAATATGCCTTGCTTTGGATAGTGCTGACCACAGATATAAAACCTATCTGCTCCAGAATGATCTCGGACGTTGTGAACAATTTCAAAGATGCAGTACGATACTTCTTTTAAAAAGTCGTCCGATATTTTATTTCCGATAGCAGAAAATACCTCTTCTTTTATATATTCGTGAATAAGTGCATCATTTGAAGGGGTATCTGCAAAAAATGTGATTGTTGTATTAAATGTATCAATTAACTTTTCACCCAGACCATAATATGGGAAGAAATTGTTTTTTTGTAATATTTCTCTTACTTTAACTGGCATAGTTTCAATTTTTGCACCAACATTATCAGTGATTTGTAATGCCATCTCAAACATCATTGATAACAGGACGGTCATTTCTGCATCTATCCAACTTGTTCGAGAAAAATCAAAAAGAATTTCATCAAACTGAGTCGCTTTGCGGATAGCTTTAATAAATTCCAAATTTAGCAAAAAGATGCTTTGGTATTCTGGCTTTATTTCTGCAGGGATATTGATTGTATACTTTGCCATCTTCACGCTCCTACAATATTCTTAAACTCTTCCTGGATCATAGATCTAATTGAGCTAATAAAGAATTAATTAACTTCGTATGTAAATAAATTATTTCTTTCATATTATCTCCAATATCTTTTGTGAAGGTGATAATAAAAAGATCTAACTAAATAATTTTCTCAAACACCATTGTAGCCTGGATGCGATCTCCTCCACCTAGGCCCTTGCTTCCCCCGTTAGCTGTGCTAATGGTATGGAGTCGGTATCCTTTGGCAACTTGTTTGTTAATTACATTTTCAAGTTCAGTGAGGTTGCCAGATCCAGTACCAAATAACTTTTCTTTTAGTGTCACTTGAAGCACAACATAGTTCAATCCAGCTACTCCTGAAGCTCCAGAAAAAGAACTTTCTTGTTTAACATTGTCAAAAAATCCCATAATAATTTCTCCTTTTTTAATCAATTAAAGACCTATATTCATCAATCACCATCGTTTCATTAGCGATGGTTTTTAAATTATACCGTTCCATAAAATGGATGTAATTAAATTCTGACACATCATCCATAGTTTTTAATTCTTCTTCTAATAGATGATGAATCATGCTACGATCAGCTTGAAGTTCACACAACTCCCTGTTAACCTCATACTGGACTGGAGTATGTTCTTTATGGCCCAATTCATGCAGGGCAACTTGCTTTTGATCTTGCTCTGATAGATTAATATCAATTGCGAGAACCTTCAATGCTGGATTAAAGAAGCCTGGGCTATGCCATTCGCTCCCATCAAAGTAGCATAAGCTTACACCCTCAAGGGCACAAAGCTCTTTTACAGTCATAAATGCACCTCTATTTATTTTTTAAGTGTGCCTCCAAGACCGCTGTAATAAAATCAATATCTTCTTCAGTAAGTGGTTTACCATCGAATAACATAGATTGCGCAGCAATGTCTCGAAGGTCAAGCGGTGCAGAAGCATCACCGTTTGTCGCTATATTTGGATTATCTGTGCGTCCCAATAGGTAGTCGGTGGACACATTGAAGTAGTCGGCGATTTCTTGCAGGCGGTCAGATTTAGGAGTTTTTTCTTTCAAAGTATAGAGGTAATTTATACTATAACCTAAATCTTCTGCAACTTTTTGAAGGCTTATTCCTCGTTTTAGAGCAAGTTCCTTAATTTTTTCAAGTGTAGAAAACATTGTCATATCACCTTTTCTAAGACATGACAAAAAATATTTTATAAAAAAGTGTTATTTTCTATTGACAAAAATAATACTAAAGTGTAAAATAGTTTTTGTAAGTTAATGAGTTAGTAAAAAACAGAGTTAAAACTTATCTAAAAATAAATAGCTTTGGCGAGCAAGAAAATTGATAGATACAACGTTTTATCAATGTTTTTAATTATGCTTTCATTTTACACTAAGGTATAAAAGTTGTCAATCATTTTATAAAAAAATTTACTAACTCTTTAACTCTATTAAAAAATAAAGGAGGAAAAACATGAGCCAACAACATCGCAAGTGGATCGAGCTTGTAAAAGAGCGAATTGAAAAACGTGGATGGTCACAGACAGACTTGGCCATTGTTGTAGGTGTTAGTCCATCAGCTATCACACAGCTGCTAAAAGATGGAAAAGGGAGTGATGACTTGAAGCTTCGTATTAACAAGAAGTTGCGAATCAACGAGTCCTGGGAAAAATTTGAGGAGTAGAGAGGCATGAACGAAGCAAAAGTAACATATCAAATTTGTGCTAAAAACGTTGATGATGCTATTGATATGAAAAATAAAATCCTTGCCAACACAGTTGACAAGGAAAATATTCAAATCGAAATAAGTATCAATAATGCCTATGTTATTAGCTAGCGCAAGTCACGCAGTAACGCCATTGTTGACTGACGAATCGCAGTTGGGACTTCATCGGATTTGTTTGATTCGTTGATAGTATAAAGCATATCAGCTGCTAAACCAGCGTCCAATGTGAATTGATCAGTATAGCTGCGCTTCTTGTTATCTTTATAGGTAATTTTTAATACAATGCTACCTTTGTAATCTGAATGTATATATGATGTTAACTTTTGGCCTGGTGCAATCATATTTCCAACCAGCGATTGAAAGCGATATTTGCTATTAAGCTCGTCCAATTCACCGTCAATCTCGATATTTTGGATATAAGCTGGTGTCTGGCCAAAATTCTTAAAAACATATACTCGCTGTTGGGATTTTACGGCATAGACATCAACATAAACGTTGATATAAGGTTTAGCCATGTCTTCAGTCGCTCTTTTGGTTTGCCAGAGAGACAAGGTATTAAAAAAGAAACCGATGACAGATATGACGACAGTAGCATATAATGTCCAGATTTGGACATTTTCGTTAGTAATAAAGGGCATATAGCTTATCTCCTTTTATGTGATGATAAGCTCATTATACCAAATTTAGAAAGGAATACTATGAACGAAATTTTTAATTTTCACGGGCAAGAAGTCCGTACTATGACAATTGATGATGAGCCTTGGTTTGTCGGGAAGGATGTCGCAGATATTTTAGGATATGCTAAACCTCTGGATGCAATTTCTCGACACGTTGATGAAGATGACTCCGTGAAATACGGACTCACCGACAATCTAGGGCGGACACAAAATACTATCATTATCAACGAATCCGGTCTCTATTCCCTTATCTTATCCAGTAAATTGCCACAGGCAAAAGAATTTAAACGCTGGGTTACATCAGAAGTCCTTCCAGCTATCCGCAGAAAAGGCGGTTTCATCCGTGAAGATTTAGACGAAGATGCCTTCATCGCTCTATTCACTGGTCAGAAGAAATTGCGTGAGCAACAAGCTAGCATGATTGAAGATATCGACTATCTCAAGAATGAACAACCAATTCATCCAAGCTATGCTCAGTCGCTATTGAAGAAGCGCAAGGCTCGAGTAGTTGCTTGCCTTGGTGGAATCGACAGTCCAGCTTATGCTGATAAGATATTTGCTCAATCAGTCTTCAGACAAGCTGAGATTGATTTCAAGGATCATTTCAATATCAGTCGCTATGACTTACTGCCAAAGAAATTCGCAGAAGCAGCACTCGCTTACTGGATGACTTGGGAGCCAAGTACTAACACTAAAATGAAAATCATGGAATTGAATGCTTACAACGCATAAAAAGCACCTAACAGAAGTCAGGCGCTCAACAAAAGAAACTACTTACATTTTGTGAGGTTTAAATAATGACGAAAATTAATTTTACTTTAGAAAATCAAAACGAATTAAATGAAATCTTGAACGAAGTCTCAAAAAAAGCCAAGGAATTGCAAAAAGCAATAACTCGGCTAGAACAATTTGAAATTAAAATTTCAGTTTCTCTATTACAAATTGAGAACTAGCATCATTAAGCATTTCTTGCCATGTTGAGAAATTCGTATTCTCAGATACAAACACATCAAGAACCGCTTCATCAGCTTTTTCGAACTCTTCAGCATTCGTAATAGTCTCTGGACTTGCCTTTAAAAAGTCCTCGATTGAGTCATATTTACTTACTGATTGCATATATGATTGTGGGAAGATTTCATCAAAATCATAGCTACCACTTAATTGCTCAGCTTTCTGATTGAGTTCATCAAACACTTTGTCCAATCCTGAAAAATCAAAAGTCATAAGTCATCCTCCTTTTTTGGATATTTGACACACGATTTTCATAAGGAGTAAGAGGTCTTATTTAATCGTTTTTTGTCGGTAGTAAATTACCAAAATAATATAGAAAGGTCATCGGTCTTGAGATGGATTTTGAAGATGAAATTATAAAGTTATCTGACTGGCTAATTGAACAATCAGAGACTTATAGAGAAGCTTTAATCAAATTAGAAAAGCTTACTAAAAATATTGCTCATGAAATAATTTTAAGAGCTATAGAACAAAAGAAAAATTAAAGTTAGAAAGGAGACGGTAATGTCACAATATCCTATTCTAAATCAAATAACTCAAACACATAACGAGAACTATATCAATCAGCTCTTTGAAGAACTCGTATCTCTAAACATCAAAGCCATGGAAGAAGCCCAAAGAAGAGCTAGTAGGCAAATCACATGGGTATCCATCAAGGCATTGCAGAAAGCAACTGGATGGGGCAGAACCAAGCTGGAAGAGTGGAGAGATCAAGGGAAATTCCAATTTCAACAATCAGGAAAAGGCGGGAAGTATCTCTATAATTTGGAAGATGTTCAGCGATTCTGTCGAAGCTTGCAAAAATAAAAAAAGCGCCTTTAGAAAGGCACTTTGAAAGAACTATAAATTAATTATAACACAATTTCAAGGAGAAAAAATGGATCCTATTAAAAGATTATTAAAATTGATGGATTGGCAAGATGCCAATCGTCCGCTGAAAGTAGAGGAAAAAGCCGAATTGATGAAACTGACTGATATAGATTTTGAAGAGCGGTTACATCAAATGGCTGTGGATTTCAGGAATGATGGAGTGATTCGAGTATGAGCCTTAGAAAACTAAAATATATGACAATGATGCTTCTGTTTTTCTTACTGCTGTTTTCAATTGCGATGATTAAGGTCTCATATGACCAGCAACAGAAACTGGAAGAGCTGGAGCGACGTGTGCACTCACACTCTGGAAGCATTGGACGTTGGGCCGAGATTGTCGGAAAAATGGAAGAAACCAACAAGGCCCAAGATTTTATGATCAACAAATTCAACCGGGAACTGTTCCCAGAAAAACCAACTGAGGTAGAAACTAATGACAACTATTGAAATTTTCTTGGCAGTAGCATTTGCTACGTATGCGGCACTTTCAGGCTTTGCGATCTTCGTATTGCGTTGCATCATCATCCGTCAAAAAGAGAAGATGCGCTACTACAAATCAGCTAAATATCAGCGGGAATTGCTTAATAAACGTGCGACAGAAATACACCAAAAAAATAATGTGAAAGGAATGACAGCATGAGCGACAACGTACACACTCCAAAACACTACCAAGGTCGAAACGGCCTTGAAGCAATCGATGTTCATCGCAACTTTATGAATGATGAGCAGTTGACTGGGTATCATTTGGGCAATCTACTCAAGTATTTGCTTCGTTATCGTAAGAAGAACGGTATTGAAGACCTCGAAAAAGCCAAGGTGCATATGGACTGGCTAATTGAAAAAGAAAAAGCTATGCTTCTAAAGCTAGAGGCATTGACAAAGGCAGATCCATTGACAAAGCCAGATGGATTGACAAAGGCAGATGGATTGGTTGGAGGTGAAAATGATCAATAATGTTGTACTAATCGGTCGTCTGACTCGTGATGTTGACCTTCGTTACACTCCTCAGAATCAAGCGGTCGGGCAGTTCACGCTTGCCGTCAATCGCAATTTCAAGAACCAAAATGGTGAATATGATGCTGATTTCATCAACTGCGTGATTTGGGGCAAGTTAGCCGAAAACTTTGCAAACTGGACTAAGAAGGGCAACCTTGTCGGCATCACTGGTCACATCCAAACCCGTAATTATGAGAATCAACAAGGTCAACGTGTCTATGTCACTGAAGTCGTTATTGATAGTTTCAGAAGTTTAGAAAAGCGTGACAATTCAGCCAATCGGAACTCTATGGATGAGCAAATGCCTCCTTCATTTGCAGGAGATCCAATGGATATCAAGGATGACGACTTACCATTTTAGGAGGTGATGAAATGGCAACAAGCAATAAGAGGTATTACTGGCTACAGTTAAAAGAAAACTTCTTCAATTCCAAAGAAATGAAACTCATGAGGAAACTTCCTGGAGGGGAAGAAATCACAATCATTTATTTGAAAATAATGTTGACAAGTTTGGAGAATGAAGGGGTTATTTTCTATGAAGGACTAGCTGAAGATTTAGCGGAAGAACTAGCCTTAGAAATCGGAGAAGATGTAGAATCTATCAGAATGGCTCTTATGTTTATGGAAAAGAAGAGGCTAATAACTACTAACGATAATTACTCCTACAAACTTGAGCAAGTCCCAGAACTTGTAGGAAGCGAAACAGCTAGTGCCCGTAGAGTTCGAAAGCATCGAGAGAGTAAGAGGCTGTTACAAAGTAACAACGAAGTAACAAAGTGTATCGGAGAGATAGATATAGATATAGATATAGATAAAGAGATAGATATAGATATAGATAAAGAGATAGATATAGATTTAGAGAAAAACACACTCAAAATCATCGCAGATGAATATCAGTCTCGTATTGCACCGCTTGATGGAATACAGTTTGAATCTTTAAAAGATTTCATCGCTCTAGATGGTATGGAACCAGATGTGATCCTAAAAGCTATCAGTTTAGCTGCTGACAATGGTAAGAGAAATTTTAGCTATATTAGAGCTATTTTGCAAAATTGGAAAAATGATGGATTGTTATCAATTGCAGCAGTAAATGAACGAGAACGGAAGTTTCAGGAAAGTAAAACCAAAGGACAACCAACAAAGCAACAATCAAATGTTCCATATTGGTCAAAACCAAATTATACCAATCAAACAAGTGATCAAGAGAAAAAAGCTTTGGAGGAAGCAAAAAATAAAATGCTACAGAAATTAGAAAAGGATGGAAAGTGATGTTTATTTTAAAACATGGATCAAAACAAGCAAAACCATTTATAAAATCTGTAGTAGTTGGGACAACTGGCCTAGATGTCTCTTTTTCTGAAGAATCAGAAGCTATGAAGTTCGTATCTCGTGGGGTAGCTATCCAGGTAGGAAATGCTTTAAGAAAGTCATTCGGTACATTCTATCCAGTAGAAATTGATAATTGAAAAAGGAGTTGTAATGTATCATGGCAGACTACACCAAAAATCAGATAGAACATTTTAAAGAGCAACTCAAACTCTTAATGAAAAGCCATAACTTAACAGCTAGAAAATTATCCGAAGAAATAGGCTACTCAATAACCACTATAAGTAGTCTATTGACTGGCGAAACAAAAGTACACGAATATCATATACAGCTGATTTGCGAGTATTTTCAAATTGGAGAGAACTCCCTTATGGGTGATGCGGATGAGTTGGCTGATTATAAGCTCTATGAAAATGGGCGCTATTTATGTACTGGCTCATTAAAGAAGTTAAGCAAAATTACAGGGAAAGATAAATTGCTATTGAAATTCTATGCAGACCTAAATAGAAGAGGCAAAGAAACTGGTAATTTAAAACTCGTAAAAAAATAGAAAGAGGAAAAAATGGAGAATTTAATTTTAAACAAAGTGAAAAAATGGTTTATTGATCGAGATCTAGAAAACGGGGGCCGGCTAGATAAGCAGTCATTAAAACTAAGCGAGGAATTCGGTGAGTTATGTGCAGGGTTCTTGAAAAAGAATGAAGCATTAATAAAAGACAGCATTGGTGATTGTGCTGTAGTAGTTGTAGGTCTAGCATTGCTGATCAAAGAGGATGTACAGAGCATCTTTGAAGAGTCTAATAACATTAGACGAAAAGAAGCAATGGACTGCTTTAAAATGCTAAATGCCAATATCAGTGAGTTTCAACTATCTCAAGATTTAGCAAGTAAAAAAATGTGTCGCTATAACCTTGTGCGCATTGTGTCTTACTTGAAATCAATCAGCAACATTTTAGGTTATGAATTTCTAGAATGTTTCACCGGGGCCTATAACGAAATCAAAGATCGAAAAGGTAAATGGATTGATGGAAGTTTTGTAAAAGAGGAGGATTTGAAGAATGAATAAGCAAGAACTTATTGAGAAATATAAAAGCCTTGAGGGTGTATGGAACGCAAATGGGGCAGAAATTGCCCGTCAATGCTTTTTAAGAGATTTGGAACAATTGAATGAAATAGATACGAACACTTTTAGATATAGAGATGTTGTAGACAGATTAAAAGAGCTTGCAAAAATTGACCGAGTTTCATGGATTGCTAAAATCATGGAAGATTTCAGTCAAGAATGTGATATGATTTCTAAAAAAGTCACAATCCCGCAGTTCGTAGCAGATTGGATCGAAGTATGTAAAGAGCATCTTACAAATTCTCTCTATCTTGCTATGACTCCAAGTTTTTTGAAAGCAAATAACCAAAGTATTGAATTAATATTATGGATCAAAAAGAAAGAAAACCAAGAAACATTCGCTTTTGCATGGATCAATGGCTACGAGGTAATGAAAGAAAAACGGTATACAGTAAAGATGAGAACAACAAAGCAACCGCTATTTTATAACAGCCTGGAAAAGAGACTATTCTTTTCTTTGGGAGGATTAGCTACTCAATTTACCCGCAAAGAGCTTGAAGACGTTGGTTTTGGCGAAGTGTTTGGCAATCCACTGTTTGAAGTTGAGGAGGTGGAAGAATGAAACGGAAAAGCATATCTGAAACTACTAGACAAAAAGTTTTAGATAAGTACGACGGTCATTGTGCTTATTGTGGCAAGGTTTTGGACTTGAAAACTTTGAGAGTAGATCATTTACATCCTCACTATAGAGGTGGAGAAGATAGTTTTGAAAATTATATGCCTTCCTGCTATCAATGTAATTTCTACAAATCTACTCTTTCGCTAGAGAAGTTCAGAGGACAAATCCTCACAGTGCATGAACGGATTGCAAAACCATTTATAGCTAGACTTGGGATAGATTATGGAATTATTAAAATTGAACCATTTAACGGAAAGTTTTATTTCGAGGAGGTGGAAAATGAGTAGATTTGAAATATATTTATCTAAAAACGACCTTGAGCATATCGCTAACGGGCATGATATAAAAATAAAAATCGACGGTAAAAGATTCTTGGACACCAACGAAATCGTTTTGAAACCTGCATTGGTAAATGATTTAATGAATCCGATATTGAATTATAAAAATAAAATAATCGATACTGAACAGCAAAATATTGTTAATAGTTTCATAGGAGGTGCAAGATGATTCCAAAATTTAGAGCGTGGACAAAAATAGGAAAACGTATGTTTTTTTCAGATGACATTCTTGCTATTGACTACGAAAACAAAGAAATAGTGGCACAACAAGTCTGTTTCGAGAGTGGTCTAGCAGTCGAAAGAGATATCTATTGTTGTGATTTTGACGAATTAGAATTAATGCAATCAACAGGCCTATTTGATAAGAACGGCAAGGAAATTTTTGAGGGGGATGTTATCGCTATAGAAGTGGACGACACTGAAACGCCAATAAATGCAAGAGTTTTTCAAAATAGCAAGATAGGCGTTTTGATGTTCCACGTTTTTGAAGACAACGAAGATGTCCCGATGGTAGAGTTGCTAGAAGATAATTCGGTGGCGTTCGAAATCATTGGTAATATCTACGAAAATCCCGAATTGCTGGAGGTGGAGTGATGGAAACATCTTGAACGATACCCAGATACTATTAATCGATATTGACTAGGAAACGGAGGTGAACAATGCAACTTTTTGATGATATTGATGAGAAAGAAACAATCAAGAGGGCAAAAAAGAAGCTCTCAGAATATCCACGTTGGAGGGAAATAGCATGCGATAGCCCAATTCAAAAAGTTACGCAGGAATTCACATTTCAACCACGAGGAGGCGCAGGACCTAATAAAGCTGTTGAGAATTTAGCAGTCAGACGTGTGGACGCTATGAATGAGTTGGAGGAAATTGAACAAGCAGTAAGCAGGCTATTTAATCCAACCTATCGTTATATTTTATTCTCTAAATTTTTAAAACCTCAAAAGGATCTTAATTACGAAATTTACAATTATCTAGGCATTGAGAGGACTAAATTTCAGGAGTTGCACAACAATGCTTTACTGGCATTCGCAGAACAATATCGTGATTCTGTTTTAGTGTGTAGTAAAAAAAACGGTATTTTTGCGGTAAAAAAACGGTAAACATAACACAAAAAATGACTTAAAATAGTATTATCAGAAAATGAAGGCGGTGGCCTGGAACTTTTTTGTAGATCTCCTATTTATAATTTTGGTTAGCTGTTCACCAGGAGAGATTCGGGGTGGGATGGGTTCGAATCCCATACAGCTAATATTTTAAGTCAGTTCTAATGGACTGACTATTTTTATTTGAAAGGAGCAGGTAAATGCGTAAAGTAGAACCGATTCGTGATACAGATGACATCGAACGCATGAAGGATTACTTAAAGAGTAAGAATGAACGAGACTATGTAATGATGGTTACAGGGCTGTATTCAGGAATGCGTGTTAGTGATATCCTGCCCTTGAAAGTAAGAAGTGTTAAAGGAACTCACATTGAAGTTACCGAACGAAAGACAGGTAAAACAAAAAGGTTCGCTATTAACCCAGCTCTAAGAAAAGCCCTGGATCATTATATAAAGGAAAATGAATTAAAGGATTATGATTACTTGTTTCCTTCGAGAAAAAAAGTAAGCAATGAAGGAGTTAGAATAACACACATTGGTAGGGTGGCAGCATATCAGATCTTGAGAGATGCAGGAGAGCATATTGGTTTGACAAATATCGGAACACACTCTATGAGGAAAACGTTTGGATACCATCACTACAGAAAGAATCAAAATGTTGGAATATTGATGGAATTATTTAATCATTCTTCACCAGATATCACACTGGGTTATATAGGATTCAAGCAGGATGAGCTAGATAATAGCATGCTGAATTTTGCTTATTAAGGTCACGTATTTAACAAAATGAAATAAAGTAAATTCATTTATTGATGATGGCCCACTTATCTATGAGAGAGTAAGGTGGAAAGTCTTATGGTTCAAATTAACAGAATATAAGATATGTTAAATTCAAAGACCCTCCCCCTCTTAAAAAATAGCACCCCAAAATTATAGAACCTAGGTGTAAATCTTAACACCCTACCATATCAATTCAACACCCCCTACCAATAAAAAAACACCCCCCTACGTTCGATACCACAGTATCGATATCGCAGGAAGAGATGATGTGGAATGATGGTTGTAAGTAGTGAAATAAATATTATGACGGAGATGAACAATGAAAGAACTACGGGCAGACCGCAACGGTCCGCATCGAGTAGCATTTGAAAAGAATAAAAAGATACTACTCAAGACTCAGAATACCTGTGGGATCTGTGGCCAGCCTGTAGATAAATCACTCAGGTACCCTCACCCACTATCCCCAGTGATAGACCACATCATTCCAGTGAATAGGAATGGACATCCATCAGACATCAAGAACTTACAGCTTGCGCATTGGCAATGTAATAGACAAAAGTCTGATAAGTTATATGCTGAACAAAATTTTGAAAAAAATGCAATTGTTGGAAATCGCAATTTGCCACAATCAACCAATTGGCTGAAATACCACAGTTGACCCAGAGCTGATAGGGGGGGTTACCCCCTCCCCTCGGTTCTGGCCGAGCTTCACGCCGTCACTGTACATTTTTTCTCTCGCCAAATCACAATATGAAAGGAGAATGAGTTGGAATTAAGAGGAATTGATTATCTTAGACGAAAACTAGAATCTTGCAGAGCTAGAGTCAATTTGAGATACAAGCATTATGCTATGAAGTATTATGAAGCGCCGATAGGGATTACGATCCCTGCAAATATCAGGGCACAGTATCGGTCTACTTTGGGGTGGACTGCTAAAGGAGTGGATAGTCTTGCTGATCGTATAGTTTTTCGAGAATTTGGTAATGATGATTTTAACGTTACAGAAATCTTTAATCGTAACAACCCGGATATCTTTTTTGATAGTGCTATTCTAGCTTCGTTAATTGGATCGTGTAGTTTTATCTACATTTCGAAAGACAAAGATGATGAGGTGAGATTACAGGTCATTGAATCGAGTAATGCGACTGGAGTAATTGATCCTATCACTGGGCTTCTTGTGGAAGGCTATGCGGTATTGGCTAGGGATGATTATGGCCAGGCAACTTTAGAGGCTTACTTCGAACCAAATGCAACGCATTTTATTCCAAAAAATGGTCGTCCTTACTCAATCAGCAATCCAACTGATATTCCACTGTTGGTTCCTGTGATTCATCGTCCCGATGCGGTAAGACCGTTTGGTCGCAGTCGTATTACGAGAGCAGGGATGTATTATCAGAAATACGCTAAGCGTACTTTGGAACGTGCGGATATCACTGCTGAGTTCTATTCATGGCCTCAAAAATATATTCTGGGACTAGACCCTGATGCAGAGCCACTGGAAAAATGGCAAGCGACAGTATCAAGTCTGTTGACAATTTCGGCTAGCGACAATGGTGAAAAGCCAAATGTTGGACAGTTCAGCACTGCTAGTATGTCGCCTTTTACAGAGCAGCTGAGAACTGCTGCTGCTGGTTTTGCTGGTGAAATGGGCTTGACATTAGATGATTTAGGCTTTGTGTCAGATAATCCATCGTCGGTTGAAGCTATCAAGGCTAGTCACGAGAATTTGCGCTTAGCAGGCCGAAAGGCTCAACGGTCTCTAGGGGCTGGTTTCCTAAATGTAGCTTATGTAGCTGCTTGTTTGCGAGATGAAATTCGGTATGCTCGCAGTCAATTTGTAAGAACAAAAGTTAAGTGGGAGCCACTATTTGAAGCTGATGCTAACATGCTAACGATGATTGGAGATGGGGCTATCAAGCTAAATCAGGCTATTCCTGGATATATTGACGGTGAAACTATTAGAGATTTGACGGGAATTAAGGGTTCTGAGATTCCTGCCTCCGCTCAAATCGAGAAGGGGGTAAATGATGGTCAAGGATATAGTGCCGGAGTTGTTGACGAAAATTCAAACGGAATTTGAAGAGGCAAGACTTGATAGTGAAGTGTTGAAGTCACTCTTATCAAAATTACAATCTAAGTCAGCTGGTTATCTGGAAGCGAATGAGTATGCTATCGAGTTAGGGGAAATTCTTTCCAAGGCTCTGAGGGGGTCTGTAAGCTCCTCTAATCTTCCAGATGGAAAAATGTATTACAATATTGCCAAAAGGCTACTGACGGAGACGCTGGGGTGGAATTTCGAGCTGATAAGTGGTTATGCTCAGCAAGTTCAGAAGAATCTGAATGAAGAGGCTAAAATAGGACTGACAGTCCAAAAACCGAAATTAAATCAAGACAGGATAACTGGTTTGGTGAATCGGATTTCTAGTGAAGAAGAATTTAGTCAGATCTCTTGGATTTTGAGGGAACCGATTGTCAATTTTAGCCAAAGCATTATTGATGATAGTATTCAGGAAAATGCTGGATTTCAGAAAGAAGTTGGGCTGACTCCAATTATTGAACGACATTCAACAGGACATTGCTGTGATTGGTGTCAATCTTTAGTCGGTAAATATTTGTATGGAGAAGAGCCAGCAGGGTTTTATCGAAGGCATCAACGCTGTCAATGTACTATTGATTACCATCCTAAAAACGGGAAGAAGCAAAACTCTTGGTCTAAAAAATGGTCAAAAGAAAGTACTGATATCCTTGAACGACGCAAGCAGCAGAATATTGATATACGTGATAATAATCGAAAGGTAGATATCCGAGAATATAAGAAGATAGTTGAAGTTTTGGGGCCACAAAATGCACCTATTTCACTAGCAAAGTTTCAGGACTTGAAGTATAATGGTGGTGAGGGATATGAACGCTTAAAGGATATAGTTTATATCCAGGAAAAATTTAATAATGGAACTTGGCTGGATAAAATCAATCCAGAAAAACAAGCTAGGCATATTCAATCAACATCATTGTCTGGAAAGAGCTATTTTTATGATCATGTGGATGTTAATGCTCTGTACGATAAGTACAAGATGACTGGATTTTTAGAAACTAGTAGAAAAGGCGCTCAAACCAGTAATGAAAAGGTTGATCTGTTTGAAGATAGGCCGTTAGGAATTGATGTCTATACAGGTAAGCCAGTAAATGCTATGACAATTAAATATAGCAAAACTGGCGCACACTTGATACCGACATACTATGAAAGGGGAGACTGATGGAGCTCAGGAAATTTAATAACAAGGTTGTCAGGATCACCGATATTGACGGCCAAACATTCGAAGGTGTCTGTCTGTATGAGGACAAGGATGTCTATGATGAAGAATTTGATGGGTTGTCTGTTAAGTCAGGAACCCGGTGGACAAAACTCTTTGAGGATGAAATCAAGGAAGTCGAAATTATAGCATAAGCACGTTGACAGTGGTCAAGGTGCTTTTTATGTATTAAAAAAAGGATTGAGATGTATCAAATTTATAAGTTTAAAATATGGTTTATCCAAACTTTTCTTTGTGTGCATGATTACAGGTCGAGAGAATACGGTATTGAGCATGCTATTTTTGCGACCTGTAAAAAATGCGGTAAATTTACGAACAAAATCTAGCAAGGAGGTGATCCGATATCTCCCAGCGACAGGGTTATCATGCGATGACGATTGAAAGGAAATTAGAATGGCAAGGAAGAAACTTGGCAATCAGAATCCTACTCAATCGGTAATTTTAAAATACGTCAAGAAAAATTCAAAAGCTAAAGAAGCAATTGAACTTTACGAGCGGACAGGGCTTTCTTGCTATGCTTGGCAGAAAAACCTGCTATTGCCTTTGATGGCGGTAGACAAAAACGGGCTTTGGGTACACCAAAAGTTCGGCTACTCTATTCCTCGCCGTAATGGTAAGTCTGAAATCCTATACATAGCTGAAATTTGGGCGCTTCATAAAGGATTGAATATCCTTCATACAGCGCATCGAATTTCTACATCTCATGCTTCATTTGAAAAGGTGAAACGATACCTTGAGAAAATGGGATATGTTGATGGTGAAGATTTTAATTCTATTAGGGCAAAGGGGCAGGAGCGGATCGAACTTTATTCAACGGGTGGTGTTGTCCAATTCCGTACTAGGACATCCAATGGTGGTCTTGGTGAAGGTTTTGATATGCTGATCATTGACGAGGCCCAAGAGTACACGACTGAGCAAGAATCTGCTTTGAAGTACACGGTTACGGATAGTGAAAATCCTATCACAATCATGTGTGGGACTCCTCCTACACCAGTTTCCAGTGGTACAGTCTTTACTAAGTATCGAGAAACGTGCTTATTCGGTAAAGGGAAATACTCTGGCTGGGCTGAGTGGTCGGTTTCTGAAGAAAAGGAAATCGACGATGTGGAAGCCTGGTATAATTCCAATCCATCCATGGGCTACCACCTAAATGAGCGTAAGATTGAGGCAGAGCTTGGCGAGGATAAGCTGGATCATAATATCCAACGTTTGGGATTTTGGCCAACTTACAACCAGAAATCTGCTATTTCTGAGACGGAGTGGAATGAGCTCAAGGTGGATGATATTCCAGAATTAACTGGCAAGCTGTCTGTTGGTATTAAGTACGGTCAAGATGGAACGAACGTGGCATTGAGTATTGCTGCACGGACTAAAGATGGTCGTTACTTTGTTGAGACAGTCGATTGTCAATCTGTTCGTAATGGTAATGAGTGGATGGTTGCTTTTCTGAGACAAGCTGATGTAGCTCAGATTGTCATAGATGGCGCAAGTGGTCAGAAGATCCTGGACGAAGAGTTGAAGGACTACAGAATCAAGAATGTGATTTTGCCGACGGTGAAAGAAATCATCGTGGCCAACGCTCTTTGGGAACAGGGGATTTACCAGAAGACCATCTGTCACGCTGGCCAACCATCTCTATCAAAGGTAGCTACTAACTGCGATAAGCGGAATATTGGCTCAAATGGTGGCTTTGGTTATCGATCGCACTTTGACGATATGGATATTTCTTTGATGGATAGTGCTTTGCTTGCGCACTGGGCTTGTGCTACGACTAAGCCTAAGAAAAAGCAAAAAATCAGTTATTAAAATAAGCGGTCTTATGACTGCTTTTTTGATGCTCAAAAATTACCGAACTGCCGGGAAAGCAGGAGAAAGGAGACATGAGAATGTCAGATTTTAAACCAATTACTACACAAGAAGAATTTGATGCTGCAATTAAGGTCCGCTTAGCTCGTGAGAAAGAGAAATACGGAGACTATGACCAGCTTAAATCTCGTGTTACCGAATTGGAAGAAGAAAATGTTGGCTTGAAGTCAACAATTGAAGCTAATCATAAAAGTAAGGCGGATTCGGACAAGCAACTTGAGGAAATGCAGAAGCAAATCGCTGGTTATGAGACAGCTAGCCTGCGAACTCGGATTGCTTTGCAAAATGGATTACCTTATGACTTGGCTGATCGTTTGCAGGGGACTGACGAAGAGAGTTTCAAAGCAGATGCAGAGCGCTTAGCATCCTTTATCAAACATGTCGAACCTGTTGCACCAATGCGAAACCTAGAGCCTGCTCTAGAAAAGAATGAAAACACATCATATAAAAACCTAGTACAAGGTTTAGTTTTTGAAGAATAAAGGAGTAATATTATATGACAGATCAACTATCAAAAGGGACATTATTTGACCCAATGCTTGTAACCGACCTCATCAACAAAGTTAAGGGTCACAGCTCACTTGCTAAATTGTCTAATCAACAAGCAATTCCGTTTAATGGATTAAAGGAATTCACATTTACATTGGATTCTGATGTAGATATTGTTGCAGAAAATGGGAAGAAAACGCATGGCGGTGCAAGTTTAGAACCTGTAACTATTGTGCCTATTAAAATTGAGTATGGCGCTCGTGTATCGGATGAATTTATTTATGCTTCAGAAGAAGCTAAAATCGATATTTTAAAGTCATTCAATGAAGGGTTTGCTAATAAAGTAGCTCGTGGTATTGATATCATGGCTTTCCATGGCGTAAATCCACGTACTAAACAAGAATCCACTGTCATTGGGGATAACTGCTTTGATAAAGCGGTCACTCAGACAGTGAACTTTACAACAAGCGATCCAGATACTAATGTCGAAGATGCAGTTAAAATGATTCAAGGAGCTGACAATATCGTTAGCGGTATGGCTATTGATACTACATTTGCAAGTGCACTAGCTAGCATGAAGAACGCAGCGAATGAACGCCTATACCCTGAATTGGCATGGGGAGCAAATCCAGGGGCCATTAATGGTCTACCTGTAGATGTGAATACTACAGTTGGTCTTAATGTTGGGACCAATAAGGATGTTGCTATTGTTGGTGACTTTGCTAACATGGTGAAATGGGGATATGCTAAGCAGATTCCACTCGAAGTCATTCGATATGGTGATCCAGACAATTCTGGAAAAGACTTGAAAGGTTATAACCAAGTTTATCTTCGTGCAGAAATCTATCTTGGATGGGGAATTTTGGACAAAAACAGCTTTGCTCGTGTTGTGAAAGCGGGGTAGTTTATGGAATACATTAATGTAAAAACAGGGGCTTCTATCGTTACTGAAAATACAATTAGTGGTGGCGATTGGGTTCCGGCTGATCAAGTTACTAAAAATGTGGATTCTCAAGAAGCAGCAGACAGTCAGGGAGATCTGACTGTCTCACAAATTAAATCCCGCTTGGATGAGCTGGGTGTTGAATACGACAAAGGAGCTAAGAAGGCTGACTTGTTTACTCTTTTAGAACAACATGAAGGGTAGTTAAAATGACAACATTTGCAACAGTGGAAGACCTTGAAACTTTGTGGCGTTCCTTGAAATTTGACGAACGGAAGAGAGCAGAGGCGCTGTTGAAAATAGTGTCAGATTCTCTTCGTGAAGAAGCTAAGAAAGTCAGCAAAGATTTAGATAAGATGGTGCTTGACAGCCCATCTTATCAAAGTGTTGTGAAATCTGTTACCGTGGATGTGGTTGCTCGTACATTAATGACATCAACCGATCAGGAGCCAATGACACAAATGGCTGAGTCTGCTATGGGATATTCTTTTAGTGGCTCTTATTTGGTGCCTGGTGGTGGCTTGTTTATCAAGGATTCTGAGCTGAAAAGGTTAGGCTTCAAAAAGCAAAGATATGGGGTGATTGATCTTTATGGGACGAATTAAAGGTATTACGATCACTCTTATAGAAACCGTTGAAAAGGGAAGGGATGACTTTGGTCATCCCATTTTTGAGGAAGTTGAAAAATTTGTGGATAATGTCCTTATATCTCCATCTTCAACGGATGATATCACAAGCCAGATGAATCTAACTGGACGGAAAGCAGAGTATACTCTAGCGATACCAAAAGGTGATCTTCATGATTGGGAAAATAAAGAAGTTTTATTTTTCGGTAAGAGATGGAAAACTTTTGGTATTCCTCTTGAAGGGATTGAGGAAATGCTTCCTTTGGCCTGGAACAAGAAGGTGATGGTAGAACGCTATGAGTGATATTAAGTTTAAGCTCAATCGTGCAGGAGTGGCTGAATTAATGAAATCTGCCCCTATGCAAAATGTCCTTTCTCAATATGCATCTGATATTCAAGCTAGATGCGGTGATGGATATGTAAAAGATATTCATGTAGGTAAAAATCGTGCTAATGCAATGGTTAGTGCAAAAACATATAAAGCTAAGAAGGACAATATGAAAAACAATACTCTTTTAAAGGCGGTGAATTAAATGATTGAAATTGTTATCAAGAAATATCTTGACGGTCATTTATCGGTACCGTCTTTTTTTGAGCATGAAACACACATGCCACAAGAGTTTGTAATCCTTGAAAAGACTAGGGGAGCCAAGAAGAACCACGCTAAGACTGCAACTTTTGCTTTTCAGAGTTATTCAACCAGCATGCAGAAAGCTGCTGAACTGAATGAGAAACTAAAACAAGTTATCGAAAACATGGTTGAACTGAATGAGATCAGTGGAATCCATCTAAATAGTGATTACAATTTCACAGACACAGAGACTAAAAAATATCGTTATCAAGCGGTATTTGACATAAATTATTTTTAAGAAATGGAGAATGGAATGGGATCAGAAGCTCAAACTACTCAAACAACTTCGTCATCATTAGTGACGACAGCAAAACCTAAAATTGGGGGGGCAATCTATTCAGCACCTACTGGGACTCCTCTACCAACAGATGCTACAACCGCCTTAAATGCTAAATTTTTATCTCTAGGATATATCTCAGAGGATGGCTTGGAAAATGAAAATAGCCCTGAATCTGAAAACGTCAAAGCATGGGGTGGTGACATCGTACACTCCTCACAAACAGAAAAACCCGATACTTTCACTTATACATTAATCGAAGCATTGAACGTCAATGTGCTTAAGGAAGTGTACTGTGCTGATAATGTTAGTGGGGATCTTAAAACAGGTATCACTATCAAGGCTAATTCAAAAGAATTAACTAGCCATTGCATTGTGGTAGATATGATTTTGAAAGATGGTACTATGAAACGTATTGTTATTCCTCAAGGTAAAGTAACAGGTATCGGAACTATCTCTTATAAAGATGCTGAGACAGTCGGATACCAAACAACTCTTACAGCATTTCCAGATGGCGAAAGCAATACTCACTACGAATACATCAAAGGAGCTTAATACATGTCAGAAACTAAATCATTTAAAGGGACTACTAAAACAGGTTTTCCATTCGATATCAGTATGGAACGGATGGAGAACTATGAGGTAGTAGAAACTATTGCTGAAATCGATGAAAACCCTCTTGTACTACCTCGGTTGCTTAAATTGTTGCTTGGTGATCAAGTAGCAGCGTTGAAAGATCACGTCCGTGGTGAAGATGGAATGGTGCCAACTCAGAAGTTAATGGATGAAGTGCGGGACATCTTCGAGTCACAGAATGTAAAAAAATAGTAACCCTTTCCAGAATGATCAAAACTGATGAAGATGCTTTGATTTGTGATTTAGCTGAGACGTATCGTATTTATGATTACAGACAGCTACCTGCATATCAGGTAGCTGTTTTTTCATTTGGTCTACGTGATGATTCAAGGATAAAAGTTGCAATGTCAGGGCAGAATGTACCAACTGATCTATTAATCCAGGCAAGTATGTTGGATCGATTATCTATGCTTGTGTGGATGAAAACCAAAGATGGACAACAGGGCAAAAACCGTCCGGCTTCAATGGTTGATAGTCTTCTCAAAGTTGAGAAGGAAAAGGAACAGATGGTATTTACATCTGGAGAGGAATTTGAAGAATACAGAAGTAAATTGTTAGAAAAGATTGGAGGTGGTAATTAATGGCGACAGAATTAGGTCAAGCATATGTCCAAATTATGCCATCAGCTCGTGGGATGAAAGGCATGCTCTCAAAAGAACTTGGGGCTGATATCCCACAAGTTGGTAAGGAAGCTGGCGAGTCATTGGCCGGGAAATTGATTGGTGTCGCAAAAAAACTGATTGCTGCTGCTGGAATTGGTAAGTTAATCTATTCATCATTGATGGAAGGTGCAGATCTCCAACAGTCATTAGGAGGGATTGAAACCTTATTTAAAGGTTCTGCTGATGTGGTTAAAAAGTATGCTAACGAGGCTTACAAAACTACAGGACTTTCAGCCAATGCCTATATGGAAAATGTAACAGGCTTCAGTGCCAGCCTCCTTCAATCGTTAGGCGGTGATACTCGGAAGGCGGCAGATGTTGCTAACATGGCTATGGTCGATATGGCAGATAACAGCAATAAGATGGGGACATCTATGGACCGTATCCAAGATGCTTACCAAGGATTCGCAAAGCAAAACTATACAATGCTGGACAACCTTAAGCTAGGATACGGTGGTACAAAAACCGAAATGCAACGCTTACTAGCTGATGCGCAAAAACTGACAGGTGTTAAGTATGACATCAATAACCTGTCAGACGTGTACCAAGCAATTCATGCCATTCAAGAGAATCTAGATATCACTGGAACGACAGCTAAAGAAGCTGCTACTACATTTAGTGGATCATTCGCATCTATGAAAGCAGCAGCTCAAAACGTCTTAGGAAAATTAGCTCTTGGTGAAGATATTATGCCTTCATTACATCAACTTTTTGAAACCGTTAAAACCTTCCTTGTAGGTAATCTTATTCCAATGGTATGGAATGTGTTAAAAGGAATCCCCCAGGTTTTAGCTGCTGCACTCGGTGAGCTTATGCACACGCTTTTCGGAGACTACATTGGAGAAAGCATTATGAATGATCTTTATGATGTTTTTGACAAAGTAGGAGGAGTGGTCAGCACTATCTATGATATGATTTTCGGATCATTGAGCAAGAAAGACAATATAGATTTTTTAAAGAAGCTAGGAATCAACGAGAAAACAGCTAGTAGCATTGTGAACATTGGGGATAATCTTCGTACCATGTTCGAAAATATTGGCGCTGTTATCAGTAATGTTGCTGGTATTGTTGGTGATTTTATTAGTGATCTTTTCGGACTTGCTAAAAGTAAAGATAGTGTTGGAGGAGTAGCTTCAGCATTTGAAGCCATTACTAAAGTTTTAGCTGATGCATCAGGAAAAGTAAAAGATTTTACAAAGTGGATGCGAGAGAATAAAACAGTTATGGACGTTGTTAAATCTGCTCTAGCAGGAGCCTTAGCAGGTTTTCTAGCTTTTAAAGCTATTACAATTATTCAATCCATTATCATTGGATTTAAATCAGCACTTTTGGCGGTTAAAGGCGCAGTTTTAGCTTTCAATGCTGCAATTGCTGCAAACCCAATCGCAGCATTAGTAATCGCAATTGCTGCTGTAGTTGGTGCATTAGTTTGGTTCTTCACCCAAACTGAAACAGGTAAGAAAATTTGGGGTGACTTTGTTGATTTTGTTAAAGGGCTATGGAATGGACTGGTTAAATTCTTTACCGGTCTATGGTCAACTATCTCAGAAGGTGCTACAAATCTATGGAATGGTGCTGTAGAAGTTTGGAATAGCGTAATTGAAGGCATCAAAAATGCTTGGAACGGAATAGTGGAATTCTTTACTGGATTGTGGGATGGAATTTCTAGTGCTGCAACAACTGCATGGACCACAATCACAGAAACAGTAATGGCCATTGTCCAGCCTTTTATTGAAGTTTTTATGTCAATTTGGAACGGAATGAAAGATGGTCTGGGTCAGATTTTCGAAGGCATTAAAATGATTTTCAGTGGGGCCTGGGAATTAATAAAGAGCATTGTAATGGGGGCAGTATTATTTATCATCGATTTGGTAACTTTAGACTTTACAAAAATGGGTGAAGATCTAGGATTGATTTGGGAAAGTATCAAATCTGCCATATCAATGATTTGGGATGGTATCTGTACTTATTTTAGTGGAATCATTTCTACAATTATAGGATATTTCACTGGTGCTTTCGAAGGGCTTAAGACATTCTTGTCTGGAATCTGGGATTCTATCAAGGCAACAGCAGAAGCAATGTGGAATGCTATATGTCAATCAATTCTTGGCATTATAGATGCTTTCGTGGCTGGTGCAAAAGGTCTTTGGGAAGGTTTCAAATCTTTCATGTCTGGATTATGGGAAGGCATCAAATCTACAGCAATAGGCATGTGGGAAGGTATCAAATCAGGCCTTGGCAGCATCATTAACGGAATCGTTAGCGGTGCGCAAACAGCATGGGACACTATGAAAAACGGAGTTAGTAATCTCTGTTCAGGAATCAAAAACTTTTTCTCAGGATTAGCAAATATCAACCTTTGGGATGCTGGTAAAGCTATTCTTGATGGCTTCTTAGGTGGATTAAAATCTGCATATGATGGCGTTAAGAATTTCATCGGTGGGATTGCAAATTGGATACGTGAACATAAAGGACCTATTTCTTATGACCGTAAATTGTTGATTCCTGCTGGTAAAGCTATCATGGGAGGATTTGATTCTTCCTTGCAAAATAGTTTTAAAGATGTGCAAAAAACTGTTGGTGGAGTAGCTGGCTGGATTTCAGACTCTTTTACAGGAGATGATTTTGATTTTGGATCAGGAGCATCTTTCAGTAAAGATATCACATCCACTTTGCAGATGCCTAACGCCAAATATGATACAACTGAGTCTAGAATGGTGTCTGAGATGATGATTCTGAGATCAAGTTTAGATACTTGGCTTGAGAAGATATCAAACAAAGACTCTAATACTTACTTAGATGGTGAAAAATTAGCCATCAATGCTTATCAACGTCAAGGACGAATCATGGCTAGAGAGGGGATCTAATGGCAGTAAATTATCTGATTATCAATAGTTTCAGCACCAATACTATATCAGATAGTGTAGTGACTGATTTTGGAGATATTAAAGGCGCTATCCCTCGATATGATGAGCAGAAGAAGCTGTTTGGAATGAATGGTCAGTACAACATTGAAGATGGTGCTTATGATGGTTATGAGCGTACTTTTAAGTTATTTGTTAAGCGATATGAGGACGCTCAAGCCATTATTAATGCATTCCAAAAGCAGGACAATGTATTGGAATTTAGTTATCAGCCAGGTAGTATTTACTATGCAGATTTACTTGATTCAGAAATTTCACTTCATGGGCAAAATAACTGGATTGTAAGTATCAAGGTGTATCAACATCCTTTCAGATATGCAAAAAATATCCAAGAAGTCGTACTGACAGGACGTGGCACGATTACTAACCCCGGTACAATCTATTCAGAACCTATCATTACTGTCGAGGGCCAAGGAGAAGTAGCTCTAACGATTGGCAACCAGACAATGGGATTAAATCTATCAGGTGGGGCAAAAATTGATTGTAGACAACGGAAACAAAATGTTTATACATTGAACGGGCAGCTTAAGAATACCTTGCGAACAAGAGGGCCATTTTTTGAACTGCCAAAAGGAGTTATAGGCGTAACTACATCTGGTAATGTTTCTAAAATCAAAATTCTAGGGAATTGGAGGTATATCATTTGATTTATTTAAAAGAGGGGAATATCCCTCTTAATTTGTGTACGGATGACGATATCTTCCAGCAAGAAAATAATACTTATCAACTTACCTTTAAGTATCCTGTTAGTGATAGAAAATGGATCTTACTACAAAATGAAGTTCACTTACTGGCAGATGATTTGTCAGGTGAACAAGAATTTGTAATTATTGATGTCCAAAAAGGAAACGGATATATCACGGTATACGCCAATCAAGTAGCAACGCTACTAAACGGATATAGTATCCGCAAGATCAATGTAGATCGAGTGAATGGTTTTACTGTGATGAGTAAGCTAGTAGAAGGGCTAAAAAGAGAATGCCCTTTTACTTTTTTTTCTGATATCTCTGGATTACATACTCTAAACATTAAGAATGTGTCAGTAATTGATGCACTCTTGAAAGGTCAACACTCAATTGTCGGCCAATGGGGTGGTGATCTAGTCAGAGATAAATACTCAGTGAGATTGTTAAAAAATGGGGGGATTGAGAATCAATCTCTTTTTATGTACAAGAAGAACCTTTCTGAGTACAAAGAATCCACTACCACTAAATCGCTTAAGACAAGAATCCATTTCCGTAAGGCCATTACCGCATCTGGAGAGGGAGAGAAGGGCCAAATCCTTGAGACTACTGTAGATAGTCCACTTATAGATAAATATAAGCATATCTACGAGTATGATATGGAAGTGCAAGACCAGGATGTTAAAACCATCGATGATTTAAAAGTGTACGGTAAGAAATACTTCCAGTCAAGTCTGTGTGATTTGCCAGATGAGAGCTTAGAGATTGATGTATTGGGCCATGCAGATCAACCAGTAAAACTCTTTGATACAGTATCAATCTTTTATGAACTCTATAATGTTGATATACGCAAAAAGATTACCAGCTATAACTACAGTCCAATGTCTAAAAAATTGAAGAAAATTGGTTTTGGTAAAATATCACGTTCGTTAGGTGGTGCAATTGGCAAAATAGTTCGTGATGTAGTCAAAGAAAAAATTGCTAGTCATGATGCTGAATACGAGGCTAAGGTCCAAAAATTAGTTGATAATGCTAATGCAGAATATGACAAGCAATCAAAAGAGCTGAAACAGAATATCACTGATGGTATCGAACAGGCTAAGGCACAAGCTGAGGTGCTTAAGAAAGAAGTTACCGATTCTGTCAATAGCAAATTTGCAGATTTTGATAGGTCATTTAATACACAGCTTGACTCTCAGAAGGAGAGAATACAAGCTATTAATGAACTTGCTAATGATGCGAACCGAGTAGCAACAGAGGCGCTGAGAGATGGAAACAATGCTATTAAGTATGCTCTTAGTGTTAAAAGTTTGGCTGATCATAATTTTACGACGGTAAGAAATCTAAACGATAAGATTGATTTGCTTGCGACTAAGCAGGAACTTGACCCTATTACTGAAAGACTACGGCTTACCGAAAGTCAAATCGAGCTGCAGGCTGATCAGATAACTGAAAAGTTATCACGTACGGAAGTAGATCGCTTGATTGATGGCAAAGGGTTCCAAAATGCTGTTCAGGTCCAAAATATCGTCAAAAAATCAGTTGACGGATTCCAACAGACTATTTCCCGTGTTGAAAATAAGTTAAGAGACGTTATTCGTAACGATAACCTCTTGCAGAACTCTTCTACCATACCAACAGGGAACGGTTTAGAAGGTACTTGGAGACCGAATATTTCAGGTGGTAATGGTAGGACAGAAGTAGTATCGCTTACTGATGCACCTCATACCGCTATTAAGAAAGGTATTCGGATTGTTGGAAACACGAATGGTGGAAACAAAGACTTCGGACAATTCGTTAATTTGGAAATTGGTCAGAAATACACGATTTCTTGCTGGGCTAGGGTTCATTCTAACAGCAGTCAAAACAACGTCAATTTCCTCATGCGTTCATATACATCGAACGACAGAAATCGCATACTTGTCAAGAATATCTCAAATAGAGATTGGGTCAGATACCAATTCACGTTCACAGCAGATGCAGTTAATAACTCAATTCAGTTTGGTCAAAATGGAAATGGTAGTCTTGAAATTTGTGGGATGAAACTTGAACATTCTGATCGTATGACTGACTATGATGTTAATACTTCTGAAATTGTGAGTGTTGTGGAATTTAACGATGTAGTGGATACAGTTAAAAGCCATACACAGACGATTCAGCGACAGAACGAGTCTATTTCTCAAGTGATTCAGACTGCGGATGGTCTAGTCACCCGTGTATCTAATTTCTTGGATGATTTTAACTTAGTCTACGACCCTACCAATTTCAGTAAGTGGAAGAAAAAACAACCTGAAGCTAATATCATCGAAGTTCAAGCCTCAACAAAATTATTGAGAATTACCAATTCGGGGAACACCAACAATGTTTACCGTGGGTTCGCATTGCCGCTTAATACATCAACCTTTACCAAAGATGAAAAACTTAGCTATCGAATTGAAGCATGGGTAGATGTGTTACCAGACGCACCTCTTGGTATTGAATTGTGGAATGATAACAGCGTGATTGCTTCTGATCGTGTGACTTTTTCAAAAACTGGCACACAAGTTATCACGGGCACCATGACGGTCAATAAGACTACAACTAATTCAAGAGACTTCCCTCTTGAATTTTGGCTACTGAAGAATGGCACCGTTGCTATTGGAAAGGTTTCTCTCATCCGTGGAGATAGTCCACCTAAGAAATTCACGGACAACACCTCTACACAGGATATTGCCACACAAACACAAGTAAGTAAGCTTGCTGGTTCGTATGCTATCAAAAACCTTAATAGCGCTGGGGACATCATCAATGGGATCAATATTGCTGCAGACGGTAACAATCGAATTGATGGCCGTCTAACCCACATTACCGGCCAGACATTAATTGATAATGCGGTTATCAAATCTGCCATGGTAGATAAATTAAAGACGGGTAACTTCGAGTCTGCTTCTGTCACGACTCAAATTCTCGCTTCAAATGCGGTCACTGCTGATAAATTGCTTGTCGATTCTGCCATGATTAACAAGCTGGTATCAAATCAAGCATTTATCAAAGAGCTGTTCACTCAAAGAGCCACGATCACTCAAATCCAGTCCATTGATATCACTGGTGAGCATGTCCGAGGTGGCCGAATCACCTCACTGAATGGTGGTACGGTTATCAATTTGCAAGATGGATGGATTGATACCAATCAGGAAGGAGTTGGTATCAGAAACCGATTCCCTGGCCGACCGTTGCAATATCTGGTCTTTGGCACAGGAGAAATAGGCGGTGTCCCAGGTGCATACACCTCACTTATGAGTAATCGTAATGGCATTATCGGCATGGAACACACATCTGCCGGCATACAGATCTGGAACGGTAGAAAGGGTAGTAATGTTCAAACCGCCATAACATTTTACGGAAGAACAATGGACTTTCTTCCGAGCTCGCAAGGTGGAGGAGTGTCGATTAATACTGAAACAAAAGTTTTATGGGGGATGGAAGATGTCGTCATAAAAGGTATATCTTTAGTTAGCTTCTTAAAGAATATCGACTATAACTTCGAACAGATTATTAATCATTTTAAACAAAATGATCTAGGTTGGCCGGCCCAACGTGGTCTAAAATTTTAGAAAGGAAAACTATGAACACACAAGACAAAATTATCAATAACTTAGGGGTTCAACTAGCAAACAAATCAATTGAATGCGCCAATTACAAGGCGTATTTTGAAGAGGCTCAAGAACAATACAATGCATTGCTATCTGTCCTCGAATCAGACAAGGATTTGATGGATCTCTTTAACGAAATCAAAAATAAAAATGAGGAGGCTAACTAATGGATTACAAATTACATTTTAAATTATTTGACGCAGTGACAAACACGACCAAAGTAGCAATCAAGCAGGATTCTCCATATCGAGTATTTGAAGAGACTTTGCCAAATAATCGAATGGCTGATAATGATGCTACGCTGGTTGAAGCGGTTCTGAACATCGTCCGGATGGAATTGGATCCATCTGGTGCAATTATTGCACTGAAAAAAGAGCTTGACAAATCTGTCGAAGCTAACAAGGTAGCTATTCAGAAGATCCAGGAGCTTACAGTTGAGAATGAGAAGAAAGATGCTCAAATCCAAAACAACAAAGCTCTTGCGGATTGGTCGGTGCTCGTAGCTGTGACCAACCAAGACAACCCACTTGATCCAACTCTCTTCAAACGGGCGCTTGAGCTTGTGGAAACCGCTCAAGTAGGAAAGACCTATAAAAAGCATGACATCTTCACCATCATAGATCCTAACCATACCGAACAATTTAGCGAAGGGAAACGGGTACTTGTACAAGTCAACTATGACTTTACCTACAATGGGGAAACCATCAAAGACCTAAAAGGTCCTCTTCTTCAAAATGGAAAACTTGCTATCTATAATTGGGAGGTGCCAAAAGAAGAGAAGCAAAACAAACCATCTGGAGATCTTGAGACTCAGCCGGTGGCACAACCAGAATCTTAATCGAAAGGAGTGTGATCGATGTATCAAGAACCAGATGGAATCTTTGGAATTTTTGAAGTAGTAAGGGAGTTTTATGATCACGGAATCGATGAACACATGATAGTGTTTCTCTTTATGGCAATCGTTGCTCTGGATATTGTTTTAGGCGTATCTAGAGCCTGGGCCTATCATGAGTTTTCTAGCAGAAAATGGCGAAAAGGACTAGTTAGTCACACAGCAATAATTTTGATTGTAGCTATTGGCTATCCTTTCACCCTATACATGAATCTAGGGCCTGTTGTTGATGCCTTTATTGTAGCAATGATGGCAGCGTACGGATCTAGTATTCTGGCTAGCCTCTCAGCTTTGGGAGTTGAAATCCCCGGCCTTGATCATCTCATCAAGCAGAATATTGATCATAATAAATTCCAGTTAAAAGAAGGCTTGGAAGAACCAAGTAAGTTGATTAAAAAAAGGAGAAAAGATAATGAATCAAATCACAGGAATCGTAGTTAATTCACTAATGGCTATTTTTGTCGCTTTCGTAGGAATTGCTGTTAAATCACTCAAAGAGTATCTTCTTACTCGTGGTGGTAAAAAGGCATTGGAAGTAGTGGAAATCCTAGCCAAAAATGCAGTAAATGCTACTGAGCAAGTGGCAGGGACATTAGGAATTCATGGAGCTGAGAAACTAGAGCATGCTAAAGGTTGCTTGATTAATGGTCTAGAATCTCAAAATATTTATCTGACAAATGAAGAACTCAATACTTTTATTGAGGCGGCTGTAAAAAAAGCTAATGAAGAATGGAAAAAGTGAGGATAAAAAATGGATAAAGTAAAACTATTTCAAGATGAAGTATTGGGGCAAGGTTTTGACATTGATGGCTGGTACGGCTGGCAATGCTGGGACGGTTACGCTAAGTATTGCTTATGGCTGGGCGTACCGTTTGCGAATTGTACAGATTCCGGTTATGTTAAAGATCTTTGGGAACAGCGTCATTATAACGGTATTCTTGATTACTTTGATGAAGTGGAAATTATGCAAGGTGGGGAAGTAGGAATCTTTATGGAAACAGCAGTAACGCCGGTTTCTCACGTCGCTGTCTTCGTAGCCGATATTGATGGCTCACAAGGTTGGTTCCTTGGTCAAAACCAAACCGGTACCCCTGGACCAAACGGAGGCGCTAGCTTTGATTTAGCTATCTATCCATATAGTGCGCTTTATCCTACCGCTTTCCGTCCTAAGGGCGAACCGCTAGAGAAAGAAGAATTGAAAGAAATCATTACAGAAGTTATGGAAAACCATGAAGTTCCATTCTTCCCTGAAGAAGCTACCTTTACAGTTGGCGATAGTCCTATCAACGTCCGCCGTTATCCGGATTTAACTGGTGAAATCGTGGCAACTTACCAACCGGGGGAAAAGGTCCGTTATGATTCTAAGGGTACTAATGCAGGTTTCCGTTGGATCTCTTACGTGGGAGCTTCTGGCAACCGTAACTATATGGCTATTGGTCCCGTAGATGAAGCCGGAAACCGTACTGATTTATGGGGTATGCTGGAATAATTCAAAATACAATTCAACCCTACTAGCTTATGGCTAGTAGGGCTTTTTTGTTGTAAAAAAATAAAAAAGTTATAAAAAAGCATTGAAATAAGTACAACCGCAATCGCTAAAGGTGCAGGCGTTCCTTGGTCTACAGTGGCTGACCTTAGAAAAGGAAAGACTAGTATGGATAAAATGGCCCTACTTACAGCTGAAAAATTATATGATCTTGCGGAAAAATTAGAAATAAAATAAATTTTCCATTTTTGTCTGTTATAACGGCAATTCTTCTTTTTGTCTATTATAATAGAAAGAAACTAGAATATTACGTTTATTCGTTAAATTTCACAATCAGACCCAAAAACAGACCATAAATACAAAATAAGTTGATAAATTAATGTTTTTCATACTCCCACCGGCTCCATTTTTATACATGCAAACGACAAATCCTTGTCGTTTTTTGTTTCTTTAAAATCTATCAAGCAATGATATCTTGTGAGCGATTCCTAAATTTTTTGTTGACAGGAGGAGCGCTTTTCCGTATAATGGATACTAGTTTGGAAGATTACTCAAGAGGCTTAAGAGGCCGTGTTGGAAACGCGGTAGGCGTGTAACAGCGTGCGTGGGTTCGAATCCCATGTCTTCCGTAAGAGAAAGGAAAGCAGATCAGTTGATCTGTTTTTTTTGTTAGGCAGGATTGGCAATGGGTAAGAGTGTCTTCTTTGGCGGATTTCCTGTATAATAGAAGGAAAGAACGGACGAAAAGGAGTGCAAGGTGATTACACAACTGGACACAAAATCGGTTTATACCTTTATGGACAGTTTAGTCTCTATTCGAGACTATATTCAGCGTGCCAAAGAAATGGGTTACCAACAAATTGGTCTCATGGACATAGATAATTTATATGGGGGCTACGAGTTTTTAGAAGAGTGTCAAAAAGCTGGTATGGGGGCTGTCCTAGGTCTTGATTTGGAGGTCGAGTTACCGGTGGGTCCTTTATCTATCCGTTTGATTGCATTAGGAACCAAAGGCTATAAACATTTAATCAAGATTTCCAGCATGAAAATGATGGGGACAACAGACTGGTCGGCTTTCCAACACTTGTTGGATGATCTAGCCATCGTCGTTCCCTATTTTGAAGGGATTGAGTATTTAGACTTGGGCCAAGACTTTGCGATTGGTGTCTTTCCAGATACTCCAGCGAAACAGTTTTCTCGTCCTGTTTTCCCACTCCATACGGTCCGCTATTTTTCTACGAGTGATTTGGAGAGTCTTCAGATGCTCCACGCTATTCGTAATAATTGCAGTCTGAAGGAAGTAGGAGCTGTTGACACTTCTATGATGTTCCTGCCACCAGAAGAGTTGGAGCGGGCCTTTGCTCATAATTATCCAGATAGTATTTCTTATCTAGAGGAGACCCTTTCGGTTGTTCATTATGAGATTGATACGCAATTAAAGCTTCCCCGTTTTAATCCAGAGAAGCCTGCTGTCGAGGAATTACGTGAGTTGGCTGAGGAGGGCTTGAGAAGCAAGGGGCTGGACCAGACGGTTTACCAAGAGCGTTTGCGTCATGAATTAGCGGTCATCCATCAGATGGGCTTTGATGACTACTTCTTGATTGTCTGGGATTTATTACGGTTTGGTCGAAGTCAGGGATACTATATGGGGATGGGCCGTGGATCAGCAGTTGGTAGTCTAGTGGCCTATGTCTTGGATATCACAGGGATTGATCCAGTCAAGAACAATCTCCTCTTTGAGCGCTTTTTGAATCTGGAACGCTATACCATGCCAGATATTGATATTGATATTCCAGATGTTTATCGTCCCAAATTTATTCAGTATGTTAAAAATCGCTACCGCAGTCCTCATGTGGCTCAAATTGTGACCTTCTCAACTTTTGGAGCGAAACAAGCCATTCGAGATGTTTTTAAGAGATTTGGAACCCCAGAGTATGAGTTAACCAACCTTACCAAGCGGATTGGCTTACGGGACACCTTAGCCTCTGCTTATGAAAAGAATTTAGCCTTCCGTCAAGCCATCCAAAGTCGTCCAGAATACCGTAAGGGGTTTGAAATTGCGAAGAGGATTGAAGGGCAACCGCGTCAGACGTCGATTCATGCGGCAGGTGTCGTCATGAGTGGAGAAGACCTCACCAATCAAATTCCGATCAAGATGGGTGAGGAGATGAATCTGACCCAATATGATGCCCATGGTGTTGAGGCAAATGGCTTGCTCAAGATGGACTTCTTAGGACTGCGAAATTTAACCTTTGCTCAACGGATGCAGGAAGCAGTGAAGGAAAAATATCAAAAGGATATTAAAATCGAGGATATTCCTCTAGAAGATCCAGAAACGATTGCTTTATTTGCTGCGGGTAATACCAAGGGAATCTTCCAGTTTGAGCAAACAGGTGCTATCCGTTTGCTTAGACGAGTTCAACCTAGCTGTTTTGAAGAAATTGTTGCGACCACATCTTTGAACCGGCCTGGGGCTAGTGACTATATCGATAATTTCGTCAAACGCAAGCATGGCAAAGAGAAGCTCGATATGATTGATCCTAGTTTGGAAGGGATTCTAGCACCAACTTATGGCATCATGCTCTATCAGGAACAAGTCATGCAGGTGGCCCAGACCTTTGCTGGCTTTAGTCTAGGGAAAGCCGATATTCTCAGACGGGCCATGGGGAAAAAGAACGTGGCAGAAATGCATCGGATGGAAGATGACTTTATCAAGGGGGCTGTCGCGCTTGGGCATAGTGGAGAAAAAGCCAAGAAAGTCTTTGCCATTATGGAAAAATTTGCTGGCTATGGCTTCAACCGTTCCCATGCCTATGCCTACTCAGCCTTGGCCTTCCAATTGGCTTACTTTAAAGTCCATTATCCAGATGTCTTCTTTGACATTATGCTCAACTACTCTAGTAGTGACTATTTGACAGATGCTTTGCAATTTGACTTCCAAGTAGCTCCTTTGACCATTAATACCATTCCTTATAAGGATAAATTCCAAGATCAGAAGATTTATCTAGGGATGAAAAACATCAAGGGTCTTCCAAAAGATCTAGCCTATTGGATTATTGACCAACGTCCCTTTGAAAGTATTGAAGATTTTATCTTGCGCTTGCCCAACCAGTACCACAAACTTCCTCTCTTAACGCCACTGGTAGAATTGGGCTTGTTTGACTGCTTTGAAAAGAATCGCAGAAAAGTCCTTCAAAATCTTCCCAACCTATTTGTCTTTGCGGATGAATTGGGTAGCTTATTTGGCCAGGCTAATTATTCCTGGATGGATGCTGAGGATTATAGCAAGGCCGAGAAGTATGAAATGGAGCAGAGGGTCATTGGGGTCGGTCTCAGCCCTCATCCTCTGGTGGAAATTGTAGCAGCAAATAGCCAACCGACTCGACCGATTGCTTCTTTAAATGAAGGAGAACAGGCCACCATCCTAGTCGAAGTCCAATCCATCCGGACCATTCGAACCAAAAATGGGGAAAATATGGCCTTTTTACAAGTTTCTGATCTCCAAAAGAAGATGGATGTCACCCTTTTCCCAGATACTTATCGCCAGTATAGTGTAAAAATAAGAGAGAAGGGCTATTACTATCTCAAGGGGAAAGTACAATCTAGAGATGGTCGTCTCCAAATGATTTTGATGGAAGCAGAAGAAGCTACCAATCAGCGTTTTTGGATTCAATTGTTTGATCACCAAGAGGACCGGGCAGTCTTAGATATTTTAAAAGCCTATCCAGGTCCCTATCCTGTCGTTATTCGCTATGAAGAGGAGAAAAAGACCATTCAATTAAAAGGAGTTTCCGTCCAGAAAAACGATAAGTTAGAAAATGAACTGGCAAGTATTGCTATGAAAACGATTTATCGATAAAATCTACGGAAAATAGGAGAAATTTGAGGCTCTTTGTGTTATAATCATTTAGAATGTAAAAGAAAAAAGGAGCAAATATCGAAATGAAACGTATTGCTGTTTTAACCAGTGGTGGAGATGCCCCTGGAATGAATGCCGCTATCCGTGCAGTTGTTCGCCAAGCAATTTCCGAAGGAATGGAAGTATTTGGTATCTATAATGGATACGCTGGTATGGTTGCTGGTGATATCCATCAATTAGATGCTTCATCAGTTGGAGATATTATTTCTCGTGGTGGAACGATGCTTCATTCAGCTCGCTATCCTGAATTTGCTGAACGCGAAGGTCAATTAAAAGGGATCGAGCAGTTGAAGAAACATGGAATCGAAGGTGTCGTCGTTATCGGTGGTGATGGATCATACCACGGTGCGATGCGTTTGACAGAACATGGCTTCCCAGCTGTAGGACTTCCTGGGACAATTGATAATGATATCGTTGGTACAGATTTTACAATCGGATTTGATACAGCTGTTACAACTGTTATGGACGCGATTGATAAGATCCGCGATACATCATCTAGTCACCATCGTACTTTCGTTATCGAGGTAATGGGACGTCATGCCGGGGATATCGCCCTTTGGTCTGGTATTGCTTCTGGTGCGGATGAAATTATCATTCCAGAAGAAGGCTTTGCTATCGAGGATGTCGTTGAGAGTATCAAGAAGGGCTACGAAAAAGGTCGTACACACAATATCATCGTCCTTGCTGAAGGTGTGATGTCTGCTGCTGAATTTGGTAAAGCCTTGAAAGATGCTGGAGATACAAGCGATCTTCGTGTAACAGAACTTGGACATATCCAACGTGGTGGTTCACCTACTGCGCGTGACCGTGTTCTTGCTTCACGTTTGGGTGCACATGCTGTTAAGTTGTTGAAAGATGGTATCGGTGGCGTAGCTGTTGGTATCCGCAATGAACAAATGGTAGAAAACCCAATTCTTGGTAGTGCTGAAGAAGGTGCCCTCTTTAGCTTAACTGAAGATGGTAAGATTAAAGTGAACAACCCTCACAAGGCTGACTTGAACCTTGCAGAGTTGAACCGTAGCTTATCTTCTATTTAATATTTATTTGTTAAAATTTGTCTAAAAAGACAGTGTATTTTAAAAGGAGTCATAGAAATCATGAACAAACGTGTAAAAATCGTTGCAACCTTAGGTCCTGCGGTAGAAATCCGTGGTGGTAAAAAATTCGGTGATGACGGATACTGGGGTGAAAAACTTGATGTTGAAGCTTCAGCTGAAAACATTGCTCAATTGATAGAAGCTGGAGCAAACACTTTCCGTTTCAACTTCTCACACGGTGACCACCAAGAACAAGGTGACCGTATGGCAACTGTTAAACTCGCAGAAAAACTTGCAGGTAAAAAAGTTGGTTTCCTTCTCGATACTAAAGGTCCAGAAATCCGTACTGAATTGTTCGAAGGCGATGCTAAAGAGTACTCATACAAGACTGGTGAAAAGATCCGTGTTGCGACTAAACAAGGTATCAAATCAACTCGTGAAGTGATTGCTTTGAACGTTGCTGGTGGTCTTGATATCTACGATGATGTTGAAGTTGGTCATCAAGTCTTGGTTGACGATGGTAAATTGGGTCTTCGTATTTTCGCTAAAGACGATGAAACTCGTGAATTTGAAGTAGTTGTTGAAAATGACGGTATTATTGCTAAGCAGAAAGGTGTGAACATCCCTAACACGAAAATTCCTTTCCCAGCTCTTGCTGAACGCGATAACGATGATATCCGTTTTGGTTTGGAACAAGGTATCAACTTCATCGCGATCTCATTCGTACGTACTGCAAAAGACGTGAACGAAGTTCGTGCCATCTGTGAAGAAACTGGTAACGGTCATGTTCAATTGTTTGCGAAAATCGAAAACCAACAAGGTATCGATAACTTGGATGAAATCATTGAAGCTGCTGACGGTATCATGATCGCTCGTGGTGACATGGGTATCGAAGTACCATTCGAAATGGTTCCAGTTTACCAAAAAATGATCATCACTAAAGTGAACGCAGCAGGTAAAGTTGTTATCACAGCAACAAACATGCTTGAAACAATGACTGAAAAACCACGTGCAACTCGTTCAGAAGTATCAGACGTATTTAACGCTGTTATCGACGGAACTGACGCTACAATGCTTTCAGGTGAGTCTGCAAACGGTAAATACCCACTTGAGTCAGTAACAACAATGGCTACAATTGACAAGAACGCACAAACTCTTCTTAACGAATACGGACGTTTGAACTCAGATACTTTCGAACGTAACTCTAAGACAGAAGTTATGGCTTCAGCTGTTAAAGATGCTACAAACTCAATGGACATCAAATTGGTTGTAACTTTGACTAAGACTGGTCACACTGCACGTTTGATTTCTAAATATCGTCCAAATGCTGACATCTTGGCATTGACATTTGACGAATTGACTGAACGTGGATTGATGTTGAACTGGGGTGTTATCCCAATGTTGACAGATGCTCCATCATCAACTGACGATATGTTCGAAATCGCAGAACGTAAAGCAGTAGAAGCAGGTCTTGTAGAATCTGGTGACGATATCGTTATCGTTGCAGGTGTGCCACTTGGCGAAGCTGTTCGTACAAACACAATGCGTATCCGTACAGTACGTTAATCTAACCAATGAACAAACCTTGTTTTCTAAGTTAAAAGCTTGGAGACAAGGTTTTTCTTTTTAGAGCAAGTTTCTGACAATTTGGGAATGTGGGCCTTTTTTATTGTCTAATAAAATGGTATAATGAAATGAGCTGAAAGGGGGGATAGGAATGTCGAAAAGGGATTTGATTCGGAATATGATCATCATTGGAATATTGGGCTTGGTACTTATTACTTTGCGCCTATTTGTTTTTCAACCATTGTGGGTATCTGATCAAATGGCCAATGCCTCCGTTAAGAAAGATGATTTAGTATTAGCGACTAAAAAGGGGAAAATTGATCGAACGGACTTGGTCCTCTATCATGTAAAAGAGAAACAATATCTTGGACGTGTCATTGCGATAGAGAGCGATGAGGTCAGCTATGTGGATGATGTCTTTTATCTGAATGGTGTAGCTACAGCAGAGCCGTATTTGGACAAGATGAAGACCAAACATTTGGCTGCCCCAAGTGGCGATTATTTTACAAATGATTTTTTCTCTAGAGAACTCAAGGGAACCAAGGCTGGAAAAGTACCTAGTAATAGTTACTTAGTCCTAAATGATGATCGCAACAATACCAAAGACAGTCGTGAATTTGGTTATATTCAAGCAGATCAGATTGAGGGTGTTGTCGATTTCAGATTGTACCCCCTCAATAAATTTGGTTTTATTAAAGAAGAAGAATAGTCCATGAGGACTATTTTTTCTTACAAAAAAGCTACTGCAGAAAGGAATTGCAGTAGCTTTTTGTTCTGGTTAGATTGAGGTAGAGGGATCTATTTTTCTTGTTTACTAGTGATTTGATGAAAGACCTTTTGCCAGTGTTCATGGCGACGCCAGAGACTGGTATGGATCTGGTTATTTAACTCATAGCGAATCAATTTGGTCTTTTGACTGATGGATTCGATTTCGAAATTCTTAAAAGGAATCTGATGCTCTTCTTGCAAACGAACGAGATCCTTTTTGTGGCTTTCTTGGCCAAACTCATCGATGAGGGTGAAGTTGTCTGCTAGGAGGGTTGAATATTCTTGTTGAGCCTGCAAGCGTTCTTCGTAGGTTTTTAGTTTGAGAAGGACATTGTCTAAAATTTCATCTTCTGGGATGGAACTTGGTTCCACATGGACATCAATGTCAAAGATACCAAACTGATCTTTGAGAAGATGTTCGACCTCTTCGGTAATGGCATGGCTCTCATAAACAGAGAGATCTGGATTCATTTCGATGACGACATCTAGATAAATATTACTACCGTAGGTCCGTCCTCGTTGGGATTTTACCCGTCTGACCTTTGGCAATTCCAGAATAGCAGCCTTGTATTTATCAAGAAGACTTTCATCAAATCCATCTGAGAGGCTGAAGGAGGATTCAATGAAAATGTCGTAGGCAGTTTTTAGGATAAAGAAGGTAATAACGATGGCCACTAATTGGTCCACAATCGGATAGTTAAGAGCACTAGCTCCAATCGCAACAGAGGTTCCTAAAGAAGTGACCACGTCAGACAGGTTATCTTTAGCAGCAGCATTGAGAGCCTTGGACTGGGCTTTCTTGGCTAAAGTGCGGTTATGAAGATAGACCGCAAACATGACAAGGGCTGACCCAACTCCAACAATGGCTCCTAAAGGATCAATAACAGTTGTTTCCCTGCTGAGGATTTTTTGAACCGTATCTCGTAGGACATCAAAGCCCACATAAAACATGATGATGGAAGTTACCAGGCTAGCTAGATCTTCAATCTTCCAATGACCAAATCGATGGTCGCGGTCAGCTGGCTGGCGGGCCATGCGAATGCCAATGAGAAGGGCGACATTACTGATAATATCGGATAAGTTATTAAAACCATCCGCGACCAAACTGGAGGAGTGAAGCAGGTGGCCTGTTGCTAATTTGGCAGCGGAAAGAATCAGGTAGGCGACAATACTGATCAAGGCTCCACGTTCGGCTAGTTTTAAATTACTTTGTGATTGATTCACTTAGACCTCCTCCAGACTTCTGTAGATTTCCTCCTAAGCGACAAACTTGGATCGTTGTTGATGAGGAAATGTTCGTTCTTCTTAAGGCTTTATTATAGCCTTTTTGAGTGTAAAATTCAAATGATGCCAACTGTTTCCAAAAGGAGAAAGGGCGAAAATGTGGTATAATAGAACGATTGAATGAATGAGGAGTATGAGATGAATCCTTTATTGAATGGTATGAATGATCGCCAGGCAGAGGCGGTCCAAACGACAGAAGGTCCCCTCTTGATCATGGCGGGGGCAGGTTCTGGTAAGACACGTGTCTTGACCCATCGGATTGCTTACTTGATTGACGAAAAAATGGTCAATCCTTGGAATATCTTGGCTATTACCTTTACCAATAAGGCCGCTCGGGAGATGAAAGAGCGGGCTTATCAGTTGAATCCAGCAACCCAAGATTGCTTGATCGCCACCTTCCACTCCATGTGTGTGCGTATCCTTCGCTACGATGCGGATCACATTGGTTACAATCGTAACTTTACCATTGTTGATCCAGGTGAGCAACGAACACTGATGAAACGGATTCTCAAGCAGTTAAACTTGGATCCTAAGAAATGGAATGAACGAACCATTTTGGGAACTATATCCAATGCCAAGAATGACTTAATTGATGAAGTGGCCTATGCTGCCCAGGCTGGAGATATGTATACCCAGATTGTCGCCAAGTGCTATGAGGCTTACCAAAAGGAACTCCGTCAGTCAGAAGCGGTAGACTTTGATGATTTGATTATGCTGACCCTGCGTCTTTTTGATCAAAATCCAGATGTGCTGACCTATTACCAGCAGAAGTTCCAATACATCCATGTGGATGAGTATCAAGATACCAACCATGCCCAATACCAGTTGGTCAAACTCTTGGCTTCACGCTTTAAAAATATCTGTGTCGTTGGGGATGCCGACCAGTCTATTTATGGCTGGCGGGGAGCGGATATGCAGAATATCCTGGACTTTGAGAAGGATTATCCTGATGCCAAGGTCGTTTTGTTAGAGGAAAATTATCGTTCCACTAAAACCATCCTGCAAGCAGCCAATGATGTCATTAAAAACAATAAAAATCGTCGTCCTAAGAATCTTTGGACCCAAAATGCTGACGGGGAAGAGATTGTCTACTACCGGGCCAATGATGAGCAGGATGAAGCGGTCTTTGTTGCTAAGACCATTGAGGAGCTCAGTCGCGAAGCGGGTTACAAACACCGTGATTTTGCTGTTCTCTATCGGACCAATGCCCAGTCACGGACTATTGAAGAAGCCTTGCTCAAGTCCAACATTCCCTACACCATGGTGGGGGGCACCAAATTCTACAGCCGGAAGGAAATTCGAGATGTCATTGCTTATCTGAACTTGATTGCTAACCTCAGTGACAATATCAGTTTTGAGCGCATTATCAATGAACCCAAGCGGGGAATCGGGCCAGGTACAGTGGATAAGATTCGTGATTTTGCTCAAATGCAAGAGTCTTCACTTCTAGATGCTTCAGCCAATATCATGCTATCAGGCATCAAAGGAAAGGCTGCCCAAGCCATCTGGGACTTTGCCAATCTCATTCTTGATTTGAGAGAAAGATTGGACCAGCTGACCATTACAGAGTTGGTCGAAGAAGTCCTTGACAAGACAGGCTACATGACGGCCCTAACCAATCAAGGAAATTTGGAAAGTCAGGCCCGCATCGAGAATATCCAAGAGTTCCTATCTGTTACCAAGAATTTTGATGAAAATGGAGAGACCGTCAAAGACGAATCAGGTGTGGAGACCTTGAGTCGTTTCTTGAACGATTTGGCTTTGATTGCCGATACAGATGATGGAGCGCAAGAGACCTCAGAAGTCACCTTGATGACCCTTCACGCGGCTAAAGGATTGGAGTTTCCAGTCGTCTTCTTGATTGGGATGGAAGAAAATGTCTTTCCTCTTAGTCGAGCAGCTGAGGATCCAGATGAGTTGGAAGAAGAACGTCGCTTGGCTTATGTAGGGATCACACGGGCAGAGAAGGTTCTCTTCTTAACCAATGCCAATTCACGTTTGCTCTTTGGACGGACCAGCTACAACCGCCCGACGCGTTTTATCAATGAAATTAGCTCGGATTTATTGACCTATCAAGGATTAGCGCGTCCAGCCAACACTAGCTTTAAGGCTTCGTATAGCAATGGAGGTGGAACGACCTTCGGAAAAGGAATGAGCCTGTCGCAAGCCCTTCAAGAGCGCAAGAGACAAGTAGCCCCAAGTGCCCTCACGTCATCAAGCCTCCCCTTTGGCAATAGCAACCGTTCTAGCACCAAAGAAAGTGTCGCTTGGGCCATTGGTGATATTGCCATTCACAAGAAGTGGGGAGAAGGAACTGTGCTTGAAGTATCTGGTAGTGGCAACACCCAAGAGCTCAAGATCAACTTCCCAGAAGTGGGTCTCAAAAAACTCTTGGCCAGTGTTGCTCCGATTGAGAAGAAATAAACTAAAGCCAGTAAGCCTAGCTTGCTGGTTTTGTCCTTTTATCAACTTCCCTTAGGTGAGGGCGGACGGTAGCGACTCCCTTTGGGATTCCATACCTTAGATTTGAGCCTTCCGTCTCAAATCTACCGAGAGAGTGGGACAGAAATCGGTAATTCGTTAGAATTCGATTTCGTCGTCCCACCTCCGCACAGTTGAGTAGGGTTGTAAAAGCTGATAAAATCAGCGTAGTAGAGCCCACTCAACCACTGCGTCTTGCTCGATAATCCAAAGACAATTGAGAGGCTAGGACTTTTGTCCCAGCCTCTTTTCTCACGGCGGGAAGTTTCAATGGTCATCGTTCTGCTTTCTCAAATGCTCTCATTTACTCTATTCATTGCCATAAACTTGATTGTGGAGGGAAATAGTAGGAGCAAGCCTCGTTTGCTGGTTTTGATTTTACTGGTGGCATGATATAATATACTAAGAATAGAGAAAGAGGCATGCTATGAACGAAATCAAGTGCCCCAACTGTGGGGAAGTTTTTACAGTCAATGAAAGTCAATACAGCGAACTCTTGTCACAGGTACGGACAGCGGAGTTTGACAAGGAAATTCATGAGCGAATTCGCCAAGAGTTGGCTTTGGCTGAGCAAAAGGCCCTTAATGAGCAACAAGAGAAGTTAGCAAAGAAGGACCAAGAAATTGCCCAGTTACAAAACCAGATTCAACAGTTTGATACTGAAAAAGAATTGGCCAAAAAAGAGGTGGAGCAAACCGCTAGCCAAAGTCTGCTAAAGAAAGAAAAAGAAGTGCAAGCACTGGAGAATCAGTTGGCCACTTTGCGCTTGGAGCATGAGAATCAACTGCAAAAGACTTTATCTGCACTGGAAAAAGAGCGAGACGAGGTTAAGAATCAGCTAGCCTTGCAAGAAAAGGAAGCAGCACTCGCCCAGACTTCTCTCAAAGAGCGCTATGAGGTAGAGCTGCGGCAGAAAGACGAGACCATAGAGTTCTACAAGGATTTCAAAGCTAAGCAGTCTACTAAGATGATTGGCGAGAGTTTGGAACAGCACTGCGAGTATGAGTTTAACAAGAATCGTATGGCTATGTTTCCACGAGCTGAGTTTGGCAAGGACAATGATGCAAGAACTGGCAGCAAGGGTGACTACATTTACCGTGAGGTGGATGAAAATGGTATAGAAATCCTCTCTATCATGTTTGAGATGAAAAATGAAGGCGATGAGACAGCGACCAAGAAGAAAAACGAGCATTTCTTCAAAGAGCTGGATAAGGACCGGCGGGAGAAAGGTTGCGAGTATGCTATTCTGGTGACACTTCTTGAGGCTGATAGCGAGCTCTACAATTCGGGTATTGTCGATGTGTCCTACGTCTATGAGAAGATGTATGTTATCCGGCCTCAGTTCTTCTTGCCCATGATTACCCTCTTGCGCAATGCGGCTCTTAATTCTCTTAAATACAAGCAAGAACTAGCACTTATCCGTGAGCAAAATATTGACATCACCCACTTTGAAGAAGATCTAGACGCCTTCAAGGTTGCCTTTGCTAAGAACTACAATTCAGCCTCCGTCAACTTCGGTAAGGCCATCGATGAAATCGACAAAGCCATCAAGCGAATGGAAGAAGTCAAGAAATTCCTCACCACATCAGAAAATCAACTCCGCCTCGCTAATAATAAGTTGGATGATGTATCAGTCAAAAAATTGACCCGCAAAAATCCAACCATGAAAGCTAAATTTGATGCTCTGAAAGGAGAATAATCTTTGTATTCAGCTAAGAACGCTACCTTGTCCATGAATGGGAAAACCATGGACTATGTGACATTTGGTAAAGGTAAGCAACCATTAGTGATCATACCAGGCTTGGGGGATGGGCTTCAGACCGTTAAAGGAAAGGCCCAGCTCTTTTCCCTCTCTTATCGTTTACTTGCTAAACGCTATAAAATCTATGTTTATTCTCGAATCAATGAGCTGAGACAGGGCTATACGACGCGAGATATGGCAACAGATGTAGCAGAAGCAATGGAGACACTAAACCTAGATACCGCCTATGTCATGGGGATTTCACAAGGTGGAATGATTGCCCAATGGTTGGTGGCGGATTTCCCTGAAAAGGTTCAAAAGCTCATCTTAGCCGTGACCACTGCAAAACCTAGTCAACTTGCTAGAGAACGAATTGAGCATTGGCAAAAACTTAGTCAATCTGGAAATTTTAAGCATCTCATGCTGGATATTGCAAAGCATTCCTATACGCAAAAGAGCTATCAAAAGTGGCGGTTTCTTTATAACATTATGGGGCGCTTGGGACGAATGAAAGATGAGAAACGAATTGCCATTCAGTCTCAGTCTTGCTTGGAACATAATAGCCTTAAGGTCTTAAAAGAAATTCAATGTCCGACCTTGGTCCTTGGTGCGCTTGAAGATGATGTGATCGGTGTGAACGACTCCAAGGAACTGGCAAAAGCGATTTCGGGTTGTCAGCTCCTTATTCTAAAGCATTCTGGGCATGCTCTTTATGAAGAAAATAAAGCATTTCAAGAGGCTGTCTGTGAATTCTTAAACTAAAAAAGAGAGTGGGACAGAAATCGGTAATTCGTTAGAATTCGATTTCGTCGTCCCACCTCCGCACAGTTGAGTAGGGCTGTAAAAGCTGATGAAGTCAGCGCAGTAGAGCCCACTCAACCACTGCGTCTTGCTCGACAATCCAAAAATAATTGAGAGGCTAGGACTTTTGTCCCAGCCTCTTTTTTATGTTAGTTAAATCGCAAAGAGATCGTTTAGGTTTTCTGCCATGGTTGGGTGGGTAAAGATTTGTTTTGCGATGTAAGTATAAGGGATCTTGTTGTCCATGGCCATGGTGATCAAGTTGATAAGTTCGCCTGCAGCTTCTCCAAAGAGAGTCGCTCCAAGGATTTCTTTGGTTTCTGGGTTGACCACGGCTTTGAAGGCACCTCGAAGATCTGCATTAACATGTCCACGAGGCATGGCAGCAACAGGTAATTCTTTAACAGCAACTGGAAGTCCTTTGTCGCGTGCTTCTTGCTCGGTCAAGCCGACTTGGGCAAGTGGAGGAGCAATAAAGAGTGTTGTCGCATAATTTCTACGAGTTTCGAGATTGTAGCTACCATCGCCTGTAAGGTAGTTGAAGACAATGCGGAAGTCATCGAGTGACATATAGGTGAATTGAGGACCACCATTGACATCCCCAACTGCAAAGACACCAGGGACGCTGGTTTCCAAATGACGGTTAACTTGGATCGCTCCACGATCAGTGACTTGGATGTCTGTGTTTTCAAGACCAAGTCCAGCTGTGTTTGGTTTCCGTCCTGTTGCGTAGAGAAGGATATCAAACTCAAATTCTCCCTTATCCGTTACAACGGTTAAGCTGTTTTGGCCATCTTTGATTTCTTGGGTATGAACGCCTTGCAAGAATTGAATGCCATCTTCTTCCAGGTAGCCTTTGGCAAGAGCTGCGATGCTTGGCTCGATCCGTGGCAAGAACGTGTCCGCAGCATCCAATACTGTTACTTGGCTGCCCAAGGTATTGTAGAGGTGGGCAAATTCCAATCCGATTGGTCCACCACCAAGGACGCCCAGGCGTTTTGGTAGGTTTTCCAAACGTTGAATACCGGTTGAATCAACAGCAAATTTACTTTCAGCCAATCCTGGGATTGGAAGAATAGTTGGCACAGCTCCAGTATTAATAATAATGGTTTCAGCTGTCAATTCTTCCTTTTCATCTCCAGCTTGAATTTCAATGACCTTGTTGGAAAGGAAACGAGCAGTCGCATCGATTATGTCTACACCAGTTCCAGCAATGGTTGCGTAGTTCTTGCCATTGAGACGAGTAGTGACTGCATTTTTTTCGCTCATAGCTTGTTCAAAATCCAAGCCTTTTTCCGCTGCGACGATCAAGGTCTTAGTTGGAATACAAGCGATATTGATACAAGTACCACCATACATAGACTTGCTCTTTTCAATCAGAGCAACTTTTTTTCCTTGGCTTGATAATTTCGCTGCGAGTGTTTTACCAGCTTTACCAAATCCAATAACAATAACATCATACATTAACATATGTTACACCTTCTTTCGTTTTCTATTGTATCAAACCCATTTTAAAAAGTCTGAAATCTGCTACGGGATTTTTTTGAAGCTCATGGGAAGAGGGAACAGAGACAAGAAGTCTCGTTTCATGGTATAATAAAGGGTCGGTGACTAGGGTGATCACACATGAGCTAGAAAGAGCAAATCAGATAGACGGAATTATCAATGTAAAAAAAGAAGCAGGGATGACTTCACATGATGTGGTCTTTAAACCGCGAAAAATCCTAGGAACCAAGAAGATCGGTCATGGGGGAACGCTGGATCCTGATGTGGTGGGAGTGCTTCCGATTGCAGTTGGAAAAGCGATCCAGATGGTCGAATTTATGCAAGATGAAGGCAAAATCTATGAAGGAGAAACCACTTTGGGCTTTTCTACCACGACGGGGGATGCAAGTGGGGTTTAAAAGGAGACTTTCAATCTGCCATGGAAAATATGTCCAAATATAATTTGAAAAAAATGGGGGCAGATTAAGAGATTATACATTTTTAATATCAAGCTTTGAGCTATTAAAAGTTTCCATTTTACCGATTGGGAGTGTTGTTCGGGTGAGAGAAGGTGTGGAGTCTGTCATGATTGTTAATCATTGTCCAGATACTAAAAAGCAGAGGCAAAAATGAAACTAGGACCATTTGGATTGGGCTTATTAATGGGGGGGTAAAACATGGAAATACAATTAAAATTACGTGGAAACTCAGAAGGATTTATCCTTGAGTCAAAATTACCTGATGATGAACATTGGACTGAAAGAATTGAAATCGTTCAAGAAGAGGAAGGTTATCGTCTCTATGCAAAAGATGTAGAAATTCTTGTCTTGAAAGCATCAGAATACATTTCTAAAAAGAAAAGAATAGTCGCAAGAGGGTTAAATAAGGATTTGATTTATTTTGAAGAAGAAAGATTTGAACATTTATGGGAACAAGCATACTGGCATGGAGTTTTTCAATTCAATTTAAACAACTATGAAATGACGCGTGTAGGTTCAGGTAGTAAAGGAGATATTTTACCTGTCACAAAAGATGGCATTCCGATTGCCGTTTATGCTGCAAGTAACATTGCAATTGCTGGAAAGAGAAACTTTTCTCTCTATACTGAAAATATTGACGAAATTGACAATTTACTGATGTTATATGTAGTTAAATATATTAGGGGATATGACTTTTTAGATATTGATTCTTTATCTGCAAGATATCGTTACTTTTATCAATTCAGTGATCGTTCAGCTCTAACGAAGGAACATTTAGATATGCTTCCAGAGGCTAGAAAACCTTCTAAGTTAGAGGCGTTTATCATTTATTTTTTATCAGCCTTCTTTGTTGTGGGTATCAGTTTGGTATCATTACGCCCTTTATTCTCATTTTTAGTAGCAATACTGATACATTTTATTTATACTATCATAAAGAATTGGAGAGATAGAGGTGAATAGTAGGGTATTTACCTATAGATTTGTTATTGATGCTACATTAAAAGGAATCTTAAAAAGGTGTCACTATCCTGATTAAAGGCATGAGAGGATGGTTTAAATGATATTGGAACGAATTAAAAAAACGTTTGAATTTTAACAAAGCAAAATAAAAGGCCCCGTTCCTCTGTGGGGTGTATTAAATGGGATTTTTATTTTATATCCTATAGCCTTTTTTATGTTTATGGCAGGAGGGTTAGAGGTTCTAAAAAATGAGGACTTATATCAAGGACTGCTTATTGCAGGGATTGTTGTTTGGGTTTTAAATTTAGTATTTTTACTGGATCTAAAGCGAGGGATTTTGACCAGTTTTGGAACCTATCTCATGTATTTGACTGGTCATGTTTATACTATTATTGGATTTAGTAGTTTGAGTGGGGACCATAACTTTATTGTTCTAAAGTTATCTCTCCCCCTTATCTATGCCCTTGTAATTATTATCGTCATGAGCTGTTTGGTTGACTTGGACTCTGAAGAAATTATTTCGGAGAAGGCTGGGAAAATTATGCTTAACTATGTGATGGGGCCACCTTTAATTTTAAGCACTTGCTTTATTTTAGTGGGAGTGTTTGGTTATGATTTTTTAATGGGCTGGGGAGTATCTTTACTCTTAATGGTTTTTGGACAATTTCTGTACGCAACTTGGTTTTATATTATCTACGCATACCAACACCGTCATGATATTGAGGAAACAAGACCAATTAAGCATATAGAAGTTTCTTCGGATTTGATTCAAAATAAAGAATTTGATAAAAATAGATTTAAAAAGGAAAAGAAACATGACTAAAGAAATCCAGATTCATATGGAACATTTGATGACAGACCAGGTCTATATTCGTGGAGAAGAGTTATTAGAGTTGTTTGTCCACACAGAACTCTTACCCTACACCAATGGCATCTATAAAGATGGTCCGACCATTTTTGAAATGACTCCAACTCAATTTGACGAAGAAGAACAGGACGTTACCATTTATATACCTGTCATTTCTGAAACAAACTCAACGAGCCAACTAAGGTATCAAGCTAGTTTAAGTATTGAGGGTATCAGTAAACGTGTACCTTTTGAAGATGGTTTGGACCAGTCCATCTACGAGATGAAGGATTACATCAGAGAGCACGGTTGGGAATTACAAGATAAGTTGTATCTGGTCTTGATACCTGTTTATGATGATTTGTTTGTAGATTTGATTATCCCAGTGGAGAAGTAAAATGGCAGAAATTACATATGGTATGAATCAATCATTAATGATGAGTAATGTCTTAAGTATCGATTACAACATTGCTGGTGATGAAATTGCAGTAGCCTTTCAAGATATGGTTCAAACAGCCGTAGCGGCTGGGTATACCCCAAAAAGCAATCCCTTTTACTCATGTCCTCATATCGGAGAGTTGGATGATGGGACATACAATATAACAGTCTATCTTCCCGTTCATGAGGATTATTTAGGAGAGAATGAATTACTTGAAGGGACTGCTTATAACAGTTATTTTTTAGTTCCTAGAATGGTAGGAACTAGAGTTACTGGGGAGGAAGCAGTTAACTTTGATAAGGCTATATACGGTTTAACCAATTTATTGATTGACAATGACTTAGAAGAATCTACACCCATATTTTATATTTCAAGTAAGATAAATGATGTTTTATATACAGATATCATGGTAGGGGTTCGAGATAAAATGAATTGAGTTTTGATAAATTAAATTCGGTTACATGGGAAATATGAAATAACAGAAATATAGTTAAAGCATTAAATGAAGCTTATTTCATTTTCAGTTTTGCTTATACTATTATTCATTATTTTGGTTTTTACTGGTATTTTAAAGAAATAATAATTACTTATTTACTACATGAGAAAAAGTGAAACTAGAAAGCAACACATGAACGGTATTATCAACTTAAAAAAAGAAGCAGGGATGACCTCGCATGATGCGGTTTTTAAACTGCGTAAGATATTAGGGACTAAGAAGATTGGCCATGGTGGGACCTTGGATCCAGATGTTGTGGGCGTTTTACCCATTGCTGTAGGGAAGGCGACTCGCATGGTAGAGTTTATGCAGGATGAGGGTAAGGTCTACGAGGGGGAAATCACTTTGGGATATTCTACAACGACCGAGGATGCTAGTGGGGAAGTCGTAGAGCGGACCCCAGTGGAAGCCCCTTTAGATGCAACAGAGGTGGACCGCATGATTGCCCAGATGGTGGGAGAAATGGAGCAGATACCGCCTATGTACTCAGCAGTCAAGGTCAACGGACGTAAGCTCTATGAATATGCGCGGGCAGGAGAAGTAGTGGAACGCCCTGTCCGACAGGTGACGATTTATGACTTTACGCGCATCGGTGAGATTAGCTACGAGGAAGGACTAGCCCGTTTTCGCTTCCGGGTCAAATGCAGCAAGGGGACCTATATCCGGACCTTGTCGGTGGATTTGGGCCAAAAGCTAGGCTATGCAGCCCATATGTCCCATCTGACCCGAACCAGTGCTGCCGGTTTGTCACTGGATGATGCCCTGACCCTGGAAGAAGTGGCTGAAAAAGTAGGGCAAGGAGATTTGAGCTTCCTTCATCCACTTGAGATTGGAACTGGGGATTTGGAAAAAGTAGAGCTGACAGCCCAAGAGGTTGGCGAAGTCCAAGTGGGACGCTTTATTCCAGTTGAGAGCGAAGCCAGAGAGTTAGCTGCGTTTTACCAAGGGAAATTGGTAGCCATTATGGAAAAAAGGGAAGAACTTTACAAACCTCGCAAGGTTTTTCTGACAGAAAGTGTGTTACAATAAATTTATGAACATTTGTTATGTAACTAGTGAAAAAGAAATAAAAGCTCAAGCAGATACCGTTCTTGTCTTGGGCTATTTTGACGGTCTCCATCGAGGTCATCAGGAGCTCTTTCGGACAGCTCGTACCATTGCTGATGAGCAAGGACTTCGAGTAGCTGTTTTGACCTTTCCAGAATCCCCAAAGCTGGCTTTTGCCCGTTACCAACCAGAACTACTCCTCCACCTCCAAAACCCAGAGGAGCGCTTTAAACGAATGGAAGAACTGGGAGTCGATGATCTATATCTTATCGATTTTACCAGTGATTTTGCGGCTCATACGGCCCAAGAATTCGTTGCGGCCTACCTAACTGCACTTCGGGCACGTGTCTTAGTGGCAGGTTTTGATTATAGCTTTGGTAGCGACAAGAAAGTAGCTAGTGATTTGGGAACCTATTTTAAGGGTCAAGTCATCGTCGTTCCACCTGTCCTAGACCAGGGCGAAAAAATCAGCTCGACCCGTATTCGGCAGGCCATTTCATCAGGCCAGGTTAAAGAAGCAGCTGATCTTTTAGGTTATCCCTTATCCAGTCGTGGCATTGTAGTCCATGGGGATGCACGAGGTCGTACCATTGGTTTTCCAACAGCCAATCTGGCGCCGATCGATCGCACCCATCTCCCTCAAGATGGTGTTTATGTCGTCGAAGTAGAGGTGCTAGGGGAACGTCACCGGGGGATGGCTTCTGTAGGGAAAAACTCGACCTTTGATGGGACGGAACTTCGCTTTGAAGCCAATATCTTTGATTTTTCAAAAGATATTTATGGACATACGATTCGGATTTTTTGGTTAGACAAGATTCGAGAAATGGTCAAATTTGATAGTGTAGAAGCGCTTGTGGAACAACTGCGTCAGGATGAGATCCTGGCTCGTCAATGGACCAGATAATTTTTGTTAGAAATTCTCCCTTAAGGGGAGAATTTTCTTTGTCTAAATTAAAAAATCACTATGCAAGCACGGAATAATTTTGTATAATAGAGTTAGCTAAGTGTGTCCAGAAAAAGAAGAGAAGAACATGATTACATTATTTTTGTCTCCTAGTTGTACATCCTGTCGAAAGGCCCGGGCTTGGTTAGAAAAACATGAGGTTCCTTTTAAGGAACACAATATTATGACGAGTCCTTTAACAACTGAGGAGTTGCGTAATATTTTAGCTCTAACTGAGAACGGTACAGACGATATTATTTCAACTCGTTCTAAGATTTTTCAGAAGCTAAATGTTGATGTAGAGGATTTATCGATTTCTGCTTTGATCAAGTTGATTGAGGAAAATCCTAGTCTTTTGCGTCGCCCAATTATTCTAGATAAAAAACGGATGCAAATTGGTTTTAATGAGGATGAAATCCGTGCATTTCTCCCTCGAGGATATCGTAAGGAAGAGTTAAGATCTGCTACACTAAGAGCGGAGATCCATTAATATGAATAAGAATTATAGTTACCCACTCGATTTATCGTGGAGCACTGAAGAGCTTGCTTCGGTGCTTTCTTTTTTTAATCAGATTGAACAAGCCTATGAACAAAAGGCAGATGCCTGCATCTACCTAGAAGCCTATAAGGCCTTTAAGAAAGTTGTCCCAAGTATTGGCGAAGAAAAGCGTCTGGGCAAAGAATTTGAAGAAGTCAGCGGCTATTCACTTTATCGTGCAACCAAAGTTGCGAAAGAAAAAGGGGAAGGATGGTTTTCGATTGATCAATAAATTAGAATTTGCTAAGACCATTGTCAAAGAAGCAGGAAGCTATCTTAGAGAGCACCTGCATGACCAGCTAGCAATTACAGTCAAAACAAATCCCACGGATTTGGTAACTCAAATGGACCAAGAAGTGCAAGCAACCCTGGTTGGCAAGATTTTAGAAGCCTATCCAGAAGACCACATTTTTGCGGAAGAGGATGACCTTCGTGCACCTATTCGTTCCGGTAAGGTCTGGGTGATTGATCCCATTGATGGGACCAATAATTTTGTGACCCAAAAAGAAGACTTTGCCGTTATGGTCGCCTATTTTGAAGAAGGGATTGGCCAGTTTGGCTTGATCTATGATGTCATGCGAGATCATCTCTTTTTTGGTGGAAAGGATTTTGGGGTCTTTTGCAATGAGCAAGAACTGCAACCCTTTCAAAATCGTCCCCTTAGTGATTTATTAGTGGCTTCCAATGTTGGCATGCTCAAATCCAACGCTTGGGGCATGGCGGATCTGGGGGCAGAATGCTTAGGAATTCGGGTTTATGGGAGTGCTGGTATCAGCTTTACCAAGATTTTATCTGGTGGTATTTTAGGCTACTTTAGCTATATTTGGCCATGGGACTATGCAGCAGCAGCCATCATGGGCGAGTGCCTAGGTTACTCTGTTTTGACTCTAGAAGGGAAAGAGCCTAACTATGAGACTTTGGAGCCCATCATGATGATCCCAACCTGTAAGCTAGATGAGATTCAGCCTTTTTTGACGAAAGGAACACACGCATGACCTTTCCTCAAGGATTTAAAGAAAAATATGATCAACTACTTGGAGAGGAGGCTGAGGCCTTCTTTCAAACCTTTGACGAGTCGGCCGTATCTGCCTATCGAACTAATCCATTAAAGGCGGAGCAAATCAGTGGCGATGACCCTATTCCAGGCATGCCTTGGAGTTACTATGGCAAGGTGTCGGGAAAATCGATTGCCCATGTCACTGGACTGGTCTATTCGCAAGAACCGGCTGCCCAAATGGTGGCCCAAGTAGCCCATCCAAAACCAGGTATGAAGGTCTTGGATCTTGCGGCAGCACCGGGTGGCAAGACGACCCACTTGCTCTCTTATTTAGACAATCAAGGACTCCTCGTTTCCAATGAAATCCACAAGGGCCGCTCCAAGATTCTGGTTGAGAATGTCGAACGTTTTGGAGCCCGTAATGTCGTGGTGACCAATGAATCAGCTGATCGCTTGGCTAAGGTTTTTCCAGCCTATTTTGATTTGATTGTTTTGGACGCACCATGTTCTGGTGAAGGAATGTTTCGAAAGCAGCCAGATGCTATGGACTATTGGCATCCTGATTATCCAGCCCAATGTGCTGGTCTCCAGAGAGAAATCTTAACAGATGCCCTCAAGATGCTGGCACCAGGAGGGCAACTAGTTTATTCGACTTGTACCTGGGCACCAGAAGAGAACGAAGAAATTGTCTCTTGGCTCTTAGACGAATATGAGCTGGAATTGCTACAGATTGAAAAAATTAATGGCATGGTAGAAGGGATCGGACATCCTGAAACAGCCCGTATGTATCCCCATCGTTTCAAAGGGGAAGGGCAATTTGTAGCCAAATTCCTTTATCAGGGAGAGCCTGAAGTCAAGAAGATCAAGGAAGGTCGTTCCAATCTAACGGCTGAGCAGAAAAAGTTGTGGCAAACTTTTGCCAAGGACTGCTTGGCCATGGACTTGGAGGGCCTCTACCAATGTTTTGGAGATCAGCTTTATCTCTTGCCGGTTGGACTTCCTGATTTAAAAAAGGTCAAGATTGCTCGTAATGGCTTGCATCTTGGAACCTTTAAGAAAAATCGCTTTGAACCTAGCTTTGCTTTGGGCTTAGCTCTGAAGCCAGATCAAGTGAAGAAAGCGGTCAGCTTATCGGATCAAGACTTCATCAAGTACGCAGCTGGGGAGACCATTCAACTGGAGCAGGACTATACTAATGGATGGTATCAGGTCTTAGCTGGAGGCAATGGTTTAGGCTTTGCTAAAGTAACGGGACGGACCTTGAAAAATTTCTTTCCAAAAGGCTTGAGATTTAGATAAATTATTAGGAAATGCGGTCTTTCTATGTTATAGTGGAAATAGAGTGATTCTTGCTAGAATACTAGAAGATGACCAAGTGTTTAGAGATAAAATTTAAACGATATTTGATTATGATTCAAGGAGACTTACATTGAATAAATGCAAAAAGCTAGTCCTTGGGCTAGCAACAGTAGCACTTGCAGTTTCTCTATCTGCCTGTGCTTCTTGGATTGACCGTGGAGAAGCGATTACAGCTGTTGGATCGACAGCTCTACAACCGTTAGTTGAAGGGGTAGTAGATCGTTATATTGAAGAACATCCCGGTAAGATTGTCAATGTCCAAGGGGGAGGATCTGGTACAGGTCTGTCTCAGGTCCAATCAGGAGCTGTCGACATTGGAAATAGTGACCTCTTTGCAGAGGAAAAAGATGGCATCGATGCTTCTAGCTTAGTAGACCATCAAGTGGCAGTAGCGGGAACAGCCATCATTGCCAATAAGAATATTTCTGTTGACGATTTGACAACCGAACAATTGCGTAAGATTTTTACTGGTGAATATACCAACTGGAAGCAATTGGGTGGTGAGGACCTGGAAATTACCATTGTGAACCGGGCTGTAGGATCTGGTAGCCGTGCTGTATTTGATGACATCATCATGAATGGGAAAGACCCAAAACAGGCTCAGGAACAAGATTCCAATGGAATGGTGAAAAACATTGTTTCCCAGACTCCAGGTGCCATTTCTTATTTGGCCTTTACCTACGTGGATGATAGTGTTAAAACCATGAAGTTAAATGGCTATGAACCAACTAAGGAAAACGTGGTGAACAATAACTGGCCAATCTGGTCTTACGAACATATGTATACCAAGGGAGAGCCAAGTAAATTGGCCAAGAAATTCTTGAATTACATGATGACAGATGAGGTCCAGCAGGAAATCGTTGGTAAGATGGGCTATATCCCAATCAATGATATGAAAGTCAGCCGTGATCTTGACGGTAACATTACGAAGAAATAAGAAGAATTAGGTAAAACATGAACGAAGTAGCAAAAAAAATGCTCGCAAAGTCCAATAATTCTCGGTTGGAAAAATTTGGTAAAACCATTACTTTCTGCTGTATGAGTTTAATCGTCTTTGTCGTAGCTTTGATTTTGATTTTTGTAGCCCAAAAGGGATTATCGACCTTCTTTGTCAACAAGGTCAATGTCTTTAGTTTCCTTTTCGGATCCACATGGAATCCATCAGGGAAAGAATTTGGGGCTTTGCCAATGATCTTGGGTTCCTTCATTGTAACCCTTTTGTCTGCCTTGGTGGCGACACCTTTTGCCATTGGTGCGGCAGTCTTTATGACAGAAGTTTCTCCTAAGGGAGCTCGTCTCTTACAACCAGCCATTGAATTGTTGGTAGGGATTCCTTCTGTTGTATATGGATTTATTGGTTTGCAAGTGGTGGTTCCATTTGTCCGTTCCATCTTTGGTGGGACAGGATTTGGGATCTTGTCAGGGGTCTTTGTCCTCTTTGTCATGATTCTTCCAACTGTGACCTTTATGACAACAGACAGCTTACGGGCAGTGCCTCGTCACTATCGGGAAGCGAGTATGGCTATGGGAGCGACTCGTTGGCAAACGATTTGGCATGTCACCTTAAAGGCGGCTCGCTCAGGTATTTTTACAGCAGTTGTCTTTGGAATGGCCCGTGCCTTCGGTGAAGCCTTGGCTATTCAGATGGTGGTCGGAAACTCAGCGGTTGTTCCAAATTCTTTAACAACTCCAGCTTCCACCTTGACCTCTATTTTGACCATGGGTATCGGAAATACGGTTATGGGAACTGTTAACAACAACGTTCTCTGGTCACTTGCCTTGGTGCTCTTGCTGATGAGTTTGGCATTCAACAGCGTTATCAAATTGATCACGAAAGAAAGAGGTAAGAAGAACTATGCACGCTAAAAAAATAGATAAGATAGCGACAGGGGTTCTCTATGCAATTGCTGGAATTATTGTCACTATTCTTGCTTCTTTGATTCTCTATATCCTGGTTAGAGGGTTGCCACATGTGTCTTGGAACTTCTTGACCAGCAAATCCTCTTCTTACCAAGCAGGTGGTGGGATTGGGATTCAGCTCTATAATTCCTTCTTTCTCTTAGTCATTACCTTGATTATTTCCTTCCCACTTTCATTAGGGGCAGGGATCTACTTATCAGAGTATGCCAAGAAGGGTCCATTGACCAATTTGGTTCGGACCTGTATTGAAATCTTGTCTTCTCTACCATCGGTTGTAGTCGGTCTCTTTGGTTATTTGGTCTTTGTAGTGCAGTTCCAATATGGCTTCTCAATTATTTCTGGAGCCTTGGCCTTGACGGTCTTTAACCTGCCACAGATGACACGAAACATTGAAGATAGTTTGCAAAATGTCCACCATACACAAAGGGAAGCCGGCCTTGCGCTTGGAATTTCTCGTTGGGAAACCGTGATTCACGTGGTGGTACCTGAAGCCTTGCCAAGTATTATTACGGGTGTCGTACTAGCTTCTGGGCGGATCTTTGGGGAAGCAGCGGCCTTGATTTATACTGCTGGTCAGTCTGCCCCAGCCTTGGATTGGAGCAACTGGAACCTCTTTAGTGTCACCAGTCCGATCTCTATTTTCCGTCAAGCAGAAACACTAGCGGTCCACATTTGGAAGGTCAATAGTGAAGGAACCATTCCGGATGCGATTGAAGTATCTGCTGGATCGGCTGCAGTCTTGTTGATCTTCATTTTGATTTTCAACTTTGGAGCGCGTAAGCTTGGTACTTACCTCCATAAGAAATTAACCTCAGCATAAAAGGAGAAGAAATGTCAAAGTACAATTGGGATGAGAAACATATCATTACTTTTCCTGAAGAAAAAGTGGTCCTTTCGACCAAGGATCTGCATGTCTACTATGGTTCAAATGAATCCATCAAAGGGGTGGATATGCAATTTGAGAAGAATAAAATCACAGCTTTGATCGGTCCTTCTGGATCTGGGAAATCCACTTATCTTAGAAGTTTGAACCGGATGAACGATACCATTGATATTGCAAGTGTGACTGGGGAGATTTGGTACGAAGGGATCGATGTCAACCGACCAGATATCAATGTCTATGAAATGAGAAAGCATATCGGGATGGTCTTCCAACGACCAAATCCGTTTGCCAAGTCCATCTACCGCAATATTACCTTCCCCCACGAGCGGGCAGGTGTCAAAGATAAGAAGGTCTTGGACGAGATCGTCGAAAAATCTTTGAAGCAAGCAGCCCTCTGGGATCAGGTCAAGGATGATTTGCACAAGTCTGCATTGACCCTCTCTGGTGGTCAACAGCAACGCCTCTGTATTGCTCGAGCTATCTCTGTCAAACCGAAGATTTTGCTCATGGATGAGCCGGCTTCAGCCTTAGACCCTATCGCAACAGCCCAGTTGGAAGAAACTATGCTGGAGTTGAAGAAGGATTATACCATTATTATCGTGACCCACAGCATGCAACAGGCTGCTCGTGCTAGCGATTATACAGGATTCTTCTATCTAGGCGATTTGATCGAGTATGATAAAACAGCCAACATTTTCCAAAATGCAAAACTGCAATCGACCAACGATTATGTGTCTGGTCACTTTGGATAGGATTTGGCAACATTGAAACAACATAAGGATGAAAACATGACAGAACCAATTTTGCAAGTCAAGGACTTGTCGGTTTATTACAATAAGAAAAAGGCACTGAATAGTGTGTCACTGGATTTCACCCCTAAAGAAATCACGGCTTTAATCGGCCCGTCTGGATCTGGGAAGTCTACCTTGCTCAAAGCCATCAACCGGATGGGAGATTTGAACCATGAGGTGACAACAACAGGCACCGTCATTTACAATGGTCACAATATCTATAGTCCACGGACTGATACGGTGGAGCTCCGTAAGGAAATCGGGATGGTCTTCCAACAGCCCAACCCCTTCCCCATGTCTATCTATGACAATGTCACCTATGGACTCATGATCAATGGGGTCAAGGACAAGCAAGTCTTGGATGAAGCGGTCGAAACCTCTTTGAAAAACGCTTCTATTTGGGATGAGGTCAAGGATCGTCTCCATGATTCAGCGATTGGTCTTTCAGGGGGGCAACAACAACGGGTTTGTGTGGCGCGTGTATTGGCAACCAGTCCAAAGATTATCCTCTTGGATGAGCCAACCTCAGCTTTGGACCCGATTTCTGCTGGAAAGATTGAAGAAACACTTTATGGGTTGAAGGATCGTTATACCATGCTTTTGGTGACGCGGTCTATGCAGCAAGCCAGTCGGATTTCGGATAGGACAGCCTTTTTCTTGGATGGGGACCTCATCGAGTATGATGACACCTCAAAAATCTTCTTGAACCCTGCTCGTAAGGAAACAGAAGATTATGTATCAGGGAAGTTTGGATAAGAAAGGGAAAGTAAATGTTACGTGTACAATTTGAAGAAGATTTAGAAAAGCTTCATAACCAGTTTTATGCCATGGGAAATGAAGTCTTGACCCAGATCAACCGCACGGTTCGAGCTTTTGTCACTCATGATCGTGATCTGGCACGTCAGGTGATTGAAGATGATGCGGAGATTAATGAGTATGAAGTGAAGTTGGAGCGCAAATCCTTTGAAATGATTGCCCTTCAACAACCGGTTTCTCAGGATCTTCGGATGGTGATGACTGTCTTAAAAGCTGTATCTGACGTGGAGCGTATGGGAGACCATGCGGTATCTATCGCCCGTGCAACCATCCGTATGAAGGGAGAACTTCGTAGTAAGGTTGTAGAAGAAGAAATCAGCAAAATGGGTCGAGAAGTCAAAGACTTTGTTGAAGCAACCTTGGAGCTCTACCTAAAAGGGGATGTTGAAACGGCCTATGAAGTAGCAACTCGCGATGAAAAGATTAATGAGTATTATGATCGTATTCAAGAGTTGGCAACGGAAGAAATCAAGCATAATCCTGACTTGATTATCACTGGACGTGATTACTTCCAAGTCATCAACTACTTGGAGCGTATTGGTGATTACGCTAAAAATATCTGTGAGTGGGTTGTCTACTTCGAAACTGGAAAGATTGTGGAATTATAAGAAAAGAAAGTCTGAGGTCATGATCTCAGACTTTTGTCTTTTTGTAGGTCTGGTTTTGCCCCCTCTTACCTTACAGTTAGTATGATTTATGTTAGAATAGAAGATGAGAAAAAATGAAGAAGGAGTTACTCATGCAAGCAGTTGCACATTTTATTGATACATTTGTACCTGAGCACTACGATCTATTCTTAGATTTGAACCGCTCTAGTAAAACTTTCTCAGGGAAAGTGATCATTAGCGGAGAAGCAAAAGAGACTCGCATCTCTCTTCACCAAAAGGATTTGACCATCGAAACAGTAGAAGTACCAGGTCAAGCCCGTCCATTTACGGTAGATGATGACAATGAAGCAGTCTATGTCGAATTAGAAGGGACAGGTCAAGTAACGATTACCTTGACCTATTCTGGTAAGATCACAGACAATATGACAGGAATTTATCCTTCTTACTACACAGTAGATGGTGTGAAGAAGGAAGTAATCTCTACTCAGTTTGAGAGCCATTTTGCGCGTGAAGCCTTCCCAAGTGTGGATGAGCCAGAAGCCAAAGCGACCTTTGATTTGGCTGTGAAGTTTGACCAAGAAGAGGGAGAAATCGTTCTTTCTAACATGCCAGAAATCGATGTGGAAAACCGTAAAGAAACAGGGATTTGGAAGTTTGATACGACTCCACGTATGTCTTCTTATCTCTTGGCCTTTGCGGCTGGAGACCTTCAAGGAGTGACAGCTAAGACCAAGAATGGAACCCTAGTCGGTGTCTACTCTACCAAAGCTCACCCATTAGAAAACTTGGACTTCTCATTGGATATTGCCGTACGTGCTATTGAATTTTATGAAGACTACTATGGCGTGAAGTATCCAATCCCTCAATCTCTTCATATCGCCCTTCCAGACTTCTCTTCAGGTGCGATGGAAAACTGGGGCTTGGTAACCTACCGTGAAGTCTACCTTCTTGTTGATGAGAATTCGACTGCTCAAAGCCGTCAAACAGTAGCCTTAGTGGTGGCTCACGAGTTGGCTCACCAATGGTTCGGAAACCTCGTGACCATGAAATGGTGGGATGACCTCTGGTTGAATGAAAGCTTCGCCAATATGATGGAATATGTCAGCTTGGATGCCATCGAACCAAGCTGGAATATCTTTGAAGACTTCCAAACAACTGGTGTGCCTGCTGCCTTGAAACGCGATGCTACAGATGGCGTTCAATCCGTCCATGTGGAAGTCAAACACCCAGACGAGATCAACACCCTCTTTGACCCAGCCATCGTTTACGCTAAGGGTAGCCGTCTCATGCACATGCTTCGCCGTTGGTTAGGCGATGACGCCTTCCGTAAAGGGTTGAAGATTTACTTTGAAAAACACCAATACGGAAATACCATCGGTCGTGACCTTTGGGATGCTCTTGGGCAAGCTTCAGGTCGTGATGTCGCAGCCTTTATGGATTCTTGGTTGGAGCAACCAGGATACCCTGTTGTCTCAGCTGTTGTAGAGAACGATACCTTGATCATCCGTCAAGAGCAGTTCTTCATCGGAGAAAGAGAAGAAAAAGGCCGCAAGTGGGTTGTTCCTTTAAATAGTAACTGGACAGGTATTCCAGATACCTTGGATACAGAAGTCTTAGAGATTCCAAACTACAGTGCCTTGAAAGCAGCTAACAGCGGTGCTCTTCGCTTTAATACAGAAAATACAGCTCACTATATCAGTGACTACCGTGGGGAATTGTTGGAAGATATCCTTGCTGAACTGGCTAACTTGGATAGCACTTCGAAATTGCAAGTGGTTCAAGAACGTCGTCTCTTAGCGGAAAGTGGTCAAATTTCTTATGCAAGCCTCTTGCCAGTGATTGAACACTTGACAGAAGAAACTTCCTTCCTGGTTGTTTCTGCTGTTTCGAGCGTCTTGAGCGGAATCAGTCTCTTTGTGGATGAAGGAACTGAAATAGAAGTAGCCTTCCATGAGTTGTTGAAACGGATGAACCGTTACAACTTCGAACGCTTGGGACTGGAAGCTAAGCCTGGTGAAACAGAAGAAGACGAAAAAGTTCGTCAGCTAATGATTGCTAATATGATTAAGGCCAATGATGAAGCTGCACAAGCACAAGCGAGCGCTATCTTTGAAGCGCACGCAGCTGATCTAGAAAAACTTCCAGCTGCCATTCGCTTGCAAATCTTGGTCAACCAAATCAAACACCAGGAAACCAAGGCGCTTAGCCAACAATATCTGGATACCTATGTGAAGACAGTTGATGGAAACTTTAAACGCCAGTTGGCGGCTGCCCTTTCTTATACCAAGGATGAGGAAACTTTGGAAGCTCTATTGAAGGAGTGGAAGAACAAGGATGTGGTGAAACCTCAGGACTTGGCTATGAGCTGGTACTTCAATTTCTTGCACCATGACTTTACCCAAGGAAGAACCTGGACTTGGGCGCGTGAAAACTGGGATTGGATCAAGAAAGCACTCGGTGGTGATATGAGCTTTGATAAGTTTGTCATCTACCCAGCTAACTGTTTCAAGACCCGTGAACGGTTGAATGAATACAAGGCCTTCTTTGAGCCTCAATTGGATGATATGGCGATCAGCCGTAATATCAAGATGGGAATTAAAGAGATCGCGGCTCGTATCGATCTTATCGAGCGGGAGAAAGCAGCGGTTGAAACAGCCCTTCTAGCAACTAAATAAAGAAAAAAAAGCTCCTAGAGAGGAACCTACAGGTTTGTAGGCCTCTCTAAGAGTTTTTATTTTGCTTTTTTGAAATATGGGAGATGTTTGAGATTGCGATAGAGAATAACTGCGAAAACCGTTGTCAACGTGATTTTAATCAAATCTGGTAATACAAAAGGTAGGACGACCAGTTTTACGGTGAGATCCAAACTCTGGTGGGTAATGAGCATAAAACCTAAGGCACCCCCAATAAAGAGGACGACTTCCCCCAAGGCGTTAGCTAGGAAGATACGAATGGGCTGTCCCTTTTGGCCAGCGAGGCTAGAGGTAACCAAAGCACGAAGGGGAAAGAAGAAAAGGAATCCAGCAGTGGGACCGTAGAAGGAGCTGATGCCTCCGTGACCACCTGCAAAGACGGGGAGGCCAATGGCACCTAAGAGGAGGTAAATGAGAACAGAAAGGGTGGCTTCTTTTGGACGGTAGATGCTGGCGATCAATCCAATCGCTAAAGTCTGAAGCGTGATAGGAATGGGTCCAAGTGGGATTGTAAAAGGAGATAGGGCAGCAATCAGAGCTGCTCCAAGAGCAATTAATGTCATTGATTCTATTTTTTTCAAAACAGTAAACCTCGCTTTATTTTTATGGTAACTATTCTACAAAAAAGAATGCAAGCCTGTCAAGTCCTCTATTCAGCTGTGACAATTGTCTCCATCCTCATTTTAGGAAAGTTTAAGAAAAAATTTAGTCACGATTAAGGAAGAATCGGTAAACTATCCCTATCTAAACAAAGGCCTTGTTTAAATAATTTAAGGAATGGAAAGAATGCAAGCTTCGAATGAACAAAAGCAAGAAAGAACTGAAAAAATGATTGTCGTTAAGAAAAGTCCTAAGTGGTGGGCAACTGCCGCAGCAACAGGAGGACTTGTCGTAGGAATGACTGGTGGATTTGGCTTGGGAATGTTGGCGACAGCCAATACGACTCCCCAACGCCAACAAGCAGCAGTAGCTACACAAAATAGTAACCAGCCTGCCCAAAACCATCAAGGACAAAATAGCCATGGGAACGATCAAAATGGACCTTCTAACTCACAAGGTTTTGATGGCCAAAATGGTGGTCCAGGGCAAGGAGAAATGAACGGTCAACCACCTCAAGGAGGGGGCTCGCAAGGTGGTCAAGGACAAGATGGATTTGGTGGAGGACCAGGCGGTATGCCACCGCAAGATGGCCAAAACGGTGGACCAGGACAAGGAGACATGAATGGCCAACCACCACAAAATGGAGGCCCTCAAGGTCAACAAGACAAGCAACAAAATAGTAAATCGAGTAAAAAGTCCTCCAAGAAATCCTCTTCGAAAAAATCGTCTAGCAATACAAACAATTCATCAAAGGATGAGACAGGGACAGCAGGCTAAGAAAAAAGTTGAAATCGCTATCTGAATGCTACTGAATGAAGCCTGGTCATGTTATAATAGAGTAGAAAATACTCGTCATCCCTGTATGGAAGAATGAGAAGGAGAAAGTACACATGATTAAGATTTTATTAGTAGAAGACGACCTCGGTTTGTCTAATTCAGTATTTGATTTTTTAGATGACTTTGCAGATGTCATGCAAGTCTTTGATGGAGACGAAGGTCTTTATGAGGCTGAAAGTGGCATCTATGACCTCATTTTGCTAGACCTCATGCTCCCTGAAAAAGATGGTTTCCAAGTTCTGAAAGAATTGAGAGATAAGGGTGTCTCCACTCCAGTATTGATTATGACAGCCAAAGAGAGTTTGGACGATAAGGGCCATGGGTTTGAGTTAGGGGCAGATGACTATCTGACCAAGCCATTCTACCTAGAAGAACTCAAGATGCGGATCCAAGCATTGTTGAAGCGCTCTGGTAAGGTCAATGAAAATACCCTTTCTTATGGGAATGTAACCGTTAATCTTTCGACAAATTCTACGCTTGTTGAAGGGAAAGAAGTGGAGCTATTAGGGAAAGAATTTGATCTTTTGGTCTATTTCCTTCAAAATCAAAATGTTATCCTGCCCAAGACACAAATCTTTGATCGACTTTGGGGATTTGATAGCGATACGACTATCTCGGTTGTTGAAGTGTATGTTTCTAAGATTCGTAAGAAGTTAAAAGGAACAGAATTTGCAAAAAATCTCCAAACATTGCGTAGCGTGGGGTACATTCTGAAAGATGCTCAATAAAATTAAAAAAACTGTCAATGCGGATGACTTTTCTTATTTCATCCGCTATTTCGGACTCTTTACCTTGATTTTCTCAACCATGACCTTGATTATTATTCAAGTAATGCGGTCAAGTCTGTATACAACGGTTGATGAAAATTTAAAGATACTGAGTAAAGATCGTTATTCCATCATTAGCTTGGCCAATCGTACCGGAAATGGGATGGGAAGAGACGAACCAGATGATGACCGACCAGAAGATAATGAACCTGATCCCGAGGATGGCCCTAGACCATCGGTCACTTCCAATAGTACAGCCATCCTCTTGAATGATAATTTTGAAAATGTGACGACGGACAATGGTTTTCTGGATTTAAAAACAGTGACCTTTAGTCGCAGCTATTTAAACAAGATCAAGCAGATTCAAATCACCAACCATTATAAGCAAAAAGAAAGCTACCGGGCTTATTTGGTGGATATTGACCCCGATGATTATATCGATGGGGTGAAATATGCCGTGATCATGACCAATATCAGCCAGTTGGAGCAGACCAGTGAAAAACACGAGAGCCAAATCGCCTTGGTCATGATTTGCTTCTGGGGCATTTCCCTCTTTGCAAGTATCTTCCTGGCTAAAATGAGTGTGAAACCTCTCTTAGAGAGCATGAACCGGCAGAAGGCTTTTGTCGAAAATGCTTCTCATGAATTGCGGACACCTTTAGCCGTTTTGCAAAATCGTTTGGAAACCCTGTTCCGAAAGCCAGAGGCAACAATTATGGAATCCAGTGAGAATATCGCCTCCTCTTTGGATGAGGTTCGCAATATGCGCTTACTGACGACCAATCTCTTAAACTTAGCCCGTCGAGATGATGGGATTAAACCTGAGTTTTGTGAAATCCCTCCTTCTTTTTTCGACCAAACCTTTGCCAATTATGAAATCATTGCCGAGGAAAATGATAAAATCTTCGAGTATGAGAATCATGTCGAAAGGAGTCTGGTGTCTGACAAGGTCCTACTGAAACAGCTGATGACCATTTTGTATGACAATGCCCTCAAATACACAGAGGAAGAAGGAAAGATACGGTTTGTCGCCCAATTCAAGGATCGCTATCTCTATCTTCGGGTAGAGGATAATGGACCAGGGATTGCAGACGAAGATAAAAAGCGGATATTTGATCGATTCTACCGAGTGGATAAGGCGCGTACGCGTCAAAAGGGTGGTTTTGGTTTAGGACTGTCCTTAGCCAAGCAAATCGTAGAAGCCTTTAATGGCACCATTACTGTTCGAGATAACAAGCCGAAAGGTGCTATTTTCGAGGTCAAACTAGCAACCAAGTCAGATAGTAAAAAGAAATCAACTTCTAAATCAACGAAAAACAAGTAAAGCTGAGGAATCTTTAACTTAGATGAAGCAAAAGACTTCTAAAACTTTCCAAAGGTGAGAAGGGACGTCAGCGAACTTCTACGAAGTTCCATGACTTAGTTTTGAACCTAAGGTTTCAAAACTCCCTTGTGCTTGAAACATAACTGTTTCAAGCACTTTTCTCACGGCGGAAAGTTTCAGAACCTACATGGATGGCGCTCATAATAAGGAGTTGTTCTTATTTTTTAGAATAACTTGGCTTATTTTATATAACATAAGTTTTTCGATAATTTAGGCTGAGGAATCCTCAGCTTTTTCATCTATTTCAAATAATCGCTATTTTTGCCTGACTAGTGTATAATAGTAAAAAAAGAAAGAGGTGTCGTATGGCTTCAAAAATGTTACACACTTGTTTGCGAGTGGAGAATTTAGAAAAATCAATTGCTTTTTATGCAGATGCGTTTGGCTTTAAGGAATTGCGTCGCAAAGATTTTCCTGAATACAAATTTACGATTGTTTATCTTGGTTTAGAAGGGGATGACTATGAGTTGGAATTAACTTACAACTATGATCATGGTCCTTACGTCATTGGAGATGGCTTTGCCCATGTTGCCTTGAGTACGCCAGACCTTGAAGCCCTTCATGCGGAGCATAAGGAAAAAGGTTACCAAGTAACAGATCCTAAAGGCTTGCCAGGAACTCTTCCAAACTATTACTTTATTGTGGACCCAGATGGCTACAAAGTCGAAGTGATTCGTGAAAAGTCCTTATAATCAGCATCATATAACTTGTGACAAAGAGCAGATGTGACCACATCTGTTCTTTTTTTCTGCTTGAAAGTTGCCGGTTCAAAGTGACAGGAGATAGGACTGAGCTACTTTAATTTCCCTATCATATTTTAGGTTTTATTTTCTAGATTCTAGAGTTTTCTACTGTTTTTTGGTGATAAAATTGCTATAATAAGAGTATGAAGAAATCCTACTTGAAAATACTTATTCTCATCCTCCTCAACCTCCTTTTTATCGGAGGGATTTATCTTGCTTATCAGAAGATTGAGGAAGCACGCGCTATCAAAAATTATAATCAACAGTTTTCCAAAGCAATCCAGGAAGAAGAAGCAGTTGAAAAAGACAAAGATACCATTCTTCAAAAAGGAATGGTCGGTCAATCTTATGTTGCTGCCTACTACCCGAAAAATAACGAAGAACCTATCGCAGTGGTCAAAGAGAGAATTTTGGCTGACGTAGGCTCTCTTCCCCAAGAAGAGAAGAAGAATCAGCAAGCAAAAGAGCTATTGTTCTATCATACCGAACGCTCAGAGGACCCATTTGTCGGGGTTCACCCTTATCAGGTGAAGAAGACCCAGTACAAGTGGAAAAACGGTAAGTTCATCAAAGATGGGATTGACAAACTTCCCCTCCTTTATCTAACGGATGAGGGGACGGTCTTCCAATTCTCCCAATTGTTTACGGATGCTGATTTAGCCAAAGAAACCCTCTTAACAGAGTTGCGCTCTCAGCTGGTCTTCCTACAGTTAGGGGAAGATCGAATTGAAGAGCTGATGCAAGCTGTCTCAGCAAGTGATATAGCAAGTTGGCAGTTCACCTACAATCAAGGGGTTCTTTCTATCACACTTCCAGTTACTATTGAGGGCATGGAAACCTTCGATATGCCCCTTTCGAAGCTCTATGATGTGATTGATTCTGCTCGCCTGAATCCTGGAGATCGTGAAGCTTATGAGGCCTACCAAACCCAACGTCACGCTAAGATGGTTGCCTTGACTTTTGATGATGGTCCAGATCCAACGACGACTCCTCAAGCCCTGAATATCCTTAACAAGTACCATGTTAAAGCAACTTTCTTTATGCTTGGGAAGAATGTCTCAGCCTATCCTGAAGTGGCTAAACGGGTCCGTCAGGAAGGACATGAAATCGGGATCCATACTTGGAACCATCCTGTCTTAACTAAGTTGCCTTTGGAGTCAGCTCAAAAAGAAATCATGGATACCAAAGAAGTGATTCAAAAGGTGACTGGAGTGCAAACGAAGATTACTCGTCCTCCTTATGGTTCGATTAATAGTGCCATTCAATATGCAGTGGATCAAGCCTTTATCATGTGGGATGTGGATACCTTGGATTGGAAGAGTCATAACACCGAAGCAATCTTAGCAGAGGTGAAAAAACAAGTCAAACCAGGATCAATTATCCTGATGCATGATATTCACCAAACTTCTATTAATGCTCTCCCAGCTGTGATCCAATACCTTCAATCGCAAGGCTACACCATTGTGACGGTTGATGAACTCTTAAACCACCAAGTGGAAACTCATCGCCTTTATTACAATCGTAATTAAAAAAATCGTTCGTAATGTTACGAACGACTCAGATTGAAGATAAAGTAATTTTAAAAACTTTCCTTAGGTGAGTACGGACGTCAGCGAACTTCGTAGAAGTTCCATGACTAATTATTGAGCCTAAGGTCTCAATAATTCCGAGTGCCTGAAACGATTGTGTTTCAGGCACTTTTCTCACGGCGGAAAGTTTTTTTCATATTCTTAAATGACTAAAAATATAAGTTGTTTTTTGAAAATTATCCAGCTGTTTTATGTAAAACAATAGTTTGTCTACATTAAAAATCGTTCGTAATGTTACGAACGATTTTCTTATTCTTCCCCTATATAGAGTTGAGCTCCCTTAAGGATCAAAGGACGAACAGGGGTTAATTTTTTCAAGCTTTTTAATTCTTCTGGATGGCTGACCAAGGTGATGACATAGCCTTCTTTGCCCATGCGTCCGGTACGCCCAGATCGGTGGATGTAGGTTTCGGCATCTCTTGGAGCTTCATAGTTGACGACACATTCTAGTGAGTCGATATCGATTCCCCGCGCTACCAAATCTGTTGCCAGAAGGAGTGTCAGCTGATGATCCTTAAAGCGTTCCAGAATGACTTTCCGGAATTTGACGTTGACGTCACTAGCAAGTGAGACAGCGCTAACTTCTCGGTACTGGAGTTTTTCTTCAGCGCTCCCCAGGTCGGACAAGCTATTGAAGAAAACGAGGCCACGAAAGTCTTCGACATTGGATAGTTTTCTGAGGAGTTCGACCTTTTCTCGCTTGTCCACCTTCATATAGAAGTGCTGGATATTGTCCAAGTTTTGCTCTTCTACCTGAATGGTCAGGGTATTGGGCTCGATTTGCTCTGCATCAAACTTAGTCGTTGCACTCATATAGATAAATTGATGATCTCGCGGCGCGTAGTGGCAAATCTTGTCGACAAAGTGATACTGAGAGTCGCTGAAAAGTTGGTCAAATTCATCCAGGATGATGGTATTGACATTCATCATCTTGATTTTCTTGAGCTTGATCAATTCAAAAATACGGCCTGGAGTTCCGATGAGAATTTCGGGTCCTTTTTTGAGGCGTTCGATTTGCCGTTTTTGACTAGAGCCAGAAAGGAAAAGTTGGGCACTGAGTCCAAGAGGCTCTGCCCATTGTTTAGTGACATCAAAGATTTGTCCGGCCAATTCTGTATTGGGGGAGAGAATCAGCAATTGTTGCGCTTTTTTAGGTTTTAGCTTGAGAAGACTAGGGAAGAGATAGGCCAGAGTCTTCCCGGTACCTGTCGGGCTGACCCCAAGCACATTCTCCCCTTGGGTGATCGGCTCAAAGAGGCGTTCTTGGATTTCAGTGAGTTGCTCAAAGCCGAGGGTTTTGAGTTGCTCTTGCCAGAGCGGTGGGAATGCTAGTGTCATATTAGTTTTCGTCCTTAAAGTGTATTCCAGCATCTTGGCGCATAGCATAGAGGGCTTGATGGACCATCTGTCCAGTTTGGAGCCAAGTCTGGTAAAGTATCTGGTCGCCCTCTGTCATCATACTAGCAAAGGCCTGAGCTTCTTCTAGCATGTTATGAGGAGCAGGAGTGATTAGAAGCTGGTAGCTGTTTCCAGAATGGTCTTGAAAAACAGCCTCGTTAACGGCTTCAATGCCACTCAGAAAGAGGGTGCCATCTGTTGTGTAGATTTCAGCAGGAAGATTGCTGGTCACATCCTTGCCGGCTTGAATGCCGATGACAAAGTCAGAATAAACCAAGCTACCATGTCCGTTCAAATCGATTGAATTAGGCAATTGCCGCGCCTGATAGGTTACTGATTCAGGTTGACCGAAGAGGCCGATTGCAAAGTAGAGGGGATAGACACCCAGATCCATAAGGGCTCCGCCAGCAAACTGGTCAGAGAAAATATTAGGTGTAGCCCCTTTCAGGAGTTCGGGCATTTTAGAGGAGTATTTGGCATAGGTCATGTGACCACCCAAGATGGTCTTGTCTTTGAGAAAGTCTTGGATGGTCGCAAAGGCTTTTTCATGATAGTTGCGAGCTGCTTCAAAGAGATAGACCTGGTGCTCCTTTGCCAATTTGACCAACTCTTCCCATTCCTTGGGAGTAGTGACGGCTGGTTTTTCAAGGATGACATGTTTCTTAGCTAGAAGGGCTAACTTTGCCTGAGGATAGTGGAGTGAATTGGGACTAGCAATGTAGATGACATCCAGGTCACTATCTAAAAAGGCAATCAGATCATCATAGAGGGCCACTTGTCCATAGGGTTGGGCGAAGCTACTAGCCTTCTCTAAGGTCCGCGAATAGACTGCCCTTAACTCATAGTGGCCTGTTTCTTTTGTTGCGGCCAGGAAGGAATGGGAGATGGTACTGGTGCCGATGATACCAAGTTTCAGCATGGCAGCTCCTTTCAATCAGGTATTTACTGGTTTCATTATATCATGTTTCACCCTAAAAAGATGGAATGGGCCTTTCGAACTGGGACGGAAGGGGAAAGGAGATCCTTCTTTGATTTTGGATGAAAGCCATAGAAAAATTGTTCAAGTCGTGGTCAAGTGACCGCTTTTGTGATAGAATAAATAGGATTATAGAAAATGGAGAAGAAGATGCGAAACAGACCAATTATTATCGGTGTAACAGGCGGTTCTGGTGGGGGAAAAACTAGTGTTTCTCGGGCAATTTTGTCCCACTTCCCGGATGAGAAGATTGCCATGATTGAGCACGATTCTTATTACAAGGATCAAAGCCATTTAACCTTTGAAGAGCGGATTCAGACCAACTATGACCATCCTTTTGCCTTTGATACAGACCTCATGATCGAGCAAATCAATGAGTTGTTGGCTGGACGTCCGGTTGATATTCCAACATATGACTATGCAGCGCATACGCGTAGTGCTAAGACTTATCGCCAGGAGCCTCAGGATGTCTTTATCGTTGAGGGGATTTTGGTCTTGGAGGACAAGCGTCTTCGTGACTTGATGGATATCAAGATTTTCGTTGATACCGATGATGATGTGCGGATCATTCGCCGGATCAAGCGGGATATGGAAGAGCGAGGTCGGAGTTTGGACAGTGTCATCGAGCAGTACTTGGGAGTGGTGAAGCCGATGTACCATCAGTTTATCGAGCCAACCAAGCGCTATGCGGATGTCATCATTCCAGAAGGTGTTACCAATACCGTAGCCATCGATTTGATTACGACCAAGATTGAGAAGATTTTGAGCGAATCACGTGAAGGATAAGATAACAAATGAGAGAGGTTAGGAAGTAGTGTCCCAGCCTCTTTTCCATGACAAATAGGGAGAAATATGAAAAAGTTAAGAAGGGAGTTTCACTCCAGAAGTAAGGCTTTTGCCTGCCTGCTGACTATGTGTGCAGGTTTTTCAGATGCCTACACCTTTATCGAAAGAGGAGGGACCTTGGCGGCTGGCCAAACGGGAAACGTGGTCTTTCTATCCGTGGGGTTAATCGGCCATGAAATATCTGATGTGGAGGTCAAACTAGCCACCATGTTGGCCTTTATGATCGGGATTTTTTTGATGACCGTCTTTCAGCGCTTCTTTAGCCATTCGGTTTGGCGACTTAGTACCTTAGTTCCTTTGGTCCTGACGACCTTGGTGGCTGGCTTTCTGCCAAAAGAAGTGCCCAATGTTCTGATCGTGCCTTTCTTTGGACTGAGCTTGGGGATTGTAGCTATTTCCTTTGGAGAAGTCGATGGCTATGCTTACAACCATTCCTTTATGACAGGGAATCTCAAGAAGACCATGGTCGCTTACGGGAATTTTGTGCGGGATCGCAAGATGGAGTTTTTCTGGGAATCCCTCTTTATGACCTCCTTGATTGGGAGTTTTGTCGGAGGGGCTATTCTTTCGACCTTCCTCATCCAATATTATGGCCTTCGGACCATTTGGTTTGTTTCCCTTGTTCTGACCATCTTTCTGACATATCGGGCGATTCAATATGTTCGGAGAGACGCTTAAATGAATTTTTACAAAGTCAGGGACCTTGCTCCCTGGCTTTTTTATTGAGAACATTTGCTTGGTACTTCTGATGTCTAGTCGGGTTTTTATCAAGGCTTGCTCCGTGGTAAATACTTAATTTTCTAGCCAAAGTTTGGTATAATAAAGGGTATGAATACGCAAGAAAAAGAATCAAATTACAAACTCCTACTAGCCCAGTTAGAAGCTCTCTTAGAAGGAGAGAACAATGCCTTGGCCAATTTAGCCAATGCCAGTGCTTTGCTTAATCAAGCTCTACCGCATTCCGTCTTTGCAGGCTTTTACCTCTATGATCAAAAAGAGTTGATTCTAGGCCCCTTTCAAGGACAGGTATCTTGTGTCCATATCGCTCTAGGAAAAGGTGTCTGTGGAGAAGCAGCGGAGAAAAGAGAGACGCTGGTCATCGAGGATGTGACCCAGCATGCCAATTATATCTCTTGTGACAGTCGGGCCATGAGTGAGATTGTGGTCCCCATGGTCTTGAATGACCAGTTGCTTGGAGTGTTGGATCTAGATTCGGATCGGGTGGGAGATTATGACGACCTGGATCGTCTTTATTTGGAACGTTTTGTAGCCATCTTGCTCGAAAAAACAAATTGGAATTTTAGGATGTTTGGAGTAGTAGACTAATGTATCAAGCCCTCTATCGTAAATACCGAAGCCAGACCTTTGGCCAGCTTGTAGGGCAGGAGGTTATTGCGACGACCCTACGACAAGCTGTCGAACAGGGAAAAATTAGCCATGCCTATCTCTTTTCTGGCCCTCGTGGGACGGGGAAGACCAGTGTGGCGAAAATCTTTGCCAAGGCCATGAACTGCCCCAATCAAAAAGGGGGAGAGCCTTGTAACGAATGCTATATCTGTGAAGCCATTACCAATGGCAGTTTAGAGGATGTCATCGAGATTGACGCTGCTTCCAATAATGGGGTGGATGAGATCCGCGATATCCGCGACAAATCGACCTATGCGCCTAGCCTGGCCCCTCACAAGGTCTATATTATCGACGAGGTCCACATGCTCTCGACGGGAGCCTTTAATGCCCTTCTCAAGACCTTGGAAGAACCGACAGAAAATGTGGTCTTTATTTTAGCAACAACGGAATTGCATAAGATTCCAGCAACCATCCTTTCGCGGGTTCAACGCTTTGAGTTCAAATCAATCAAGACGCCAGCCATTCAAAACCACCTAAAAGCTGTTTTGGATAAAGAAGGCATTGATTACGAAGAAGAAGCTGTAGCCATTATTGCCCGTCGGGCAGAAGGTGGGATGCGGGATGCCTTGTCCATTTTGGACCAGGCCCTCAGCCTGACAGCTGGTGCCCAATTGACCACTGCGACGGCAGAAGAAATCACAGGCTCCATCAGTCAGGAAGCTTTGGATCTCTATGTGGCAGCCTTGGCAGCACAAGATGCAACAGCTGCCTTGGACCAGTTGAACCTGATTTTTGATAATGGGAAGAATATGGCCCGCTTTGTGACAGATCTCTTACAGTATTTACGGGATCTTCTAATCGTTCAGACAGGTGGAGAAAATCTCCATGTCAGTGAACGATTTAACCAGAATCTAGCCATTCCGCAAGCCACCCTCTTTGCTTGGATTGATTTTGCGACAAGGAGCTTAGCGGATATTAAAAACAGCCTGCAGCCCAAGATCTATACAGAGATGATGACCATTCGCTTGGCAGAATACAAGGGTGAGGGCTCTTCAACTAGTCAAACGGCTCTTCCAGCAGATTTCTTGGCACAAATGGACCAACTCAAAAGAGAAGTGGAGTTTCTGAAAAGTCAATTAGCTCAAGTAGGGAGCGGGGCTCCTGTAGCCAAGTCAGCTCCAGCCCGTCCTCAGAAGTCCAGCAAGGGATATCGGGTGGATCGCAATAAGGTTCAAGCCATCTTACAAGAAGCGGTTGAAAATCCAGATTTGGCCCGTAACAATCTCATCCGCCTGCAAAATGCTTGGGGGGAAATTATTGAAAGCCTAGCAGGGGCAGATAAGGCCTTGCTGGTTGGTTCTCAACCGGTTGCGGCCAATGAACGCCATGCAATCCTAGCTTTTGAGTCTGCCTTTAATGCCGAACAGACCATGAAGCGAGATAACCTCAATACCATGTTTGGCAATATTTTAAGCAATGCAGCCGGATTCTCACCTGAAATTTTGGCCATTTCCATGGAGGAGTGGACCCAGGTCCGAGCGGAATTCTCGAAGAAAGCGCGTGGTCACAAGGAAGAGGTTGAGGTGGCGGAAGAGTCTGTCATTCCGGAAGGTTTCGATTTCCTCTCTGAGAAAATTACGATCCAAGAAGACTAGCCTGTGCTTTTTTCAGAAAATCGTGGTAGAATATCAATATGAATAAACGTCAATTTTGGACTATGGCTATCTTTACAGCCTTTGAAACCTATTTTTTCAATGATGCAGTGATGAGAGAAAGCTACCTTGCAGCTATCTTCTGGGCTCTCTTGATACTGAGAAATTTGCAAGTCAGCTATATCTTAGGGAAATTGGTCGAAAGTATCGATCAACAGCTCAATCAGAAAAAACGAGATAAGTATAAAAAATAAGCACCCAGCGGTGCTTATTTTTTTGAGCTGTTGGTCTGCTTTACAGGTCCCACTGTTTGAGGGAAATTTCTCCACTGTTGAGCCAGCGTTCTTGGCCGTCCTCCAGTTGGACTAGTAGTTGTCCACTGTCTGAGATATCTTTGGCCAGACCTTGGTAGCTGGTCTGATTTTGTTCGAAACGGACTTCCTTACCTAGGACCAGTGAACGTTGTTTGTATAGGTAGATCAGCTCCTCTTCTGGAGTGGTGAAAAATTCCTTCCAAATCTCAGCAATCAGTTCATTGCGACTAATGGGAGGCTGGGCACCAAAGAGGGACCCTGCCTTGTCCTTCAGTTCCTTTGGAAAATCAGTGATGGCAAAATTGAGACCAACACCAATGATGACATCTGTGATAAGGCCTGTTTCGATGGAGCTGATAGCTTCAGTCAGAATGCCTCCGACTTTTTTCCCCTTGTAGTAGATGTCATTGACCCACTTGATATCAACGTCCAGTAAGGCTAGATTTTTCAGAGCCTTGTAGATAGCAGCCGCGACCATGAGGGTATAGGCAGGAGCTTGATCGAAAGGCAGGTTGGGCTTGAGGTGGAGGGACATGTAGATCCCCCCTTGAGAAGGACAGAAGTAGTCGCGCCCAAAACGCCCCTTACCAGCTGTTTGAAAAGGAGCCAGATAAAGGGTAGCGGATTGGCCCCCAGCTTCCATGGCAGTCTTTGCATCTAGCTGGGTGGATTGGCACTGGGGATTATAGGAGACAGTCAATGGACAAAGGTCTTCGATGACTTGGGGGATTAGGAGGTCTCCAGAAAGGATCTTGTAGCCTCGATTTTTAACAGACTCTATTTCAATGCCTTCTTTTTCTAGACGTTGGATGGCCTTCCAGATAGAGGTGCGAGACAGGCCCATTTCCTGGGCTAGTTGCTCGCCGTTGACATAATCCTGGGCTTGGGCCAAAGTTTGGTATAAAATTTCGTGTGTTTTCATAGTTTCTTATTTCTAAAAGAATGGAAGATCATCCATTCTTGGTACTTTCTCTTAAGGTGAGTTTGGTTCCTAGCATGGTAAGGGTCGGTATTTCTCTCGGAGCTAGGACTTGTTTATTGAGGACGTCCATAGCGGTGCGTCCCATTTCTTCTGTAAAAACAGTGATGGTCGAGAGGGGAGGAAAGACTTGTTTGGCTAAACTGGTATCATTAAAGGAGATGAGTTGGATGTTATCAGGGACCTTGATGCCGGCTTCTTGAAAGGCACGAAGAGCCCCTATGGCCAAACTATCACTGGCAGCAAAATAGGCATCTGGTAAGGGTGAGCCAGACTGAAGCTTAGAGGAAATGAGGTCATAGCCTGATTGAGCTGTAAAACTACCTGTGAGGATGAGTTCAGGGTGATAAATGTTTCTTTCAATACAGTAGTTTCGATAGGCTCTTCGCCGAGGATCGGGAATACTTTCCAGTAGGTCGGTCGTTTTTTCCTCACCGGTTAAGAGACCAATTGTTTGACACCCTTGTTTTCTTAAATAGTGAAGAGCAGTCTGAACAGCATTTTCAAATTCAGTCGTGACACAAGGATGCCCTTGGTTGAGAGTGTTACTATCAACAAAAACCAGAGGCTTGGCTAGCTTTTCTAGTTCGATAATCTGTACCCTACTAAACTTTCCGATACAAAGGACCCCAACAATTTCCTCCCCTAATCGAAAAGGAATATCATTGAAATAGCGGAGGATGCCATAGTCGAGGTCCTGTGCTCTTTTTTCAATGCCTAAACGGATGTTGTAGTAGTAAAGGTCGTCCAGTTCTCCCTCTTCACTTTTCCATTGGATGATGACAATTTGTTGTTTTTCTTTCTTAAAGTTCCCACTTTTCTGATGTCTGGTGTAGCCTAGTTCGTCAGCAACGGTCAAAATTCTGTGGCGGGTTTCCTCCGTTACAGAAAGACTAGTATCTTGATTCAGCACACGTGAGACAGTGGCAATGGATACGTTAGCGAGACTGGCAATATCCTTTAATGTAGCCATAAGTTTTCTCCTTCTGTCTTCTAGTATATCATAACTTTGACCTGGTTAGTGAATTTTACTAAAATTTTAGTAAAATAATTGATTTGCTTTATGAAAAGGGTTACACTAAAGATAAATAACAATATAAGTGAGGTAATCTCAATGAATACTCAAGAACTTCGGAACGCTTTTCAAACAGTCTTTGGAGCAGAAGCGGATCATACCTTCTTCTCACCAGGTCGGATCAATCTGATTGGTGAGCACACAGACTATAACGGGGGTCATGTCTTCCCTGCAGCTATCACCCTTGGTACCTACGGAGCAGCTCGCAAACGCGAGGAGAAGCTTCTTCGTTTCTTCTCTGCTAACTTTGAAGACAAGGGCATCATTGAAGTTCCTCTTGAAAACCTTCAGTTTGAAGAGGAGCACAACTGGACCAACTATCCAAAAGGCGTTCTTCATTTCTTGCAAGAAGCTGGTCACACCATTGATGTGGGGATGGATGTCTATGTCTACGGCAATATTCCAAATGGATCTGGTCTTTCTTCTTCAGCTTCCCTTGAGCTCTTAATTGGCGTCATCGCTGAGAAACTATATGATCTTCAGTTAGACCGTCTAGATCTGGTCAAGATTGGGAAACAAACCGAAAATCACTTCATCGGAGTCAACTCTGGTATCATGGATCAATTTGCCATCGGTATGGGGGCCGATCAACGGGCTATTTATCTCGATACTAATACGTTAGAATACGACTTGGTTCCTCTTGATTTGAAGGACAATGTCGTCGTGATTATGAATACCAACAAACGTCGAGAATTGATTGATTCAAAATACAATGAACGCCGTGCGGAATGTGAAACAGCTGTCTCAGAATTGCAAGGCAAACTAGACATCCAAACCTTGGGTGAATTGGATGTCTGGGATTTTGATACCTATAGCTACTTGATCAAGGATGAAAATCGCATCAAACGAGCTCGCCATGCTGTCCTCGAAAACCAACGGACTCTCCAAGCTCGTAAGGCTCTGGAAGAAGGAAATTTGGAAGCTTTTGGCCGTTTCATGAATGCTTCCCACGTATCCTTAGAACACGATTATGAGGTAACTGGACTTGAATTGGATACCTTGGTGCATACAGCCTGGGCTCAAGAAGGTGTTCTCGGTGCTCGTATGACAGGAGCAGGTTTTGGTGGTTGTGCGATTGCCTTGGTTCAAAAGGATGCTGTTGAGAACTTTAAAGAAGCTGTTGGCAAGCACTACGAAGAAGTAGTTGGCTATGCACCAAGCTTCTATATCGCTGAAGTTGCAGGTGGTACTCGCGTTTTAGACTAGGAGAGAAGGATATGGAAGCTGTAATATTTGATTTAGATGGCTTATTAGCCGATACTGAAATCATTTCTCTAAAAGTTTATCAAGAATTGCTTAGAGATTTTGGAATTCCTTTCACAGAAGAAACTTATTCTAGAGACTACAGTGGACATAGGGAAGAGGAAAATGTTCAACGATTTTTGGATACCTATGATTTACCTTGGAATTTCGAACAAACTCTGGCTAAAGTTTATGAACTAGAAGGTCGAATCTTAGCCCAAGGTGTTCATTTAAAAAAAGGTGCTAAAAATTTGCTTACTTTTTTGAAAACAGAGGTCATCCCAATCGCCCTAGCAACTTCAAGTGTTGAATCTCGGGCTAGAATGATATTGGATAGCAATGGGATCCTGTCTCTATTTGACCATCTAGTTTTTGCAAAAGATGTCAAACGAAGCAAGCCATACCCAGATATATTTTTAAAGGCTTGTAGCGATTTGAATGCTTTACCAGAGAATTGCTTGGTACTAGAGGATAGTGAAGCAGGTATTGAAGCGGCATCTAGAGCTGGGATTCCAGTTATTTGTATTCCAGATTTAAAAATACCAGCACAGTCTTTCTTAAATAAAACAGAACAAGTTTTTCAGGATTTGGATGCTGTTAGAGATTATTTAGAAAGTAAGAAGGAGGTTTTCTAGTGACCTTAGTAGAAACATTTGTTACCAAAGTCATTGCAGAAAGTGCCTTTGAAGAGTTGGATCGTATCTATCTGACCAATCGCGTCTTGGCACTGGTGGGAGATGGGGTTCTTGAAGTCAAGACTGACCAAGATAATTTGATTGACCTTAAAGATCAGCTTGTCGAGGAAGCCGTTCGCTTGGAAACGATTGAAGATAGTCTGGCTGCGCGCGAGATTCTCGATGCTGACCTCATGGACTTGGTAACGCCGTGTCCGAGTCAGGTTAATCGTGACTTTTGGGCTACTTATGCCCAGTCACCAGAGCAGGCGATTGCGGATTTCTACCAACTTAGTCAGAAGAATGACTACATCAAACTAAAGGCTATCGCAAAAAATATTGCTTATCGTGTACCGTCTGACTACGGTGAACTGGAGATTACCATCAATCTCTCTAAGCCTGAAAAAGATCCAAAAGAGATCGCGGCAGCGAAGTTGGTCAAGTCGAGCAACTATCCTCAATGTCAGCTTTGTATGGAAAATGAGGGCTACCATGGTCGTGTCAACCATCCAGCTAGAAGCAATCATCGTATTATCCGTTTTGACATTTCTGGGCAGGAGTGGGGCTTCCAGTATTCGCCTTATGCATACTTTAATGAACACTGTATTTTCTTAGATAGCCAACATCGTCCTATGGCCATTAGTCGCCAAAGTTTTGAACGTTTGTTAGCAATTGTAGAGCAGTTTCCAGGTTATTTTGCTGGTTCGAATGCTGACCTGCCCATTGTAGGGGGATCTATCCTGACACACGATCATTATCAAGGGGGGCGTCATGTCTTCCCAATGGAAGTAGCTCCTGTTGAGGAAAGTTTTAACATTGAGGGCTTTGAGGCTGTATCGCTAGGGATTGTCAACTGGCCCATGTCGGTTCTACGTTTGCAATCAGACGACAAGGAACAATTGATTGCTCTGGCAGACCATATCCTTACAGCCTGGCGTGGCTACTCGGATCCAGCCGTTCAAGTCTTAGCGGCATCCGACGGTCAGCCCCACCATACCATTACCCCCATTACACGAATTCGTGATGGGCATTATGAACTGGACTTGGTGCTCCGTGACAACCAAACCTCACCAGAGCATCCAGATGGCATTTATCACCCACATGCGGATGTGCAACACATCAAAAAAGAAAATATCGGCCTGATCGAAGTCATGGGTCTAGCCATTTTGCCTCCTCGTCTCAAAGAAGAGCTCAAGCAGGTCCAAGATTATCTGCTTGGACGAGAAAGCAGTGTGGCTAGTTACCATCAGGACTTGGCTACTGACTTGAAAGCCACTCACCCATCCCTCACAGATGAAGCAGAGGCAGAAGCCCTTGTCCGTAAATCAGTCGGTCAAATCTTTGCGCGTGTCCTTGAGGATGCTGGTGTTTACAAGCGGACAGAAGAAGGACAAGCTGCCTTTAGACGCTTTGTTGCGACACTTTAAGTGTGGAGAAGAGGCAGAAATTTGGTACAATAAGAGAGAAAACAAAGAAGCGAAAGGAAAATAAATGGCAATACTCGTACTCGGAGGAGCTGGCTATATCGGTTCCCACATGGTGGACCGCTTGGTTAATGAAGGACAGGAAAAAGTCGTCGTGGTCGATAGCCTGGTCACAGGCCACCGTGCAGCGGTGCATCCAGATGCCGTCTTTTACCAAGGAGACTTGGCGGATCAAGACTTTATGCGCACTGTTTTTAAGGAACATGCAGATATTGATGCGGTCATCCACTTTGCGGCCTACTCACTGGTCGCTGAATCCATGGCCGATCCATTGAAATATTTTGACAACAATACAGCAGGCATGGTCAAGCTCTTGGAAGTCATGCATGAATGTGGGGTGCACTACATCGTCTTTTCTTCAACTGCTGCCACCTACGGCATTCCAGAAGAAATTCCGATTCTTGAAACCACTCCGCAAAAACCAATCAACCCTTATGGCGAAAGCAAGCTCATGATGGAAACCATCATGCGTTGGGCTGATCAAGCCTACGGCATCAAGTATGTGCCCCTTCGTTACTTTAATGTAGCAGGTGCTAAGCCTGACGGAACTATCGGAGAAGACCATGGACCAGAGACCCATCTCTTACCGATCGTCTTACAAGTGGCCCAAGGAAAACGCGAGAAGATCTCTATTTTTGGAGATGACTACCAGACACCAGATGGCACCAATGTTCGGGACTATGTCCATCCATTTGACTTGGCGGATGCCCATCTTTTAGCAGTGGAGTATCTGCGTAATGGCAACCCATCTACTGCCTTTAACCTGGGCTCGTCGACTGGATTCTCCAATCTTCAAATCGTAGAAGCAGCCCGCAAGGTGACGGGACATCCAATCCCTCTGGAGATTGCAGATCGCAGACCAGGAGATCCAGATACCCTGATCGCATCCTCTGAGAAGGCGCGTGCCATTCTCGGCTGGCAGCCAAAATTTGACAATATCGAAACCATTATCCAAACAGCCTGGGCTTGGCATTCCAGCCACCCAGATGGCTACAATGATCGATAAGACGAAAACTCAAGTCAGTTGGCTTGAGTTTTTGTATGGGGGAATATGCTATAATGAAGAAAACAGAAGGGTGTGCACGAGTAATGTCACCTAACGGGTCAACAAGGATAGTAGGAGCAAGAATGATAAAATATTTGGTGTAAAAATTTCTCAGGTTTCGAGAGCGTGGATTTGTACTAATCACTCAGAAGACCTTGGTATCTCTCTTTCCATTTTTACTTTTCTCAGCAATTGTTCGCGTGATTTCCCAGTCCTTCTTTTCAGATAGAGGCTATATAAATATGCTCTTTTCTGTTTCGGACGGGTTCCCAGGTTTTCAGCTCACGGGTCAAGTCTTGTCCAATCTTTCTAATTTTACAAGTGGTTTGGCTGGACCTTTAGCAACTTATTTTGCAGGGAAATATACAGCTGGACATTATGGAAGAAGTACAGGGACGGCTGGTGTGACAGCTCTTATGGTCAGTTTTCTTGTTAGCTCACAGGGATTATTGATGGGGCCTCTTCGCGATGGGCAACTATCTCACATCAATCTACCTGCGACGACCAATATTTTCTTGGCGATTTTTTTAGGTTACCTAATTGGCCAGATTTTTCGTCTTTCCAAAGCCAGTGACGACCAAATCGTCAATAAAGACTTTATTTATCAACCCAAGACTGTACGTCCGATTTTCTTGTCTCTGCTCTTAGGAGTCAGTTTAAATGGCCTCTTAGTCCTGGGCAATCAGTACCGTGTCTTTCAGACCATCGGTCAGTTTTTCAGTTCACTAACGGTGACCAGTCATCATCTCTTATCCACCTTTGTCATGGGATTCTTGAATGGATTATCTGCTTGGGTAGGAAACAGTCAGGTTTTTGCCTTGAACTCGATGGCGGATGATAGTTTTGCCTTGGAAAACCTGACTTATGCCGTCGCCAATCATACGACGACTGGCATTCCTTATCTCTATACCTTGACCAATTTGTACCGCAGTTATGGCATGGTGGCAGGAGTTGGTGCAGTACTGGCACTTTTGGTTGCGATCTTACTGGTTTCACGAAGTCAAAAGGACAAGAAAGTTAGTTTCCTTAGTATCTTTCCTAGCCTCTTTAACAATGGCGCTCCTTTTATGGTAGGAATCCCGGTCCTCCTCAATCTCCTATATGTGATTCCCTTCTTATTGATCCCCTTGGTCAATATGGGAATGGCAGCTCTGGCTTTGTGCTTCAAACTGATGCCAGCAGCTGTCTATCCAGTGCCAGATGGGACACCAAGTATCCTTTATGCTTTTATTGGGACGGGAGGAAGCCTGAGAGCTTTAGCTGTGAGTCTCCTCTGCTTTGCCCTAGACGTAGCCCTTTATATTCCCTTTGTCCGTATGGGCAACCAAGTTCGGAAAGATTTGCTAGAAGAAGGAGGAAGCCATGAAAATCTCTAAAAAAACAGCGCTGGTTTTCACCTTGGTCTGCCTTTTCTTGATTGGCTTGGCCGTGCCTTCTTATAGCTGGACTCGAAAAAAAGTCCAGAAAATCGAAAAATTCTATAATTCAAAACTATCGCCTATTATCATGATTCCTGGAAGTTCCGCGACGGAAAATCGCTTTGATGGCTTGGTGACTAAGCTCAACCAAGACCGACAAGGAACCAAACACAGCCTGCTCAAGGTCAAGGTCTGGAATGATGGGACCATTACTTACAGTGGGAGTATTGATGCCAAGGACAATGAACCGATTATCGTCATTGGTTTTGAAAACAACAAGGATGGCTATAGCAATATTAAAAAGCAAGCCAAGATGGTGAACCAAGCCTTCGAAGCCCTACAAGCCAAATACAACTTCAATAACTTTAAGGGACTGGCCCACTCTAATGGAGGCTTGATTTATACCGCCTTTATTGAAAATTATCTAGGGGATTATGACGTGGATCTCAAGACCCTCATGACCATTGGGACCCCTTATAACTTTACCGAGACCAACATCAAAAATAAATCAGAGATGTTGGCAGACTTTATCAAGAACAGAGAAGCTATTCCGACAACCCTTCATATATATTCGGTAGCTGGTACCATTACCTATGACTCGGATGAGTTGGTTCCGGATGCTAGTGTATCGGCTGGTAAGTATATCTATCAAAATCAAGCAGCCAGTTATACAGAGATCACGGTGACAGGAGAGGATGCGCAACACTCGGACCTTCCGACCAATGATGAAGTGGTCGCCTTGATCAAGCAACACATTGAAAGTCAGGATCATCAAAATCGGCAGGAGCAGAAGAATCCGAATTAAATCATATATACTAAGAAGGTTTTACACAAATTATTAGGTGTAGCCTTCTTTTTTGGTATAATATAGAGAAAAGTACAGCTATCAAGGATGACACAAAAGGAGAAACTTATGAAACGAAAAGAGAAATTGGGAGCAGTCATTCTCCTAGCAGCAGGACTTGTTACGGTTGGTTGTAGCAAACGGACTCCTCGACATTCTAGTCAGTTGAATAACAGCTCGGAAACATCGTCGATATCATCTTCCGGTAAAAAAGTTACTAAAAAAGAGGTGAAAAAGGATTACAAGAAGTTGTACCAGCCCATATTTGAGGATTATCAAAAGATTTTGACCTCGCCAAAGGATACAGCAAGTATTGCAAGTCTCTATCAAAGTTTACAAGCAACTGAGCGTCCAATCAATAGTTGGGCAATCGAGAATGCAGTTAACCAAGCAGATGAAATGCGTTATGCCTTTGCAGATTTGAATAATGATGGGATAGAGGAACTGTTGATTGCAGACCTAAATGTGAGTGGCAAATATTTCTTAACCGGTCTTTATTATTTGCAAGCTGGGAAACCAGTCCTTTTAGCAGAAGGGTTCGTGGCAGGCCATGGTGGAGCAAGAAATGCTGCTCTTGTCTATAAAGAAGGAGAAGTTTTGGAGCTTAGCTGGTCCTCAGGTACGGGTCAAGGTTATGGAACTCTTTATCAGCTTAATGCTAAGCAAAAGCAAGCGACTATCCTCCAAGAAAAAGAGATTCAAATACAAGCAAATGATATTGCTGCTGATTTTGGAAAAAATGCATCCGATCAAATTGATTTAAGAGGTCTCGATTGGCAGGAATTTGAAGTTCCAAGTCGTTCAACTAAATCAGAAACACAACTAAAAGCTCCTTGGAATGCCAACAAATCGGCGAAACTGGAAGCTTTTATAAAGGACTGGGGGGGAAGACTAGGACAACCCAATTACCAAAAGGGAATCGCAGGAGGAGACGTTGGGGCTGACCATCTCTATATCCTTGGGGATGGTCCAAGTGAGAAAATGAATGCCGAGTATACGGATGCAGGTCTAGGAAATGCCCAGTACCGAATTGTAGAGCGTTATAGCAATTGGGATAAATTTCCAGATGTTCATAGTTACTTTTTCGCTATCACCAATACGGGAGAACCGATCGTCTTTCATTCAGATACAACTAATGGAGGACAAATGTATCTTAAACCGACAGAAAATGCTGAACTCCAGGCAGAGTTCAAACGCTTAGTGGAAGAAGAGTAATTTTTATTATCCAGAGTTTGGTCTTGGCCAAACTCTTTTTTTTAAAAAAATAATATTTCGATATCGAAATAGTTGACAGATGTAATACAGAGTGTTACAATAGTTCAAAAAGTTCGATATAGAAGAATAAGGAGTTGAAATGAACAAGGGGTTAGGGGGCTATCAAGCTCTACAGATTCGTTTGTTAAACGGGCGTATCTTTCAAAAACTCTTGAGCAAGGAACCAGATGCTCAATACAGAAGTGAACAGGGAAAAATTTTAACGATTTTATGGAAGCAAGAGTTGGGGTGCGCTACTGCGACCGATATCGCTCTTGCGACGGGTCTAGCCAATAATACATTGACCAGTATGGTTAAGAAATTGGAAGAACAAGGCTTGGTCACGATTCAACCTTGTACGCAGGATAAAAGGAAAAAATATATCTCTTTGACAGACCTCGGTTGGGCGCAAAAAGAGATTGGCGACCGTGTCAGCAACGAACTTGGAGAGATTTTTTATCAAGGATTTTCTGATCAAGAAATCCAGGAATTTGAAGCTTATCAAGAGCGTATTATCTCAAATCTAAAAGCTAAAGAGAATGACATCTAGGGAAAGGAAGTAACAGTTATGATTGGAATAACAGGTGTAACAGGGAAATTAGGTTCCTATATGGCTGATCTTGTTGATAAAAAAGGAATCGCTTCAGTCCATCTAGCAAGAAGCCCAGAGCGTGCAAAAGTTTACGCGTCTGCGGAAATCCGTAAAATAGTGTATGCCAATACTCCAGAGGTGGTTGAGGCCTTGAAGGGTATCGATATCTTGTTGATGGTTTCTGCTAGGGAAAATCCAGAGCGTGTCAAGGAGCACAAGGAGTTTTTAGATGCTGCAAAGCTAGCGGGGGTGCAGCAAATTGTTTATACCTCCTTTTATGGGGCAGATGAGAAGGCAACTTTCACTTTGTCTCGAGATCATGCCCAGACGGAAGCCTATATCAAGGAGTCAGGGTTCACCTACACTTTTTTGAGAGATAATTTTTACTTGGACTTCTTGATTGATATTGCGCTTGAAAATGGAGAAATTCGTGGTCCAGCAGGAAGTGGTCTTGTGTCAGCTGTTGCCCGTAAGGACACATCTAGGGTTGCGGCAGAGATTCTTTTAAATCCTAAGGAGTGGGAAAATCAAACCTTGAATCTGACAGGGCCAGAGGATCTTTCCATGGAAGAAATCGTAGCGCTCCTCTCAAAAGAGAGCGGTAAGACCATCACGTATGTAGATGAATCAGTAGAAGAAGCCTATGAGTCACGGAAAAAATGGCCAGCACAAAACTGGGAGTACGATGCCTGGGTCAGTACCTATACAGCGATTAAAGCTGGCGAACAGGCTGGGGTTTCAACAGATGTCGAAAAAGTCCTAGGGCATCCAGCAAGTAGTCTATTGGATATTCTTAGAGATAGAAAATTTATTGAGGAAGAACATGATTGAATACAAACATGTAGCCTTGCGCTACACGGATAAAAATATTTTAAAAGATGTCAATCTCCGAATTGAAAATGGAGAATTTATGGTACTAGTGGGTCCTTCAGGATCTGGAAAGACCACCATGCTCAAGATGGTCAACCGTCTCTTGGAGCCGACAGATGGAAATATCTATATGGATGGGAAACGGATCAAGGACTATGATGAACGGGAGTTACGTCTCAGTACCGGCTATGTCCTTCAAGCCATTGCCCTATTTCCTAACCTGACAGTTGCGGAAAATATTGCTCTCATTCCTGAGATGAAGGGCTGGAGCAAGGAGCAAATCTCCTCCAAAACAGAAGAACTCTTGGCCAAGGTTGGCCTACCTGCTGCAGAGTATGCAAATCGCATGCCTAGTGAATTATCTGGTGGGGAGCAACAGCGGATTGGCATTGTGCGAGCTATCATTGGGGAACCAAAGATTCTATTGATGGACGAACCTTTTTCAGCCTTGGATGCCATCTCTCGCAAGCAGTTGCAGGCTCTTACAAAAGATTTACATAAAGAATTCGGCATGACGACCATCTTCGTAACCCATGATACGGACGAGGCTTTGAAATTAGGCGACCGGATTGCAGTACTGCAAGAAGGAGAGATTGTGCAGGTGGCGGATTCTAAAATCATCCTAGTCAAGCCAGCCAACGACTTTGTCGCAGATTTATTTGGAGGTGCTCACCATGTCTAAACTACTTGCAACCTTTCAAGAACGATTTGGGGACTGGCTCACTGCACTGGGGCAACATTTGCAACTGTCATTACTGACCTTGCTCCTTGCTGTTTTTCTGGCTGTCCCGCTAGCTGTTTATTTAAGTACACGCAAGAGAGCTAGCAACTGGGTCTTACAGGTAGCTGGGATCTTCCAGACCATTCCTTCCATGGCCCTTCTCGGCCTCTTCATTCCTATTATGGGGATTGGGACGCTTCCGGCCTTGACAGCTCTCGTCATCTATGCCATTTTCCCCATCCTTCAAAATACCATCACCGGTTTGCAAGGGATAGACCCAAGTCTAGAAGAAGCAGGGGTCGCCTTTGGAATGACCAAGTGGGAACGACTCAAGAAGTTCGAGATTCCCTTGGCCATGCCCGTCATTATGTCTGGAATACGGACAGCAGCTGTGATGATTATCGGGACGGCTACCCTAGCTGCCTTGATTGGAGCAGGAGGACTCGGTTCCTTTATCCTTCTGGGGATTGACCGCAATAATGCCAGTCTGATTTTGATCGGTGCTCTGTCTTCTGCCTTCTTAGCCATCGCCTTTAACCTTCTTCTCAAATGGATGGAAAAGGCTAAATTGCGGACCATCTTTGCGGCCTTTGCTTTCATGGTCCTTGGATTGGGAGCTAGCTATGCACCAAGTCTTCTTCCAAAACCAGAAAAAGAAAACCTGGTCATTGCTGGGAAGTTAGGACCAGAACCCGAAATTCTAGCTAACATGTATAAGATCTTGATCGAGGAAAACACGGACATGACAGTGACCGTCAAGCCGAATTTTGGGAAGACCACCTTCCTCTATGAAGCCCTGAAAAAAGGGGACATCGCTATCTATCCAGAGTTTACAGGGACCGTGACCGAAAGTCTCCTCAAGCCAGCACCACAAGTCGGTCATGATCCAGAAGCAGTCTACAAAGCAGCCCGAGATGGGATCAAACGACAAGACGACTTGGCCTTGCTCAAACCCATGGCTTATCAGAATACCTACGCTGTCGCGGTGCCTAAGAAAATTGCCCAAGAGTATGGCCTTAAGACCATTTCCGACTTGAAAAAGGTAGAAGGACAACTCAAGGCAGGCTTTACCTTGGAGTTTAACGACCGAGAGGACGGAAACAAGGGATTGCAGAAGGTCTATGGTCTTAATCTACAAGTCTCCACCATGGAGCCAGCCCTTCGCTACCAGGCGATCCAGTCTGGCGATATCCAGATAACAGATGCCTACTCAACGGATGCCGAGCTGGCTCGTTATGACCTGGTGGTCCTTGAAGATGACAAGCAACTCTTCCCACCTTATCAAGGGGCGCCCCTCATGAAAACTGCATTGCTCGAAAAACACCCTGAGTTGGAAGCTGTTCTCAATAAGTTGGCTGGTAAAATCACAGCAGACCAAATGAGCCAGATGAATTACCAAGTCGGAGTAGAAGGCAAGTCTGCTAATCAAGTGGCACGTGACTTTCTGGTGAAAGAAGGGTTTATCAAAAAATAATCCGAATTTTAAATTGAAATAAGTCACTTTATTTAAGTTGTTTCAGATTGAAGATAAAATACTCAAAATAGCTTTCCTTAGGTGAGTGCGGACGTCAGCGAACTTCGAAGAAGTTCCATGACTAATTATTGAGCCTAAGGTCTCAATAATTCCGAGTTCTAGAAACACTAGTGTTTCTAGAACTTTTCTCACAGAGGAAAGTTTCAGAAGATGGTTGAATAAATCTAATAAATAATATTATTTCATCTTTAAAGAAGTTATTAGATTGATATAAAAGAACAGTTTGTCTACAGTCTCAACAAACATCAGAAATGGTGTTTGTTTTTTATAGCAGTTATCTCCAATTGATTTTCTGAAGTCTTCAGGGATGTTTGATCTATTTTTTAATTCCCGAACGTTTTTAGGAAAATTTCAGAAAAATCTTGACTTCTATGAAAATAGGCGTATGATTGGTTGTGAACTGTTGAACAATCTTTTTCAAGAGAATCCCTGATGTCGACTAAGGGATCTGTGAAAGGAGAAGCAGTTCAAATTAAAAATCTATAGAGCGTTGCGTCCGAAAGTCTAAATAGACACGGCTCTTTAAAAACAAAAGGAGAAAAAATGAATACTTATTTCCAAAAGAAACTCGCAAATGCCAAAGTGACTCTCAGTGAGATGTCAGGTGGTTACCACAGGATGGTTGCCGGGATGAAGAAGCTTGGCTTTCTTGGGAGCTTAAAAGCAATCTGGAAAGACCTCTTTGCCCATCGTAGCTTAGGAGGCTGGATTTACCTCTTGGTATTGGGAAGTTTCCCACTGTGGTTGGAGCTTATATACGAGCACCGCATAGTGGATTGGACTGGGATGATTTGTAGTCTAACAGGGATTATCTGCGTGATCTTTGTATCGGAAGGTCGTGCTAATAACTACCTCTTTGGTTTGATCAATTCTATTATCTATCTGATATTGGCCTTACAAAAAGGCTTTTACGGTGAGGTTTTGACAACCCTATACTTCACAGTCATGCAGCCGATTGGCCTTCTGGTATGGATTTATCAAGCTCAATTCAAAAAAGAACAACAAGAATTTGTTGCCCGTAAATTAGATAAGGTCGGATGGACCAAGTATCTATCTATTAGCGTGCTTTGGTGGTTAGTTTTCGGGCTTATATATCAGTCAATTGGGGCCAATCGTCCGTATCGGGATTCCATCACGGATGCAACAAATGGGGTTGGCCAACTCTTGATGACAGCTGTTTACCGTGAACAGTGGATTTTCTGGGCAGCGACCAACGTTTTCTCTATCTACCTTTGGTGGGGAGAGAGCCTTCAAATTCAAGGGAAATACTTCATTTACTTAATCAACAGTCTAGTTGGTTGGTACCAATGGACGAACGCTGCTAAGAAGGGGTATTAGTGATAATCAATAAAATGCAATAGGTTGGGAATTTTGCCCAACCTATTTTTGTGATATACTAGAGTAGTTTTTGAGACTTATAAAAATGGGTTTTTCTAGTTCAAATATATAAAAAAGGAGAATACATGGACATCTTTTTGAGGAGTATATCGGGGATTCTCGTCATCCTGGGTATGATTTTAGTGGGCTTTGTCATTGGTGAAAAAGGCTGGTTCGATGACAAGTCGCGTGGCCTACTCGCTAAATTGGTCACTCAAGTTGCTCTTCCCTGCTATATGCTCTACACCATCACGCAGCGCTTCACAGCAGAAGATCTACTTAAAATGTTGCCAGCCTTGCGGTTTCCTGCCCTGTCTATGGTTATTTTGCTTGGCATCGCGACAGGAGTAGCCAGAATCTTTGCGGTGAGACAGGACCGTCGTGGCCTCTTTATTTCCATGTTTTTTAACTCCAATACCATCTTCGTGGGGCTTCCTATTAACCAAGCCCTCTTTGGAGATGCCAGCATTCCCTATGTTTTGATCTATTACATGTGCAATACGACCTTTTTCTGGACCTTGGGGACCTATCTCATCCAGCGGGATGGTGAGGGAGAAGCTCAGTTTGATCTCAAAACGAGTCTGAAAAAAGTCTTTTCTCCGCCACTCATGGGCTTTCTCTTGGGACTAGTCTTGGTGATGCTGCAGATCAAGTTGCCAGCCTTTCTAGCCAGTGATTTGCAGTATCTGGGTAATTTAACAACCCCTTTATCCATGATATTCATCGGTTTGTCAGTGTCTCATGTAGGTGTGAAGCAGTTGGTTCTGGGAAAAGATCAGCTATTGATTCTACTAGGTCGCTTCCTGGTTGCTCCACTCTTAATGGCTTCCATCGTTTACTGGATGCCTCTTCCAAACTTGATGAAGCAAGTCTTTATCATCCAGTCCGCCATGCCTGTGATGACCAATGCGCCAGTTGTTGCCAGACTCTACGGTGCTGATAGTAATTATGCATCCGTCATGGTGACAGAGACGACCCTTGCAACCATGGTGGTGATCCCTATTCTCATGCTGTTGATGGCTTAATAAATAAAAAGAGCTCAAGTTTTCATTGAAAAAACCTGAGCTTTTCTTATATGAGAGCTAATAAAATTGTAATCACCAGAGCGATGCCCACTCGAATAACATGATGAACTGGTTTGAAGTTTTCTTTGTGCTTGCCATTCCAATAGGCCCCGTAGCAAATCAAACCACAGCCAATCATCCAAAGGAATAAAGCAACAATCGGTAAAAAGAAGTAGAGGATGAGAGAAAAGGTCGCAAGGCAACTTCCGATGAATAGAAGTCGATTTCCTAGAGTATTCTTGCCCTTTCTTAATTCTGAAAGGCTGGCCAATAAATGAAGGAGGGGAAAGGCAAGGGCTAAGAAGGCTGTAAAAATACCAAGAAGAATAAGGAGGTTCATAAGATTTCCTTTCTAGCTAGAAAAATGATGTTTATTCTTGTTTAGCTGTCATTTCCATAACATCTAAATAAAAGCTAACAACTTCTTGCTCGTTATAAGCTTTCCCTTTTCTCAACCACCAGGTCAGAGTTTCGATGAAGTTAGTAACGACAAAGTGCTTGAGGTAAGAAGTTGGAATTCTAGGATGAGCTGTTTTTAAATCATCTGCCACCATAGGATAGACATGGGCTTCTAATTCCTTATGAAGTTGACGGAGAAAATAATCATTTTTGGAGAGAAGGAGGCTGGTTACGTGGTCTTGATTTTCTCGGAAATGGAGAAAGATGTGAGCCAGGTAGTCTTCTGCAGCTAGGTGTGCCTCTCTCTCAAACAAGTGATGGAATAGGTAGTGGCAGAGTTCGTCAAGCAATAGTTCCTTGCTTTCATAATGACTGTAAAAGGTAGACCTCCCAACATCTGCCCGATCAATAATATCTTGAACAGTCGTCGCTTGATAACCTTTACTATTTAACAGTTCTAAGAAGGCTGTATAGATCGCTTTTCTTGTTTTAGCAATCCGCCGGTCGGTTTGACTCATATAGACAATTCGAACAAACTGTTCAGTAACGTACATAAAGAACGGTTTGCTTCTATCCTTTCTAAATAGAGTAGGAGATAATACTAGTGAGAGAATCATCTATTCCCATTATACCATATATTAAAGGAGGTCAAAAATGAGTTCAAAATTTGCTGTTTGGCTGGCTTTTGTCTTAAATTTTAGCTTTGCCATCATCGAATTTATCTTTGGCGGTCTCTTTGGCTCCAGTGCAATCTTAGCGGATGCTGTCCATGACTTGGGAGATGCCTTGGCTATTGGTATCTCAGCTTTTCTCGAAAGTATTTCCAATCGGGAGGAGGACAGCCACTATACCCTGGGCTACAAGCGCTTTAGCCTCTTGGGGGCCATCCTGACAGCAGTCATCCTCATAACAGGCTCTAGTTTAGTCATTCTAGAGAATATCAGCAAGCTAATCGAGTCTCAGCCGGTGGATCATGAGGGAATGCTTTGGTTGGGAGTCATTGCGATTGCCATAAATCTAACAGCCAGTCTCATCGTCCGTAAGGGGCAGACTAAGAATGAATCCATCCTGAGTCTCCATTTCCTTGAGGATACACTAGGTTGGTTGGCAGTGATTGTCGTCGCCATCATCTTGCGCTACACTGATTGGTACTTCCTCGATCCCCTCTTATCTCTTCTAATTTCTGCGTTCATCTTGTCCAAAGCCCTTCCACGTTTTTGGAGTACGCTCAAGATTTTCCTCGATGCTGTGCCAGAAGGAGTGGATATCCAGCAAGTCAAGAGTGATTTGGAGCAGTTGGACCATGTGACTAGTATCAATCAGCTCAATCTCTGGACCATGGATGGCCTGGAAAAAAACGCCATTGTCCATGTTTGTCTAGAGCATGTCAACCACATGGAGGTTTGTAAAGAAGCGATTCGTACCTTGCTCAAAGATTGTGGTTTCCAAAACATTACCATTGAGGTGGACGAAGACTTGGCTACTCACCGAGCCCACAAGCGCAATATCGAAGAACTGGAAGCTGATCAACATCATGGGCATGATCATCACCACCATCATTAATGAAAATCGAACAATGCTTTGTTGAGGATATTTTTAAAATCATCAATTTAATATATTGACCTCGGATTCAAATTGTGATAGACTACTCATATTTATGAAAGGAACGAGTATATGTTACAACTACAACATATTTCAAAAGTGTATTATACGGGCAATCAAGAGTTTCACGCGTTGAAAGATATCTCGATTCGCTTCCGTAAAAATGAGTTCGTCTCCATTCTCGGACAATCGGGTTCAGGGAAAACGACCCTCTTAAATATCATCGGTGGACTCGACCAATACACATCGGGTGATTTACTCATCCAAGGAAAATCAACCAAGCAATTTAAAGACCGCGATTGGGATAGCTACAGAAACCACACCATCGGATTCGTCTTCCAATCCTATAATCTGATTGGTCACCAAACGGCACTCTCAAACGTCGAGATTGCGATGACGCTCTCTGGTGTTTCTAAAGCGGAACGCAAGAAACGTGCCATCGAAGCGCTCGAACGCGTTGGATTGAAAGACCATTTATATAAGAAACCAAATCAAATGTCTGGCGGACAAATGCAACGAATCGCGATTGCGCGTGCCCTTGTCAATAATCCTAAAGTCGTTTTAGCCGATGAGCCAACAGGAGCGCTCGATTCTGAGACTTCTGTTCAAATCATGGATTTATTAAAAGACATCGCCAAGGAACGTCTGGTCATCATGGTGACGCATAACCCAGAGCTGGCAAAAACCTACTCCACTCGAATCGTACAGGTATTGGATGGAAACATCTTGAGCGACTCGAATCCGTATGAGCCTACAGAAGAAACCAAACAAGGCGACATTCAGTTCACGAAGACAAAGATGAGTTTTCTGACGGCTCTGGCCCTTTCGTTTAATAACTTATTGACGAAGAAAGGCCGTACCTTCCTGACTGCCTTTGCAGGTTCCATCGGGATTATCGGGATTGCCCTTATTCTGTCCCTCTCAAACGGTGTGAGCGACTATGTGAAAAAGGTGCAAGAAGACACTCTCGTCTCTTTGCCACTGACGATTAGCGAGCAAAACCAGAGTAATCTTATGGCAACATCTCCAGACTTGAGTGAAAAGCCTTATAGGGATAAAAACGAACTCGGTGTCAATACGCTTTTAACGAATCTATTGAAAAAACAAATCGGAAAAAATGACCTCGCGTCCTTCAAGACTTACTTGGATAAACACGCTTCAGAAGTCGCAACCCTTACAAAAGACATTCGTTACCAATACAACCTGCAACCATATATTTACGCTAGCGACACATCGGGCGGTCCAAAGAGCATTCTTCCATCTAACCTCGCGTCCGAAGTTGATACGGCCAATCAAACGATTAAAGGCTACTTGCAAAACATCGACTACTGGAGCCAACTTTCAAGTGACGAAGCCATGCTGGAAGCGCAATATGACGTGCTAGAAGGTCGCCTTCCAAAGGATAAATCTGAAATCGTCCTTATCGTCGATGAAGATAACCAAATCAGCGACCTGCTCCTTTATAGCTTACGCATCAAAGACCCTAGCGAATTAAACGATGTAAAGAAACTCGACGAACTCAAATCACAAACCTATCAGTATAGGGATTTCATCGGGAAAACATTCAAAGCCGTTGTGAACACGAACCGCTTCGCAAAAGAAAACAACCAATGGATGAATAAAATTGACGACGAAGCGTATATGAAGACGCAAATCGAGAATGGCCTCGAGCTTAAAATCGTCGGCGTTCTTCGTCAAAAAGAAGGCACAAGTTCTGGTGTGAACTCTCCTTCTGGCGGTGTGGCTTATACGAGCGACCTTATCGATTACACTTCTGAACAAATTCAAAACAGTGACATCGTGAAAGAGCAAGAAGCCAACCCTACCATCAATGTATTTACTGGTAAAGCATTTGCCAAAGATCCAAAACCATTCAATTCTGCTGATTTAACCGAAGAAGAAAAAATCCAGCTGGTCAAATTGACGCCTGAACAACAAGCGCAATACATCCAACAATACAACGAAAACTCGGCTGCCACTTACGAGGAAAACCTCGCGAAATTGGGGGTTATCGATAAATCCAAACCGGCTGCCATCGAGTTCTACACCTCTTCGTTCCAACAAAAACAAGAGTTGAAGGACTTCATCAACGCCTATAACACAGCCAAAAAAGACGCTGGCGAAGACGACAAAGTGCTCGCCTACTCCGACGATATTCAAACCATCATGTCATCCATTACGACAATGGTGGGTGTAATCACAACCGTACTTGTTGGTTTCGTAGCCATCTCGCTCATCGTATCATCGATTATGATTGCGATTATCACCTACATCTCGGTTCTCGAACGTACAAAAGAAATCGGAATCCTACGTGCAATGGGGGCTTCGAAGAAAGACATCCGTCGCATCTTCACCGCCGAAACAGCCATCGAAGGATTTATTTCCGGGGTGCTCGGTATCGGAATTACACTTCTTGCAACACTTCCAATCAATGCCGTCGTTGCGAAAATGACTAACGTGGAGAACGTGGCGCAGTTACCATGGGAAGCAGCGCTCATCCTAATTGGTATCTCCATTGTCCTTACCATGTTAGCTGGTCTCATCCCTTCACGCATCGCCGCAAAGAAAGACCCAGTGGAATCTTTACGTAGCGAATAAAAGCTGTAAACAATAAAGTGGATAGAAGAATGTTTCTTTATCCACTTTTTCTATTGTGTAGAAATTCATAGAAAGGAATTTAAACCATTTCTTCTTACATGAAAGATGGTAATTTCAAATAGATGTTGTTTTCAAAGAATAATACAGTATCGGATTGGGCATAAAAAGATATTTGTTCCACTTTCTTTGAATGATTTCTTTTAATAGCTTGTGTATTGACCTAGAAAATTAGTGTCTTCTTCCAAATGATTTATAAAAGAGTTCCCTAAAGTAAGCCTTTTCATGGTAAAATAGAACAAACATGGAACAAGGAGTAGTTATGAGTAAAAGAGCTGTGTTGATGATGACCTTTGGGTCGCCAGAAGAGATTACCTACGAAGGAGTAGCAGAGTTTTTCACGAATATACGCCGTGGGGTTCGTCCTGAACCACATGAAATTCAGACTTTATATGACAATTACGTCCGAATCGGTGGAACGCCGCTCCAAAGGATAACTAGAGAAGAAGTGGACTTGGTTGCTACTGCTCTTGGAGATCAAGCATCGGTTTACTTTGCCAACAAATTTTCCCGCCCTTTCATCACAGATGTGATCAAAGAAATGGAGTTAGATGGAATTAAAGAGTGTTTGTGTTTGATTCTAGAGCCCCATTATTCCTACTATTCTGTCATGGGTTATGAAAAATTTTTAGAAAGTGGTCAGATAAAGTTCCAAATTATCAAGGACTGGTACCGCGAACCTGACCTACTCCACTATTGGGCTGATGAAATCCAAAAGATTTTAGATCAGATTGGAGACGACAGTTATAAGGTGATTTTTTCAGCCCACAGTGTTCCAGTTTTGGCGCTAGATTTTGGTGACCCTTATATCGACCAGATTTATGACAATAGTCGCATGATTGCAGAGATTTTAGGGCTTGAAGAGGATCAGTACACCAATACTTGGCAGAGTGAGAGTGATATAGGTATTCCTTGGATTAAGCCTGATGTTTTAGAATATCTGCGAGATGAGAGTGAACACCCAAACCACTATATTTTTGTTCCGATTGCCTTTATTAGTGAGCATATTGAAGTTCTTTTTGATAATGATGTGGAGTGTCAGGAGCTATGTCAGGAGCTCGGAGTGGCTTATCATCGACCTCCTATGCCAAATAGCGATTCACGACTGATTAAAGCCCTTCTGTCAACCATTCAGTCTCATATAGATGGTGACTATAGTGACTATCAACCTCAGCTAGAGACTTTTGATGAGTTGGAAGCTCCTTCAAGTACAGGTCAGATTTTGGAAGCAGAAAAAGATATTCAAATGCCCGATTTTGTCAGAAAATTGATTGATAAGAAAGGCCGCGAAAATGTCAAAATGCCCTATTTGATTAAGAAAATGCTAGAAAAGAAGTATGGGAAAAAATATGATTAAATGATAGAGTTTTAAATCAGGAAGTGGGCTAGAGCTCGATAAAAAGTGTATACTGTAGATAAGTAAGCAATAGAAAGTAGGTTGTTCCTATGAAGAAAACAGTCTATACAAAAGCTGGGCAAGTGGGTCTAGTAGAAGTAGAACGTCCGCAAATCGAAGCGCCGGATGATGTTATTCTCCGCATCGTCCACACATGTGTCTGTGGATCCGATCTCTGGAGCTACCGCAATCCAGATATTGAAGCAGGGCATCAAAATAGTGGCCACGAAGCCATTGGGATTGTCGAAGAAATCGGAGAAGCCATTACAACGGTCAAACCAGGAGACTTTGTCATCGCACCTTTCACCCATGGTTGTGGGGAGTGTGATGCCTGTCGTGCTGGCTACGATGGGACTTGTGACCGTCATATCGGCACCAACTGGTCTGATGGGGTGCAAGCGGAGTACATGCGCTTCGAATACGCCAACTGGGCCCTTGTCAAAATTCCAGGGCAACCATCAGATTATACAGAAGCCATGCTCAAATCTTTCTTGACGCTGGCAGATGTCATGCCGACGGGCTACCATGCGGCGCGTGTAGCAGACGTGAAGCCTGGTGACAAAGTAGTGGTCATCGGGGACGGTGCCGTTGGTCAATGTGCAGTGATCGCAGCCAAGATGCGTGGTGCGTCTCAAATCGTCCTTATGAGTCGCCACGAAGACCGGCAACAGATGGCTTTGGAATTTGGTGCGACAGCGGTCGTAGCGGAGCGTGGCGAAGAAGGGATTGCCAAGGTCCGTGAAATCCTTGGTGGCGGAGCAGATGCGGCCCTTGAATGTGTCGGTACCGCAGCAGCTGTCGATCAAGCCCTTGGGGTCCTTCACAATGGTGGACGTTTAGGTTTTGTCGGCGTGCCTCATTACAATAATCGTGCCCTTGGTTCGACCTTTGCTCAAAACATCTCGGTGGCAGGTGGAGCAGCCTCGGTCACTACCTACGACAAACAGTTCTTGCTTAAGGCTGTCCTTGATGGCGATATCAATCCAGGACGTGTCTTCACCCAAAGCTATAGCTTGGACGAAATTGATCAAGCATACAAAGACATGGATGAACGCAAGACTATTAAGGCCATGATTGTGATTAACTAACGAAAAAATCTAGTAGAAATCATCTACTAGAATTTTTTATTGTGAAATAAATTCTTATTTCAAATTTGACAACACTTGTTTCTTGGTGAAGGTACGCTCTTGTTTATTAGCTAAGGCCTTAATGCGCGCATCTAGGAGAATAGCGCGACCTTCCGCACTTCGGGTATAGACGAGGTCATACTTGCCTATACTCTTTCGGATTTGCGCCACAAAGGCTTGGGCATCCTCTTTCCGTTTGTCAAAGAGGCTTGGTACAGCGAAATATTCTGTCTGATCGGACACCTTTTCCTGTGCTTTCAAGATATAGCGCTGATTTTCAATCGGTGCGAAGAATTCGATCATGGTTTGCGAGAAGAGTTCCTTCTCCCGCATGGTTCCGCCCTTCAAATAGATCAGCGTGTTGATGGCATCCTTTCTGTCTCGTACGACTTGGATGCGGGTTTCTTGGGTCTGGATCTGGCCAGAAAGGAGTAGGGCTTGGTGGATAGCCTGGCCAAAGACTTCTAGCCGTTTATAAGGGCTCTTATAGAGATAGTAGCGAAGCCAAGCAAGGAGTGCGGGGACAGCTAAGAAGAATAGAAGAATAAGAGACGCTTTATTCCCTCCTCCTCTATGTGAATAGTAAATCAGGTTGGCGAAAGCATCGGTCAAAGCAGCGGCCGTCAGCCAGCGAGCTAGCTTCCTGGCGTCAAAAAATAGGGCCAGGGGCAGGAAGTGTTTATCCACTTGGACCTCATTTGCAATCTCCATATTCTCCAGAATCGGCAGGGCTTTTTGCCAGCCATCCCGGAGTTCTTGACGATGGGTGGAGCGCTCTAAGGTTTCTTCATTGAGTTTCTGCAACTGTTTTTTGGTATAGCGGATATTGTCAAAGGCTAGACGTTCAATACCAGATTCGATGAAGGGCTCTTTGTAATGGAGACCTAAAAATTGCTTCATCCGTCTTTCTAAGAGCTCCAGATCAGGACTGTATTCTTTCAACTGATCAGTGATGGCTTCGATTTCTTCCTTTTCAAGATCGGACTTTTCATACCATTTCTTTAGGGAAAGATTGATGGAGACCAGGTGCCAGATATTACTAGTCTTGTCTGGCTCCTGAGGCCACACTCGGATGGCACGGCCTCGCATTTGGTTGCTGAGCATAAAACTGCCGACAAAGCTCGCTAGGATAAGGGAATTGACGCAAGGAGCATCCCAGCCTTCTCCTAGAAGTGACTTGGTTCCAATGACGACTTGAATGAGCCCTTCTTGAAAGAGCTGGGTCACGGCTGTCACCAAATCATGTTGAGAACCAACCAAGCGAACCTTGAGAAAGTCATCAGGAGATAATTGGCCGACACTTTGGTAAGTCAAACGATTCTCTCCTAGAAGTTCTTCTAATCTTGGCTTAGCGACCGTAGGGATGATGACGATGCTACCGATTAAGACAGCGATGGCAGGAGGAGTTGCTTGCTCTAAGCTTTCCCTGCGGATAGATTCGAAATAAGAGAGCACTCCCAATTGAGTAAATTGGGCGTCCTTATCCCCGAGATGAACTTCAAAGTCTTGGCGAATATAGTCTGTTAGGACCAGTTGGCGCAGTCTGCTTCCAAGAGCCTGGTATTCGGTCTTGAAAATTTCTCGGACAGCATTTAGTTTTCCGAGGGATTGGTTGAGCAGAAGGTCTTGTTTTTTGTTGCGGACCAGTTTGACTTGTTTTCGATCGATCAAGCTGGCTGCTTTTAATTCATGAAGCAGTTGCTTCTCGTATTCCTCAGGTAGATTGTACCAGTGAGGTACCTGAAAGAGCAGGCCTTGCAGGAGAATTTCAAGCCAGTCCAGGGTGAAAGCAGGTAGTTTCTTGGCTCCTAAAAGGTCCTGGAAACGTTTGGGAAAGGCGATTCCCTTGCTTCGAAGAAAGATCAGGGTAGCAGAGAGATACTTGGGCTCATTGAGCAATTCATCATCGCTGATCTGACCCGATAAGGCTTGGCAGGTTTGGAGGTTTTGGCAAAAGAGGGGATCGGAAGTCAGTTGCTGCAAGAGAGCATTCTTTTGTTGGCTAAAAGCATCCAACTGCTCTTGCTCTTCCTTGGTTGGAAAGGCGAAGTAGACATAGTCTTGGTGGGGACAAAGGGTGTCTTCCTTGACCAATTCGGGAACCGTAATTTCCTCATCAATCTCACCACACATGCGGATATAACGATCCCAAAGGGCAGGATCTCCTTCATAGGGCGGGGTAGCAGTAAGGGAGATCATTTTTAAGTCAGGGAAGGCTTGACGAAAGGCTTCCAAACTTTTCCACCATTCATTGCGTAAGTGGTGACACTCGTCTAAACAAAGGGTGCCGAGTGAGATGGCTTTGAAAGTAGTAAAGATATCAAAGCCTTTGAAATCAAATGTTTCAATCTCTGCCTGGTCATCGGTATCCTCAGCTTGTGATTGACCGACGACTTGGTTCATGGCGCTGTGTAGAGCCTGATAGGTAGCCACTGTAATCAGCTTAGGATGTTTGAGGTCCTGAGAGATCAATTGCTCCGCTTGGCTTTCATCACTCAAGAATGCTTGGATAATCCGGTCCACCCATTGTTGACGAATGGTGACCGTAGGAGCCAAGATCAGGGTTGGCTGGCCGAAGCGTCTGATAAATTCGATTCCCAGGGTTGTTTTTCCAGAGCCAGGAGCTGCTACCAAATGTAGGTGGCCATCCGCCATAAAAGCGTCACTCTTATCGAGAACGCGTTCTTGATAGTGTCTCCATTGGCCTGTAAAGGCTAGTTCTTGTAACATAGGTTTCCTCCCTTGTACTGTCCCCATTATATCATAGTTGAAAGTATTCAGTTATATGGGGAGTTGCTGTGGAAGGGAAATAGTCCTTTTTGCTATCTTTTCTTGACACCGGCTAGATGGACTTATATAATATTACAAACAAGTTTGGAGGCAACAAATGATCCATAAACATGAAATTCCTATTTTAGAGTTTGACGACAACCCACAAGCAGTCATTATGCCGACCCATGAGGGGTTAGAACTGCACCTACCTGAAAAATGCGTTTATGCTTTCTTAGAGGATGTGATTGACCGCTTTGCAAAAGCTGTTAGTGCTAAGCAAGTAGCTAGCTTTGTCTCAGCTACCAAGATCTATCCGGTTTATGTCATGGAGCACCAAGGAGAGGATATCTGCTTGGCGCAAGCGCCAGTCGGATCTGCCCCTGCTGCCCAATTCATGGATTGGTTGATTGGCTATGGGGTGAGGAAGATCATATCGGCAGGTAGCTGTGGCGTCTTGGTGGACATGGAAGAAAATGCCTTCTTGATCCCGACCAAGGCCTTGCGAGATGAGGGAGCTAGTTACCATTATGTAGCGCCTTCCCGTTATATCGAAGTGGATAGGCGAGCACTGACCGCTATTGAAACGGTCTTGAAAGGAAAAGAAATTCCTTATCAAGAGGTCATGACCTGGTCGACGGACGGATTTTATAGAGAAACGCCTGATAAGGTCGCCTATCGCATCGAAGAAGGGTGTAGTGTGGTGGAGATGGAGTGTGCCTCTCTTGCTGCAGTGGCCCAGCTTCGTGGGGCGGTTTGGGGCTTGCTCCTATTTACCGCAGATTCTCTTGCCGACCTGGAAAATTATGATCAGCGTGACTGGGGATCTGAGGCATTTGAGAAGGCCTTAGAATTATGCCTAGAAATGATTCATCACTTGTGAGTCCAATCCACTTTTATGATACAATGAAGCTATGTTAGTCAAATCATTTTTTAAACAGTGGCAGTCCAAGATCAAAGGTCTGTCTCCGGCAAGGCGGATCTTTTTCAGCTTTGCCTTGGTTATCATAATCGGCTCGCTCTTACTGAGTCTGCCTTTTGTCCAGCAAGCAAGCTCAACAGCAGGCTATGTCGACCATCTTTTTACAGCGGTATCCATGGTCTGTGTGACAGGGCTTTTTACCCAGTCGGTGGCTTCGACCTATAATGGTTGGGGGCAATTGATCTGTATGCTTTTGATCCAGATCGGAGGCCTAGGTATCTTGACCTTTATCGGTCTCTTCTTTATGGAGAGCCGACAAAAGCTCAGTTACAAGGACCGGCAGACCATCCGGGACAGTTTTAGCTTTAGGAATAACCAGAGCTTGGCCCGTTTTGTGCGCTCCATCTTCATTACTACCTTTACCATCGAAGGGTTGGGAGCCTTGTTCCTCATGACCCGCTTTATCCCTCGCTTCGGCTGGGGCCATGGAATCTTTAACTCTATCTTTGTCGCGGTTTCCGCCTTTTGTAATGCGGGCTTTGATAATTTTGGGGGCGATAGCATGATGAGTTTCCAGACTGATTGGCTGGTCAACCTAACCTTGTCTGCCCTAATTATCACAGGCGGTTTGGGCTTTATGGTTTGGTTTGACCTCGCTTCAAAGACTCGTAACCAATCCGGACGACGGACTCTTCGCTTTCACACCAAGGTGGTTCTCTGGTTAACAGCTGCGATTCTCCTCTTTGGGACAGTAACCAGTCTCTTGACCGAGTTTGATAATCCAGCAACAATTGGGTCTCTGCCATTGGGAGAGAAGGTCTTGGTCAGCTTTTTCCAGACCGTCAGCATGCGGACAGCCGGTTTTGCCTCCTTAGATTATACAGCAGTCCGGCCAGTGACACTCTTTATCTATCTCTTGCAGATGTTTCTAGGTGGAGCACCAGGCGGGACAGCAGGAGGGATGAAAATTACGACCTTCCTGGTTTTAGTTCTTTTGGCTCGCAAGGAACTGCTCGGGTTGCCACATACCAATTTAGGAAAACGAACGATCGCGCCAGACATTGTTCAACGTTCCTTTGGGACGGCGGTGATTTTCCAGTTGACCTTCTTACTGGGTCTATTAGGAATCTGTTTGGTGACGCCGGATGGCCAACGCTTTATCTATTTGGTCTTTGAGGTGGTATCCGCTCTAGCAACAGTCGGAGTGACGGCTAATGTGACCTCAACCTTAAATGGAGCGGGACTAGGCATCATCATGATTCTTATGTTTATCGGACGGATCGGTCCCTTGACCCTCATGGTCAGTTTGAACAATTACAAAGCCAAGAAGGCAGATGCCTTGCAGTATGCCAAGGCAGACATCATTATCGGATAGGAGAGACTTATGGCAAATCGAACCATTGGAATTCTGGGATTAGGGATTTTTGGACAGAGTGTCTTAAAAACCCTGCAGGACCAGGATGTGGATATCATTGCAATTGACGATCACGAAGATGTGATCAACCAGTATGAATCCATGATTACAACTGGAATTGTTGGAGATATTACGGAAATGGACCTCCTGGATGCGGCAGATATTGGGAACTGTGATACAGTCGTTATCGCGACAGGTGAAAACCTGGAGTCCAGTGTCCTAGCTGTCATGCACTGTAAGGCATTGGGCGTTGAGCGAGTCATTGCCAAGGTCAAGAATGAAGTGACCAAGGAAGTCCTTGAGAAGATTGGGGCTGATTTGGTCATCTTACCTGAGGTAGAAGCCGGGATGTCCCTAGCCAAGATGATCCTCTTCCAACACGGGATTGAAGTCTTCCAGTTGGATGAAGCAGTGGTGGTGGCTGAGTTCACGGTTCCAGCTAGCTGGGTAGGAAAAAACCTTCAAGACTTGGCGGTCAGAGAAGAGTACCATCTCAATATTATTGGTTATCGAGATGCGGAAGACCAACCGCTTCAGATTCAGCTTCATCCTGACTTTATTTGGCCGGAAGGGGTGCGAGTAATGGCAGTGACAGACAACCAGTATCTAGATAGAATTCAAGACCTCTTAGAGGAATAGAAATAAAGAAACGACCAACTGGTCGTTTTTATATAGACAAACTGTTCTATACATAAATTAACCTAGATTATTCTTCAAAGAAATCAACGATTTCTTATTTTAAAGTCTTTTCAATATAGATTAAAACTTTCCGCCGTGAGAAAAGTGCCTGAAACTCAATTGTTTCAGGCACTCGGGAGTTTTGAAACATTAGGTTCAAAACTAAGTCATGGAACTTCGTAGAAGTTCGCTGACGTCCGTACTCACATAAGGAAAGTTATTAATAAAATTTATCTTTATATTGTAATAACAGCAAATTATTTATAACAATTTTATTACTAGCTAAGAATTAAAGTTTCTTTAAGCATATTCTTTTATAGTAGAACTACCAAAAATACTTCCAATGTGGGAATAGAAGGATGAATGATGAAAATTCTTAAGTTTATACGTCCAGAAAAGCCTTTAAAAGAGCTCAAATGGTATGATATCGCTATTGTGACCACCATTATGTTTGGGCAGTTTATTGTCTGGTCGACGCAAGCCTTTATAGCAAGCTTTCAGCCGGTTGCTCAAGCCGTTAGCACAGCCACGGAGACAGCTACCAATACTGCCACGGATGGGGCAGCATATTCCAGCAACTTCACCTTGCAGATCATCTTATTAGCCATTGCCTTGGCTTACTTGCTTCTCAGGAATTTCGATTTTAAACAGCTGCCGATTCGCTTCAAATGGTCTGTCCTCTTTTGGGTACCCTTTATCTTTGCCATCGTCGGTTTGTTTGGGGATATCGTGACAACGGTGAGCGGAGAGTATGATTACTTCAATGTTAATCTCTTTGCTTATATTGATCCCATGCAGATTATCCACAAGTTCTTAGCACTCAGTCCCATGGCGATTGCTTATGCCTTGCTCAATGGTTTCTACGAAGAGTTCTTCTTCTTAGGAGTCATGACATCAGTTAATCAGAAGTACAAGTGGTGGGCCCTGGCTTATTCGACCTTGATTCGGATTTCCTTCCATACCTACCAAGGTTTGGTTTGGGCAGTGGTCATCGGTGTCATCTATGGACTCTTCTATTATGTCCTCTACAAAAAGGTGATCAAGAACCTCTTGCCATTCTTCCTCATGCATGCTTTGGCCGATATGTTTGGCTCTAGCATACTCTATCTCTTGATCAACTGGGGAAGCTAAAAAAATAGTTGAAAAGAGAGTGGGACAGAAATCGGTAATTCGATAGAATTCGATTTCGTTGTCCCACCTCCGCACAGTTGAGTAGGGCTGTAAAAGCTGATGAAAATCAGCGTAGAAGAGCCCACTCAACCACTGCGTCTTGCTCGATAATTCAAAGACAATTGATAGGCTAGGATTTTTGTCCCAGCCTCATTTTTATCTGCTTTGACTTGCTTGAACTCTAGGAAAATCCCTGTAGAAAAGGCGCAAAGATGGTATAATAGAACTATCATTTTACAGGAATCCTAACATTATGAAATTAGTCTATACAGATATTCGAACGCCTTTAACCCAGGTTTTGGTAGATGAAGCCAATCGCTTGGTTGCTGAAGGGAAGCGGGTCTTTTATATCGCGCCCAACTCTCTGTCCTTTGAAAAGGAAGGCAAAGTCTTGCAACTCCTCGACCAGAAGGCTTCTTTTGCTATCACCATTACGCGCTTTGCCCAGATGGCACGCTATTTTACCCTCAATGAAAGCCACCAGCAGGAGTCGCTCGATGATATCGGTCTCGGCATGCTCTTTTTTAAGGTGCTTTCTCAGATGCCGGATGAAGAGCTCAAGGTCTATGCCCGTCTCAAGAAGGATCCCCAGTTTATCCAACAATTGATCCAGCTCTTTCATGAATTGCAGACTGCCCAGATGACAGCATCCGACTTGGATGCCTTGCCAGATCAGGAAAAGAGAGAAGATCTGGTCCATATCTTGAAGGCTGTCCAAGACCAGTTAGTCGCAGGCGCCTTTGAGTCTGAGTCTAAGCTGGCTAATTTTGCCTCTCACCTTATCAAGGGAGATTTGGATGAGGAGTTAAAGGATTTGGCCTTAGTGATTGACGGCTTTACCCGTTTTTCAGCCGAGGAGGACTACCTGGTTCATTTGCTACATGACAAGGGTGTCGAGATCATTATCGGGGCCTATGCCAGTGAGAAGGCCTATCGCTCGAGCTTTCGTGAGGGCAATCTCTACCAGGCCAGTGTCGATTTCTTGCTAGACTTGGCTAGGACCTACCAGGTCACACCAAGCTACGTCGGTCAAGGAAAAGAGGATGCCTTTAGCCGCATGACGCGGATCTTGGAAGCTCGCTATGACTTTACAGAAGTCGATTTAGAGCTGTCTGATCAAGATCGAGAAGCTGTAGAGATTTGGACCTGCAACCATCAAAAAGAAGAGCTAGAAGCCGTCGCTCGCTCCATTCGCAAGCGCCTCTATGAGGGGGCTCGGTACAAAGACATTCGGGTCCTCTTGGGAGATGTGGATGCTTATCAACTGCAGCTCAAGACCATCTTTGACCAGTACCAGATTCCTTTCTATCTTGGAAAGAGTGAATCCATGGCCCAGCATCCTTTGGTTCAATGGGTGGAATCCTTAGACCGCCTTCGACGCTACCGTTTTTTGACCGAAGATGTGATCAATCTCTTGAAGACAGGGCTCTATGAGACGCTGACACGAGAGGAAATTGACCATTTTGAACAATATGTTCGCTTTGCAGAGATCAAGGGTCTGGCTGCCTTTTCTCGTGACTTTACAGCCAACCACCAGGACAAATTTGACCTAGAGCGTCTCAATCAGATTCGCCAGCAAGTCATCAGTCCCCTGCAGGAATTTTATAAGACCAAGAGCCAGACTAGCCAGGGACTGCTGAAGAAGTTTGCCCAGTTTTGCCAAGATGCCCAGTTAGCGCAAAACATGCAACAGTTGGCCAGTCGTGGTTCTGAGCAGGAGATGGAACGCTATGATCAAGTCTGGAAGTCCTTTAGCCATGTGCTAGAACAATTTGCCCAGGTCTTTGATCAAATCAAGGTAACCTTGGATGATTTCCTTAGCATCCTCTTGTCAGGGATGTTGTTGGCAAGTTATCGGACGGTCCCGGCGACTGTCGATGTGGTGACGGTTCAGTCCTATGATTTGATTGAGCCTTTATCAGCACCTTATGTCTATGCCATCGGCTTGACCCAGGAGCGCTTCCCTAAGATTGCCAAGGACCAATCCTTGCTGACGGATGAGGAGCGCCAGTTCTTGAACCAAGCCTCAGACGAACAGGCCAATCTCCAAATTGCCAGTCAGGACAACTTACGGAAGAATCGCTTCGTCGCCCTGTCCCTCTTCAATGCAGCCACCAAACAATTGGTCTTGTCTAGCCCTATTTTAGTCAACGAAGTGGATGACAAGATGTCCCCTTACTTGCTCGAGCTGACCAAGGCACCGCTCAGTCTACCCGTCATTGAGAAGAAGGCAAGGGCTTCTAGTGAAGATATGGGGACTTACCAGGCCCTCTTAGCTCGACTGATTGAATTGCACCAGGGAGAAATTGACCAGGAGTTGAGCAAGGAAGAAGCTACCTTCTGGGCAGTTGCCATTCGTGTCCTTCGAAAGAAACTAGATGCAGAAGGCTTGCACATTCCGCAAATCAGCAAAAACTTGACAACCAAGGTCTTAGAGGATGAGACGCTAGAAGCCCTTTACCCTAAAGATCAGGCTTTGTCTTTATCTGCCTCAGCCCTCAACACCTACTACCAAAACCAATACAGCTATTATCTCCACTATGTCTTGGGCTTGCAAGAGGAGTGGCACTTGCGACCAGATGCGAGAAGCCACGGGAATTTCTTGCACCGAATTTTTGAACGGGTGCTAAAAGATCCTTCAGAAGAAGATTTTGATGAGCGCTTGAACAAGGCCATTAGCGAAACCAGCCAGGAGACAGAGTTCGCCCTCCTTTATCAGGAGAATGCTATGGCTGCCTTTTCAAAAGAATTGCTCCTGGATACGGCTCGGGCAACGGGACGTGTCCTCGCTCACAATGATCGCATTGAAACCATTGGAGAAGAAGCTCTCTTCGGCCAGGCAGATCGTCCCTTCTTAACCCTAGAAGATGGTCGTCCGCTCTTGGTCAAGGGCAAGGTCGACCGGATTGACCGGCTATCTGACACAGGAGCTTTGGGAGTGGTGGACTACAAGTCCAGTGAGACCAAGTTTAACTTTGAGAAGTTCTATAATGGTCTCAACTCCCAGTTGCCAACCTATCTGTCTGCTATCAAAGACTTTCAGGCCTTTGATCCTGACAAGGGGATCTTCGGAGCCATGTACTTGCAGATGGTGGATCCTTTGGTGCCTCTCAAGGATACCAAGGCGGTCGATGATGCTGTCCAAGCCGTTCTAAAAACCCAGCAATACAAGGGCCTTTTCTTGGCAGATCAGGCCAGCCAACTAGGGGAGAACTATGAGAAAAACAAGGCTATGCTCCTGAGTCAAGAGGAGCTAGACCTGCTCTTGCTCTACAATGCCCATCTCTATCAAGAAGCAGCAGAGGGAATTTTGTCTGGTAACTTTGCGATTAACCCTTATACTGAAAATGGCATAAGCATTGCTCCCTATGTAGAACAATACAAGTCTATTACGGGATTTGAAGCCAATCTCCACCTGGGACAAGCCCGCTTCTTGGAAAAATTGGATCCAAGTCAGTACGAGAAACGCCCAGTCGGTGACAAGCTCCGCCAGGCCTGGATAGAAAAAATGAAGGAGGAATTGAATCAATGAAACCAATTGAATTTTTAAGTCCCGGTCAGATTCAAGACCTCCAAGTCCAGGAGGCCCAGTCTGACAAGGAACCAAAGCGGACCCCTGAGCAGATAGAAGCCATCTATTCGTCAGGGACCAATATCCTGGTCTCGGCTTCGGCTGGTTCTGGGAAGACCTTCGTCATGGTCCAACGGATCCTTGATCAATTGCACCGGGGAATTTCCATCCAGCAATTGTTTATCTCAACCTTTACCGTCAAGGCAGCGACTGAGCTCAAGGAACGGTTGGAAAAAGAGTTGGAGAAAAGTCTCAAGGCTAGCCAGGATGAGGAGCTCAAGCACCACTTGGCCCAACAAATTGCAGAATTACCAACTAGTGATATAGGAACCATGGATGCCTTCACGCAACGCCTGGTCTCTATATATGGCTATTTATTAGGCCTCTCGCCGACTTTCCGCATCCTCCAAAGCGCGAGCGAGCAGTACTTGCTCAAGAATGATTGTTTTGAACAAGTCTTTGAGCGCTTTTATGAGGAGCAAGGGACCGACCGCCTCTTTAGTCGTCTGGTCAAGAACTTTACAGGAAAGGGCAAGTCGCTAGCTGGTTTTAAGGACCAGGTTTATGCCCTGATAGACTTCCTCCAATCCACTGCGGATCCCCAAGCCTGGCTTGAGGAGTCCTTCCTCAAAGGCTATCAGGACCTGGACTATGATGAAGCCTTGGACCAGTTGGCCCAAGAGGTAAAAGAGCAGCTCTTTGAACTGGAATCTTTCTTTACCTTCCACCTGGCCAATGAAGGCCAAGCCTTTTCAGGGGCCAAGTACCAAGAGAATGTCACCGCTATTCAAGACTTAATTGCTAGTCTCAATGAGCAGTCCAGCCAGGAAGCCATCTTTGAGGTCTTGGAGCGGGTGGTCTTGATCTCCCGTGCCAGCGGAGGACGTAGCCTGACCATTACGACACGAAAAGAAGACCTGAAAGAGCTAGCTACGGCCTTCAATGATGAACGCAAAGAACGCATCGAAGCCTTGCGGGCAGCAGCTTCCCAGCACTACCAGCTAACCTATCAGATTCGATTCAAGGATGAACCCTTGCCTTTGCTGGTCTTGCTCAGGGACTTTGTCCAAGCTTTCTCTACTGCTTATTTAGAGCGCAAGAAGCAAGAAAATGCCTTTGAATTTGGCGACATCAGCCATTTTGCTATCCAGATCCTTGAAGAATTCCCCCATATCCGTAGTCTCTATCAAGAGCGCTACCACGAGGTCATGGTCGATGAGTACCAGGATACCAACCATACCCAAGAGCGGATGTTGGAACTCTTGTCCAATGGCCACAACCGCTTCATGGTGGGAGATATCAAGCAGTCCATCTACCGATTCCGTCAGGCAGATCCTCAAATTTTTAATGACAAGTTTAAGGCCTATCAAGAAGAAGGGGCTGATGGTAAGTTGATCCTGCTCAAGGAGAATTTCCGTAGCCATGTAGAAGTCTTGGAAGCGACCAACCATGTCTTTGAACGCCTCATGGACGAGGAAGTTGGGGAGATTCTTTATGACCAGAGCCACCGCTTGATTGCGGGCAATCCGGATAAGAAAGAGCCGACACCCGCCTATGAAACTGAGTTCCTGCTTTACGATGGCAGTCAGGATGTGGCTGAAGCAACTGAAGACGAGGAGCAAGAAGGGGATAGCCTATCCTCAGGTGAAGTCCTTTTGGTCATCAAGGAGATCATCCGCCTCCACAACGAAGAAGAGGTTTCCTTTAAGGATATCACACTCTTGACGGCGTCTCGGACTCGCAACGACAAGGTGCTTTCAGCCTTTGAAGCCTATCAAATTCCTATCGTTGCAGATGGAGGAGAGGAAAACTACCTCCAGTCCGTTGAAGTCATGGTCCTTTTGGACACCCTCCGAACCATTAACAATCCCTTGCAGGACTATCCCTTGGTGGCCCTCCTGAAATCAGCCATGTTTGAGTTTGATGAGGACCAGTTGGCTCGTTTAGCCTTACAGGGAGTTGAAGGCAAGAAGGCAGAGAATCTCTATGAGAAACTGCAACACGCCCTAGACCTGACAGGGAGTGCTTCTCATTTGATCGATTCCAGCTTGAGAGAGAAGCTCACCCGCTTTATGGAGACATTGGAATCCTGGCGTGAATATGCTCAGACGCATTCTCTCTATGACCTGCTCTGGAAGATTTACCAAGATCGCCACTATTATGATTATGTGGGTGCCCTGCCAAATGGAGCCCAACGGCAGGCCAATCTCTATGCCTTGACCCTGCGGGCAAATGACTTTGAAAGCTCTAGTTTCAAAGGTTTGCCACGTTTCATCTCCATGATTGATAAGATTTTGGAAAACCAACACGACTTGGCCAATGTCGCCCAGGCAGTTCCTAAGGATGCTGTCCAACTCATGACCATCCATAAGAGCAAGGGACTTGAGTTTCCTTATGTCTTTATCCTCAATACTGACAAAAAGTTTGTCGGCAAGGAACTATCGACCAATGCTGTCATCAGTCGGAAAAATGGGGTCGGGATCAAGTATGTTGCGAATCTCCCCGTCGAGTCAGATCAAGAGGGACTTCCCGAGTCGGTACGCTTGGTCATTGAGACCCTGCCTTATCAGCGAAATGTTGAGGAAATTCGTCTAGCATCCTTGTCGGAACAGATGCGCCTCCTCTATGTCGCTATGACCCGGGCAGAGCGCAAGCTCTATCTGGTGGGCAAGGGCCGGCAGGATAAGTTGGAAGAGAAAAAATGGGGATCCAGTGTCAATGGACGCTTGAGCCCAGCTCTTCGTAAGGAGAACAATTGTTTCCAAGACTGGCTCTATGCCATCCAGGCAGTCTTTGCCCAGCAACACTTGGCCTATCAGACCCGCTTTGTGACCGACCAAGACTTGACGCCGGAGCAAATCGGTCACTTGGAGTTGAAGTCTTCTCTCCCAGTCGATGACCTCAAGGACAACCGGCAATCAGAAGAGATCCGCCGTGCCCTGGATGTCTTAGAATCAGTGGACCGGCTCAACACCCAGTACCAAGCAGCCATCCAACTTCCGAGCGTGCGGACACCAAGTCAAATCAAGAAATTCTATGAACCTATCCAAGATGTCGAAGGAGTGGACTTCATGGAAAAAGCTGACCTCCCATTACCAAGCTTTGACTTTCCAACCTTTGGCAAGGAAGAAGCTGTGACAGGAGCAGCAGTCGGTAGTGCTCTGCACGAATTGATGCAACGGATCCCATTGATGACGGTTCCAACCATGGAGAGCCTAGCAATGGTTCTCCAAGAAGTCAATGCCAGCCTAGCTGTCAAGAAGCGAATCGACCTCAAGAAGGTCTTGGCCTTCTTCCAGACCGACTTGGGGCAACTCTTGCTCAAAGAGTCCGACAAGGTCTATCGTGAAGCACCCTTTGCCATGCTCAAGACGGATCCAGCTAGTGGCCAGGACTTTGTGGTCCGGGGGATCTTAGACGGCTACCTACTATTGGAAGATCGGATTCTTCTCTTTGACTACAAGACAGACCGTTACCGGAATCCTCAAGAATTGCTGGATCGCTACCAAGCCCAACTGGAACTCTACGCAGAAGCCCTCCGCCGCTCATATGGTGTGGATCAGGTTGAATCCTATTTGATCTTACTGGGTGGTGAGCAGTTGCAAGTCGTTTCTCTAGCAGATAGAAAGGACAACTCATGACCCCAATTGAACGAATCCAAGAGATGGAAGGTCATCTCAACACCTACCAAGGCTTAATCCAAGAGCTTGAAGCATGTTTGAAACGGATAGAAGCTGGCCAGTCTAGCTATATCGCCCTTCGTGATTACTACACTAGCCAGGTCTACATGGACGATGTCGAATTGTCCAATCAACCAGACTTCCCTGAAGAGGTCTACTGTGGAGTCTTATCGGAAGATGCCGTCTACGATTTGTTGGACGAGCACTACCAAATGGCAGTAGAGATGCTAGATCTTGCCACCAAGATGTTGAAAGAACGATAAGAACACAAAAAAACTCCGGTTTCCCGGAGTTTTTAGATTAAAGATAAATTCTTCTGAAAAACTTTCCTTAGGTGAGTACGGACGTCAGCGAACTTCTACGAAGTTCCATGACTTAGTTTTGGACCTAAGGTTCCAAAACTCCCGTGTGCTAGAAACAATCGTGTTTCTAGCACTTTTCTCACAGCGGAAAGTTTTTGACTTGCTTAAAATCTTAAATAATAAATAACTTTTTTGAAAAAATTATCTAACCAGTAATGTAAAAATAGTTTGTCTACATTCACAAAAAAACTCCGGTTTCCCGGAGTTTTTTCTTTTGATTAGTGTGATACACGACGACGTGCTGCTTTTTTGCGGTTTTCTTCGATGAAAGCTGCTTTTTGTTCTTCAGGCTCGATTACTTTTTTCTTGAATGTGTAAACTGCACCTGCTACAGCAGCAACTGTACCAGCAACACCAGTAACAAAACCTTTACCAAATCCTTTAGCCATGAGAATTTCTCCTTTTTAGAACTTTAAATTTTTATGTTATAATATATGGTAACGAAAAAATGCGATTTTTGCAAGGAAAAACGATGAAAAACAAGATAATTGTGATAGTGGGACCGACCGCTGTTGGCAAAACAGCCCTCGCTATCGAGGTGGCCCAGCGCTTTAACGGGGAGGTCATCAGCGGAGATAGCCAGCAGGTTTACCGCACCCTAGATATCGGAACAGCCAAGGCCAGCCCAGAAGAGCAAGCAGGAGCTCCCCATCATCTGATCGATGTTCGCGAGGTGACAGAGACTTACTCGGCCTATGATTTTGTGACAGAAGCCAGCCAAGCCATCGAGGAGATTCAAGAACGAGGCCACCTTCCCATTATTGCTGGAGGGACAGGCCTCTATGTCCAAAGTCTCATAGAAGGCTATCACCTAGGAGGGGATGTTGCCCACGAGGAAATTCTAGCCTATCGGGAGTCCTTGTCCCCTCTCACTGATGAAGAACTGTTTGACCGAGTAGCGAAACAGAGAATTGAGATCCCGCAAATCAATCGCAGACGGGCTATGCGGGCCTTGGAAATCGCCCATTTCGGTCAGGACTTGGAAAATCTAGCTCCAGCCTATGAAACCTATATCATCTGTTTAGATGATGATCGCCAAGCCTTGTATGACCGCATCAATCGACGGGTGGATTTCATGGTTGAGCAGGGCTTGTTAGAAGAAGCCAAAGGGCTGTATGACAACCATCCTGAGGTTCAGGCGGCTAAGGGGATTGGCTACAAGGAGCTCTTCCCTTATTTCAAGGGGGAGCAAAGCCTTGAAGAGGCTCTTGAACAGCTCAAGCAAAATACGCGCCGTTTTGCAAAACGCCAGTTGACCTGGTTCCGCAATCGGATGACGGTCCATTTTTACCAGATTGGAGAAGAAGGCTTTAAGGAGCGGATTCTTCAAGATATAGAAAGATTTTTAAATGATAGAAACTGAGAAAAAACAGGAGCGGGTCCTCATTGTTGGTGTCGAGCTCCAAGGCATGGAGAATTTTGACATGTCTATGGAGGAGTTGGCCAGTCTAGCCAAGACAGCCGGGGCAGAAGTCGTTGGCGTCTACACCCAAAAGAGGGAGAAGTACGACAGCAAGACCTTCGTCGGCTCTGGGAAGCTAGAAGAGATTGCCCAAATGGTCGATGCAGATGAGGTTTCGACCGTTGTCGTTAACAACCGTTTGACCCCTCGCCAGAATGTGAATTTAGAAGAAATCTTAGGTGTAAAGGTCATTGACCGGATGCAACTGATCTTGGATATCTTTGCCATGCGGGCTCGAAGCCACGAAGGCAAGCTCCAGGTTCATCTGGCCCAGCTCAAGTACCTCTTGCCTCGTCTCGTGGGTCAAGGGATCATGCTCAGCCGTCAGGCCGGGGGGATTGGTTCCCGTGGACCGGGAGAAAGTCAGTTGGAGTTGAACCGCCGGAGTGTCCGCAATCAAATCACCGATATCGAGCGTCAACTCAAGGTGGTCGAAAAGAACCGTGAAGTGGTACGGGAAAAACGCCTAGAATCCCCCATCTTTAAGATTGGCTTGATCGGCTATACCAACGCTGGCAAATCAACCATTATGAATGCCTTGACCAGTAAGACCCAATACGAGGCAGATGAACTCTTTGCGACCTTGGATGCGACCACCAAGAGCATTCATCTAACAGGCAATCTACAAGTAACTCTGACAGATACAGTCGGCTTTATTCAGGACTTACCGACAGAGTTGGTGACCAGCTTTAAGTCGACCCTGGAAGAAAGCAAGAATGTGGATCTCTTGGTCCATGTCATTGATGCCTCTGATCCCAATCATGAAGAGCATGAAAAAACAGTTCTTCAGATTATGAAGGATTTGGAGATGTTGGAGATTCCACGCTTGACTCTCTACAATAAAGCTGATAAAGTCGCGGACTTTACACCGACCCAGACACCTTATCGTCTGGTTTCGGCCAAGGATCCCGATAGTCGGACTAAACTGCAGGACATTCTACTTGAAAAGATGCAGGAGCTCTTCCATCCCTTTACGATTCAGGTTCCTTTTGATCAAGCCTACCGCATCCATGAATTGGAGACCATTGCCATATTGGCTGAGCGTTCCTATGAGGAGACTGGTGAGGTCATAACAGGCTACATCGCCCCCAAAAATGCATGGAGACTAGAGGAGTTTTATCATCATGGATTATCTTAATATCGCCCTCAGCTATGGTGGCTATACCAGTCTCGACAAGGTCTATTTGGAGCGGGTCTTAGCGGGATTGACAGAAGAGCAAAAGCTCCAGTTTATCACGCCACCGCCCAGTGTCATCAATGCCTACTTTGCTGAGCTTTACCAAAAGAAGAGCCCCGAAGCAGCAACAGACTACTATGAACAAGTCACTGAGGCCTTTGATCTCTATCAGACGAGTCCCAGCTTCGAGGAGGACAAACCCTTTGTCCGTCTCAATCTGTCTGGCAAGGCCTATGGCTTTTGCTACCGAGAGAAAGGATTGGCTCAAGTCTTTGCCCAGCAAGCAGAAGCTATCAGCATGGATCTCTTGTTTGAGATTGCGCAAATCTTTCCTCACTACCTCGTTTATGAAGAGGAAGGATTGATCTTGATGCGCCATGTTACGGATCGAGAGGTGGTGGAGACCAAGGAATTGTCAGCTTTGTCTCAATTTGAAGAGTTAGCAGATGGCAGCATCCGCCTGACTGGCTACAACCAGGACGAATTGGCCCAATTGGCTAGGGCCTACCCAGGAAAAATCGCCGTTCGATCGAAAAATCGGACCGCTATGATCTATATAAGTTAGAAAGAATACAATGGAAATTCAATTTTTAGGAACGGGTGCGGGACAGCCGTCCAAATCTCGTAATGTCTCAAGTCTAGCCCTCAAACTCTTGGATGAAATCAATGAAGTTTGGCTCTTTGACTGTGGGGAAGGGACGCAAAACCAAATCTTAGAAACCAGCATCCGTCCTCGAAAGGTCAGCAAGATTTTTATCACCCACTTACATGGGGACCATATCTTTGGTTTGCCAGGTTTCCTCTCTAGTCGCGCCTTTCAAGCCAATGAAGAGCAGACGGATCTAGAGATTTATGGACCGGTTGGGATCAAATCCTTTGTCTTGACCAGCCTTCGAGTTTCCGGTTCACGCCTGCCTTACAAGATCCATTTTCATGAGTTCGATGAAGGTTCACTTGGGAAAATCATGGAGACCGATAAGTTCACGGTCTATGCCGAGGCCTTGGACCACACCATTTTCTGTGTCGGCTACCGGGTCATGCAGAAGGATTTGGAAGGGACCCTCGACGCAGACAAGCTCAAGGCAGCAGGGGTTCCATTTGGACCACTTTTTGGCCAGGTCAAAAATGGGCAGGATGTTACCCTGGAAGATGGTACCAAGATCATTGCTGCGGATTATATCTCAGCCCCTCGACCGGGTAAGATCATCACCATCTTGGGCGATACCCGCAAGACCAATTCCAGCATTAGACTTGCCGTCAATGCCGATGTTCTCGTGCATGAGTCTACCTATGGCAAGGGCGATGAGAAGATTGCTCGTAAGCATGGCCACTCGACCAATATGCAGGCAGCAGAAGTGGCGCGTGAAGCAGGAGCCAAACGCCTTCTACTCAACCATATCAGTGCCCGCTTCCTCTCCAAGGACGTCAGTCAATTGCGTAAGGATGCTGCGACTGTGTTTGAGAAGGTCCATGTGGTCAAGGACTTGGAAGAAGTGGAGATCTAAGATGCGAACTATCATCATCACAGGAGCGAGTGGAGGCTTGGCACAAGAAATGGTCAAGCTCCTTCCTGAGGACCGGCTCATTCTCTTAGGCAGAAATCAAGAAAAACTGGAACAACTCTATGCTGACCATCCTCAAGCCGAATGCATTGGGATCGATATCACGGATTCCTCAGCAGTCAAAGGCTTGGTAGAAGAGCTCTATCAGCGCTATGGGCAGATTGATGTCTTGGTCAACAATGCAGGCTATGGGATCTTTGAGACCTTTGATCGCGTTTCTGACCAGCAGGTGCGAGAGATGTTTGAAGTCAATACCTTTGCCCTCATGAACCTTTCACGCTTGATGGGTGCCCGCATGAAGACAGTAGGCAAGGGGCACATTGTTAACATCGTCAGCATGGCGGGATTAGTTGCAACTGCTAAATCTAGCCTTTATTCAGCCACCAAGTTTGCAGCCATTGGCTTCTCCAATGCCCTGCGCTTGGAACTCATGCCCTTTGGTGTTCATGTGACGACGGTCAATCCAGGCCCCATTCGGACCACTTTCTTTGACCAGGCAGACCCAGACGGAAGCTATGTCAAAGCGGTGGATCGCTACATTTTGGAACCGGACTTTGTGGCTAAGAAAATTGTCAAAAACTTTGGAAAAGCAAAACGTGAGCTCAATCTGCCTTGGCTTTTGAACCTGACCCACAAGCTCTATACCCTTTTCCCTCGCATCTCGGACAAGCTAGCCAGCAAGATGTTTAATTTCAAATAGGAGGAACCGGATGGCAGCCAATATTCAAGCTTATTTAGAAAACCTCCAGCAACCCTGGGGACAGATCTATTATGATATCCTTTTTGAACAATTACAGGACATCAAAGGTAAGCGGGTGCTTGATTTTGGTAGTGGCTTTGGCCTGGTGGCCAACCACCTAGCGAAAGACAATGAGGTCCTTGCTGTGGAGCCCAATGAGGAAATGGTGGCCTTGCGGGCCCAGGACCATCCCTACCAGCAATTCGTCGGGAGTTTGGACCAGTTAGCAAGTCTTGAAGATGCGAGCTTTGATGTTATCCTCTGCCACAATGTCTTGGAATATGTGGAGGATCGCAAGGTGATTCTCAGGGAATTCACCCGCCTCTTGAAACCAGGTGGCCTACTCTCCATCGTCAAGCACAATGAAGTTGGCCGCGTCCTGCAGACAGTCGTCTTTGAAAATGATCCTCAGAAGGCGCTTGATCTCTTAGCCGGCCAAGATTTGGAAACCCACTCCATGGGCTTGGCCCAGGCCTATGATCTCGGTGCAGCAGTAGAAGATCTAGCCCTCGAAGTTCAGGACTACCAGGGAATTCGTGTCTTTTATGCCTTGCAGGACAATCACTTCAAAGGCCAAGAAGGCTGGCGAGAGTCCATGCTTCAGATGGAGCTGGCCGTTTGTCAGGAGTCCCCTTATCGGGATATAGCCTTCTTCCAGCACTATAGGTTAAAAAGGAGTTAAGATGTTAGAGTACAAACAAGAGATTCCAGCGATGGCAGACTTACTCGCACTCTACAACTCGGTCGGTTGGACCAATTATACCAACAACCCAGCTATGCTAGAAGAAGCTGTTAAAGCCAGTCTCTGGCAGTTGGGAGTCTATGATGAGAAAGAGCTCGTCGCCTACATTCGCTTGGTAGGTGATGGCCACTCTGTCCTTTTGGTACAGGACCTCTTGGTGCGACCAGATAACCAGCGCCAAGGCATCGGAAAGAAACTCCTAGAAGAGGCTTTAGCGACCTTCCCCACCGTCTATCAACGGCTTCTCGTCACTGAACGGAGCGAGAAAAATCTTGCCTTTTACCAGTCCTTAGGATTTGTCGAACTTTCAGAGCAAGCCTGTACAGGGATGATTTATAAAATTTGATGGAGAGGATTTCCGGATAGGGAATCCTTTCTTCATTTCTTCTGTAAAATCATTTTTTCGCATTTGAAAAAATAATTCATGTTATAATAAGAAGACTAGATGACAGGGAGAAAAGAAAAACAGATGATCACGTCAAAATATGAATGGCAGTTTGCTGCGCCCTTTTCAGATGATACTTTTTTGGCGCAAGCAAAAAAGAGAGGATTAGAAGCATCTGCAGCCAAGTTACTGGGAGAACGAGGGATCCAGACGGAAGAGGCGCTGGATCGTTTTCTTGAACCGCGGCTAGAAGATCTGCATGATCCCTACCTGCTTCACGATATGGACAAGGCAGTGGATCGCATTCGCCAAGCCATTGAAGACTATGAACAAATCCTAGTTTATGGAGACTATGATGCGGACGGGATGACGGCCGCTTCTATTATGAAGGAAACCCTGGAGCAGATGGGGGCGGAAGTAGCTGTCTATCTACCCAACCGCTTTACGGATGGCTACGGTCCCAATGCCAGTGTCTACAAGTATTTTATTGAACAGCAGGGGATTTCCCTCATCATCACGGTGGACAACGGGGTAGCAGGCCACGAAGCCATTGAATTGGCCCAAAGCATGGGAGTAGATGTTATTGTGACAGACCACCATGCCATGCCAGAAGTCTTGCCCGATGCCTATGCCATCATTCACCCCGAGCATCCAGATGCTGATTATCCTTTCAAGCACCTAGCGGGCTGTGGGGTTACCTTTAAGTTGGCTTGTGCCCTCCTAGAAGAGGTGCCCCTAGATTTCCTTGATCTGGTAGCCATTGGAACCATTGCGGATATGGTTAGTCTGACAGACGAAAACCGCATCCTAGTCAAGTATGGCCTAGGTGTCCTTCGTCAAACCCAACGGATCGGTCTCCAGGAAATGCTCAAGCTGGCCACCATCGCTCCTCAAGATGTAAATGAAGAAACGGTTGGTTTTCAGATTGCCCCTCGTCTCAATGCGCTGGGTCGCTTGGATGACCCAAATCCAGCGGTCGAGCTCTTGACGGGCTTTGACGATGAAGAAGCGCTGGAAATTGCGCTGATGATTCAAGCCAAGAATGAAGAGCGCAAGGAGATCGTCCAAACCATCTACGATGAGGCCAAAGCCATGGTCGACCCAAGTCTTCCCGTTCAAATCTTGGCCAAGGAAGGCTGGAATCCTGGTGTCCTAGGGATCGTAGCCGGTCGCCTACTTGAAGAGCTCCATCAGCCTATCATCGTCCTCACCATAGACCAAGGCAAGGCCAAGGGAAGTGCACGAAGTCCCGAAAGTGTCCATATTTTTGAAGCCCTAGATCCCCATCGTGATCTCTTTATCGCCTTTGGGGGCCACGCGGGTGCAGCTGGTATGACTTTGGAAGTGGACAAGCTCCCTCGTTTGACCGAGATTTTTTCTGACTATATTGTAGGAAAAGGGATTGACCTGACGGCCAAATCCACACTCTTCGTGGATGAGGAGTTGGACCTAGAAGAGCTGACCTTGGATACCTTAAAGAGTTTTGACCGTCTCGCTCCTTTTGGGATGGACCATAAGAAACCTGTCTTTTACATTCGTGATTTTCAAGTGGAGTCTAGTCGGACCATGGGGGCTGGCAATAGCCATCTGAAGTTGAAGATTCAAAAAGGCGATGCCCGCTTTGATGTGGTGGCTTTTGGTCAGGGCCATTTGGAATTGGAGTACTCCCAAGCAAAAAACTTGGAGTTGGTGGTATCCTTGTCCGTCAATCAGTGGAATGGACAGACCACCCTGCAACTGATGGTCGTGGACGCCCGTGTAGAAGGAGTTCAACTCTACAATATTCGAGGGAAAAATGCTCCTCTCCCACAAGCCATCCCCCTCTTTAGTCAGTTGGAAGAAGGGGAAGATTGCCCTGCTATTGTCATCGATCGCATCCCGGATGATCTGGCTGACTTAAAAGCCTTCTTCCAAGAACAGAGCTTGCAAGCGGTCTATTTTAAAAATGAACTAGACAAGGCCTATTACCTGACAGGCTACGGCAGTCGTGATCAGTATGCCAAACTCTACAAAACGCTGTATCAGTTCCCTGAGTTTGATATTCGCCATAAGCTCAGCCAACTATCTGACTACCTCAAGATTCCACAAGTTTTGTTGATCAAGATGATCCAAATCTTCCAAGAGTTGGGCTTTGTCCAGATTGAAAATGGCATCATGACGGTCAACAAGGATGCAGAGAAGAATGAGATTGCCTCTAGTTCCATTTATCAGGACTTGGTGCAGACGGTCAAAGACCAGGAACTCATGGCCCTAGGATCTGTGCAAGAAATTTATAATTATTTGCTTTCTGATGATAAGTAAAGTTTTGTCAACAATTACACTAAAGTATGCTTTTTTAAGACTTTCAAGTGCATCTCATAAATTTTCATGGTATAATGAAATGTAAACATAAATTTTGAAAGAAGTTAGAAATGAATTTAAAAGATTACATTGCAAGCATTGAGAACTATCCACAAGAAGGAATTACCTTCCGTGATATCAGCCCTTTGATGGCAGATGGCAATGCTTATAGTTATGCGATTCGTGAAATCGTTCAATACGCAACGGATAAGAAAATCGACATGATCGTCGGCCCTGAAGCGCGTGGATTCATTGTTGGATGTCCGGTCGCTTTCGAGCTCGGTATTGGTTTTGCGCCTGTTCGTAAACCTGGCAAATTGCCTCGTGAAGTCATCTCAGCGGACTACGAAAAAGAATACGGTGTGGATACCTTGACCATGCACGCCGATGCTATCAAACCAGGTCAACGCGTTCTCATCGTCGATGACCTCTTGGCAACAGGCGGTACCGTTAAAGCAACCATCGAAATGATCGAAAAACTCGGTGGAGTGGTTGCAGGTTGTGCCTTCTTGATCGAGCTCGATGATCTCAAAGGCCGCGAAGCAATCGGAGACTACGATTACAAGGTCTTGATGCATTACTAATATAGTTTAGAGCTATATCTAGATAGAGAAAAACCATAATTGAAAACTATATGCTCCTGTCTTATAATAAGAGGTAACAACTTGTAAGATGGGAGCTTTTTATGCCAATTACCTTAGATAAGAAATTACCAGCAGTTGATATTCTTCGCTCAGAAAATATTTTTGTCATGGATGATATTCGGGCAACTCACCAAGATATTCGTCCGATGAATGTTCTGATTTTGAATCTCATGCCGACTAAGGTAGCCACTGAGACTCAACTCTTACGCCTCCTGGCCAATACTCCCTTGCAGATCAATGTGGATTTCCTCTATATGACGAGCCATGAGTCTAAGACGACAGCGGCAGAACATATGGAAGTCTTCTACAAATCCTTCGAGGATATTAAAGAGAACTATTATGACGGCTTGATCATTACGGGAGCTCCAGTAGAGAAACTAGCCTTTGAGGAAGTGGATTACTGGGAGGAGTTAACAAAGGTCTTTGCTTGGTCGAAGCGCCATGTCTTTTCAACTCTGCACCTTTGTTGGGGTGCCCAAGCTGGTCTTTATTACCGCTATGGGATTGAAAAAGTAGCCCTCTGCGACAAGCTATCTGGGATCTATGAGCAAACAGTCATGAATCCGCAGAATCGCTTGATGCGTGGCTTTGACGATGCTTTCTTGGCCCCTCACTCACGTTATACAGATGTCCCCCTTAAGGAAGTGCTGGAGAAGAGTAACTTGCAAGTCCTGGCTCAGGGGGGTGAAGTAGGACTATCTATCCTGGCCAGTCCAGACCTTCGAGAGGTCTATAGTTTTGGTCATTTGGAGTATGACCGTGATACCTTGGCCAAGGAATACCAGCGAGATGTCAAAGCAGGCTTGAATCCAGATCTTCCAAAGAATTATTACGATCAGGATGACAGTAGTCGGGACCCTCGGATGCGGTGGAACTTAGCGGCAGCCAACTTCTTTAGTAATTGGATCAATTATGCAGTTTACCAAGAGACTCCTTATCGTTTGGAGGAGTTAGAAAAAGATATTTCATTTTATGGTTACCTATAAAGGGGTAGTATGACATATTCACAAGCATTTAAGTCGGGCAATTTGGTCTTACCAAGTGCCTTACTTTTCCATTATCACCATTTATTTAAAGACGCAGAGGATTTTCTGGTTTGGCAGTTCTTTTACTTGCAAAACACGACCAACCAATCCAGCCTCACGCCGAATCAAATTGCAGATGCGATTGGCAAGTCTGTCACAGAAGTCAACCAGTCCATGTCTCGCCTGACCAACCAAGGGTTGCTCCAATATCGGACCATTGAGCTGGATGGAGAGATTGAAGTTCTATTTGATGCGACTATTGCCCTTGAACGCTTGGATGACCTGCTTCAAAGTAAGACAGATACCGCAAAGCGTGGGCAAGACAAGCAAGCAGAGAATGAACTGGCTGATTTGGTCAAAACCTTTGAGCAGGAGTTGGGACGTTTGTTGACGCCATTTGAAATCGAAGATTTGACGCAGACAGTCAAGCAGGACCAAACAGACCCTGATATTGTGAAGGCTGCCTTGAGAGAAGCTGTCTTTAATGGCAAACCTCACTGGAAATACATTCAGGCCATTCTGCGCAATTGGCGACGGGAGGGCATTACCAGTTTGACACAATTAAAAATCAAACAACAAGAACGGGAAGCCCTTCAGCCTGAAAATGTCACAGTTTCAGATGATTTCTTACAGGCGATGGATTTGTGGAAAGATTAAAAAACTAGCACTCATAAAGTGCTAGCTTTTTTTGTTTATAAATAGTCCGCGTAAGCTTTTTCTAGTTTGGTGAGGAGTTCTTGTTTTTCCTCATCACTAGCAAAGGAAGCTTGGATGGCATCGACATTGTGCTGGTAAAAGTCAGCTGGCGTCGTTTGGAAGTGGCGATGGTAGAGGGCATATTCCTTGGCCAGGTCGGTATCAGAGACGGTCCGGTTATCGGTGTTGATACTGATATGGGCTTGAGCTTCCTTCATCTTGAGGTAAGGGAAGTCCGCCACAGTGGTAGCTGCCTTGGTTTGAAGGTTACTAGTTAAACAGAGCTCACCGGTGACCCCATTTTTCACAAACTCTTTTAGAAGCTTTGGTTCATCCGCTAGCAAGGTCACGTGACCATTTCGTTTGATGCCATAGGCCATGGATTGAGCGACGTTGGCTGGACAGTGGCACTCGCCAGCATGCAGGGTCATGGGACGGTTGTACCTTTTAACCTGTTGGATGAGGGCATCAATGGCTTGTGGTGGGTAGTGGTGTTCATCCCCAGCGAAGTCAAAGCCGACAAAATCTTGATCCCTAACTTGGTTGGCTTCTGCCAGGATACGAGAGGTGAGTTCTTGATCCGACTGGCGCATACCACAGACGAGGGCTTTTGAGACAATGCCAAATTCATCCTGGGCTTGGCGCAGTCCTTCACAGACAGCATCGATAGTTTCTGGGACAGTGAGCCCTTGGTCCATGGACAATTCTGGGGCAAAACGAACCTCAATGTAGACGACATTTTCCAAAGCAGCTTGCTTGGCCACATCATAAGCAGCAAGGGTCAAGGCTTCCTTGGTCTGAAGAAGAGGGCGAATGTAGTCGAAGGCCTCCAAATAGTCCAAAAGATTCTCACAGTGGGCAGGTGCAGTGACATGGTGCTTGAGCTCTTCATCACTAGCAGGAAGGTCAATATTGGCCATGGCTGCCAATTGGCGAATGGTCGGAAGAGACAAGGAACCGTCTAAGTGGCAGTGTAGTTCTGTCTTTGCCAAACTATGAAAGTCGATCGTGGACATGTTTTTTCTCCTTCAAAATGTATTTTTTCTATACTATCATTTTGCCAAGAAAAGTCAAGTAAAGCTAGTGTAGCAGATTTTTGAAAGTAGCGACTGGATTTGATATGCTAGTAGTAACATAGACAAAGGAGAAAAGTATGTCAGACTATCAATTACCAGAAGTATGGGAAGCACCGAGCCAGATGGGAGGAGCCTGGGGTGGTTTGAACCAACCAACAGCAGGTGCCCGCTTTGAACAAACTCTTCCAAAAGGCGACCAGCCTTTCCAACTCTATACCCTTCCAACACCTAATGGGATCAAGGCCACCATTATGCTGGAAGAATTAAAAGAGTTGGGAGTGGAAGCTGGTTATGATGCTTATCGGATTAAGATTGGCGAGGGAGATCAATTTGGCAGTGACTTTGTAGCCATCAATCCCAACTCAAAAATTCCAGCCATGTTGGATCAATCAGGCGACCAAGACATTCGGGTCTTTGAATCAGCCAATATTCTCTTGTATCTAGCAGAGAAATTTGGCCAATTAATCCCGTCTGATCCTGCTAAACGGACAGAAGTTCTCAACTGGCTCTTTTGGCAGACAGGTGCCACGCCTTTTTTAGGCGGAGGATTTGGCCATTTCTTCCATTATGCTCCTGAGAGAATCGAGTATGCCATCAACCGTTTTGCTATGGAAGCTAAACGCCAATTGGACCTACTGGACAAGGAATTGGCGATTAAACCTTATATTGCAGGAGATGACTATACCATTGCGGATATTGCCATCTGGTCTTGGTATGGCCGTCTAGCCCAAGACAAGGTCTGGGACCGAGCAGGAATTTTCCTAGATGTGAAGGAATACAAGCATTTGCAAGCTTGGACAGAGAAAATTGCTAATCGCCCAGCTGTAAAACGTGGCTTGGAAGTAGAGTATAAGGAAATTAATGCATAAGAAAAGGGCGCCGTTGCGCCTTTTTTTAATGGTGCAAACATGGTATACTAAAGGATGGAATAAAAGTTTAGAAAGTAGCACATGGAATTTACAAAATTATCAAATCGCTTGGACTTGGTGGCTAGCTTCGTCCCAGCTGGAGCGCGTCTGTTGGACGTGGGGAGTGACCATGCTTATCTGCCAATCGCCCTCTTACAAGAAGGTAAGATTGAGGCTGCTATTGCTGGGGAAGTGGTTGAAGGACCTTATCAGTCTGCCCTCCAAAATGTCGCCGATAATGGCTTAGAGGACAAGATTGAAGTCCGCCTAGCCAATGGATTGGCTGCCTTTGAACCAACAGATGGCATTTCCTGTATTACTATTGCAGGCATGGGAGGACGCTTGATTGCAGATATCCTAGCAGCAGGTTTTAACAAATTAGACAATGTCTTTCGCTTGGTCCTACAGCCCAATAATCGGGAAGATGAACTACGGGCTTGGTTAGTCGACCATGATTTCCGTATCGTCGATGAAGCCATCTTGGAAGAAAATGAGAAGTTCTATGAGATCCTCGTGGTCGAACACGGTTCTCAAGAGTTGACAGCCAAGGAACTACGCTTTGGTCCCCATTTGATGCGGGAACAAGCTCCAGCATTTGTCCAGAAGTGGTCCAAGGAAGTGGAGAAATTAGCCTTTGCCTTGGAGCAGGTCCCAGTTGAGAATCAATCTGCCAGAGCATCGTTAGAAGAGCGCATCGCACAAATCAAGGAGGTCCTACATGTTAGCAAGTGAAGTTATCAAACGCTATGAAGCCTATTGTCCTCAGGAGCTTTCCATGGAGGGAGATGTCCGTGGCCTACAGGTCGGTACGCTACAAAAAGACATCCATAAGGTCATGGTGGCCCTGGATATTCGCGAGCAGACGGTGGCTGAAGCTATCGCCCATGGGGTGGACTTGATCATCGTCAAGCACGCGCCCATTTTCCGTCCGATTAAGGATTTGGTAGCTGATCGGGCTCAAAATCAGATCTATATCGATTTGATCAAGCATGATATCGCAGTCTACGTCAGCCATACCAATATTGATATTGTCCCAGATGGGCTCAACGATTGGTTCTGCCAGCTTTTGGACATTGAAGATACAGAGCCCCTCAGCATGACAGGGGAAGGACTCGGAATCGGCCGGATTGGTCGGATAGCTACCCAAACCTTTGGCCAGTTGGCTCAAAAGGTCAAAGAAACCTTTGGCTTAGATGCTTTGCGCTTGGTCGGTTATGATCAGACTGACCTGGAACGGGTCATTGAGCGCGTCGCTATCTGTGGAGGAAGTGGCCAGTCCTTTTACAAGGATGCTCTTGCTAAGGGGGCTGAGGTCTATATCACAGGAGATATCTACTACCACACAGCTCAGGACATGCTGAGCGATGGGCTCTTGGCCTTGGATCCAGGGCACCATATCGAGGTTCTCTTTGTCTCGAAACTAGTAGAAAAGCTCAATCAGTGGAAAGCTGAAGAAGCGTGGGAGATTGAAGTGATTGGCAGTCAAGCCAGTACCAATCCTTTTTACCATATCTAAGGGGCCATCATGAAAGTTGCCATTATCGGTGCAGGGATCGTAGGGTCTACTGCCTCCTATTATTTATCCAAAGAAGCACAAGTGGATCTGACCGTCTATGACCATGGAGTCGGCCAAGCAACTAAGGCAGCGGCAGGCATTATCAGCCCTTGGTTTTCCAAGCGGCGGAATAAGGCCTGGTATCGCCTCGCTCGTCTGGGAGCTGATTTTTACCAAGAATTGGTAGAGGACCTGGCCAAGGACGGAATCAAAACAGATTTTTACCAGCAGACCGGTGTCTATCTCCTCAAGAAAAATGAGGACAAATTAGACGAACTTTATCAGTTGGCACTGAGTCGTCGGGAAGAATCTCCCTTGATTGGGGACTTGGCGATTTTAAACAAAGAAGAAGTGGCCCAGCAATTCCCAGGGCTAAATGGTTTTGAACAGCTCCTTTATGCATCAGGTGGAGCCCATGTAGAAGGAGCTCTTCTGACAGAAACCCTTCTTCAGGCAAGTGGGGCAAAAGTGATCAAGAAAGAGGCTGCTTTGGCTATTACAGAGGATGGTTTTCAGATAGCAGGAGAAAGCTATGACCAAGTCATCCTAGCAACAGGAGCCTGGTTGGGGCAAATGCTCGAGCCACTTGGCTACCAAGTCGATGTCCGTCCGCAAAAGGGGCAATTGCGGGATTATCAGCTAGACTTAGTTACTGATGATTATCCCGTGGTCATGCCTGAAGGAGAGTTGGATATCATTCCCTTCCAAAATGGCAAAATCAGTATGGGCGCTACCCATGAGAATGAGATGGGCTTTGACCTGACGGTTGATCAAGTTCTGCTAAATCAGATGGAAACAGAAGCCTTGGCCTACTATCCAGAACTAGCTCAAGCGACAGTTGTCGGCGTGCGCGTGGGTACTCGGGCCTACACCAGTGACTTTTCACCATTTTGGGGAGCTGTTCCTGATCAAGCAGGCCTCTATGTCGCTAGTGGACTAGGTTCGTCCGGCCTCACAACAGGTCCCCTCATTGGTTGGCATCTAGCCCAACTAGTGGCAGGAGGAAAGGTGCGCTTGGATCCAGCAGATTATCCAGTTGATCAGTATGTGAAGAAGTAGGCTGGGACAAAAGTCCTAGCCTCTCAATTTTCTTTGGATTGTCGAGCAAGACGCAGTGGTTGAGTGGGCTCTACTACAAGGTAAGGTTTTCAGACGGCTCAGTCAAGGAGCAGTAATCTATTTGAATCATGAGTAAGACCAATGCTAACAATTCTACAACTCTCATCTCCGGTCATCACCTTGCAACACAAATGCAAGGTGACTTTTTTATATAAACATGATAAAATAGGGGTAATGAATACGTAGAAAGGCCTAACATTATGAAAGGTATTATTTTAGCTGGTGGTTCGGGGACTCGTTTGTATCCTTTGACTCGTGCCGCTTCCAAACAGTTGATGCCCATTTACGATAAGCCAATGATTTACTACCCATTGTCAACTCTTATGTTGGCAGGGATCAAAGAAATCCTGATCATCTCAACTCCGCAAGATCTTCCTCGTTTTGAAGAGCTTCTTGGAGATGGTTCTGAACTTGGTATTTCCCTCTCTTATGCAGAACAACCAAGTCCAGACGGCTTGGCACAAGCCTTTATCATTGGTGAAGAGTTCATTGGTGACGATCATGTTGCCCTCGTTCTTGGAGATAATATCTTCCATGGAAATGGCTTAACCAAGATGTTGCAACGGGCTGAAGCAAAAGAAAAAGGGGCAACTGTCTTTGGTTACCAAGTTAAAGATCCAGAACGTTTTGGTGTGGTAGAGTTTGATGCAGATATGAATGCTATCTCTATCGAAGAAAAACCAGAACATCCAAAATCCAACTTTGCGGTGACAGGTCTTTACTTCTATGATAATGATGTCGTAGAGATTGCCAAAAATATCAAACCAAGTCCTCGTGGAGAGCTTGAAATCACAGATGTCAACAAGGCTTATTTGGAGCGTGGAGATCTCTCTGTTGAGCTCATGGGTCGTGGCTTTGCTTGGTTGGATACAGGAACTCACGAAAGTCTCTTGCAGGCTTCTCAATATATCGAAACTGTTCAACGCTTGCAAAACGTCCAAGTTGCCAACCTTGAAGAAATCGCCTATCGCATGGGCTATATTACCAAAGAGCAAGTCCATGAATTGGCGCAACCTCTTAAGAAAAATGAATACGGACAATACTTGCTCCGTTTGATTGGAGAAGCTTAATGACAGAACAATTTTTCGGAAAAGAATTAGCAGCCCGCAAGATTGAAGCCATCCCAGGCTTGTTGGAGTTTGATATTCCAGTCCATGGGGACAACCGTGGCTGGTTCAAGGAAAACTTCCAAAAAGAAAAAATGCTTCCTCTTGGATTTCCTGAAAGCTTCTTTGCGGAAGGCAAGTTGCAAAACAACGTTTCTTTCTCACGCAAGCATGTTTTACGTGGTCTGCATGCAGAGCCTTGGGACAAGTACATTTCTGTGGCAGATGAAGGAAAGGTTCTTGGAACTTGGGTAGACCTTCGTGAAGGTGAAACCTTTGGGAACACCTATCAAACTGTGATCGATGCCTCTAAAGGGATTTTTGTTCCTCGTGGCGTAGCCAATGGTTTCCAAGTCTTGTCTGACAAAGTGGCCTACAGCTATTTGGTCAATGACTACTGGGCATTGGAGCTCAAGCCAAAATATGCATTTGTCAACTATGCAGACCCAAGGTTAGATATCCAATGGGAAAACTTGGAAGAAGCAGAAGTCTCAGAAGCAGACAAAAACCACCCATTGCTCAAAGACGTCAAACCCCTAAAAGCAGAAGATTTGTAAAAATAAACCTTGCACAGTATTTTTGCGACTGCAAGGAGCCTGGTAGGATTGTTCCTGCCCTAGTGGAAACAAGATTGCCGTAGGGAATCTTGTAGGGAAATCCGGAGACATGGGCTCCGGATTTAGCCATGAAACCGAAGGGTTGCTGGCGTCCCTCACTAGCCAAAGGAACAATCAAAACTAAAAATTATTTGGAGAAAAAATGACTGAATACAAAAACATCATCGTAACCGGTGGCGCTGGTTTCATCGGTTCAAACTTCGTACACTATGTCTACAACAACCATCCAGACGTGCATGTGACTGTCCTTGACAAACTCACTTACGCAGGTAATCGTGCCAACATCGAAGAAATCCTTGGGGACCGTGTTGAATTGGTTGTGGGTGACATTGCTGATGCAGCATTGGTTGACCAACTGGCTGCTAAGGCTGATGCGATCGTCCACTATGCGGCTGAAAGCCACAATGACAATTCATTGAACGACCCATCACCATTTATCCATACGAACTTCATTGGTACCTACACACTTTTGGAAGCAGCTCGCAAGTACGATATTCGTTTCCACCACGTGTCAACAGATGAAGTCTATGGAGACCTTCCATTGCGCGAAGATCTTCCTGGACATGGGGAAGGTCCTGGTGAAAAATTCACAGCAGAAACCAAATACAACCCATCATCACCTTATTCATCAACCAAGGCTGCTTCAGACTTGATCGTGAAGGCTTGGGTTCGTTCCTTCGGTGTTAAGGCAACCATTTCAAACTGTTCAAACAACTATGGACCATACCAACACATCGAAAAGTTCATCCCACGTCAAATTACCAATATCTTATCTGGTATCAAACCAAAACTTTATGGTGAAGGCAAGAACGTCCGTGACTGGATCCACACCAACGACCACTCAACTGGTGTTTGGGCGATTCTTACCAAGGGCCGCATCGGTGAAACTTACTTGATTGGTGCCGATGGTGAAAAGAATAACAAGGAAGTGCTTGAGCTCATCCTTGAAAAAATGGGTCAACCAAAAGATGCCTACGACCGTGTAACAGACCGTGCGGGTCACGATTTGCGTTACGCTATTGATTCAACAAAATTGCGTGAAGAATTAGGTTGGGAACCACAATTCACAAACTTCGAAGCAGGTTTGGAAGAAACCATCAAGTGGTACACAGACAACCAAGACTGGTGGAAAGCTGAAAAAGAAGCTGTCGAAGCCAACTACGCGAAAACTCAAGAAGTGATCAAATAAAAACAAGCCTCTGTTGATCAGGATTTCTGACCGACAGAGGCTTTTCTATATTTTTAAAATAGACTATACTGTTTTTTAGAATGCATACAAACTTTTTTTGATAAAATAACTAGTTAATTTTTTTAAAAAGGTGATGTTTAATGGTTTGATTCATTTATGTAGTTATAAAACTTTCCGCTGTGAGAAAAGTGCTTGAAACAATAATGTTTCAAGCACTCGGGAGTTTTGGAACCTTAGGTCCAAAACTAAGTCATGGAACTTCTTCGAAGTTCGCTGACGTCCGTACTCACCTAAGGAAAGTTTTTTTAAAAGTACTCTTTTCTATAATAAAAAGACCAAATGGTCTTTTTATTAATTAGCAGATGATTCGGTATCTGTAGCAGATGGTGTTGTGTCTGCAGGTGCTTCACTGGCACTGGTTTCTGCCTGTGATGAATCAGTTTGTTCAGAGCTTGCTTCCGATGCTTGGCTGCTGCTAGCACTGGTATCTGTTCCTGTGGCACTTGAATCAGTAGCAGATCCATCCTTTTCATGGACAACAACAACGCTAGTGGAGCCATCTTTTTTCTCCTCTGTCTTAGTCGTTGGTTTCATGATACTGTAAATAGTAAAGGAAGTAACGATAATCCCGAGAAGACTAGCAATCGTTGCGACAATCATCTGGAATAAAGAAAGGCTCTGTTTCACTTTTTCGCTTCTTGATGGTCTGTTGCTGTCTTGGTGTTTTTCTTTTCGTGAGTATTGTGACATAATCTGTTTCCTCTTCATTTCATATTTGGTTCTTTTATGTGAACACTTTAGTCATTATACGTTATTTTTATGAAAATGTCTAAGAAGAAATGAAAGAGGTTTTAAAATTTCAAATTGCTTTCAAACTGGACGCTTTGAGTCACGCTTTCCTCAGAGGACGTTTCAAAGTTTGCCTGTCCTTTTTCAGAGACGGAAATTGCTTGGTTTGTTTGACTAGGCTGGCTGATGATTTCATGGTTACTAAAACTAGAGGAGTCATTAGGAGAGATAAACTGGCCATTCGCCTGAATCTCTATCTTGTTTGGATCTGGGATAGAGTAGTCAATCTTACCCTTGAATTCCTTGGTTTTTGAAATCACTTTTACATCTTTGACACGGATGATACGACGGAACCAGCCATTATATTCGACCAAGCATTTGAATTCGATGTGGCTATCGGATTCACCAGGGATTGGTTGGATAAGGCTCATTTCGCGGAGGCTGCCTTCATCTTCCCTAAAGTATGGTGGCTTCTCCAAGGGCTGCTGTAGGTCACACTGTCCTTTACCGTGACAGGCTAGTTGGGTAGAAGGGAGGGCAAATGGAAGTGGTGGTAGGACAGTGAGTAGTCCTCCAAGAGCAAGACTTCCAGCTAGGGCAATGGAAAAATAGATCGGTCGTTTCATGCTTGTCTCCTTGTAACTTCAATCAGTTCCAGTTCTGGACTTGAGTAGGTCATAAAAAACAACAGGGGATCTTGTAAGCGTTTTACAAAACTCTCCATCTTCATCATAAGCTATTTTGAGAAATTTACAAGTTTTCTGTCTGAAACTAGGAACAAAATGAAGCCTGCCAAATCCTTGTCCCTCCAACCTATAAATGTTACAATAAGATGATTGAAAATTGACTAGGAGAGAGTGGAAGATGATTTACTTTGATAATTCAGCAACAACCAAACCTTATCCAGAAGCCTTGGCTACTTACACAGAAGTCGCAAGCAAAATTTGGGGCAATCCCTCCAGCTTGCACAACCTGGGAAGTCAAGCGACTCGGATCTTGGAGGCATCTCGTAAGCAGATTGCTTCCCTCTTAGGCAAGAAAGCGGAAGAAATTTTTTTCACCTCAGGTGGGACAGAAGGAGACAACTGGGCGATCAAGGGAGTTGCTTTTGAAAAAGCTCCTTATGGAAAGCATATCATAGTCTCAGCTATTGAGCATCCGGCTGTGAAGGAATCAGCCCTTTGGCTACAAGGTCAAGGATTTGAAGTGGATATTGCTCCAGTTGATGTGCATGGCTTTGTCCAAGTAGAAGAGTTGGAAAAACTCCTGCGTCCGGATACAACCCTCGTTTCGATTATGGCCGTCAACAATGAGGTGGGCTCTATCCAGCCTATTCAAGCTATTGCAGACCTATTGGCGGATCGTCCGACCATCACCTTCCATGTCGATGGGGTTCAGGCGCTGGCTAAGGTTTCAACCGCTCTCTACCTACCAGAACGGGTGGATCTAGCGACCTTCTCCAGTCATAAGTTCCATGGACTTCGTGGGGTTGGCTTCCTCTATCTCAAAGAAGGCAAAAAGATCAGTCCCCTCTTAACAGGTGGCGGACAAGAAAAGGACCTTCGTTCGACGACTGAGAACTTAGCTGGGATTGCAGCGACTGCCAAGGCCTTGCGCTTGGCGATGGAGCGCCAAGAGGACTTTGAGCGCAAGTGCCATCAGTTGAAGGAAGTCATTCGTGAGGAACTAGCCCATTACCCAGATGTGACTGTCTTCTCAGGAGATGAGGGCTTTGCACCCCATATTTTGACTTTTGGTATCAAGGGAGTGCGAGGAGAAGTCATCGTCCACGCTTTCGAAGAGTATGAGATTTATATCTCGACAACCTCTGCCTGCTCTTCCAAGGCTGGCAAACCAGCTGGAACCCTGATTGCTATGGGAGTCGATAAGGCTCTGGCACAAACAGCAGTCCGCCTCAGTCTTGATATCGAAAATGACATGAGTCAGGTCGAGCAATTTTTGACCAAGTTCAAACTGATCTATGAAAAGACGCGAAAGGTGCGTTAAGGAAAAGAAAAGGAAGTTACTATGCCATTAACTTATTCAGAAATTATGATCCGCTATGGGGAGCTTTCTACTAAAGGAAAGAACCGGATGCGCTTCATTAATAAATTGCGCAATAATATCTCAGATGTCTTGTCCATTTACCCAGCTGTCAAAGTGACAGCCGATCGGGACCGTGCTCATGCTTATCTAAATGGAACGGATTATGAACAGGTGGCTGAATCTCTCAAACAGGTCTTCGGGATTCAAAATTTTTCACCCGTTTACAAGATTGAAAAATCAGTCCCAGCCTTGATTTCAGCCGTTCAAGAAATCATGCAGGATATTTACCAAGAAGGGATGACCTTTAAAATCTCAAGTAAGCGCAGTGACCATACCTTTGAACTCGATAGTCGCGAGCTCAACCAAACCTTGGGAGGTGCTGTCTTTGAAGCGATCCCAACCATCCAAGCCCAAATGAAAAAACCGGATATCAACCTCCAAGTGGAAATCCGGGAAGAAGCAGCCTATATCTCTTATGAAACCATTAAGGGAGCAGGCGGTCTGCCAGTTGGGACGTCTGGTAAAGGGATGCTCATGCTATCTGGTGGGATTGACTCTCCAGTAGCGGGTTACCTAGCTTTGAAGCGGGGGGTGGACATCGAGGCTGTTCACTTTGCTAGCCCGCCTTATACCAGTCCTGGTGCTCTGAAAAAAGCCCACGATTTAACTCGTAAATTAACCAAGTTTGGGGGCAATATCCAGTTTATCGAGGTACCTTTTACTGAGATTCAAGAAGAGATTAAAGCCAAGGTACCAGAAGCCTATCTCATGACTCTGACCCGTCGCTTTATGATGCGCATTACAGACCGTATCCGTCAAATTCGTGGTGGCCTAGTTATCATCAATGGGGAAAGTCTTGGTCAGGTTGCCAGCCAAACACTGGAGAGCATGCAGGCTATCAATGCCGTGACCAATACGCCCGTCATCCGTCCAGTGGTGACCATGGACAAGTTGGAGATTATTGACATCGCCCAGGCCATCGACACCTTTGAAATCTCTATCCAGCCTTTCGAAGATTGCTGTACCATCTTTGCACCAGACCGTCCAAAGACCAATCCAAAACTCAAAAATGCGGAGCAGTATGAGCAACGCATGGACGTGGAAGCCTTGGTGGAGCGGGCTGTCGCAGGTATCATCGTGACAGAGATCACGCCTCAAGCGGAAGCAGATGAAGTCGATGAGCTGATTGAGGACTTGTTGTAAGATCTAGTCAGATCGATCTAAAATAATCAGAAAAACAAATGATAGAATAGAGGAAAAACCTTGTTTTCCTCTATTTTTATCATTAAATGATGAAAATCCGTTTTCAAGGGACAAAAATGCTTGTCTTTGTCAGATAGAAGTGATATACTTAGAGAGTTGACTATGCACATGCCTGTGCAACCGCTCGATCATCGTCGCTCATCCTTTGAGCTTAAGTGGTTCGTCCCACGATGCTAGGCGAGTCTTCACAAAATACGGGGAAACCCAAAAATACATAGGAGGTGCATAATGAGCACATACGCAATCATTAAAACTGGCGGAAAACAAGTTAAAGTTGAAGTTGGTCAAGCAGTCTACGTTGAAAAATTGAACGTTGAAGCTGGTCAAGAAGTTACATTTAACGAAGTTGTTCTTGTTGGTGGTGAAAACACTGTTGTCGGAACTCCACTTGTTTCAGGAGCTACTGTTGTTGGAACTGTTGAAAAACAAGGAAAACAAAAGAAAGTTGTTACTTACAAGTACAAACCAAAAAAAGGTAGCCACCGTAAACAAGGTCACCGTCAACCTTACACTAAAGTTGTCATCAACGCAATCAACGCTTAATTTTTAGGAGAACACATGATACAAGCAGTCTTTGAACGAGCCGAAGATGGCGAGCTGAGGAGTGCAGAAATCACTGGGCACGCTGGAAGTGGCGAATACGGCTTAGATGTCGTGTGTGCATCGGTTTCTACGCTTGCCATTAACTTTGTCAACTCTGTTGAGAAATTTGCAGGCTATGAACCGGAACTAGAATTAAACGAAGAAGAGGGTGGCTTCATGCGGGTCACAATCCCGACAGATATTCCACCTCATCAAAGAGAAATGACCCAACTATTCTTTGAATCATTTTTCTTAGGGATGGCAAACTTATCGGAGAACTCATCCGAGTTCGTCCAAACAAGAGTTATCACAGAAAACTAACATGGAGGAAAACAATTATGTTGAAATTGAATCTTGCTAACTTGCAACTTTTCGCCCACAAAAAAGGTGGAGGTTCTACATCAAACGGACGTGATTCACAAGCTAAACGTCTTGGAGCTAAAGCAGCTGATGGACAAACTGTAACAGGTGGATCTATCCTTTACCGTCAACGCGGTACTCACATCTACCCAGGTGTGAACGTTGGACGTGGTGGAGACGATACTTTGTTCGCTAAAGTTGAAGGCGTAGTACGCTTCGAACGCAAAGGTCGCGATAAGAAACAAGTTTCTGTTTACCCAATCGCAAAATAAAAAGCGAAGAAACGGATTCAAAAACTCTCTGATTCATCAGGGAGTTTTTTGATCTCTCTCGATTGATGTCCCTATCTTTTTTCATCCTCTAGATTATGGTATAATGGAGTGATATTGTTAGAAGGAAGAAGACATGAATATTCAACAATTACGCTATGTTGTCGCGATTGCCAATAGTGGTACATTTCGTGAAGCAGCTGAAAAAATGTACGTCAGTCAGCCGAGTCTGTCCATCTCTGTGAGAGACTTGGAGAAGGAACTGGGCTTTAAGATTTTCCGTCGGACTAGTTCAGGGACTTTCTTGACCCGCCGCGGGATGGAATTTTATGAAAAGGCCCAAGAATTGGTCAAGGGCTTTGATGTTTTTCAAAACCAATATGCCAATCCTGAGGAAGAAAAGAAGGAATTCTCAATCTCGAGTCAGCACTATGATTTCCTTCCCCCTTTGATTACCCAATTCTCAGTCCTTTATCCTGAGAATAAAGACTTCCGGATTTTTGAGTCTACGACAGTTCAAATCCTGGATGAAGTGGCTCAGGGTCATAGTGAATTGGGGATTATCTACCTCAATAAGCAAAATACCAAGGGAATCATGCAACGGGTGGATAAACTGGGCTTGGAAGTCGTTGACCTGATTCCTTTCCAGACCCATATCTATTTGCGCAAGGGTCATCCATTAGCTAAGAAAGAATCCTTAGTGATGGAGGACTTGGCACATCTACCGACCGTTCGCTTCACCCAGGAAAAGGATGAGTATCTCTACTATTCGGAGAACTTCGTCGATACGAGTAGCAGTTCCCAGCTCTTCAATGTGACGGACCGCGCAACCCTGAATGGGATCTTAGAGCGGACCGATGCCTATGCGACTGGTTCTGGCTTCTTGGATAGCCAGTCAGTGAATGGGATTACGGTTATCCCCTTGATCGATGATCTCAATAATAAAATGGTCTATGTCAAGCGGGAAGAGGTAGATCTCTCGCCAGTGGCTGAGAAGTTTGTCCAAGTCATGGAAGCCTACTTTGATGAGAAGAGGTAGGCAATGAAGAGAAAGGTAAGTATTTTTATTAGTATCCTCCTCTTGATTCTTCTGGATCAAGCTGTGAAGGGATATGTCGTCAAGGAGATCCCGCTAGGGGGTATGCGACGCTTCATTCCCAAAGTGGTCAGTCTGACCTACCTCAAGAACTCTGGAGCAGCTTTCTCCATGTTGGAAAACCAACAGTGGTTCTTTACCATCATTACCCTGATTGCGATGGGGGCAGCCTTCGTCTATCTCTATCGTCATATCAAAGGTTCCATTTGGCTTTTGTTGGGGTTGACCTTGATTATTTCTGGTGGTATTGGCAACTTTATTGACCGGCTCCGTCAGGGCTTTGTCGTCGATATGTTCCACTTGGATTTTATGAATTTTGCTATATTCAATGTAGCAGACATCTATTTAAGCATTGGGGTGGGACTGCTACTGATTTATCTATTGAGAGAGGAGAGCCATGGAAGTTAGAGTAGAAGTCGCTGGAGCGCGACTGGATAAGGCCGTCTCAGAGTTGACTGAACTCTCACGTGGCTTGGCCAATGAGCAGATCAAAGAAGGAAAGATCCTCGTCAATGGTCAAGTCAAAAAGGCCAAATATACCGTAAAAGAAGGGGATGTTATCAGCTATGAAGTCCCTCAATTGGAAGAAGTGACCTACGAGGCAGAAGATATCCCCTTAGAGATTGTCTATCAGGATGCGGATGTCGCAGTGGTCAACAAGCCCCAGGGAATGGTGGTCCATCCTAGTGCCGGCCATACCAGTGGGACCTTGGTCAACGCCCTTATGTATCACATCAAGGACTTGTCAGGGATCAATGGTGAGCTTCGTCCAGGAATCGTCCATCGTATTGACAAGGACACCTCTGGCCTTCTCATGGTGGCTAAGAATGATGCGGCCCATGTAGCCTTGGCAGATGAGCTCAAGGCTAAGAAGTCCCTGCGCAAGTATTGGGCCATTGTCCACGGCAATCTCCCCAATGATCGGGGTGTCATTGAGGCGCCGATTGGACGGAGTGACAAGGACCGTAAGAAGCAGGCTGTGACAGCCAAAGGGAAACCAGCTCTGACCCGTTTCCATGTCTTGGAGCGTTTCGGGGATTATAGCTTGGTCGAGCTGCAATTGGAGACAGGTCGTACCCACCAGATTCGGGTTCATATGGCCTACATTGGCCATCCGGTCGCTGGTGATGAAGTCTACGGCCCTCGCAAGACTTTGAAAGGCCATGGCCAGTTCCTCCATGCTAAGACACTGGGCTTTACCCATCCTCGGACGGGAGAGGTCATGGAGTTTTCAGTAGAGGTTCCGGAGATTTTTCAAAAAACCTTGGAGCAGCTTCGTCAAGGATAAGCATTCAATCATCAAAACGAGTTTACCTCTTGTGGTCAAACTCGTTTTTTGTGGGGAAACGGCGCTCCTGGTCTGCTCTTAGTAATTTTTAAGGCTTTCATGGTATAATGTTACAATCGAATACTCTGGAGAATGAATGGATGAAGAATAAGCGAATTGTGTTTAAGGTAGGGACCTCTTCCCTGACTAATCAAGATGGGAGCTTGTCTCGGAGCAAGGTCAAGGCCATCACCCAGCAACTGGCTCTCTTGCATGAGCAAGGGCATGAATTGATTTTGGTCTCTTCGGGTGCGATTGCGGCTGGATTTGGTGCATTGGGCTTCAAGAAACGCCCGACCAAGATTGCGGATAAGCAGGCTTCTGCAGCAGTTGGCCAAGGTCTGCTGTTAGAAGAATATACCTCTAATCTACTGGTACGCGACATCGTCTCTGCCCAGGTCCTCTTGACCCAGGATGACTTTGTCGATCAACGCCGCTATAAAAATGCCCACCAGGCTCTCTCTGTCCTCTTGCAAAGGGGGGCCATTCCGATTATCAATGAGAACGATACAGTCTCGATTGAAGAGCTCAAGGTCGGGGATAACGATACCCTGAGTGCCCAAGTGGCAGCCATGGTCCAGGCAGATCTCTTGGTCTTGCTGACGGATGTCGATGGTCTCTACACAGGACATCCCCAAAAGGACCCGACTGCCAAACGTTTGGAGCGGATTGACTCGATTAGCAAGGACATTATTGAGATGGCCGGTGGAGCAGGCTCAAGTAATGGGACAGGAGGCATGCTGACAAAAATCAAAGCAGCCACCATCGCTACAGAATCAGGTGTTCCTGTTTACATTTGCTCGTCCCTGAAAGAAGATGCTCTTCTAGAAGCAGCAGAAAAAACTCAGGATGGCAGCTATTTTACAGCTCAGGATAAGTTTTTGCGCAATCAGAAACAATGGCTGGCCTTCTATGCCCCTAGCCAAGGGTCTATATGGCTGGACCAAGGAGCGGTTAAGGCCGTCAAAGAAGAGGGCAAGAGTATCCTTGTGTCTGGTGTGATAAGGGTTGAGGGAGCCTTCTCTTTCTCCGATATTATCACGGTTCATGATGCAGAGACTGGACAGGTCATTGGGAAAGGGCGTACCCGCTTAGGGGCTGCAGCCATTAAGGATTTGCTCCATGGGCAAAAGCCAAAGGGCATCGTCATTCACCGGGATGATTGGATTACCATCACACCTGAGGTAGAACTCTTATTTACAGAATTTTAAAGGAGGGATTAGATGGAGACGATCGATCAGATTCGCCTGGCTAAACAGGCCAAAAAAAGTATTAATACTGCAACAAGTGATGAGAAAAATAAAGCCTTAAGAGCGATGGCCAACTCCTTGGTTGATGCCACAGCTGACATTTTGGCTGCTAATCAATTGAATATGGAAGCAGCTCGGGGCCGGATTTCGGAGGTAATGCTGGATCGCCTACTTTTGACAGAAGAGCGGATTCAAGCCATGGCCGATGGAATTCTCCAAGTGGCAGCCCTACCTGATCCAGTGGGAGAACTCTTAGAGGAGCGGACCCTGGAGAACGGTTTGGTCATTCAGAAGAAACGAGTGGCCATGGGGGTCATTGGGATTATCTATGAAAGTCGTCCAAACGTGACCTCTGATGCAGCAGCCTTGGCCCTGAAAAGTGGGAGTGCTGTTGTCCTTCGCAGTGGCAAGGATGCTTATCAGACAGCCCATGCCATCGTTAGTGCCTTAAAAACAGGCTTGCAAGCGACCACTATTGATCCTGCTGTCCTCCAGTTGGTCGAAGATACCAGTCGGGAGAGTAGTCTGGTCATGATGAAGGCCAAGGGGGATCTAGACCTTCTTATTCCACGTGGGGGAGCTGGCTTGATCCAAGCAGTTGTAGAGCAAGCAATTGTCCCTGTGATTGAGACAGGGACTGGGATTGTTCACGTCTATGTTGATCAAGCGGCAGATTTAGACAAGGCTCTCAGTATCATCCAGAATGCCAAGACCAGCCGACCATCCGTCTGCAATGCTATGGAAGTCCTCTTGGTGCATGAGGCTATTGCTGGTGACTTTCTGCCACCAGTGAAGAAAGTCTTGGTAGACGAGGCTCCAGTACCAGTGGAGATGCGCTTGGATGCTCAAGCCCAGCAAATCATTTCTGGGACACCAGCTTCTGAGACTGACTTTGATACGGAATTCTTAGATTATGTCATGGCCGTGAAGGTCGTGCCTTCTGTAGAAGAAGCCATTGCTCATATCGAAGCCCACAGTACCCACCATTCAGAAGCCATTGTCTCTGAAGATGCGACAACAATTGAATTCTTCAGCAACCAGGTAGACTCGGCGGCCGTTTATATCAATGCATCGACCCGCTTCACAGATGGCGGAGAGTTTGGCCTAGGCTGTGAGATGGGCATCTCGACCCAGAAGTTGCATGCGCGTGGTCCCATGGGCTTGCGTGAGCTGACCAGTTATAAGTATCTGGTTACTGGAAATGGTCAAGTGAGGTAAGTCATGAAAGTAGCATTTATCGGTCTTGGAAATATGGGAGCCAGTCTGGCCAAAGCGGTCGCAAAAGAAGTAGCAGCTACAGATCTGCTTTTGGTCAACCGCTCCCCTCAAAAAGTGCAAGAGTTTATCGGCCAGTATGGGGGAACAGCGTCTGATCTTGATCAGGCCTTTAAAGAGGCGGAGGTCATCTTCCTAGGAGTCAAACCCTATCAAATCTGTCCTCTCCTAGAAGAGTACCAAACTGTCCTGTCTCAACGCTCCAATCTCTTGCTGGTGTCCATGGCTGCAGGCTTGGAGCTGGACAAAATGGCGGGTGTGGTTAAAAATGACCGAGTGAGGCTCATTCGCATCATGCCTAATACGCCTGTAGCTATCGGTCAAGGAGTTATCAGTCTGGCCCGCTCCCAAGCAGTGACAGACCAGCAAGTAGCCCAGGTCAACCAGCTCTTAGCAGGAGCAGGGGCTCTCTACGAAATCGAGGAAACATTAATGGATCCTGCAACGGCTGTCGCAGGCTGTGGGCCAGCCTTTGTCTATCAGATGATCGAAGCCATGGCAGATGCAGGAGTAAGCTTAGGGCTTACTCGAGAGCAAGCCTTGCAGATGGCTGCACAGACCTTCCAAGGTGCCAGTCAAATGGTCTTAGAAACAGGCGAGCATCCAGCCCGCTTACGAGATGCAGTTTGTAGCCCAGGTGGCTCTACCATCGCAGGAGTCAATCGTCTGGAACAAGTCGGCTTACGGGGCGACATTATTGCAGGAGTGGAAGCAGCCTACAAACGTACCCAAGAAATGGGACAAGAGGCAGGACAAAATTAGATAAAATAATTGGTCAAAACCAAGTTTGGAGAACGTTGACAAACTGTTCTTTCATACAAATCTAACAAATGAATTATCCAATCCTCTATTGAAACTTTCCGCCGTGAGAAAAGTGCTTGAAACAGGATTGTTTCAAGCACTCGGGAGTTTTGAAGCCTTAGATTCAAAACTAAGTCATGGAACTTCTACGAAGTTCGCTGACGTCCGTTCTCACCTAAGGAAAGTTTCTAAGAGGACTTCATTTTCAATTTAAAAGATTGGTTTTGGCCAATCTTTTTTACGTTAGAGCGACTCTATTTCTACCAAACCATTTTCGGTCAGACGATAGATTTTTTGGCAGACTTCTTTGAGGAAGGTCCGGTCGTGAGAGACCGTGACTAGTCCGCCTGGATAGTCTGCGAAAAGGCGTCGAATTTCTGGTTGAGAAGTGGGGGAAAAATTGCGGGTAGGCTCGTCCAAGAGCAGAAATTGGGGACTTGTGAGTACCAGTCGTAGGAGAAAGAGTTTTCCTTGCTGGCCACCAGAAAGTTCAGAGATCGGATGGTGCATTTCAGAATAGGTAAAGTTGAGGGAGGCTAAATGCAATTGAATGGTGTTGATTTCTTCGCGATCGCCTGAATGCTGTAAGAATTGAACGGGTGTCTGAGTCAAAGGGAGAAGTTCAGTGTAATCTTGAGGCATATAGGCAGTGCGGATACTCTCATTCTTCTGTAAAATCTCCCAAATCATTTTTAGGAAAGTGGATTTTCCAACACCGTTAGAACCGATAATCCCTATCTTATCCTGCCCATGAAGAGTGAGGGAGAGGTTCTTGACTAGGACACGATCACCAATTGCGAGCTTTTCCTGATCTAAGAGAAGGACACGTTTTTGAGGAGACAAGGGAGTAAGGGAAGGGAAATGCAGATTAATGATTTCCTCATCATAGGGTTGGGAAGTCATGGCTTGGAATTCTCGCTCATAGCGCTTTTCCTGTGAGAGGAGAGACTTCATTTTCTTTGCTAGGAGACGTCCAGCAGTACTATCTTTGGTATTTCGTAAGGAGGTTTCGACTTGCTGGCGGACGCGACGGTGCTTCTCCATTGTTTTTTTGTAGGCTCGTTGATCATTGGCAGCTTGCTGAGACTGTTGCTTAAATTGTTGTTCCCTCTGGCTACTGTAGTCTTGATAGCCTAGGTGCTCCACGATGGTTTCAGCCTCCTTGCGGTGTTTGATCTGTCTTAAGTGTATGATCGTATCCGCCGTCTGAGTCAAAAAATCCTCATGATGAGAAATAAATAGAATGGTTTGGGAGCTTGTTTGGATCATCTGCTGGAGCCAGTCTAGGGTCTCTAAATCTAGATCGTTTGAGGGTTCATCTAAAAATAGCAATTCATGAGGACGACAAAGTTCGTGAAGAAGTTGGACCTTGAGGGCTTCTCCTCCAGATAGACTTCCGATGGTTTGATCGCTTGCAAAGCGGTCGCTATTAAAATGCAATTGATCAGCCAGTCTGTAGAGGCTGGCATAGTCTAGCTCGTCCTCTCCAAAAAAAAATTCTCCCAAAGTTTTTCCCTTCAATGCTTCCGGCAAAGACTGGGGAATATAGGCATAGGAGTGAAAGGAAGTGGTGATTTCTCCATCTATGGTCAGATAATCTGGTAGAGATTTTGGGGACATGAGGACCTGAAGTAAGGAAGATTTTCCATTCCCTTCTTCGCCAATAATAGCAACTTTTTCTCCTTCATGTATGGTTAGGGACAGATTACGTACTAGATCGCGTAAATCTTTTGTATGGCGGATAGTGAGGTGGGATAGTTTTAGCATAAGATTCCTTTCTACTGGGACAAAAAACAGCTCTACCTATTTAGTAGAGCTGTATTCAAGCGGAACCCAAGTAGAAAAAGACCTAATTTAGCCAACAAAAGGTTGGAGAATAGGCGAGAGGGTACACAAAAAGAGATAGAACAAGCAGGCCACTAAATAAAGTATCTTATTTAACGAAACTTAGTTGTTCATATCTCCTTACCTCCGAATGTGATTAGCTTTATTCTATTCCTTTCATTCCTTCTTGTCAAGGAAATCCTTGCTTTCCCCTTTCTTTTCTGCTCTGGTTTTGGTGCGAAATGTGGTATAATAAAGGTTATGCAAGCTAAACCGTCCTCTGCCTATGTGCATATTCCATTTTGTACCCAGATTTGTTATTATTGTGACTTTTCTAAGGTTTTTATCAAGAATCAGCCGGTCGATGCCTATCTGGAACACTTGATCCAGGAGACTCGATCGTATGAGATTGGCAAACTTCGGACTCTCTACATCGGTGGAGGGACTCCGACAGCTCTGTCCGCCCAACAACTGGCCTATCTCTTGACAGAATTGCCCAAGGTTATGGACCTATCGGAAGTAGAAGAGTTTACCATCGAAGCCAATCCTGGAGATCTGGATCCGGATAAGATCGCAGTTCTCAAGGAGTCTCAGGTCAATCGGGTCTCTCTGGGTGTCCAAACCTTTGATAACAAGATGCTGAAAAAGATCGGTCGGAGTCACCAGGAGCAGGATATCTATGACAATATCCGCCACCTCAAGCAGGCAGGATTTGACAATATTTCGATTGATTTGATCTATGCTCTGCCGGGTCAGACCATGGACCAGGTCAAGGAAAATGTCGCCAAGGCGATCGACTTGGACATCCCCCACATGAGTCTCTATAGTTTGATTTTAGAAAACCACACGGTCTTTATGAACCGCATGCGACGGGGCAAGCTTCCTCTCTCCAAAGAAGAGTTGGAAGCGGAGATGTTTGAGTACATCATTGAGGAACTGGAAAAAGCAGGCTTTGAGCACTATGAGATTTCCAATTTCTCCAAGCCTGGCTTTGAAAGTCGCCACAATCTGGTCTATTGGGATAATGCAGAATACTATGGCCTGGGAGCTGGTGCTTCCGGCTATGTCGATGGGATTCGCTACAAGAATCATGGCCCAATCCGGCATTACCTGGAGGCTGTTGAGGCTGGTAAGGCACGGATTACAGAGGAGCACCTGACACTGGAAGAGAAGATGGAAGAGGAGTTGTTCCTCGGTCTACGGAAAAAGACAGGTGTGTCTAAGGCACGTTTTGAAGAAAAATTTGGTATCTCCTTTGACCAACGCTATGGACAAGTGGTGGCCAGTCTAACGAAGCAGGGACTCTTGGTTCCAGATGACAAGCAAGTGCGGATGACTAAGAGAGGCTTGTTCCTTGGTGATACCGTAGCAGAGAAATTTATATTGGAGTAAACGATGGCTAAAATTTATCAGTATGACATGAAAGTCCCCTTTGATATGAGCGATGTGAATGGCTTTATCAAGATGCCACAGCTCATCCTCTTGTCTTTGCAAGTCTCAGGTATGCAGTCGATGGAGATTGGTATTAGTGACAGGGACCTGCTCGAACAGTACAATCTAGTCTGGATTATCACTGACTATGACATCACGGTTCATCGCCTACCAGTCTTTGATGAACAGATTACCATTGAGACCCAGGCCCTGGCCCACAATCGTCTCTTTTGCTACCGTTCCTTTGTGGTCAGAGATCAGAATGGGGAAGCCATCGTCGAGATGGTGGCAACCTTTGTCTTGATGGATCGGGATAGTCGCAAGGTCCAATCTGTACCAGAGGAGATCACCGATCCATATGAGTCACCGTTTGAGAAGAAGATCCGCCGTGGTCCACGCTATCCAGAACTGAATGGGGCCATGGAGCAAGACTACCATGTACGTTTCTATGATTTAGACATGAACGGTCATGTGAACAACAGCAAGTACTTGGACTGGGTCTTCGAAGTGATGGGAGCAGAATTCCTAACCCAGCATATCCCCAAACGGGTCCACCTCAAGTATGTTAAGGAGGTCCTGCCTGGGGGCATGATTACCTCTAGCGTTGAGCGAGAAGGGATGATCAGCAATCATGTCATCTCATCAGAAGGCCAAATCCACGCCCAAGCCCTCATCACTTGGGAAGAAATAGATAAGGAAACATTATGGAAAAACGAAGATTAAAACAGAAAAAAGAAGACTTGATGGAGGTTCAACGACGGGTTGTTGCTTATGCTCGTCGTAAGAAAAATCCCCTCTATGTATTAGGAGATGGTTTCTTAACCTTAGTCGCAGCCTTTTATATCTTTATTGAAGAAGCAGTTCGCTTTGTCCGCTATCGGTTGAGTTTTGAAGCCTTTATGCGTTTTCTCAAGGAAGATGTTCGCTGGTATCGTGTTTGGATTCATTTGATTTTGGCCTTTATCCTGCCTGTTGTTGTCTTTTCTTTGAGTATCACCAGCCAATCGGGTAGCTTCTGGAGTAACTTCTTTGATAAGCTCTCCCAAGGTGTCCTCTTTAGTACGACTGTCAGCCTCGCAGCGACTTTAATGACAGATTTTATCGAGACCATGAAGCCTATCCAGGCAGGGAAAGAAAGCAATGAGGAAAAAGAGACTGGAGTCTATACCATTACCATTGATCAGGCTAAGATCGGTGGCTTGATGGTGACCATCGTCATCTTGATGATTTCATCCTTCCTCTTTACTCAGGCTGGAAAAGCAAGTATCAATTTCTTCGGTTTGGTCCTTCAATTTGCCTTATATGGGGCTTGTTTGCTTCTGTATGGAGCAGGAGGCCAGTTTCAGGATCAGGACAAAGTAGCAGAGGAAGCAAGTGAAAAAGGAGACCAAGAATCCCATGACTTATAAGGGTTATTTAATTGACTTAGATGGAACCATCTACAAGGGGAAAGAACGGATCCCAGCTGGGGAAGCCTTTGTTCACGAATTGCAAGAGCGTCAGATCCCCTATCTCTTTGTGACCAACAATACTACTCGGACACCGGAAATGGTTCAAGAGATGCTGGCAGGCCAGTTCAATATCGAAACGCCACTGGATACCATCTATACAGCGACACTAGCAACCATTGATTATATGGTGGACATGAATCTTGGGAAAACTGCCTATGTCATTGGAGATGTGGGCTTGAAACAGGCCATTGCTGAAGCAGGTTTCGTCGAAGATACGGTAAATCCATCCTATGTCGTGGTGGGTCTTGACTGGGAAGTGGACTATGAGAAATTCTCCATCGCGACTTTGGCTATTCAAAAGGGAGCCCATTTCATCGGGACAAATCCAGACCTCAATATCCCGACAGAGCGCGGAATGATGCCAGGGGCTGGTGCTCTAAATGCCCTGATTGAAGCGGCAACGCGCGTGAAGCCAACCTTTATCGGAAAGCCCAATGCCATCATCATGGATAAGGCCATCGCTCACTTGGGACTAGAACGCGAAGAAGTGGTCATGGTAGGTGACAATTACCTGACTGACATTCGTGCAGGGATTGACAATGGCATTCCTACTTTGCTAGTGACCACTGGCTTTACCAAGCCAGAAGAAGTACCAGACCTGCCCTTGCCACCAACTCACGTCCTATCGAGCTTAGCGGAGTGGGATTTCGATGCGTGATCGGTTGAAAGTAACGGGCTTTGTCCTCTGGCTCTTAGCAACGGTGATTTTGGGAACCATTCTACTAGCCTGGTTGATCTATCCCATGGAGATTAGCTGGTTACGAATTCAGAATCGGACCGGTTTGTCTCCTGCAGTCATCCAGAAGAATTTTCAGCTCCTTATGCAGTATTTGACCAGTCCTTTTACCTGGAAGCTGGACATGCCGGATTTTCCATCTTCTCCCGATGGGCTCCATCATTTTCAAGCAGTCAAGTACCTCTTTCACCTGACCCAGGTCTTATTCCTGGTCTTGTTGCCAGTAGCTGTACGATTTATTCGAACAGTGATTCGTAAAGGCTACGCAGGCCTCTATCGCCCTTTATTTGGTGGGATGGTTCTCTTGCCGATTATTATAGGAGGAGTGACCCTCTTTATTGGCTTTGATCAATTCTTTACCCTCTTTCACCAAGTCCTCTTTGTCGGAGATGCTACTTGGCTCTTTGATCCTTATCGGGATCCGATTATTTTAGCACTACCGGAGGACTATTTCCTACATGCCTTTATGATTTTCTTTGTATTGTATGAAGGGGCTTTTGGATGGTGCTACGGGTGGAGTCGGAAAAGAAAAACAGTAGATTAGTGGAGTGAATGGATGAAACAGTTCAATCGATTTATAGATCCCAAAAAGGATTTGGGAAGCTTTTCAGGTATGGTTTGCCTCTATCTCTTGGTCATGGTCTTTGTCAGCATCATTTCGACCTTTGCCGTTACCCTCTTTATGTTTGGACGGTATGGATTGGAGATGGCAGAGAAGCAGGAGTATGTAGAAAAAATCATCAATGGAAATGGGATTAGCTATTTGATATCTGTCAGTATAGGTGTCCTCCTATTTGCCCTTTATCGGCAAGGATCCCTCTTCAAAGGAGATGTGAGACAAAAGGGACGCAAGATGACCTGGCAGACTTTCTTAGTGTTCATTGCCTTCTTGGGGTTTGCCCAATTGGCTTCTAGTGCCTTATCTCAGCTATTGGACCACATGATGGAAACCTTGGGCTTTTTCAAGCCTCAAGAGGACATGTCTGAGCAACTCAGCCAATCTTGGAGCCTCTTGCTCTATGCGACCCTAATAGGTCCTATCACAGAGGAATTGGTATTCCGGGCCGCTGGACTGAGAGCCTTAGAAAAGTATGGAAAAGTCTTTGCGATCGTCATGACAGCCTTGGCTTTTGGAATGTTCCATGCCAATTTTGATCAGTTGTTCTTTGCGACAATTATCGGCTTTGGCTTTGGCTACTTGACTTTCGAGTATTCGATCTGGTGGGCTATTTTCTACCATATCTTTAACAACCTGGTCCTCTCTCAAGGGCTTCATTACCTCGGCACGCATGTCAATATGAATGTGGCCGAGTGGGTTCAAATTCTAGTCTTTTTAGGTGGAACCATCGCCTTTACCATCGTCTTGATTTTAAAAAGAAAAGCTATTTTTCACTACATACAAGAAAACCGACCAGCACCAGGCGTCTTCCAAAGAAGCATGTATTCCTTCTGGTTCTGGGTATTGGTCCTTGGGACAACTCTTATGTCCTTACTTCCTTACCTAAGAGGCTATTAATATCAAGAGGGATCGTTTAGGTCCCTCTTTTTTGCTATAATAGAGAGAATAGAATACAAGGAGAGAAACTGTTTGATAGCCGACGGGGCGTAAAATGCTCTTCGCCGATTTGGGACATGTAAGAGACTAGTTAAAACCTTAGAGTAGTGGAAAAAATATAAATCTGAAAGATATGTTTTTTGATAGAAAAGGAAATGTATGGAAACGGAAAATACAGTGTCCATTTGGATTGGAAATTTTGCTGATCAATCTCAATTAGACCATTATTTGCAGATACGCTATGATGAGGATGGAGAGGCAGTTCCGTCTCAATTCTTAATAGAGAATGGCATTGATTTGGATGATATTGATGACGATTGGCTAGAAGCTCAGGTTGATGATAGGAATCACTCAAACCTCGAACAGATGTTGAAAGGTGTATCCTATGAACAGACTATTCTTCGAAATTTAAAAGAGGAAGGAATCAAAACGATTCTTCCTCCAAGCAACACCATCATTTTGCTTTACAATTATGATTCTAGTGGCAATAAAATAGTAACAGAAAATACAAGATTTATCGGAACTGTAAGCTATAAAGAGGCCTAGTTTTTTTATTGCAAGGTAGTAATATAAAAGGAAAAACAAATGAAATGTAATGTAATGATAGTTTATTATACTTCCTTCAAGAATTGACTTTTAATCTAGTCGATTTAATCAATCATAAAGAATACAAGGACTTTGTTATGGATTCCTTGAAGCTTGCTAATCAATCGCTTGACCAGGACAATAAGATTTGTCCAGATCTTTTATACAGTCGTTTGGAGAATGTGGACGAAAAGGATATCTTGACATTTATGGAGCTGGATAAGGAGACCAATCCTCTTGTATGGAGCTGTATTGCCAATTATTTTGTCTTGGTTTGCTATCATTCGTATCAGCATTCTGGAGAAAAGTACCTACCCCAAACAATTGAAAGTGTGGATGTGGAAACGATAGAAGCTTATGTTTCGTGTTACCGACAACTGCTAGCTGAAAACAATCAATTAGTGCAGCAACTATCCGCATTAGACCTTGAACAGGTGTTGAAAGATCCCCTGATTGACAATTACTTTGGTGATTTGCTTCAAGAATTCAAGTTAAAACAATGATTCAGTAGTCTTAAATTGACGATAGGACGTTCTAAAATTAACTCGTCCAGATAGTACTAGACAAGGAGAGAATATGTTTGATAGCTATTTGATGCTTACTTTTTCTGAAGCTATTGCTCATCAGTTGAGCTCGCCCTATAAGTCTCATATTCGGACAGCCCTGGATGCGTGTTGGAGTTTTTTGGAGAAGAGAGATAAAAGTGGAGATGAGCTCTATGCTCTATTAGATGATGGTTCGGAATTTGGTGGACTTTTTATCTATATGCAATTAGATGACAATGAGGCGCATGTAGCATCCTGGGATAATATGACTTATGCACTAGCTACCACTGCAAAAGCAGCTTATTCATATGATAATAAGAAAGAGCTACCGTCTCTTTTGGAAAATATCAACGATTCTTTGATAGAGATTTTTATTGAGAATTTAAAAGAAATCAATAGTAATTTTTATGAGCACGTACAGGATGTCAAAGACTTCCTTGCGCGTGGTCAATTGCCCTCGAAGGAAGAGGCCTTAAAAGAAATAGAGAGAATAGGATTGTTGCTATGAAAAACTTTGAAGATAAATTATCAGAAATTCAAACAGATATGATTAGTTTAGCTCTTGAACTAGCAGAAGATAAAATTGATACTGCCTATATTTACGGTTCTTACGAGAATAATTCCTTATCTTTTAACAGCTTTTTTGCTAAGGATAGGAAGGTATATACGATCAATAAGCTAGATGAGCTGGGTATAGAGGATTTAACGACTGATAGAATGTTTCAATATTTAGACATTGGAATAACGGATTTTTAACGATTGATAACATTATTCCAAGAGGATAAAAAACAAGCCCCAACTCAACTGAAATTAGTCTATGATAATGTGAATAAAAAAGCTGAGGCTCAGTATTCCTATGATTTATTTCATTCAAACTCAGACACATTAACAGATTACGATATTTTTATGGAATGGTACAACGAAGTGAAGAAAGAGATTGAGGGAAATCATGACATTTGAAGATGAATTCTCAGCCAAACAAACAGATATGATTCAGTTGGCATTAGAATATGTGGAAGGAGTTGGGCAAAAGGTCGATACTGTTTACATTTATGGTTCTAATGAGAATAATTCATACAGTTTTAACATATTTTATATTTCTGAGAATAAAATTTTTACTATGCGTTCATTGCCAGGGAATAACTTTGATGAGTTAAATAATCTAATTTTCCATGTCTTAAAAATAGGAACCGACGACGTTAAAGAGTTAAAGAAAATTTGTGAGAAGTATAACCAGCCAATGCCTACACAGATAAAATTGATTTATGATCATAAACAGAATAAAGTAAAGGGAAAGTATTCCTATGATTTATTCTATTCTAATTCAGATACGCTAACCTCGGGCAATATTTTTGAACAATGGTACAACGAAGTGAAGAGAGAGCTTGAGGGGAATAATGAGTTTTGAAGATAAAATAGCAAAGCTACAAGAAGATATGATATCTATCGCATTAGAATACTCTGATTATAAAGCTGATAAAGTGTATATACTTGCTTCATGTGAAATTAATAGTTTTTACTTTAATGTTTTTTTCAAAATCGGTGAATTATACTATAAAAAACATCAATTGAAAGCATTTCAAGTAGACACTTCTATTAATAGACAATCTCAATTAGTGGATATTGCCTTAAATGATTATATAAAACTTTGTGAAGCTTTCTCTGATAACAATAGAGAGGTACCAACTCAATTGAAAATTATATATGACCATAAACATCAAAAAGCTTCAGGGAAATTTTCATATCATCTTCATTTCTCCAATTCTCCAATTCCGATGTTTTAACAGCAGATGATATTTTTGAACAATGGTACAATGAAGTGAAAGAAGAGATTGAGGAGAATCATGACATTTGAAGATAAATTTATGGAAGTTCAGGCTAGCATGATTTCGTTAGCGCTGGAATATGTCCAAAACCAAGCAGAAAAAGTATATATCTATGCGATAGCGGACAGTTTGTATAGTTTTAATCTCTTTTATGAGATTAAGGGAAATATTGTACACAAACACTTAGTAAATGATTTTTTACCTACAAAATCACACATTGATACCAGTTTACAATCTCTCTTGTTGAAAGAAGGTGTCAAGGATGTAAAATCAATGCTTGATGTTTGCCAAGAATATAATCGCGAGCATCCAACTGAAATGTGGTTGATTTATGATGCTCAGAAAAACAGCCTTGATAGTCGCTATAGCTATGAAGGGCGTTATGACAAGGATGAAGAGTTGCTTCCAAGTCTAGAGTTTGAAAAATGGTTTGAGGAAGTAAAAGGCAAGCAACTGTAGGAGAAAACGATATGGCTCAACAAGATCAATCAATTATCTACCCCCTGCCCACTGATGCGCTATTACAGGAAAGAGAAGTTGCGTGGAAAGTTCGACTGCCTGATGATTATAAGGAATTTATAAAGAATGAGAATGGATTGATTCCGTCAAAACGGTATTTTCATTTTGGGAATAATGAGAAAGTAATCGATCGATTTTTAGCTATACTAGCTATTTCAGGTGAGAAGGCAGAAGAGGCTTATGATATCGGAGTTGTAAGTACACAATTGGAAGGTCGCATTGTCTTTGATGAAGATTATGTCGGAATGCAACTAATCCCCATAGCAGCATTGTTCGGTGGTGATTTTGTTTGTCTAAATTATACAGAGGATCCCGAAAATCCAAGCATGTGTATCTGGTACCACGAGGAATCCTACGAGCTGGAACCAGCTATAGAGTTTGTAGCTAATAACTTTACAGAATTTTTAGCGATGCTATATTGATAGAAAGAAAAAGAGCGTTATCCGCCCATAGAAAAGGAGTTATTACATGTTTGAAAATCAATTAAATCAACTGTTTAATGATATAGTAAATCATGTAAATCGTATTATTCCAGTAACTTGGAATGATCTATACTTTAATGTTGAGTTAAAGGAAGGGGACGGAGAAGTTTTATTTTATTTTAATACGAAAGAAAATCCTGAAAATTATATTTTCTCACATGATATACCAGCAATTTATAACATTCCATTTGCTGAATATATGGACACCTTTAATCAATTAATGAGTATTTCTAGAAATATTTTAAAGGTTTTAGAAGATAATAATCAACCTAAATGGTATGCAATGGTTTTAATGGTAATATCTCGGAAACAATTAAAGGTTGGATTTGATTATACTGATTGGTTTGCTAGTCCCTTTACCTCGAATCAAAGGTTGTCTTTTTTTAAGTATAAATATTTAGGAGAAGAGCCTGAAAATAATGATTTACTCCAACTTTTTAAAAAAATGGAAGAATATCAAAACCAAAGTTAAACATGTAGGAAAAACGCTTGAAGGGGTTGGAAAACTTCCCGTATGACCTTCTAGTCCAAGAAAATTAAGAGGATTGGGGCTCTTACCCAGTTTTAATCGAAAAAGGGGATATCCTTACCTATAGTGACTTTAAGATCAACCATACCATAGGAGGATTCAATAGATGTTTGACAATATAAAATCAAATCCATCTCATCAGTTCTATCCACTCTCTAAAGATCAAATCAAAAACAGTGAATCAAAGTTAGGAATTATGTTTCCGCAATTTTTGAGAGACTTTTACTTAGAGATTGGCTATGGTTTTATTGGAAGTAAAGTGGAAAACATCAATCGCATCATGGATCCAGAGTCTGTATTAGACTTTAGATTTAAACAAAACGATTTTGAGTTTTATCCTGATATTGAAATATATGATGAATTTGCAGAAGATAAACTGGTCTTTTTTGAGGCCAATGAATCCACTCTACTCTCAATTGGTTTTAGTTCAGGGAACAGGGATAAAATCTATTATTATGATGTAGAAATTTCTAAGAATCTCGAAGAATTTTTAGAAAAATTGTCAGAGAATGATACTTTTTATTATAAATATTTCTAATTTCGAAGATTTTTCTGAATGAGTGGATTTGATATTTTCAAAAAGAAATGAAGTAAGCATATGAAGTGGTTGAATTATAAAGCAATTTCCATAGATACAATAGAACGTATGGAAGATAGATTACAGATTACTCTACCTGATGATTATAAGCAGTTTGTTTTAAAATATGATGGTGGTTATCCTCATCCTAATCATTTTAAGGTAGATGAAAAGGTGGAAATTTTCAACAATTTACTAAGCCTAGATGAAAATGAAACCGATAATATATATGAAGTTCTTGAAGATTTACAAAATCGAATAGGTGATCAACTGATTCCATTTGCTGAAGATGGTTTTGGCAACTTATTATGTTTTGATTATTCAGCTGATACAAACATCGTTTTTTGGGATCATGAGAAGAACTATGATGATTTTAAAGAATCAACCTTTGTTTGTTCTAGTTTTTCTAGTCTAATTGAGAATCTTTTTTAATCTGTATAGTGGTTAATGACCATTAATTAGAATCAAAGTAATGAAATTTTTGCTTCCATTTATGGGTGTAAGAGAAAAAACTACAAACTTGCATATTTGGAAGAGATCGATGCTGAACAAGAAGAATTCTTCAATGAGCAGTTGCGAACTATTATTGGAAATAAAATCCAATCTCTAAGTGGCTTAAAAAATTCCTTATCAGTTGATAAGGACAAAACAAAGAAAAGATATTAGAGAAACGATCAGAGATGTTAAGTAAAAAAAGGAGTTAATACATGTTAAGAGATAAAATTCAAACAGAGGAACATTTTCAAGAGTTATTTGAATGGTATTCTAAATGTCAACAGGAAGCTTTAGAGCGATTTGAAAAGGTTAAACCAGAGAATCTTTTGAACCATTTCCAATTTAGAGTCATTGATTCTGAAAATTTATTTAAGGTTGGCTACTCTCTTGGGAAGGATGTTCAGGAGCTTTTTCCTTATTATCAAGAGATTCTCTCCAACTTAAAAGAAGTTGCTTCAGAGGGAGTTCCCTTTTATCGTGCAGTTGATGTATTTGCTTTGGGAGTCCTCTATAGTGACCGTAAGGAAGAGTTTCTAGATGATTTAAAGGCTATCTATGTGCAGATGGATCATACAGATGGCTTGATTGAGTACTACATGACCTATCTATTCCATGATATGGTCGTTCCTTTCCATTCCATACTAGAGTATCAAAATATGATAGAAGATACTTATGAGAGTGTCGCCAAGGCCCAAGGTTTCTGGTATTATAGCCATTCTGATGCCCCATGGTATAACAATCATACCAAAGATACCTATAAAGGTTACTGGAGTTTCGACACCGCTGCGACTTGTAAAATCAAAGGAATCTATGATGAACGCTTGAAGGAGTTGGAGTACTTCCCTTATGACCTTCTAGTCCAAGACAAATAGGAAAGCTAGTTTTTCTCCTAGTTTTTATCGAATATGTCCTCTCTTTTTTCTTTACGTTAACAAGGTCATTCTTAGCACGGACATCTAAACATGGCTGAGAACCTCAAGCAAGGAGGGATTATATCGGAGGTTGATGAAATGGTATTAACTATAGACCCATTTGGGCATGCGGAAGATGAAGATATCAAACTTTTAGAAAAACGATTTGCTATCCAACTTCCAGTTGACTATAAAGAATTTTTAGCTACACAAAACGGCGGAAGGAATTTATCCTATAAATTTGAAAATTCGATTAAGATTAATCAAATAGGTGAAGCTATAAATATTGATACTATGTTTGGAATAAATACAGGAATTAAAAATGCTGATATAGAGCAGTGGACAGAAGAATATCGTAACGATATTTTTGACCATTCCATTATTATTGGTGATACTATTCAGCATGGATTTCTACTATTTTGGCAAAGTGGTGATGATAATGAAGGTTTATATTATTACGACGATACGTATCAATTAGAAGCCTCGAGCGATGAGAATAACGCTTATTTTTTAGCAAAAACATTTTCGGAATTCATTGATTTGATAGAGAACTAAGAGCAAGGTTGAAAGAAATTCGTACTTATGGATAAATATAATAAAGCATTATTTAAGTTAGGAATAGCTACATGGTTATCCAAATCAATGCAGGAAAGTCAGTTTTATAACAAGATTGAAGAGCTTCTCGAAGTATGCTGGAAATGGGCAGAGAATCATGAATTGTCTGCAGATTACATCTACTCCCTTCTTGATGATGGAACTGAATTTGGAGGGGCTTTTGTTTATATGCAAGAAGATGATCCAAAATTTGAAGCAAGGTGGAACTGTATTTTTGAAGCAGGTGCTTTCATAGCCTCGTTAGCTTATGAGTGTGAGGGGAAAGACTATAAACCTGCCTTATTGGAAGAGATCGATGCTGAACAAGAAGAATTTTTCAGTGAACAATTGCAAACTATTATTGGCAATAAAATCCAGTCCTTAGATAACTTTAAAAACTACTTATCAGTTGATAAGGAAAAGAATAGAGAAAAGATACTAGAGAAACTATCAGAGATGTTAGATTAGCAGTGATGTTGAGTAAAGTCAGGAGTTACCGCATGTAAAGAGATAAACACAAAGATCAGGCGTATTTTGAAGGACGATTGAATCGTGTACAAAAACGTTTAAGAGAAGATATAGAGATGACGGATGAAATTGCGGGGAAGTATTTGTTGCTCCTTTACCAAGATTTGGTTTTGGATCATGAAGAACTGGTGAAGCTTTCCTATTCTATAGGATCTTCGAAAGAGGAGATTTTTCCTTATTATCAAGGGATTCTTTCTAATTTGAAGCTCATTGCTTCAGAAGGAGTTCCCTTTTATCGTGCGGTTGATGTTTTTGCCTTAGGAGTCCTTTATAGCGAGCGCAAGGAAGAGTTTTTGGAAGATTTGAAAGATATCTATGCGCAGATGGACCATACAGATGGCTTGATTGAGTATTATATGACTTATTTATTCCATGATATAGTCGTTCCTTTTCACTCGAGTTTAGAGTATCAAAATATGATTGAAGATACTTATGAGAGTGTCGCCAAGGCCCAAGTTTTCTGGTACTATAGCCATTCAGATGCCCCTTGGTATGAAAAACATAAGTATGATAATAGAGGTTGTGATGGCTACTGGAGTTTCGACACTGCAGCAACCTGTAAGATCAAAGGAATCTATGATGAACGCTTGAAGGAGTTGGAGTACTTTCCGTATGACCTTCTAGTACAAGAAAAATAATCCTAAATTTGAAAGATAAGTTGATCGAAGGGGGATAAAAATGAAGATCCATGCCGATGTGATAAATGCATTAAAAAATCTAGACTTTTTGAAAGAGGAAAGAGCAACAAATCTACCAATCATTCAGTTAAAAACTGTAAAAGATGCTGAAAAGAGTATAAATAGTTTGAAGTGGGAGAATTATTGTTTAGATAAGCGAGGAGATTTCACTTCATATTTATTTAAATTTGAAGATGAAATTTATTCGCATTGGAATCAATTAATTGACTCTGCTGATGAACTTGTAATACCTGCTATTAAAAAGAAGTTGAATCATTTAGTTTCTTCAGGGAAACTGGCTGAATCTATGTTAACAACAATAGAATTTGATATTTTAGGTTTAGCAGTATACCTTACGATAAAAGTAGAGTGTCCGACTGTTGATTCTGCCTACTACAATGATATGTATGAACTTTATCAAGCAGGCTACATCCCTTGCGGTTATTCCAAAGGGTGCTATAAGGTTTTATAAGAAGAATGAAGAATACAAGTTCAATTTGGATCGGTCATTTTTCAGATCTTATTTCGTTAAAAATCAATTAATTTAGTAGATTCTAGAGAGGTTGGCTAAGTGCTAGACCTCCCTTTTTTGCTATAATAGAGAGTATGAATAACTTGATTAAATCCAAGCTCGAGCTCTTGCCGACGAGTCCGGGCTGTTACATTCACAAAGACAAGAACGGTACCATCATTTATGTGGGGAAGGCCAAGAATCTTCGCAATCGGGTGCGGTCCTATTTTAGAGGGAGCCACGATACCAAGACGGAAGCCCTGGTATCTGAGATTGTGGATTTTGAGTTTATCGTTACCGAGTCCAATATTGAGGCCTTGCTTCTTGAGATTAACCTCATCAAGGAGAACAAGCCCAAGTACAATATCATGCTCAAGGATGACAAGTCCTATCCCTTCATCAAGATTACCAATGAGCGCTATCCGCGTCTTATCATCACTCGCCAGGTCAAAAAGGATGGCGGTCTCTATTTTGGTCCCTATCCAGATGTGGGAGCGGCCAATGAGATCAAGCGACTTTTGGATCGGATTTTCCCATTCCGCAAGTGTACCAATCCGCCTTCCAAGGTCTGCTTTTACTACCATTTAGGGCAATGTATGGCCCACACAGTCTGCCACAAGGACGAGGCCTATTTCAAGGGCATGGCTCAGGAAGTCTCTGATTTCCTCAAGGGGCAGGATGACAAGATTATCGATGAGCTCAAGCTCAAGATGACTACCGCTGCGCAAAACATGGAATTCGAGCGGGCAGCCGAGTATCGCGATCTGATCCAAGCCATTGGGACACTACGGACCAAACAGCGAGTCATGGCTAAGGATTTGCAGAATCGGGATGTATTTGGCTACTACGTGGACAAGGGCTGGATGTGTGTGCAGGTCTTCTTTGTCCGTCAGGGTAAGCTGATCGAGCGCGACGTCAACCTTTTCCCTTACTACAATGATCCAGACGAGGATTTCTTGACCTATGTGGGGCAGTTTTACCAGGAGAAATCTCACCTGATCCCCAATGAAATCCTGATCCCTCAAGACATCGATGAGGAAGCGGTCAAGGCCCTTGTGGATACCAAGGTCCTCAAGCCCCAGCGTGGGGAGAAGAAGCAGTTGGTCAATCTGGCTATTAAGAATGCGCGGGTCAGCCTGGAGCAGAAGTTCAATCTCCTTGAAAAATCCATGGAAAAGACCCAAGGTGCTATTGAAAACCTTGGAAAACTCCTGCAAATTCCAACCCCTGTGCGCATCGAGTCTTTTGACAACTCTAACATCATGGGGACCAGTCCGGTCTCAGCCATGGTGGTCTTTATCAATGGGAAGCCAAGCAAAAAGGACTATCGTAAGTACAAGATTAAGACTGTCGTGGGTCCAGATGACTATGCCAGCATGCGGGAGGTCATTCGCAGACGCTATAGCCGGGTTATGCGGGATGGCCTGACGCCACCAGATCTGATCGTCATCGATGGGGGTCAGGGCCAGGTCAATATTGCTAAGCAAGTGATCCAAGACGAGTTAGGGCTGGATATTCCCATCGCAGGCCTGCAAAAGAATGACAAGCACCAGACCCATGAATTGCTCTTCGGCGATCCTCTCCAAGTCATCGAACTCTCTCGGACCTCGCAGGAATTTTTCCTCCTCCAACGGATCCAGGATGAAGTCCACCGTTTCGCCATCACCTTCCACCGCCAGCTCCGATCCAAGAATTCCTTCTCCTCCCAGCTGGACGGCATCGAAGGTTTGGGACCAAAACGCAAGCAGTTGCTGATGAAGCACTTCAAGTCACTGACCAAGATCAAAGAAGCTACTGTGGATGACATCGTCACGGTTGGTATCCCACGAGCAGTAGCGGAGGCGGTGCAAGCCAAGCTCCATCAAGGAAAGCAGGAAGAAGCAAGTTCCTTGATGGAAGTGGCGGAGCCGGTAAAAGATTTACAGTAAAGGGTTTTATTTTTAGGGGAAAAATAAATGGAACTTCTTGATACAAAAATTGAAAGTAACGGTTTTATTTTTTATGGGAAATTCTCTGAGGGTCTTTTCCAAGAGTGGTTAAAAATCACAACTATACTGGCATCTAAAAGTGACCTTAAAAATGAGCTTTTGTTTCAGGTTGGGTTTAGTATCTATAAGCTGATAGAAGTAGAAAAACAGCAGTTTAGACTTGTCTCCATTGATTATGAAGCCAATCCTTTTAAAGATTTTACAGAGGATTTAACGGTAGCACTTTGGATTCAGTCCGAACAGGCTAGTCTCACTAAAGAATTGCAGATAAATCCCTCAGAAATTCGATTTGACGATAAAATTCTAATTGCCAAAGGTGTCTTTGAGGATGAACATGCCTATCTGCAACGACAAAATACTCAAAGCCTGAAAGACTCAGGTTGGTTTATGGGCTATCAAAGGCAAGATAATGAAGACTTTGTTTGCATTCACGCTTTTGAACTATTGAAATGGAATCCAAAACTTATAAAAGTGTTGGTCTTACCGACTGATTACCTAGTTATTGTTAATGATGGAGAAATCCATTCAATTTTAAACGATTGCGATGAAGAAATTTTTCCGATTTCGTAAGTCTATTCATTAAACATAAGATGAACCATCCAATTCAAATGGATGGTTTTCACTTTTTGCACTCGTTTTTGTTATACTTAAGGCACACAAATTTTTCAATCCATAAAGGAGTAGTTATGAAACATCGAATCGCTATTTTATCTGATATTCACGGAGATACAACAGCCCTGGAGGCAGTGATTGCGGATGCGCGTGCTCTAGGCGCGACGGAATACTGGCTTTTAGGGGACATTTTGCTACCGGGACCTGGAAGAGATGACCTTTTTGACTTGCTGGATGCGATTCCGATTACAGCGGCTGTTCGTGGAAATTGGGACGATTGTATCCTAGAGGCTTTGGATGGCGAGTACGGACTTGAGGATCCGCAGGAGATTCAACTTCTTCGCCTCACTCAGTACCTCATGGAAGGACTAGATCCTAAGCGAATCGATTGGATTCGATCCCTTCCTTTGGTAGAGAAGAAGGAGGTCAATGGTATTCGCTTTTCACTAAGCCACAACTTGCCAGAAAAGAATTACGGTGGAGACTTGCGTCCAGCAAATGCGACGGAGAACTTTGACCAATTGCTGGATGATCAGACGGATATGGCGATCTACGGGCATGTCCACAAGCAGTTGCTTCGCTACGGCAGCCAGGGCCAACAGATCCTCAATCCGGGGACTATTGGCATGCCTTATTTCGACTGGGAACCAATTCAAAACCACAGAGCCCAGTATGCTCTGATCGATGTCGAAGAAGATGGGGTGACCAACCTGCACTTTCGGAAGGTGGCCTATGACTATGAAGCAGAGCTCCAAGATGCTAAGGACAATGGCCTTCCTTTTATTGAGATGTACGAAGAACTGAGACGCGAGGATAACTATCGGGGTCATAACATCGAGCTTCTAACTTCTTTGATTGAACAACACGACTATCTAAAGGAGGCTAATGCTTTCCTTGAGTCTATAAAAACGCATAAGGGGTAAGTAATAAAGAAATGGGATTAACTGTTGATCAGCATAGAGAGCTTGTGGTAAATGATATCCGACAAGTCCTTCAACATGTTTTTGGTGAGCATTTCGAAATTGTAGACATAGAAACGACAGCCCGGAGTGCTTATGGTCCGACTTTTATTCTTGAGATTCATCTTGAAGAATATAAGACAACAATAAATATGTTGGTTGAAGGTAACGATGTATCACTCCTTTGGGGGCCTGAAAGATTCGGAATGGAGTTTTTGTATGATCGAGATCGTTTTAGGGATAGCTTTGGAAAGATCAAAGCTTATCTGGATCAACCTGGCCTTATGTTTTCTGAAACACTGACTCCTGATAATCTCTTAAAAAAGCGTTTCCTCCTTAAAAGAATGATAGAATCTACCTTTGAGGGAATAGCAAAAATAGACTCCTGGAAAAGACCCTTCGAAAAGAATGAACCCTTTAGGGTTGTCTTTACTTGTTTGTTGCCTCATTATCCAGCTTTTTTTAGCTTTGAGATAGCGGGTCAGCAGTTTGTCCTTGAAGAGATAGACCCCATGCCTTCTAGTATAGAGGACCAAGCATTTCCGATCCATCAGTCTATTGATCTAACCGTATCCAATATGACTTCTTTCTTGGATTGGTTTAAAGATAGTCTAGAAGGGAATACTTCCACCGATACGTTTTCTGCTTTAACACTCCCCCTTGATTCTGCTACCGTTGAAGAAAAAGTTTCCCAAGCACAAGAGATAATCCGATCGACGTTTACAAAGGATATTTCTTTTATGGAAGCGAACAAACTGGTTAAGTCTAATTGTTTTTATGGCATTGATTTTTCAGTTCGATCTGAATATTATGATGCGATATTTTCAATTAGCTTGGTTGGACGACACTTTGCTCTTCGTGTTATGAAGCCAGATAAACCAGATAAGAAAGACAATTGGATGATCAATGGTTTTCCTTATCTGTTGGTGGAGGAAAACCTTAGCAAAGTCATCAGAGAAGCGGAGGCCTATTTTGCTAGACAGGTAGAACCAGTTGAAAAGAAAGTAGGGTCAACTGAAAGCAATAGTGAAGTAAAACCAAGCAGACAAGCTCCAGTAGAAGTAGACCAAGCCAAAAACAAAGAAGAATTGCTCAAAAAAGAGTATTTAGGGTTGAGAAAACTATGGAAAGTCCAATTCCTGATTTTCTGTCTTTTGATGATCGCCGTCTTCGCCCTAGAAGTGTATATGGGGGGAGCTGGCTATAATGCCTTTAAGATGAAAATTAAGTATAGTTGGATTTCTGTCCATAGTTTTTCATTTCTCTTTCTGACCTTGTATGCATTGTTGACCCTCTTTCCGACTCAAAAGAGAATCTATGAGCTCTTGCCTCAAAACCCTAGTTGGAAATCTCTTTCGACCAAGGGAGTTCGCCTACCTAAGAAGGAAACTGGGTGGACCTCTTTGGTGATTCTGATCTTGGTTCTTCTGGGGACTCTTGATTTCCTCAGTCGCAAGCCGGAACCAAAGGTTGAAAATTCGTTGAACTATCAAGAAATCAACAATCTCTATGAAGAAGAAAGAGATTCTCACTACGACGATATCATCAACAAAATCCAAGACTCTAGTGGCCAGTTCTTTGAAAAAGAAAGTCCTGCGTCGGAATAATCTGAGTCCATAGAAGGGCGAGTAGCCTAGTTGAAAAGGAAACAGGGTCCTCAATGAAAAAACTCTGCAAGCTCTTTCATTTTGTGTTAAAATAGAGGTAATAGAATTAGAAAAGGAAGTTGACTATGAAATTCCTAGAACTCAACAAAAAACGTCATGCGATCAAGCATTTCACAGACCAGCCGGTCGATCCAAAGGATGTGCGGACAGCTATTGAAATTGCGACCTTGGCACCAAGTGCGCACAATAGCCAACCATGGAAATTCGTGGTCGTTCGTCAGAAAAATGCGGAATTGGCTAAACTAGCCTATGGTGGGAACTATGACCAAGTCATGGAAGCACCTGTGACCATCGCTCTCTTTACGGATACCGATTTGCAACGTCGGGCTCGGAAGATTGCGCGTGTCGGTGGGGTCCAGAACTTCACAGAGGAGCAGTTGCAATACTTCATGCAAAACCTACCTGCAGAATATGCTCGCTACAATGAACAACAGATTAGCGATTACTTGGCATTGAATGCTGGATTGGTCGCAATGAACCTAGTATTGGCCTTGACGGACCAAGGGATTGGCTCAAACATCATCCTTGGCTTTGACAAATCAAAAGTCAACGAAGTCTTGGAAATCGAAGAGCGTTTCCGTCCAGAACTCTTGATCACGGTTGGTTACGCAGCGGAGAAGGTAGAACCTAGCTACCGCTTGCCAGTAGACGAAATCATCGAAAAACGCTAATTACAACAGAAAGAACCGGATGGTCCTCGTCTCGTACGATACAAGTCCGGTTTTCTAGAATCCTTTGGCAGGCTGATAGACAGTAGCTGAAGGGATTTTAGAGAATTCAATTTAAATCGAAATAACGGAGGAATGCATGACAACAATTGACTTTAAAGCAGAAGTAGAAAAACGTCGCGAAGAAATGATGGCTGACCTTTTCAGCCTCTTGGAAATCAACTCAGAACGAGATGACAGCCAGGCGGATGCGACTCACCCTTACGGACCTGGACCCGTCAAAGCCCTTGAGAAATTCTTGGAAATTGCTGAGCGTGATGGCTACGAAACAACCAATGTGGACAACTATGCTGGACACTTCACCTTTGGACAAGGGGAAGAAGAGCTCGGAATCTTTGCTCACATGGACGTGGTGCCTGCAGGTAGTGGCTGGAATACAGATCCTTACAAACCTGAGATTATCGATGGCAAACTCTATGCGCGTGGTTCATCAGATGACAAGGGGCCTACAGTAGCTTGTTACTACGGCTTGAAGATCATCAAGGATCTGGGATTACCAGTTTCTAAGCGCGTGCGCTTTGTGGTTGGTACAGATGAAGAGTCTGGTTGGGGCGATATGGACTACTATTTCAAACATGTCGGCCTTCCTGATCCAGACTTTGGCTTCTCACCAGATGCGGAGTTCCCCATCATCAACGGGGAAAAAGGAAACATTACTGAGTACCTTCACTTCGGTGGTCAAAACACAGGTCAAGCGCATCTTCATAGCTTCACCGGTGGCCTTCGTGAAAATATGGTACCAGAATCAGCGACAGCAGTCGTTTCTGGCCAATTACCAGATATAGCTGGTCTCTTGGAGGCCTTTGCCAATGAACACCAACTTCGTTATGAGGTGGCAACAGAGGAAGACGGTAAATTTAAAGTCACCATTATCGGGAAATCTGCCCACGGCTCTACTCCAGAAGCTGGAATCAATGGAGCAACTTACTTGGCTCTCTTCTTGAACCAATTTGACTTCGGTGGAGATGCCAAAGCTTACTTGCAGGTGTCAGCTTCTCTTCTTCATGAAGACTTTGCTGGTGAGAAACTTGGCATTGCCCATGTGGATGAAAAGATGGGGGCTCTCAGCATGAATGCGGGTGTCTTCAACTTCGACGAAAACAGCTCAGATAACACTATTGCCTTGAACATTCGTTACCCTAAAGGAACAGATCCAGAAACCATCAAAGCTGGACTTGAAAAAGTAGAAGGAGTGGCGTCCGTTAGTTTGTCTGCTCACGGCCACACCCCTCACTATGTTCCAATGGAAGATGAATTGGTCTCAACGCTTTTGCGTGTCTATGAAAAACAAACCGGACTGAAAGGTCATGAGCAAGTAATCGGTGGCGGAACCTTTGGTCGTCTATTGAAACGTGGGGTTGCTTTCGGTGCTATGTTCCCAGACTATGTGAACACCATGCACCAAGCCAATGAATTTGCGGATGTAGAAGATCTCTACCGTGCAGCTGCAATCTACGCAGAAGCCATCTACGAACTCATCAAATAAGACGCTACTCAGTCGGCACTTGCTGGCTGAGTTTTTGCTTAGAGGAGGAGAAATGGAGCAACTGGAGCGGATCAAAGAGGCCATCATGGCCGATCCACAAAACAAAGACTATACGGATAAAGGGATCGAGCCCCTATTTGCGGCGCCAAAGACTGCTCGGATCAATATTATTGGTCAGGCTCCTGGTCTCAAGACCCAAGAAGCAGGCCTCTATTGGAAGGACAAGAGTGGAGACCGTCTAAGGGAGTGGTTAGGAGTCGATGAAGAAACCTTCTATCATTCGGGTCTATTTGCGGTCATTCCCATGGACTTTTATTTTCCAGGGCATGGTAAGTCAGGGGACCTGCCACCTCGCAAGGGCTTTGCGGAAAAGTGGCACCCTCAACTCCTCAAGGAGTGTCCAGATATTGACTTGACTCTCTTGATCGGCCAGTACGCCCAAGCTTACTATCTCCATGAGAAGGTCAGTGGCAAGGTGACAGAGCGGGTGCGTCGGTACAAGGACTATCTGCCAGATTATTTCCCTCTGGTCCACCCTTCGCCCCGCAACCAGATCTGGATGGCCAAGAATCCCTGGTTTGAGGCAGAAGTGGTGCCAGCTCTCCAGGCTAGAGTCCAGCAGATTTTAAGAGAGTACAAAAAGAATAATGAGTGATAACCACAATAGGAGGTATTGCCATGAATGCATATCAAAAAGTCAAAGCCAAATTGGACGAACTCGGGATTGAATTTGATGTGGTGGAACACCCACCTGCCTTCACGACTGAGCAGGCCGATTCCTATATTGAAGGTCTAGAAGGGGTCCGGACCAAGTCCATGTTTTTGACCAACAAGAAGAAAACCCAGTACTATCTGCTCATCATGGATGACCAGAAACCCTTGGATATGGAGGATTTCAAAGAGCAAGTGGGAGCCAATCGGATCCGTATGGCTTCAGCTGAATCTCTGGCAGAAAAAATGCAGTTACCAGCTGGGACAGTATCTCCCTTTGGCTTGTTAAATAATGCAGAAAAAGATATTCTCGTCTATTTTGATCAGGCCATTGTGTCGGAGGAAATCATGACCTTCCATCCGAACACGAATGAAAAGACGGTTTTTATCAAAACCCAAGACCTGTTCCACTTTTTAGAATCCATTGACTTTAACTATGAAATACTAACCTTGCCATAGTGGCATCAAAAAGGAGAAATCATGAAAGAAATTCCATTTAATGACTTTGTAGCAAAGTACCAGGCAGGAGAAATCCAAGTCCTCGATGTCCGTGAGCAGGAGGAATATGATGCCCTCCATCTGGATGGAGTGACCTTACTTCCCTTATCAGTGTTGGCAGAACGCTATTCAGAGCTGAACAAAGACCAAGCCTATTATGTCATCTGCAAGTCTGGTCGACGCTCGGCCCGTGCCTGCCAATTTTTGGCAGAAGAGGGCTATGACGTGACCAACGTCCAAGGTGGCATGGATGCATTTGACTAGTTGGGAGATCGCAGCTTGTGGATTCCGGTAGAACATTGAATTCTAGTGGAAATTTTTATATAATATATCTGTATTTTGTTTTATAAGGAGATTATTTTATGATCAAACAGGATTGGCTTGATTACTTTGAAGCTGTGAACGGTCGTTCAGCAACTGAAACTGAGATTGCTCAAGCATTGGCTGCGGGTGAGTTCCAAGAAGAACAAGCAGCGCAAGAGGCTTCACAATTTGTAGGGGCTCCAGTATCTCCAGAGCAAGCAAACGCTGGCTTTGTTGCTGCCCCAGAAGCACCAGCTCCAGAAGTACCACAATTCGCTGCTGCCCCAGAAGCACCAGTGCAAGAGGCACCACAATTTGCTGCTGCCCCAGAAGCACCAGCTCCAGAAGTACCACAATTCGCTACTGCCCCAGAAGCGCCACTACAAGAAGCACCACAGTTCAATGCTGCACCAGAAGCGCCAGTTCAAGAGGCGCCACAATTTAGTGCTGCCCCAGAAGCGCCAGTGCAAGAAGCACCACAATTCGCTGCTGCCCCAGAAGCACCAGTGCGAGAAGCGCCACAATTTGCTGCTGCCCCAGAAGCACCAGTGCAAGAAGCGCCACAATATACTGCTGCGCCTGAAGCACCAGTACAAGAAGCGCCACAGTTCAATGCTGCGCCAGAAGCGCCAGCCTTTGGTGCTCAACCAAATGGCTTCCAACAAGCGCCTCAACAACAGCCGCAACCAGGATTTGGTCAACCAGCTCCAGGTCAAGCTCCAGGTCAAGGATTCCAACAAGCACCTTATCCAGGTCAACCTCAACCAGGTCAAGCCTATTATGCACAACCAAGTCAATTTGGTATAGCTGTTGGTGGTTATTGGAATTGGTTCCTTTCAGCCTTGAAACGTCCATCAGCAGAGTATAATACAAAAGCTCTCAATGGAATTTTGCAATATGTCTTGACAGCATTTGTCTTGACCTTGGCAACTTTTTTCACAGCTATTGGTTTTACAGGCGGATATGGAATGGACTTCCGTGCCTTTATGTTAACATTGATTTCAATGTTCTTTACTATTTATGCTTTCCAAGTAACAGGATTCTTTGTCCGTCGCGTGGTTCTTCAAGACAAGGAATATAGTTATGGTCGCTCATTTGAAGAGTTTGGACGCTTATCCGTCTACAATTTACCACTTGCTCTGCTTGCTTTCTTAACAGGACTTATTAAAGTTTATGAATTTTATGGATTAGTAAACTACCTCATTTTCTTATTATTCTTTGTTGGGACTTGCTATGTAGTTCACATAGGTTTGAACAAATCAAGCTTAAAAGCTGACAGATTTTTGCTTTTGGTGGCATCATCTATAATCGTTTTTCTCATTGCAATCTTTGTCCTTTATGTGAATGCTCGTATTTTAGAACAAGTAGCTGCAGGTTTTATTCCAAATACTCCAAGTTTCTCAAACTTTAGATTCTAGATATACCATGAAATGGAAGGTGGGAGATCCACTTTCCCTATTTTATAGTGAGGGAGAAAAGATTCATGCAAAAGAAATGGGTAGAATTATTTGAAAAAGTAATCGGTCGTAAACCGACTGCTGAAGAATTTATTGCAGGAAGAGAGACTGGCTTTGATTTTAAGGCAATCAAATCGATTGCAGGAGTGGCGATTGATCAGGTACCAACGGAACCTACAGGACTAGGAAACCAGGAACCGGTAGAAGAGGTTGTAAATCCTCTCCAACAGGCTTGGGAAGAGCGCTTCGTTACTCTTTATGGACGATCACCAGTTTCTGAAGAGATTGAAGCTGCACGAAGTCAGAATTTTGAAATCGTTGAAGTACCTGCTCCTTCAGTTGAGTTGGAAGAGGACAATCAAACAACACATGTCTTGGCCCCAGTGACAAGCTCATCAGAGGAACCAGAAATCCTGCCCCAGCCAGTTGAAACAATAGTGACAGGAAATGCACTCGAACAAGAGGACTCTGTTAAGAAAGGCAAGAAAAAGGATAAGAAAAAGAAAGTCTTTCTCTTTAGTCTACTTGCTTTATTGGTCTTGATTTTGTCTGGTCTAGGTTATTACTTCTCGTCAACAACCGGCCCACAGGTTACAGTAGATAAATTGGTTACGGCTATTGAACATAAGGATTATCGAGAAGTAGCTAGCATTCTTTCTAGTGAAAAGGATAAGTGGACCAAGGAAGAAGCTCAAAGCTTACTAGACTATATGACTTCTCAGAAGATCGATGTCATTTACGAATTAGATCATATCGCCCAGTCTTCGAAAACAGGTATTGTCAAGGATAAAAAACAGAATCTGCTGATTGGAATTGAGAAAGCGAATAAGAAATTTGGTATTTTTCAAGAATACCGCATTACGACTTATCCACTTGAAGTCACAGCAACTACGAATCTAGATGATGCCAAGCTTAAGACCAGCGAAAAAGAGTCGACAGTGCTCAAGAAGAACCAAACGACCAAGCTTGGAAAAGTTCACTTTGCTTCACGAGACATGCAACTAGATGGGAAGACCGAAGTTGGAAAAATCTCTAGTGGTGTGAAGTTAGATCCGGCTCAAGCCTCTAAAAATAAGCTGAACTTGACTTTTAATTCGGAGAAACGTCTTCTTGAGGTTGAATTCCCAGAAGAAGTCAGCAATCCAACGGATATCAAGGTTGCAGTTAATGGTAAGGAAGTCGGCACAAGCACCTTATTTGAAGTTGATGTAGTGGCCCATCAAGAAATAGAAGTTCACGCTGTCTTTAACTTGAATGGTGAGAGCTATACAACTGAAAAGTCAAAAGTCACTATTGGAGAAACTTCAGATGATGATGAAGTCATCACTTTGAAACTTTCTAAAGATGTGATTAAACGATTGAAAGATGCTGAGACAGCACGTAAAGCTAAGGAAGAAGAAGCTAAGAAGGCTGAAGAGAAAAAGACCTCTGTAACCTCCTTCCTTCAAGACTACCGCACAGATGTCTTCTCATCTGTCTCAAGTAGATCCAACACCTACTCCAAGTACTATGACACTTCAAGTGACGCCTACAAGGAAATGGTGGAGTGGACAACAGGTGGAGGAGTCAAGAAGGCTGAAATCGACTACTATACACCAGGTGTTTTCAACGTTCTCAGCGTTACCGAAGAGAACGGAATGATAATCGTGAAAACCCATGAAGAATATACTGTACACTATGTGACCAGCCGAAAAGATAGCCAGAGTAGCAAGGACAAGACCTATACTCTAAAACCAGTAGGGGATACTTACGTGATTACGGCTATTACGGTCACAGCTGGCAATTAGGAGATTAATGATGAAATTAAGCATGAAAAAATTGACGCTTGCAGGTCTTCTCATATTGAGTCTGGGAGCTTGTGGTCAACAGAACGATTCAAAGAACTCGGTACAAAATGAGCCTGCTTCCAGTAAGCAAGTCGAGCAGTCATCCACTAGAAAAGAAAGAAGATCATCTGAAGCAAGTTCGTCTGATGATAGCGACAAGTCAACGAAGAAGGCTGGCGAAGTCACAGTAGACAAAGGTGTTTCCTTCAATGGTTCTTATTACAGTGTCCAAGGGAAGTCTGGAGATATCGTCATCGCCAACAAGCACTACCCCCTAGCTGCAGACTACAATCCAGGTGAGGATCCAACAGCTGTTGCGGCCTTGCACGAGTTGATCGCAGCCATGCAGGCAGAAGGCTATGCTATCAGCGATCAATACAGTGGTTTCCGCAGTTATGAGACTCAGGTTGATCTCTACCAAAGCTATGTCAATAAAGACGGAGTAGCTGCAGCAGATCGCTACTCAGCTCGTCCTGGCTATAGTGAGCACCAGACAGGTCTAGCGTTTGACCTCATCGATACTAGTGGCAATCTGGTCCAAGAACCAGGCGCAAGCAAATGGTTGCTTAAGAATGCTGCCAAGTATGGCTTTATCGTCCGCTATCAAGAAGGAAAAGAAGCAAGCACAGGCTACATGCCGGAAAGCTGGCACCTTCGCTATATCGGAGAAGATGCAAAAGACGTCGCAGCTTCAGGAAAAAGCCTAGAAGAATACTTTAACTTTACCGGTGGCGACTACGAATAATAAGAAAACCGCTCTTTCAGGAAGCCTGAAGGAGCGGTATTTTTGTGCTGACAAGGACAAGAAAAAACCACTGCCAAATGGAAGTGGTTTTGATTGGTTTCTTATTTGAGACCGTATTTTTTGTTGAAACGATCCACACGTCCATCTGCTTGAGTGAACTTTTGACGTCCAGTGTAGAATGGGTGTGAGTCTGATGAAATTTCAACACGGATCAATGGGTAAGTTTCACCTTCGAATTCAACAGTCTCGCTAGAGTACTTAGTTGAACCACTAAGGAACTTATAACCAGTAGTAGTGTCCATGAAGACAACAGGGCGATATTCTGGATGGATATCTTTTTTCATTTTGCAATAATTCCTTTCTGCCATGGTCTCTTTCCGAGCCATAGATTGTTACTTAGCTAGTGTATCAAAAACAAGAGAGTTTGGCAAGGATTTTTACCAATTTTTTTCGCATTTTATAAAGAAAAAAAGTGGGAGAAGCTCATCCGATCAGACAAGCTTTTCCCACTCTGGCTAACAGTCCTAGAAAGGAAATGTTAGCCATGCAAGATTAATAGAAATCTTTTATTCTTGACCAGGTTCAGTAGTTGACTGTTCTGGTTGTTGAGGTTGTTGTGGTTGCCAAGGTTGTTGAGGCGCTTGTTGGAAACCTTGTTGAGGTTGTTGAGGTGCTTGTTGGAAACCTGGTTGCGGTTGTTGAGGCGCTTGTTGGAAACCAGGTTGAGGCTGTTGAGGTGCTTGTTGGAAACCTGGTTGCGGTTGTTGAGGCGCTTGTTGGAAACCTTGTTGAGGTTGTTGAGGCGCTTGTTGGAAACCTTGTTGAGGCTGTTGAGGTGCTTGTTGGAACCCTTGTCCTGGAGCAGGCTGTCCAAAACCTTGTTGCGGTTGTTGCCATTGTTGTTGTCCAGGTTGACCTGGTTGTTGTGGTGATTGGACAGATGAGGCAACAGATTGGGCAAATCCTCTACCTGTTGATGCAAGTTCTTGGAATGTTCCTTTAGTGATTTTACCACCAGACATGGCAAGGAGTCCTCTGACAATGGTAGCGATACTTGCAAGTACAGCACTAATCAAGCCAAATCCTATAGAAACACCATAGTCACCAAAGTTGACTGCATATTGTCCTACGTTAATGATATTAACGAGAGTTATGATTAATTCGAGGGCGCCGATAACGATAACACCGATGGAAAAATTCTTGTTCATCGGCGAATTAATGTTTGGGAGGCAAGCTAGAACGATTGCTCCAATAGATAGGACAATGATAAACCATCCATCTCCACCTTGTGTTCCACTAATACTGTAACTTCCGAATGTTCCGGCATTCAGTTAAGCCCATGGCAAAAAGCTAGAGATAATAGCAAGAGCTGCTGGGAGAATGATAGAAATACGATGCTTATGCATAAAAGGTCTCCTTTTTTTGTGATTATTATAACATAAATAAGCTCAAACTGGAATGGAGTTTGAAGAAATTGTTCACATTTTTCTAAATTTTATTAAGATTCATTCGTTTTTTGTTCAAAATGAAAAAAGTCAGTCGTCTCCACTAGAAACAACTGACCTACTTGATTGATTTTCATTATCTATTTGGACTTGGCAACTTCTTGTAGTTCCCGATAGATTTGCTCGTTCTCTTCTAAGGAATAAGAATTGGCTCCACTGGCGAGGGGGTGGCCTCCACCATCGTGGCGTTTGGCAATCTCGTTGATTACCAGAGCCTTACTTCTCATACGGACGCGGTAGTGGCCATCTGCTTGCTCGACAAAGATAGCCCAGACGCTGACGTCTTCGATCCGACCAGGTGCTGAGACGATCGCAGCAGTCTCAGCATCTGTGATTTGGTAGTGTTTGAGGAGCTCTTGGGTCAGGGTCACGCGACTAGCTCCATTTTCATCGATTTCAAGATGATCATAGACATAGCCTTGAAGCTTGGCGATCTTAGAGCTCATGCTGTCCATCTGACGAGAAAGACCTGCAAAGTCAAAGTCAAAGCTACGAAGGTGGGCAACCATCTCGAAAGTCCGGCTGGTCGTCGAAGGATAGAGGAAGCGTCCAGTGTCTCCGACAATACCAGCATAGAGGAGACGGGCTGCTTCTGGACTGATCTCAAGCTCTTGTTCAAGAGCAAAGAGGGTGATAAGCTCACTTGTAGAGCTTGAATCTGTGTCTACCCAGAGGAGATCTCCGTAAGCATCATCGTTTGGATGGTGGTCGATTTTGATCAGAAAATCGCCGCTTGTGTAGCGTTTGTCATCGATGCGAGGGGTGTTAGCAGTATCGCAGACAATGACCAAGGCACCCGCATAGTCCTCATCTGTTACAGTATCCATGCTAGCCATCCAAGCAAGAGTCGGCTCGTTAAAGCCGGTAGCTAGGACTCTTTTGTCTGGGAAGTTGGTCTGGATAATTTCCTTCAGACCGACCTGGCTTCCAATCGCGTCAGGATCCGGATTCATATGACGGTGAAGGATAATGGTATCGTAGTGGTTGATTTTCTCTAAAATGTCCTGTGTGATCTGCATATAGTACCTCATTTAATTCTCATTCAATTTTAGCATAAGGAGGGCATTTGGAAAAGAAAAAGGTTGTCTAGCCTCAGGTGGACAATTTCCGAACAATGCCAGGCTCCCAGTACTTCCCTATGCAAAATGCGCGCGAAAGTGGTATAATGTCATAAGATTATTATTTGGAGGGAATTATGACATTAGCAAAGATTGTTTTTGCAAGTATGACAGGAAATACAGAAGAGATTGCTGATATCGTTGCAGATAAGTTTCGTGATCTTGGTGTCGAAGTAGAAGTCGACGAATGTACAACAGTAGACGCAGAGGACTTTCTTGAAGCTGATATTGCAGTCGTAGCGACCTATACCTACGGTGATGGTGAGCTTCCTGACGAAATCGTAGACTTTTATGAAGACTTAGCTGGTCTTGACTTGAATGGTAAGATCTACGGTGTTGTTGGATCCGGTGATACCTTCTACGACGAGTTCTGTAAGGCAGTCGATGACTTTGATCGTGTCTTTGCAGCGACTGGTGCGGTTAAAGGTTCTGAGTGCGTCAAGGTAGACTTGTCAGCTGAAGATGAAGATATTGAAAAATTAGAAGCTTTTGCAGAAGAAGTCGTAGCAAAAGTAGGCTAATCCATAGCTAAGAAAGGTGTTTGCATGTGGCAAGCACTTTTTTTATGGATGAAAACCTTCAATAGCTGGATAGGGCTAGTAAGATTGCGCGATTTTTGATAAAATGGGTAGCAAAAAGTAAGGAGGCCAGTGTATGGAACTAGAGAAGATTCGCCAAGAGATTGACAGCATTGATAAAGAATTGGTCCGTCTGTTAGAACGCCGGATGCACTGTGTGGAAGATGTCATTCGCTACAAAGAAACCCATCAAAATCCTGTCTTGGACCGGGCTAGAGAAGAAGAGGTCTTAGCCAATGTAGCCAGCTTGGTCCAGGAAAAACGCTATGAAGAGACCATCCTTGCCACTTATCGGGATTTGATGAAGCGCTCCAGAGGCTACCAGGCCGATCAGTTAGATGAGGATTAGGGTGCTGATATGACGATCTTTAAAAGAACCTTAGTGTATACCCTAGATGCCCTCATAATCGGGGTGATCGTTGGGGTGATTGATACCCTCTTTGGCCGTGTTTTGATCGGGATTGGTGAAGTTCGTACAGACTATCTCCTTTATCTCTTGCCCTTTCTAGCTCTAGCAGGTATCTTGATTACCTATCTCAATCGCACCTATGGGGGCAAGAGTCAAAAAGGGATGGAGCTGCTCTTTGAAGTGGGAGAGGGAAAGGAGAAAGACATTCCCAAGCGGTTAATCCCTTTGACTATTCTTTCAACCTGGATGACGCATCTCTTTGGTGGATCCGCTGGTCGCGAAGGAGTGGCGGTCCAGCTCGGTGGGACAGTGGCCCATGCTCTACGAAGAGAGGGACTTGGCTCAGACGCTTCACGGGTCTATTTGGTCACTGGGATGGCAGCTGGCTTCGGTGGCCTCTTTCAGACGCCTCTAGCTGCCATCTTCTTTGCTATGGAGGTCCTAGTAGTTGGGAGACTGGAGTGGCGGGCTCTCTATCCTGCCACCATTGCAGCCTTTGTCGCTAGTTGGACCTCTCACACCTTGGGGCTAGAGAAGTTCACCCAGGTCATTTCAGACAAGCTCTCCCTATCGCCTCACGTACTCTTGCAGTTGCTTGTCTTAGGAGTCATCTTTGGTCTGACAGGCAAGCTCTTCGCCTATCTTTTGGGGCAGTTAAAAACAAGCTTTGCCAAGACCTTTGCCAATCCTTATGTGCGGATCGGAGTGGTCGGTCTCGGACTGAGTATTCTCTTGTATCTGATTGGGACAGGTCGCTATACAGGACTGGGAACCAACCTGATCTCCCAAAGTTTTTCGGGAGCTGATGGCAAGAGCTTGATCACTGGAGCAGACTGGATCCTCAAGCTCCTCTTTACGGTGACGACCATTGCTGCAGGCTATAAGGGAGGAGAAGTGACCCCGCTCTTTTCTATCGGGGCGAGTCTAGGTGTATGGCTAGCTCCTTTCTTTGGACTGCCGGTTTATCTGGTAGCGGCCTTGGGCTATGCGGCAGTCTTCGCTGGGGCAACCTCTACGACCATTGGCCCCATCTTGATCGGGTGTGAGGTCTTTGGATTCCAGCATTGGCCAGCCTTTCTCCTAGTCTGTCTGGTCGCTACGCGTCTCTTTCCAGCTTTGTCTATCTATGGTGGACAAAAAGTTGCGAAAAAGTTGCAATAATCCTTTACAAACGGACATTCTTTTGGTATTATAAACTTTGTGCGTAATGGAAGCACAAAAATACAGTTTATCCGCTGGGGGAGTAGCCCTCAAGATTGACGAAGATAGGAGAATAAAATGAATCCATTAATCCAAAGCTTGACTGAAGGTCAACTTCGTACTGATATCCCTGCATTCCGTCCTGGTGACACTGTTCGTGTACACGCGAAAGTTGTCGAAGGATCTCGTGAACGTATCCAGATCTTTGAAGGCGTTGTTATCGCTCGTAAAGGTCAAGGACACACTGAAATGTACACTGTTCGTAAAATCTCTAACGGTGTCGGTGTTGAACGTACATTCCCAGTACACACTCCACGTGTAGAAAAGATTGAAGTTGTACGTTACGGTAAAGTACGTCGTGCGAAATTGTACTACCTTCGTGCATTGCAAGGTAAAGCAGCTCGTATTAAAGAAATCCGTCGTTAAGACGAACAAGGAGGCGGGAGTGATCTCGCTTCTTTTTTTATAGGGTCCCCTTAGTTCAATGGATATAACAACTCCCTCCTAAGGAGTAGTTGCTGGTTCGATTCCGGCAGGGGACAGAATTAGAAAGAAAACACTGAATCTTCAGTGTTTTTTGTTGGTTTATGGAAGTATGGATCTTGGGGAAAGTGCTTGTATGATATAATAGTTGAAAATGAGAACAATCAATTTCACTTACTGAGCAAATGTGGGTTACCTTGAGAGGATAACTTTCAGACGATGATGTGTCATAGTTGCAATAGTTTGTAGAGCCTTATATAAGATGGGAATGTGGTAGATAGACCTAAAGGAGTAGGCCATGGGAAAAATGAATCAGTCAGCAAAGACGAGAAAACCAAAGAAAGGCTCGATTGGAGCCTTAGTTGTGGGGAAATATCTCTCTGATTTTCTTGTGTACGGATCGACCATCTTCTGGATTTTCTTTCTGGTGCCAGGGTTCTTCTTGCTGAGTCTTGTCTTCTTGTTTTTCACTGGTGTGTCCAATGCAAAAGGCTCAGACTTTCCAATTTTTCTCTACTATATCTTTATCATCCTATTTTTGACCCTGATCCTGGGCTTGCTTTGGCTAGGATTCAAGTATCTGAAAGGGTTTGATAACTACCTAAGAAGTATCTTGATAAAAGATGTCAGTGATCAAGAGCTGTTGACCAAGTTGGAGATAGCAGATGAGGGTGAGCGGCTCAGAGCTTTGACCCAATGCTTAATCCATGAAAGCTACCAGCCTCAAGTACGAGTAGGGAGTGTCGATGTAAGGGAAGAAAAAAGCTGGGTCGTAAAGAAACAATATCGAATGGAGGTTGTCACAGACTGGGGACCTTTTAAGAAGATCCCGCTCCAAGTCGTCCAAGTGGAGAAGGTGGAAAAAGCGATCCATCAGGACGATAGCTTGGCAGAAATCAACCAACCAAAATGGGAAGACTAAAAAGCGTGAATGCACGCTTTTTTTGTTTGTGATAATGAAAAAATGGGGGGAATTGGAACTATTAATAAATTAGTAAAATATTCCAGATAAATGCATATAATGGTTTGATTTTTTAGGAAAGAAGGGGTAAAATTGTATTAATATAATAATCGATAGGAGGTATGATTATGAATGGTTTAGTTTTGGAGTTATTAACTGTTAAATAATAACCTACAATATTTATATAAAACCCATTAATTACATAGGTCCATGATATAATTAATTTACAATATTTAGTTTATCTGAAAGGATATAGGTAGTAACTTATGAAACAAGAATTAGAAGAACTGCTTTCTCAACATGAAAATTTTTTAGTTGAGGGTATTTTAAACAAAAATAAATTGGCTGAGTTAGCTCGTAGATATGATCCGGAACTCTTAAATGTTTTGATGGGAGATGAGAAAGTAGCCAGTCATTTCTTTTCAACATTGGAAACAGGTATCCAAATATTTAAGAAGGATGTTTTTTTGCAGTTCCTTAATAATAAAGAATTCTTACCTGATAGTTTCACAGCGTATAAAACAAAAATTGGATTAGCAACTGAGAATGGACACTACTTATCTGAAGATAAGAACGTAGTGTTGAATTTTCCCTACAAAGACTGTGTACTTGAAGGGGGACAAACAAAGGAGGACGCAAAACGTCAAGAAATATTCTTCAATGAAACGCTCGCACCTTCAGAAATTAATCGCTTATTAGATGATAAAGTTCTTACAAATTTTAAGCGATTTGATAAAGATGGAGAACATGATGTTGAAGAGTTGAAAGATACTGACAACTTAATTATCAAAGGAAATAACTTGATTGCTCTCCACAGCTTAAAGAAACGTTTTGCTGGGAAAGTTAAACTTATTTATATTGATGTGCCATATAATACAGGGAATGATGGGTTTAGATATAATGATAGTTTTAATCATTCAACTTGGCTAACGTTTATAAAAAAACGTTTAGAGATAGCTAAAGAATTGCTATCTAAAGAGGGAATTATTTTTATACATCTAGATGATAATGAGGTGAAATATCTTGGAGTTCTTTTAGATGAAATTTTTGGACAAGATAATTTTGTTGAATTAATAACAGTTGTGAATAATCCGCGTGGACGTGACTACGGTGGAATTGCGAATATGCATGAATTTATCTTTGTGTACAAACAGCCCTATGCAGAACTAAATTTGATAAATGATCCTGAAAAGAAATTTCAATTTGAAGATCAGTATGGTGGATTTGATATTAGAGAACTTCGAAATCGAAATACTGCGTTCCATATAGGTAACCGGCCAAATTTAGTTTATCCAATCTTTGTCGATCCTGAGTCGAAAGATGATTCGGGTTTTTATAGAGTTTCTGAGGTGAAAACTGACAAATTTTCAGTTGAAGTCATGCCTAAAAAATCTCGAGGAATTCAGACGGTTTGGAGATGGGGAAAACCTAAATTTATTGAAAATAAGAATATTAATGTTATGGCAAAAGCTATGAAAGATGGAGGATGGTCTATTCAAGAAAAGTATAGAAAGAGTAGTACAATGGCACGTTAAGTATGGTGGGATAAAGAAGTTAATAGTGAGAGAGGGACGATTCACCTTCGTGAACTTTTTGGAGATAAAGTTTTTATGTTTCCAAAGCCAGAGGGGACTATTAAGCGCATAATTGAAATTTCTACTTCAGAAAATGACATTGTCTTGGATTTCTTTCTTGGATCAGGAACAACGGCTGCTGCAGCTCATAAAATGAACCGTCAGTACATTGGAATTGAACAAATGGATTACATTGAAACAGTTACTGTAGAAAGATTAAAGAAAGTTATTGATGGAGAACAAGGTGGAATCTCAAAAGATGTTAAGTGGCAAGGTGGCGGGTCATTTGTCTATTGTGAATTAAAAAATGATGCTCAAGAGTTCAAAAATGCAATTGTGGATGCAACTTCAACAGATCAACTTTTAACTCTATTTGAACAAGCTAAGAAATCTTCCTTCCTTTCATATCGTGTTGATCCTAAAAAATTAAGAAAGCAAGATTTTGAAAAATTATCATTAGCAGAGCAAAAACAAATACTGTCTGAAATCATTGATAATAATAATCTGTATGTGAATTATAGTGATATAGATGATAGAGATTATCAAGTATCAGAACAGGAAAAGAAATTGAATAGATCTTTCTATGGGAAGGAGAATTAAGTCATGACGTTTATTTATGAAACTTACGACACTGTAAGTCAGTCTGGCTTTATTGATTTTCGAGAACTTATTCCAAATTATATTATTCAAAATCTAAAGTATCCTTTACGTCCATACCAAGAAGAAGCAATTGGCCGATATTTGTATTACAAAACTGATAAAAACCGCACTATTCCAGAGCAGGTTCTTTATAACATGGCAACTGGTTCAGGAAAGACACTCTTGATGGCTGCTGTAATTCTTGAAAAATATAAGCAAGGGGAACGTAACTTTATCTTTTTTGTCAATAATGAAAATATTTTAACCAAAACAAGAGATAACTTTTTAGGGAACAGTTCAGGAAAATATCTTTTCACTGATAAAATCGTTATCGATAATCAAAATGTAAACATACGAGAAGTGACAGATTTCTCTGATAGTCGTGATGATAGCATTAATATTGTGTTTACGACCATTCAGAAACTTCACCTAGATCTCAATACTCCTCGTGAAAATCGGTTGTCTTATGAACAATTTAAGGATATTTCAGTTGTGATGCTAGCTGATGAAGCGCATCATTTGAATGCTGGACTGAGTAAATCTGAAAAAGAAGATAATACTAGTTGGACTAACACGATTGAAACGATTCAGAAAATTGCACAAAAATCGAGTATTTTTGAATTTACAGCAACGATTGATTTATCAAATCCTACATTGGCTCAAAAGTACGAAAAATCTTTGTTGTTTAAGTATGATTTGAAAGAATTTCGGCTAGATAAATATTCGAAAGATGTTCTCTTCCATTTAGTTGATGGAAGTGTGAACAACCGTATGTTACAGGCAATTTTGATTAGTCAATTCCGTAAAAAGATTGCCTTAAAAAACGGCATCAATCTAAAGCCATTAGTAATGTTTAAATCCCAAAAGATTTCTGAGAGTGAAGGTAACTTACATTCATTTTTAGAGCTTTTGGATTGTTTGACAGTTGAAGATATTCAGAACCAACGAAGATTAGTCTCAGAAACGGAAGAACAAAATAATATTTTAAAGAAAGCACTTGAGTATTTTGAAACAGCAGGAATTTCTGATACTGACTTAATTTCAGAACTCCAAGAAGACTTTCGACTAGAGCGTTTACTTCTAGTGGATGGAAAGAATAAGAATAAAAACAGTTTGTCCTTATTAAATACTTTAGAGCAACCTGAAAATGAGATACGTGCTATTTTTGCGGTCGATATGTTGAATGAGGGTTGGGATGTTTTGAATCTCTTCGATATTGTCAGACTGTACGATATACGTGATGGTAAGACAACAAAAAATGGATTTGTAGCTGGTAAGACAACAAACACAGAAAAACAACTCATTGGTCGTGGAGCACGTTACTATCCCTTTGTAATTGGGAATAACGTAGAAGAAAAATATACTCGTAAATTTGATGAAAATGAGAACAATGAACTTCGTGTAATTGAACAACTGCATTATCACTCTGCCAATAATCCACGTTATATTTCTGAATTGAAGCAAGTTTTACGTGAATCTGGTATTTATGATGATCAAGAATTGGAAGAGCGACAGCTGAAACTGAAAGAATCCTTCAAGAAAACTCGGACCTATACAGATGGAGTTGTATGGATGAATAAACGCCTATCGTACCAAGAATTAGCTGAGGGGCGTCAAGAGAGTCTTTTTGATACGTCATTTATTCCAAAATCCTTTGAAGTTGTTTTACCAAGTCAAGGCGTTCATGATATAGATGCATTTGATGAGTCGCTCTATATTTCTGAACCTCTGGGTTCAGTTAGTTTTAAATTTGGTAAAGAAATTGGAAACAATATTGTACGCGCTGCAATAAACCGAAATAAGAATTTCACCTTTGATAATCTTCAAAAAGCCTTTTTAGGACTAGGAAGTGTTTCAGGATTTATCACGATGCTCTCTGATATAGATGTACGAGTTGAAAGTCAGCATAAGCTTGTTTCGGATTTAACACCAGAAGATAAACTATATATTACTGAACAATTACTTCACCATATAGAGAAGGATTTAATTCCGAAAGAGGAACGATTCTTTGGTTCAGATACTTTTGAAAAATACCAAATTAAAGATTTGTTTGAAGATAACATCCTTAGAAAATATACTATCAAAAAGAATAGTCAAGCTGAATTTGGATTATCGCAAAAGAATCCTGCGGAGACAAATTACTATGAAGATCTTGATAGTTTTGATTGGTACGCATATGATGATAACTTTGGTACAGATGAAGAAAAATTACTTGTCCGTTTATTAAAAGATTTAATGTCCGAGTTAGAAGAAAAATGGACAGATATTTATCTTCTTAGAAATGAAAAAGCTGTGAGAATTTATAGTTTTGATAAAGGGAAACCATTTGAACCAGATTTTCTCATGTTTGCAAATGATAAGAAGACTGGTAATGTTTCATGGCAGATTTTCATAGAACCAAAAGGAAGCCAGTTCTTAGATTCAGAAGGTACGTTTATAAATGGTAAAGAGGGTTGGAAGGAAGAGTTCTTACGTCAAATTTCTGAGCGAGATGAAGCGAAAACTCTTATAGATGATGATCGGTACCGAATTGTTGGTTTACCATTCTTTAACGAAGAAGTAAGTAAGGATGAGGTTAGGGAAAGATTGAGAGAGTTGTAATTTCTTTAATAATATTAGCTTGATAAATTGGAGGATAAAAGTGTCGAACAGAGGATCAGAATTTAGAAAATGGGATTTGCATATCCATTCTCCACATACTATGATAAATAATCAGTTTGGATTATCAGATGGTAAGGGAGAAATTGATGAAGATAAATTTATTCAAAAAATAAAAGAAAATAACATATCAGCAGTTGGTTTAACTAATTATTTTAATTTTACTGAGCATGACTTTAAGTTAAAGAATAAGTTAAACATGCAAGGTATTGCAACTTTCTTGAATCTTGAAGTTAGACTCTCAAACATAAATAAAACTGACCAACTTTTTGATTACCATATAATTTTTGATAATGAGTTGAAAGATGTAACTATTAAAAATTTATTGGCACAATTAAAAGCAAATATAGGTAGCACAGATAAGTCTTTTAATACTCTAACAAAGTGTGAAATTGAAAATGTTGCAAATATTGATTTCAGTACATTGATGAAAGTGTTAAATAATGATAATGATTTAGGTGGTAGATTTTTAACTGGTTTTCTTGCTAGAGGTCACGGTAGTGCTACTAGCGACTCTGATCCTAAAAATAAGGCAGTTTATGAAAATATCTGTGTTAATTCAGATTTTCTGATTCATTCGAGTTGTGATAATTCAGTAACTTGTAAAGATAAAAAATGTGCTCATAATAATATCATGAACGATAGAGAATACTGGTTAAATCAATCACCATACGTTAGGCCATTACTTCAATCTTCAGATGCTCATTCATTAGAAGAAATCGGAACAAAATATTCTTGGGTTAAAGCTGATTTAACTTTTGAAGGTTTAAAGCAAATTAAATATGAACCAGAATATCGTATTTGTGTTAAGAAAGATAAACCAATTCTTGAAAAAGATGAACTTGTCATTGACAAGATACAATATAAGAATTGTAATATATATTTATCTGAAAATTTAAATGCAATTATTGGGGGACGTTCAACTGGTAAGTCAACCTTGTTAAATTCAATTGCGAAAAAATTGGGACATGAATTGACTACTAAGTCCTACTCATTTGAAAATTTGGATGATTTTCACATTATTTGGAAAGATCAACAAGAGGAAAATTCTAGACGTATTGAGTATATACCTCAAGAGCATATGTATACTTTAGCTAGAGAAAGGGAGAAACTTAAGGATTTAGTGGGAAATATTATTCAGTCAAAAGATATGGACCTTGAGCTAAAGAAATATGAGCAAAACTGTAACAATTTGCGAATTGAAATTATTGAGTTGCTTGAAAATTATAAAGAGAATCAAAATTCTATTAGTGAGTTGGTTAAGCCTGAAGCAGAGGAACAAGCTACGAAAAATCGAATAGAAAACTATGAGGCTAATAAAAAATTATTAATGGATGATAGTAAGATATCTGAAATGGAGGGTAAGTTATTTGAAACTCAAAATAGAGAATTACAAGAGTTAAAAAACAAAAGAGCCATTTATGAAACCGATTTAAAATATTTATCTAGTATACCACCAATTACATTTGAAATTAAAAGTTATGATAATACATTGTCGCCTTCAGTAGATTTAAGAGTCGAGATTGGTCAACTGAATGCTAGATTACAAGATATATTTAGAAAACAACAAGAATATGAAATTGGTAGAATTAAACTAAATAAAGAAGATCAAATCCGAAATAATGAAAATAAGATAAATAGTATAGAAAATGATAATATCTATATAAAATGTATTGAAGCTACTAAAAATAATTCAGAGATAGCAAGATTAAATTCTCTTATTAAGGGTGAATATGATAATTTATCTAGGATTGAAAAATTCAAAAATAGAAAAAATGAACTTGATAAAGAAAATAAAAATATCAAGAATAAAATTATTTCAAAATATAAAGTTTATTCCAAATATAGAGAGGATTTGTTAAGTTCTTTTAAAATTGAGGATGACGATAGTTTAAAAATCTCAATAGAATTTAATTTAAAAGATCTTGAACTGGAATTTGATTACATCAGTGCCCGTGGTCGTTCAAAACAAGATTTTATAGATAAACTAACTAATTCTTTTGATGAGGTAATTGACTCAATATTTGAAGATGATAATCTCACATTTAATGGAAATAGAAATAAGTTAAACCATATAGAGCATTTTTTTACAACAAATTTTTATGACTATCAATTTGAAATCGAGTATCAAGGTGATAAGTTTGATCAAATGTCCCCTGGGAAAAAAGCATTTATAGTATTAAAATTAATATTGGAATTTTCAGATAGTAAAATCCCAGTATTAATTGACCAACCTGAAGATAGCTTGGATAATAGAGCAATATATAATCAATTAACGCAGTATATTAAACAAACTAAACTAAAACGGCAAATAATAATTGTTACTCATAATCCCAATATAGTTGTAGCTGGAGATGCAGAAAATATTATTGTAGCAAATCAACAATCTGATGATTTTCCAAATCAAAATGGTGAGAAGTTTGACTATATAAATGGAGCTTTAGAGAATAATAAGAACAACTTAGAATCTCAATTCATACTTCAAAAACAGAGTATTAGAACACATGTTTGCGATATTCTTGAGGGTGGAGAAGATGCGTTTATTAATAGAGAAAATAAATATAACTTTAATCACTAGAAAATATTAATTTTATACATTTATTATTCTTGAATTTTAAACTTATATTGATACAAAATAGCAGATGTTGTTATATGTTTTAAGAGCATTTTACTAGTTTTATTAGTTAAAAGACAAAATTTGAGTCTTTTAACTAATAAACTGTGTTTCGTAAGCATCCATAACAGAACAGGATTGACTTAGTTAAATTGTTTTCTTAAGGAAAGTAAGAAAAAGCTCCCGACCGAAGTCGAGAGCTGATAACACTGGGGGCGAACGATTCAATCGCAATTCCAGTTGTTTAGAAACCAAAGTTTCAGGGATAGCACCGAAACCCGAAGAGTAAAAACTCAACCTTATTTTCCTGCTAATGTTATGTCTTATATTGTATCATGTAAGATTCTTCATCGCAAGTATTGGCAATAACCAGCAGTCTCTATTACCCGTAGCCATTTATTGTTTTTTTAAGCTTTTATTGTTACAATATCCATATAGACAAAAAGACTGGGATTCCAGCCTTTTTAATTGTTCTTAAGAAAGGTTTTTTATGAAACGCAAATCGATTTTGTTTCTATTTTTATTCTTGCTCTCGATTGGTCTAGCCTATGAGACGCAGTCTATCACAGCTGGTTGGATGACAGGCAGTCAGTATGGGATCATTGGAGTCTCTGTCCTCTTGCTCTTAGTTTATGCGATTCCTGCTGTTTGGGCTCTCTTTCATTTTGCCAAGAAGTGGAAGTTGTCCTGGATTCCGGTTCTCTTTTCTCTTCTAGGTGGGGGCTTTATCGCAGGTTGGCTGTCTAGTTTTGCCAATACCTATTTCCATGAGATGATTCAGGCAGTAGCGCCTAATAGTGATTTTTGGAACCAGTATGAGAGTGCCATCGCAGGGCCCCTCTTTGAGGAACCCTTCAAGTTGATTCCAATCTTCTTTGTTCTCTATTTATTCAATGTGCGTCGGATCAAATCCATCTTCCTTTTAGCGATTGCATCTGGTCTTGGTTTCCAGATTGTGGAGGACTTTGCTTATATCCGTCAAGATATGCCGGAAGGCTTCTCTTATGCAGTATCTGGTATCCTAGGTCGGATCATGAACGGGGTCGTATCTCACTGGACCTACACAGCTCTTTTTATGGTGGGTCTCTACTTGATCCTTCAAGCGACAAAAGGTCGCAAGGAGTTGATGCTGACGGGTTGGTTCTATTTTGTAGCTGGCTTTGGCCTTCACTTTGTCGGCAATTCACCATTTGGCCAAATCGAGACAGAACTCCCTCTTGCTATTCCATTCTTGACAGCAGTAGGACTCTTCTTGATCTACCAAGCCTATCAAACCGTCCAAAGTCTGGACCAAGGAAATTAACAATTGAAAAATCGTATGTTTCAAACATACGATTTTTTTGACTTTATTTACCAAGACAGAACTGGCTGAAGAGTTGGGTGATGAGCTCGTCTGGAGCAGCATCCCCTGTGATTTCTCCAAGGATTTCCCAAGTGCGGGTCAGATCCACTTGAAGGAGGTCCACTGGCATGCCCATAGCCAAGCCTTCATTAACAGCTTGAAGGCTTTCAACAGCTTTCTCGATGAGAGAGATGTGGCGGGCATTAGAGAGGTAGGTAGCATCTTGCTCCACTAAGCCAGCATTTTCAAAGAAGAGGGCGTTGATACGGTCTTCGATCTGGTTGATATTTTGATTTTTCAGGACAGAAATTTTGATGTGATCAGCAGGAATTTCGTCTAACTCGATTTGTTGCGGGAGATCGACCTTGTTGAGAAGAATAATGCGGTTGCTGTCTTGTGAGATTTCCAGCAACTGACGATCCTGATCAGTCAGTGGTTCACTAGCATTAAGGACCAGAAGGACCAGGTCGGCTTCTTTGAGGGCTTTGCGAGAGCGTTCCACCCCGATGCGTTCAACGATGTCTTCTGTCTCGCGGATCCCAGCCGTGTCGACCAGCTTGAGGGGAACACCGTTGATATTGACGTATTCCTCGATGACGTCTCGGGTCGTTCCTTCGATATCGGTCACGATAGCTTTTTCCTCGCGCAGGAGGTTGTTCAGAAGGCTAGATTTACCGACGTTTGGTCGCCCGATGATAGCAGTCGAGATTCCTTCGCGAAGGATCTTACCCCGGCGAGCTGTCTTGAGGAGGTTGGTCAAGAGGGCTTCGAATTCGGTGGTCTTTTCACGGATGATCTCGGTGGTTGCTTCCTCGACATCATCGTACTCAGGATAGTCGATGTTGACTTCGACCTGAGCTAGGGTATTGAGGATCTCTTGACGCGTGTTGTTGATGAGGTCAGATAGGGATCCGTCCAACTGTTTAACAGCGATGTTCATAGCCTTGTCGGTCTTGGCGCGGATAATATCCATGACCGCCTCGGCCTGGGTCAAATCGACACGACCATTCAGGAAGGCCCGCTTGGTAAATTCACCAGGCTCAGCCAGACGAGCGCCTTCGCGGATCACCAATTGCAGGATTTCGTTGGTCACAGCAATCCCACCGTGAGTGTTGATCTCGATGATATCTTCGCGAGTGAAGGTCTTAGGAGAGCGCATGGCTCCGACCATGACTTCATCCAGAATTTCATCCTTATCTGGATCCACGATGTGGCCGTAGTTGAGGGTATGGCTAGCCACGCTGGTCAAGTCTTTTCCTTTAAAGATCTTTTGAGCGATTTTAAAGCTGTCTGTTCCGCTCAAGCGGACGATCCCAATAGCCCCTTCACCGAGCGGAGTCGAGATCGCGGCGATAGTATCAAATTCTCTAGTAATCATGTATCTTCTCTTTTCCTGTGTATTCCCTTCTATTCTATCGTAAACTAGCAAGAGGGGCAAGATATTGCTTTTAGAAGGAGAAGTTGAAAAGGTTTTCAGTTAACTAGTGAAATCTGTCGGCCAATATGCTATACTAAATATGAATAGAAATGGAGGTCTATGATGGTAAACCTAAAAGAACAGGTAGGGATTAAGGCGGCTGAGTTTGTTACTGACGGCATGATTGTCGGTCTTGGTACAGGGTCAACTGCTTATTATTTTGTGGCTGAATTGGGGCGTCGCATCAAGGAAGAAGGATTGAAGATTACTGCTGTAACGACCTCAAGCGTGACCTATGAACAGGCAGAAGGCTTGGGAATTCCTCTCAAAGCCATTGACGATGTAGAAGTGGTAGACTTGACCGTAGATGGTGCGGATGAAGTAGACCCAGCTTTGAACGGGATCAAAGGTGGGGGCGGTGCCCTCTTGATGGAGAAAATCGTTGCGACCAACTCAAAAGACTGCATCTGGATTGTCGATGAGTCCAAACAAGTGGAGACGCTTGGAGCCTTTAAACTGCCGGTAGAAGTGGTTCAATACGGGGCAGAGAATCTTTTCCGTCTTTTTGAGAAGAAGGGTTATTCACCAGCTTACCGTGAAAAGGACGGCCAGCGTTTTGTAACTGACCAAGGCAACTTTATTATTGATTTGGATTTGAAAGTGATCCCAGATGCTGAAGCCTTAGCAGAAGAGTTGGACCGGACTGTCGGTGTTGTCGACCATGGTCTCTTCTTAGGGATGGTTTCAAAAGTCATCGTTGGGACACCAGAAGGTCCAAAAATCATTAGCAAATCACTTTAAAAAGGGCATTTTGTCCTTTTTTCTGAGGATATGAAACTTATTTATAAAATTTTATATGAAAGCGTTACATTTTCAAAAAATTGTGTTATACTGTATTCAGTTTAAATTATAAAGGAGACATTCAAAATGCCAAAATTTAATCGTATGCATTTAGTTGTATTGGATTCAGTAGGGATCGGAGCAGCTCCAGATGCTAATAACTTTGTCAATGCCGGTGTACCTGATGGCGCATCTGACACACTTGGACACATTTCAAAAGCAGTTGGTTTGAATGTACCAAACATGGCAAAACTTGGTCTTGGAAATATTCCGCGTGAACAACCCTTGAAGACTGTTCCAGCTGAGAGCAATCCAACTGGTTACGCAACGAAGTTAGAAGAAGTCTCTCTTGGAAAAGATACCATGACAGGTCACTGGGAAATCATGGGCCTTAATATTACAGAACCGTTTGATACTTTCTGGAATGGATTCCCAGAAGAAATTATTACTAAGATTGAAGAATTCTCAGGTCGTAAGGTCATCCGCGAAGCTAACAAACCTTATTCTGGTACAGCGGTCATCGATGACTTCGGACCACGCCAAATGGAAACTGGCGAGTTGATCATCTATACATCGGCTGACCCAGTTCTTCAAATCGCAGCTCACGAAGACATCATTCCTTTGGATGAACTCTACCGTATCTGTGAATATGCTCGTTCTATTACGTTGGAACGTCCAGCACTTCTAGGACGGATTATCGCCCGCCCTTATGTTGGAGAGCCAGGAAACTTCACACGTACGGCTAACCGTCGTGACTTGGCTGTTTCACCATTTGCGCCAACTGTTTTGGATAAATTGAATGAAGCTGGTATCGATACTTACTCAGTTGGTAAGATCAGCGATATCTTCAACGGCGCTGGTATCAACCACGATATGGGCCATAACAAATCAAACAGCCACGGTATTGACAACTTGATCAAGGCTATGAAATCAGAAGACTTTAAACATGGCTTCTCGTTCACTAACTTGGTAGACTTCGATGCCCTTTATGGACACCGTCGTGATCCACATGGTTACCGTGATTGCTTGCATGAGTTTGACGAGCGCTTGCCAGAAATCATCGCAGCGATGCGTGAAGATGACCTCTTGATGATCACGGCTGACCACGGAAATGACCCAACTTACGCTGGTACAGACCATACGCGTGAATACATCCCATTCTTGGCTTACAGCCCATCCTTCAAAGGTAGTGGCTTGATCCCAGTTGGACACTTTGCGGATATCTCAGCGACAGTGGCGGACAACTTCGGTGTGGAGAAAGCCATGATCGGTGAAAGCTTCTTAGATAAATTGGTCTAAGATGACGCGTTTTGCCTTACTCGTAAGAGGAATCAATGTTGGCGGCAAGAATAAGGTGGTCATGGCGGATCTGCGTCAGCAATTGACGGATCTAGGCCTCGGCCAAGTGGAAACCTACATCAATAGTGGCAATATCTTCTTTACGACGGATCTTCCCCGGACTCAGTTAGTGGAGGAGCTGTCGACCTTCTTTGAAACCTACTATCCTTTCATACAGCGCTTTTCTCTCCTGAGTCGAGAAGACTATGAAGCAGAATGTGCGAACTTGCCGAACTGGTGGACAGAAGAGATGGCCCGCAAGGATGTCCTCTTTTACACCGAGGGCTTGGATAGGGAATCCGTAGAAGAGAAGCTGCTGGCTTTGAAGCTAGGAGAAGAAGTGCTCCACTTTGGCAAGGTAGCGGTTTTCTGGGGGAAATTCTCAGAAGCAAGCTATGCTAAAACGGCCTACCACAAACATCTGATGAAGATGCCTTTCTATCGCCAGATGACTATTCGCAACTCCAACACCTTTGACAAAATCGGTGCATTACTTAAGAAATAATAGGAGGAACACAATGACATTATTAGCAAAAATCAATGAAACAGCAGCATTTTTGAAGGGCAAAGGAATCGAAGCTCCTGAGTTTGGTTTGATCCTTGGATCAGGTCTTGGAGAATTGGCTGAGGAAATCGAAAATGCCGTCGTAGTAGACTACTCTGACATTCCAAACTGGGGTCAATCAACAGTAGTCGGACATGCTGGTAAATTGGTTTATGGTGATCTAGCTGGACGTAAAGTCTTGGCCCTTCAAGGACGTTTCCACTTCTACGAAGGAAACCCATTAGAAGTGGTGACTTTCCCAGTTCGTGTCATGAAAGTTTTGGGATGTGAAGGGGTTCTTGTCACCAACGCTGCTGGTGGTATCGGATATGGACCAGGTACCTTGATGGCTATCACTGACCACATCAACATGACAGGTCAAAACCCATTGATCGGTGAAAACTTGGAAGACTTTGGTCCACGTTTTCCTGATATGTCCAAAGCTTACACTCCAGAATACCGCGAGACTGCTCATCGAGTAGCGGACAAATTGGGTATTAAATTGGATGATGGAGTTTACATCGGTGTGACAGGTCCTACCTATGAAACTCCAGCTGAAATCCGTGCATATAAGACTCTTGGAGCAGACGCTGTCGGTATGTCAACTGTTCCTGAAGTCATCGTTGCTGCTCACTCTGGTTTGAAAGTTCTTGGTATTTCATGTATTACCAACTTTGCGGCTGGTTTCCAAGAAGAGCTCAACCACGAAGAAGTCGTAGAAGTGACAGAACGTGTCAAAGGTGACTTTAAAGGATTGCTAAAAGCGATTCTTGCTGAACTCTAATCCAATGAAAGTACGACTCCAAAGTCTGCCCTACGGACTGAGGGTGCTTCTAGCTACCTTATCATTAGGGATCGGGACGGGTCTGGTCGGCATTGCCTGTCATTATCTACTAGAAGGGGTGCAAGGGCTGGCCTTTGGCCAAGCTAGTTCAGATTTACTTCAGATATTTCAAGAAGCTGGAGATCTCCGTAGATTTCTGGTCTTATGTGTGACTGGGTGCTTGGCAGCTGGCTTCTGGTATGTCCTGCAAAGGCGTCATAAGATTCTGTCTATTCGCCAGCAAATTGACCTAGCTGGAGACAGGGAACCAGCGCCCTTCCCCCACCTCCTTCATGCAGGGATGCAGGTTGCGATTGTCGGAGCAGGTGCATCGGTCGGAAAAGAAGGAGCCCCACGTGAGGTCGGGGCTCTTCTAGCTGGTCGCTTGGCGAAGGGATTCTCACTAGCTCTCAAAGAGCGAAAAGTCTTGATTGCCTGTGGGGCTGGAGCTGGTTTGGCTGCGGTCTATCAGGTCCCCTTTGCCAGTAGCTTGTTCGTCTTTGAGACTTTGGGACTCGCCTACAGTTGGCAGAATCTTCTGCTGGTTTTGACCAGTACTTATCTGGCCACCTGGGTCGCTCGTCCCATCGTTGGTCAGGAGGCCATTTATCACCTGTTCGCAGTTTCATGGTCGGCTAACAGTTTCTTACAGGCTATTGTGATTGCTTTCTTGGTCACTCCCTTGGCTCTGATCTTTGCTTTCCTCGCCAAGCGGGCTAGTCACAAACGGCGGAAGGATGGGACGATTCTTTGGGCTCTTCCTCTAGCCTTTCTAGTGCTGGGTAGCCTAGTAGCCTTTTTGCCTATCTTTATGGGAAATGGCCAGGTACTGGCGCAAGCCCTCTTGTCTAGCCAGTCGATTCCTTATCTTCCTCTGACTCTTGTAGTGAAGGGACTTCTGGTTTATCTCCTCTTGCGTAATGGTGCTTATGGGGGAACCTTGACACCATCATTTGCCTTAGGGATTGGATCTGGCTACCTAGTGATCTTGCTTTTGACAGTCCTTGGGATTCATTTGGATCCTGCTCTAGGGATGTTACTCGGAGCGACAGTCTTTTTAGGTACGACCTTAAAAGCTCCTCTGACAGCCATTGCCCTGAGCCTTGGATTTACAGGCCAAACTTGGAGTTTGACAATCCCGCTTGTATTTGCGGCTGGTCTGTCATACGTGATTCGAAAGAGATGGGAGAAGAAACGATGAAGGTACATTTTGTACTGCATGAAACCTTTGAAGTGCCGGGTGCTTATCTAAAATGGGCACAGGAGCGTGGCCATCAAGTGACCACGACTAAAGTCTATGAGAATGAAGCTCTACCAGAGACAGTGGATGAGATCGACTTTTTGATCGTCATGGGAGGACCTCAATCACCGGATGAAGATCGAGAAGCTTTTCCATACTACGATCCTCAGGCAGAAATCGAGCTGATTCAAAAGGCCATCGAGGCAGATCGTTATATTGTTGGCGTCTGCCTTGGTGCCCAGCTTCTGTCTGTTGCCTATGGAGCGAAGTATGAGCACAGTCCTGAGCGCGAGATTGGGGTTTATCCTGTGACCTTGACGCCTGAAGGACTCACAGATCCGCATGTAGGTGATTTTGGAGAAACGTTTGAAACCGGTCACTGGCATGGTGATATGCCAGGATTGACAGAAGATGCTGTCGTTCTTGCGACCAGTCAAGGTTGTCCACGTCAGATGATTCGCTTCAGTCCGAAACATTATGCCTTCCAAGCCCACTTGGAATTTGATCCAGAAGCAATTAATCTCCTGATTTCTGCGGACGGTGAAGATGTCATAGAAGAACAAAGTCAAAAATTGACCTTTGTTCAAAACCCTCAAGCCATTCGATCTTACGATTATCGAGAAATGAATGCCAAACTCTTTGCGTTTTTGGATTCATTAACAAAATAAATATAAAAAAGAAAGGTAGAGCATGTGTTCTGATTTGAACACGAGCGGAAAGCTCTCCTAATTACTCAATAAAAAAAGAAAGGATGGGTTAACCGTATTCGCTGAACTGAATACGGGTGGAGAACTGTGTAAAAAAGATAAACTGTCTAGCATCTGCGATGCGTCGTCAGTTTCCTATTTTTACTTTGTTCTCTGTCGCCCTTTATATCTTAATTATGTCTATCCATATTGCTGCTAAGCAAGGTGAAATTGCTGATAAAATTCTCCTTCCTGGAGATCCTCTTCGTGCGAAATTTATCGCTGAGAATTTCCTTGAGGATGCTGTATGTTTTAACGAAGTCCGTAACATGTTTGGTTACACAGGTACTTACAAGGGTCATCGTGTATCTGTCATGGGCACTGGGATGGGGATGCCATCCATCTCCATCTATGCGCGTGAGTTGATCGTGGACTACGGTGTGAAGAAATTGATCCGTGTGGGTACAGCTGGTTCTTTGAATGGCGATGTCCACGTCCGTGAATTGGTCTTGGCGCAAGCTGCCGCAACCAACTCAAACATCATCCGTAACGACTGGCCTCAATACGATTTCCCACAAATCGCTAGCTTTGATTTGCTAGATAAAGCCTACCACATTGCCAAAGACCTCGGCATGACCACTCACGTTGGTAATGTCTTGTCTTCTGATGTCTTCTATTCAAACTACTTTGAAAAGAACTTGGAGCTTGGTAAATGGGGCGTGAAAGCTGTGGAAATGGAAGCAGCGGCTCTTTACTATCTTGCTGCTCAACACCATGTGGATGCCCTTGCCATCATGACCATTTCTGATAGCTTGGTCAATCCAGATGAGGATACGACTGCAGAAGAACGTCAAAATACTTTCACTGACATGATGAAAGTTGGTCTTGAGACCTTGATCGCGGACTAATGACAGAATACCTTCATGATGAGTGGCTCTACGACCTTCAGACCTACCAGTATAGTCGGGCCCTACGCTCTGCTAAGAAGCAGAAGAGCGTGCCAGAGCTGGTCTTGACCTTATTGCAGTTAATGGCAGAGCGTCGAGAGCTCAATATCCGACCAATCATGAACCCAAAGTTGAAAACTGACTTGCTAGAAGCGACAGGTTTTCAGCTTTTTTGGCATGAGGACCCAGAAGAGGAACAGTTGGCTAACTACCTTTACGACCTAGAGGCCAAACTTCGCAATGATCAGATCATCGACTTCGTTCGTGCGGTGAGCCCAGCTATTTATCGGATCTTTATGCGCTTGATTGAGTTGCAGATCCCTAATATTGCGGACTACATTCACAACTCCAAAGAGTCCAGCTATGACCATTGGAAGTTTGACAAGATCCGGGCCTCTGACAATCCAGCCTTGCAACAATTCCATAGTGAGAGTGCGGTCAATTCGTCCAGTTTAACGGAGTTGATCTTACTCTTGGACTTGCCAGATTCCTCCAAGGATGCGGCCAAGCAACTGCGGGAGTTGGAGAAATCTGTCCGCAATCCTCTAGCTCACTTGATCAAACCCTTTGATGAGGAAGAATTGCACCGGACGACTGGATTCTCTTCCAAGCATTTTATGGAGCTCTTGGTCAGCTTGGCTCAGGAGACGGGGATTGTTTACCAGCCAGATCCTTTTTATTTCGATCAGGCCAATGCTGTTATCGAGGCACTCTTGTAAGGAGGAAGACATGGATAAACTGAAAGAATTGCAAGACATCATTGATCAGAGTCAAAAGATTGTCTTCTTTGGTGGGGCTGGCGTCTCAACGGAGTCCAATATTCCAGACTTTCGTAGCTCAGATGGGGTCTATAGTGTCACCTTGGGTCGGCATTTTACGGCTGAGCAACTGGTCTCTCATACCATGTTTGAGCGTTATCCAGAGGACTTTTTCGACTTTTACAAGAAGTACCTGCTCTATCCAGATGCCAAGCCCAATGCAGCTCATCGCTATCTGGCTTGGCTGGAAGAAACTGGTAAACTCAAAGCAGTCGTGACGCAAAATATTGATAGTCTCCATGAAATGGCAGGGTCTAAAAAAGTCTTGAAACTCCATGGTAGTGCCGACCGTAATTACTGTACCGGTTGCCAGCGCTTTTATGATTTAGAGGCTTTTCTAGCTTTGGAAGGGCCTGTTCCACACTGTCTCGATTGTGGTAAGGTGGTCAAGCCGGATGTAACCCTCTACGAGGAACCTCTAGATATGGACGTCTTTAGCCAATCAGCCAAAGCCATCCAAGAGGCTGATCTACTGATTATCGGTGGTACCTCCCTCGTCGTCTACCCAGCAGCCAGCCTGATCCAGTATTTCCAAGGGGAGAAGCTGGTCGTCATCAATAAGACCAACATCCCACAGGACAAGAAAGCAGACCTGGTCATCGAAGGGAAGATTGGCCAAGTATTTTCAAAATTAAGACAATAAAAGAACACCTGAGAGAAGTGGAAACCCACTTGTTTCAGGTGTTTTATTGTGCTTGTGTAACTGGTTAGTTCTTATTTATCAAATTGGACTTCCTCAAGTAAGTATTCGATAAATTTCTCACCCATTTTAGAGAGGCTGGCTTTCTCGTGTTGGATGTAGACCAGCTCGATTGGGTCATCGATATCTAGCGGGATGGAGACGATATTGTCTCCGTTGAGGTTGCTGTTAAGGATACCGGTCGCAATGGTGTAGCCGTCCAGACCAATCAAGAGATTGAAGAGGGTGGCACGGTCACTGACAACGATGGACTTCTTGTGATGCTCTTGGGAGAGGATCTCTTCTGAGAAGTAGAAGGAGTTGTGGGTCCCTTGGTCGTAGCTGAGATAAGGGAAGTCTTCTAGATCTTCTAATTTCACCACCTCTTTGTTAGCTAGAGGGTTAGTCTTGCTGACGAAGATATGAGGTTGGGCAGTGAAGAGGTGGGTTGCCTTGAGGTGGCTGTCATCCAGCATTTTGGAGAGGACATCCCGGTTATAGCCATTAAGGAAGAGGACACCGATCTCACTACGGAAGTTCTTGACGTCATCGATGATTTCCCAGGTTCTGGTCTCCCGTAGGAAGAGCTCGTATTTCTCCATATCGCTTTTCTTGAGGAGAGAGACGAAGGCTTCGACTACGAAGGCATAGTGCTGGGAGGATACGCTAAATAGCTCCCGATTGGCTACTGGATTTTTATAGCGTTCTTCTAAGAGTTGGGTCTGCTCGACGACTTGACGAGCATAAGAAAGGAACTCCATCCCATCCTTGGTCAGAGTAATTCCTTTGGGATTACGGATGAAGATATCAATTCCCATTTCTTTTTCCAAGTCCCGCACAGCATTGGACAAACTTGGCTGGGTGATGAAGAGTTGCTTGGACGCCTCATTCATAGAGCCTGTTTCGACGATTTTGATAATGTAATGTAATTGTTGGATTCTCATGCTTATATTTTAACATATTTTTGACAGAAAATCCCAGCTAGTATCAGTCTCTAGAAGGATTTTTCCCTATAAAACAGGTTTAGAATTGAAGGATTGATTGTAGCTTGATAAAATGAGGGAAATGATGGAGGAGATGTGATGAAGAAAATCGTTTTCTGGTACAAAAAATGGAATAAGGAACTGGAGACCAAATTTTTTGCCAGTTTAGTAAAGATAAACTTTATGACCAATTTACTGATCTTTCTTGGTTTGTACGTCTTTCTAATTCTAGGGAGCTTACCGGGAAATATCCAATCTTTGGGTTTCTGGAATGCTATTTTTGGAGTCGCAATATACAGTGTTACAATTCTTGTTCATGCCCTAGGGGTTAGTTATTTTGTTCCCAATATCTTTGTGATTTTGTATGTTATTTCTCGCTGGTCTACGATTCAGGCCCAGACCTTAGAAAAGGAACTGGTCGGTGTCTATGAAGAGAAAGAAGAAGAAAAAATTAAACGAAGGGTCAATAATCGCAAGTACTTTGTGATCCTTTGGATAGGAGTCTTTGGCTGTATTCTGGAATCCTTCGTCATCTATCTGGTAAAGGATTTGACAGATTATGATTGGACCAAACAGCTCATCAATGAGCAGAAGCATACCATGATTTGGTCGGAGGCTCTCCCGACGATTCTTGCTTTGGCACTGATTTCTTTCCTAGCTCTGGTCATTTATTCTTACCGAGATGCCAATTCCTTGTCTCCACTTTTAAATATCTTTTGTATTAGTGGGATATTGATGGGATTGGTATTGTTAGCGGTATTTGACATCCAGTTACAAGTCATCGGTTGTCATACGGTCTTCTTGTTGGTTTATTCTATTAGTCTCTTGCGGACCAGGATGAAGGAGTGGGAGGGTGCTGATCCCATTAGGGTCTATGACAATCCAATTCTCCAGCGCTTTCACCTGATCCTCCACCAATCCAAACACTGGCCTTGGTTGGCAGTCGTCTTTGCTCTCCCCTTGTTAGCAGTATTGGTCATGGTTCTCATGCTCTTTGGTCAACGTCCTGATAGCTTGGTCAAGGCCTGGACCAATACGGCAGATTGGACCTTCTCGGAAAAGATCCCTCCTCAGAATCTCATCATGGATGAGCACTATCTCTGTACGGTTGCGGCTGGTGGCCATGAAAAAGTTGTCAAGCCCCAACGGATGGGAGTCCGGCACGGTCATCCTGTTGTGGTGAATCGCCAGCTCTGTATTGCCAATGCCTTTGAGCAGGTGCTAGAAGAAAAGACGCCAGGTTTCCATCGTTTCCTACGTCGTAATTATGACCGCTATGGCTATCCCTTTGCCAAACATATCAAGAAGAAATGGGCCATGGATGTCATTTACTATCTGATGAAGCCCCTGGAATGGATCTTTTTGTTGGTTCTCTACTTGGTCGATCGCAAGCCAGAAAATCGCATCGCTTTACAGTATATCCCACCGGTACCAGAAGGGTTTTCTCCTGAGACAGATGGGAAATGAGCGGAGCCATCGGGCTTCTACTTGACAAGCGACAAGGAGAGCGATATAATGAGACAAATTTAACCTTTAAGGGGTCCAGAGAGGCCTGCAAGGAAAGACAGAAAAAAGATCAGCGGACCGAGTCTAGCTGATCATTTGTAGGACCTTGCTTTTGCGAGGTCTTTTTTGCTGGAAGAAAGAAGAGGAAACCAATGGTCAGTGACAGCTGTAAGAAACGGTTTGGAAAAATCATGATGGAAGACATGGAGTTAATCGCTCAAGAAGAGATTGCGCCACGGATTTTTTCAATGGTCTTGAAGGGGGAAATGGTGGAGCAGATGCTACCGGGGCAGTTTCTCCATATCCGTGTACCGGATGACTCTAAACTCCTCCGTCGTCCTATTTCCATCTCAGAGATTTATCCAGACAGCCAGACCTGTCGCCTCATCTATCGGGTAGAAGGGGGAGGGACAGCCATCTTTTCTCACTTGCCTGTCGGTAGCTTCCTCAGTGTCATGGGTCCTCAAGGAAATGGCTTTGACCTAAAAGGTCTTGGTCAAGGGGCGCGTGCCTTGATCATCGGTGGCGGGATTGGAGTACCTCCTTTGGTCCAAGTGGCTAAACAGCTACATGATCAGGGAGTAGAAGTCCATTCTGTTCTTGGATTTGCCAATAAAGAAGCGGTTATTCTCGAAGAAGAATTGAAGCAGTACGGCCAAGTCACCATTACAACAGACGATGGTTCTTATGGCACTGAGGGCTATGTTTCTACGGTCATTGATCAGATGGACCAGGAGTTTGACGCTATCTATTCTTGTGGAGCACCTGGCATGCTCAAATATGTCAATACCAAATTCCATGACCATCCCCGCGCCTACATTTCTATGGAATCGCGTATGGCTTGTGGGATGGGTGCTTGCTATGCCTGTGTAGTGCATCTGGAAAATGAGAGCCAAGCAGCTAATAAGCGCGTGTGTGAAGACGGACCGGTCTTTGAAACCGGTACGATTGTGATGTAGGGAGGAAAGTATGACAAGTAATCGATTAGCTGTATCCTTACCAGGATTAGACTTAAAAAACCCCATCATTCCAGCTTCCGGCTGTTTTGGCTTTGGTCAGGAATATGCCAAATACTATGATTTAGACATATTAGGATCCATTATGATCAAGGCAACGACAGCTGAGCCTCGTTTTGGAAATCCGACTCCCCGTGTCGCTGAGACTCCTGCAGGCATGCTCAATGCCATTGGGCTCCAAAATCCTGGCGTCGACGTGGTACTAGCAGAGAAACTCCCTTGGTTGGCTCAGCATTATCCAGATCTACCGATTATCGCCAATGTAGCTGGCTTCTCCAATGAAGAGTATGCCACGGTATCTGGCAAGATCTCGCAAGCGCCAAATGTCAAGGCCATCGAGCTCAATATCTCTTGTCCAAACGTAGATCATGGCAACAATGGCCTCTTAATCGGACAGGTTCCAGAGTTGGCTTATGATGCAGTAAAAGCAGCGGTAGAAGCTTCCTCCGTCCCTGTCTATGTCAAATTAACACCTAGTGTTGCGGACATTACTCAAGTCGCCAAGGCTGCAGAAGATGCAGGAGCGAGTGGCTTGACCATGATCAACACGCTGGTCGGGATGCGCTTTGACCTCAAGACAGGCAAGCCCATCATTGCCAATGGCACCGGAGGTATGTCAGGTCCAGCTATCTTCCCAGTAGCCTTGAAACTCATCCGCCAAGTAGCCCAATCGACCAAACTGCCAATTATTGGCATGGGTGGTGTGGATTCAGCAGAAGCAGCCCTGGAGATGTTTATTGCTGGTGCCTCTGCAATCGGAGTCGGAACTGCTAACTTTACAGATCCATATGCTTGTCCGACCATTATCCAAGAATTACCAAAGGTCATGGATCAGTATGGAATAACTAGCTTGGAAGATTTGCGTCGGCATGTCCGAGAAAATCTATTATAAGGATTATCAAGAAAATAAAAAACGCCTGCTGGCTACAACTCCAACAGGCTACTGAGTAAGTTACAACTAAAACAACCCTTACTCAGCATAGAAAATATCTTACAGGAAAATCGGTAATATGTCAAGTTTTTTGTTATGATCAAGGACTCATACTAGTCTAATCCGAAAAGACAGACTGAATCCGAACGTTTTTCGATTATTTCTTGACTTTTCTTTCATATCGTACTACAATGTAGAAAAACCTTTAAAGTAGTCCTGAGAGGCTCCTAAGGTCTAGACGGTGAATCAGGGTAGATACTACCTAATTTTCGTGTAACCTTGCCTCGGGCAAGGTTTTTTTGTGGAAAAAATGTCAACCATAAAAAGGAGAAACCCATGCGTGAAGAACGTCCCATCATCGCCCTTGATTTTCCAGCTTTTGAAGATGTCAAAAACTTTCTAGAACATTTCCCAGAAGATGAAAAACTGTTTGTAAAAATCGGAATGGAATTTTTCTATGCAGTCGGCCCAGAAATTGTTCACTATCTGAAAGGTCGTGGCCATAGCATTTTTTTGGATTTAAAATTGCACGACATCCCAAATACGGTTAAGTCAGCCATGTCTGTCCTAGGCACCTTTGGTGTGGATATGGTGACAGTTCATGCAGCAGGTGGTGTAGAGATGATGCGCGAAGCCAAAAAAGCACTTGGACCAGGAGCTAAGTTGGTAGCGGTGACTCAATTGACTTCTACCAGTGAAGAAGACATGCGTGATTGCCAAAACATCCAAACCACTGTCCAAGAATCAGTAGTTAATTATGCCCGTAAGGCGCAAGAAGCAGGCTTGGATGGCGTTGTCTGCTCAGCCCATGAAGTAGATTTGATCAAGAAAGCTACATCAGAAGAGTTTGTTTGTGTGACCCCAGGGATCCGTCCTGCAGGAGCAGAAATTGGTGACCAAAAACGGGTCATGACCCCACAAGAAGCCCATAAAATTGGCTCTGACTACATTGTTGTTGGACGTCCAATTATCCAAGCTGAAAATCCATGGGACGCTTACCATGAGATTAAGAGACAATGGAATAGTTAAGAACGTCTAAGAAGCTGTGCTTCAAGACGTTCTACGGGAAGCCTGATAAGGCCTTCCCTAAACTATTCACTAGATTATGAGAATAAAAAGTATCGTTTTATTCTCATAATCGTCGGAACACTAATTGCTACTAAAAGTGAAACTTTTGTAGCTCTACGGGAAGCCCGACGGGGCCTTCCCTAACGCCTTCACTAGATCTCAGAAGAGAAAATTATCGTTTCTCTTCTGAGATCGTCGGAATAATTAAGTCCGATAGGGCCTTCCCTGAACTATTCACTAACCTGTACAGTCGTTTAAAAATAAATCATTGATTTAATTCGTATTCGATTAAAATCGTGAAAAGGAGTTATCATGTCATTAGCTAAAGATATTGCCAGCCATCTTCTAAAAATTGAAGCTGTTTATTTGAAACCAGAAGAGCCTTTTACGTGGGCTTCTGGGATTAAGTCCCCTATTTATACGGATAACCGTGTGACCCTTGCTTATCCAGAAACTCGTACTTTGATTGAGAATGGCTTCGTGGACAAAATCAAGGAAGCTTTCCCTGAAGTAGAAGTGATTGCTGGAACGGCAACTGCTGGGATTCCTCACGGAGCTATTATTGCGGACAAGATGAATTTGCCATTTGCCTACATCCGTAGCAAACCAAAAGACCACGGTGCTGGTAACCAAATTGAAGGCCGTGTACCACAAGGTCAAAAGATGGTCGTAGTGGAAGACTTGATTTCTACTGGTGGGTCTGTTTTGGAGGCTGTCGCAGCTGCGAAGCGCGAAGGAGCAGATGTCCTTGGTGTGGTGGCTATTTTCACCTACCAATTGGAGAAAGCCGATAAGAAATTTGCGGAAGCTGGCGTTCAACTTGAAACCTTGTCTAACTACACAGAATTGATCCATTTGGCTGAAGAACAAGGTTACATCACTTCTGAAGGTTTGGAACTGTTACGCCGTTTCAAGGAAAACCAAGAAACCTGGCAAGACTAAAGTATAATGGAGGAGGGCCAACACTTGGCTCTCCTTTTGTTTTGTAAAGGAAGGAAAAATAATGAAGCTTGAAAGACGCACTCGTCTGAGTCTAGAAGAAAAGAAGCAGTGTGAGCAGCTTGTGAGAGCCTGTCACCAAAATGACCATACCTATCGCTTGCCTTATTTGGACAATCTCTATAATGATGATCCTACGATGCCAGCATTTATCCTTGCATTGGTGGAGGGACAGCTGGTAGGATTTTTGTCCATCTATGCGGATGAACCCAAAGAAGCTGAGGTTCAGCTCTTTGTGACACCTTCTTTTCGTAGACAAGGGATTGCTCGTTCCTTATGGGAAGACTTTATGGACTTGGCCAAGGACTTTCAGCTAGAAAACCGCTTGTATGTATCAGAACTTCGCTTTTTGGACCAGCACCCAGAGTTACTTAGCCATTTTCATTTAGTGGAGGCAGATGAGGAAGACCACGAACTGTGGTTGGATGCACCTTGTCAAGTCACTGACCATGAGAAGAGAGTAGGGCTGATGGTGTTGGAAGCTGAGGAGTCCATTCTCCCAGAGATTGCTCGCTTTCAATCTAAGGCTTTTGAGACAGATCTTGACTATGCCCTCAAGTATGCGACTGAGTCCTTAGAGGGGGAGGATACCCGTCTCTTTGTCTTACTTGACCAAGAGCAAGTCCTTGCTTCTGTTACGGTGGATCTATCTCAGGGTACGACCTATTTCTTCGGATTAGCCGTTGACCCGGATCATCTTCGCAAAGGGTACGCACGCTATCTCTTACGAAGTGTGATGAATCAGATGGCTGCAGAAATGGAGCAGCAATTTCAGATTGTCGTTGAAAAAGAGAATCAAGTAGCCCTGTGTCTTTATCTAAGCCTTGGCTTCACCATCCAAACTGAAGTCCTCTATTTGATGGAGAGCCGATAGAATCCAGCGAAATCCCTATTTTTTTGCTATAATGGAGCTATGTTAGTAAAAAGTAAAAAAGTCTTATTTGGCTTTCTCCATCTGGTCATGTTGTTCCTGATGGTACACTGGTTTATCATTAGTGTCGTCTACCTAAAAGATATTTCGGGATGGGGACTTGTAGTTGGGGGACTTGTCTTCCTCCTAGCTTATGTTGGTCGCTCCTACCTCAAAAGAGCCTTTGCCTGGTTGATGAAACATAAGACAGGATTTATGCTGGGAGCAATTCTGGTTCAGATTGTTTTTATGCTATCTGCAGAATTGTTGATTCGTCGGGATGCTGCGGTGGTCTATACGGGAGCCTTTAGCCTTCTAAAAGAGTCCTCTATCTCAAGCTACCTGAGTCGGAATCCCAATAACCTTCCCTTGTTCTTGTACGAACGCTTTTTCTACCAAATCTTTGGTGGAGCAGGCCTCTGGGTCATGCAAGTTCTCAACATGGTTTTTGTGAATGCAGGAGCTATCCTCTTGTATCGTTTAGGACTAAAACATTATGACCAAAAAGTGGCAGATTGGGTGTATACCCTCTATGTGGCCTTAATCTGTTATTCCCCTTATTTTTACTCCATGTACACTGATATTCCGCCTCTTCCTCTCATCGCCTTGCAATTAGGGCTAGCCTTGGATCTCTTAAAAGGGGGCGACAGTGGTGCACAATGGAAAACCTCCTTGTTATTTGGACTATTATCAGGTCTGACCATGCTTATTCGTCCGACGACCATTATTGTCGTGATAGCCTTTTGGATGGTTCTTTTCTTTAAAGAGCAGTGGAAGGTCTTTGGTAAAGTCTTTGCTTTAACCCTTTTATCAACTGGTCTGGTCTATGGAGCCCTTAATACAGCTGTCAAACACCAAACAGCAGTTCCTATTCTCGAAGGGGAAGGTCTGGCCAAGGGTCCTCTCTTGTTTATTAACCTGGGCTTGACGGATATTGGTCATAACCAAGCAGATATGAAAGAGGGGCTCTTGAAATATGTCGACGAAGATAAGCGAGATGAGTACAATAATGGGATGTTCAAGAACGAATATATCATTAAAGAAATCAAACGGCGCTTGAAGGAATATGGCCCGATTGGACTCCTGGGACACCTTTATACCAAGCAATCCTTGACGGTGGCAGAAGGGACACTTGGTTGGCTCTATCGGGATGTGGAGTATGAGAAGACTCCCGTTATCAATCCTCTTTACGAGCGCTACACTAAGAATTTCCCCTTTGCTAAGTGGGTTCGGACCTACTTCTTGAGTACGGATCGTCCTCAATACAAATATTATGAGTTCCTTAAACAAGTCATTTGGATCATCATGGCAGCTGGCCTGGTCCTTGTCTATCTGAAGAAAAGAGAAGAGGATGATATCCACTTCTTGTCATTAGCTGTATTTGGTGGACTCCTCTTTTTGACCATCTTTGAAGGTGGAAAAACTCGCTACCTTATTCAATTTTTACCACAAATTCTCTTACTAGCTTCAATTGGTCTAGCGGATCGCCCAAAGAAATGGCTTCTCGCTAGCAAAGGCTCTTCAGAAACCCATATGTAAGGAGATAGCATGCAGCATTCAAGTTGGCACCAATTGCTTAAGGAGCAGCTTCCAGAGGGCTACTTTAAGCAAATTAATCAATTTTTAGACCAGGTCTATGCATCAGGGACAATCTATCCGCCTCGTGAAAAGGTATTTCAGGCCTTAAAGACAACGAATCTGGAAGAGGTTAAGGTCGTGATTCTGGGTCAGGATCCCTATCACGGTCCTGGTCAAGCACAGGGACTTAGCTTTTCTGTACCGGATGACATCCCAGCACCTCCATCCTTGCAAAACATTTTAAAGGAGTTGTTGGAAGATGTGGGGGTTAAAACTTCCCATGATTTGACGCCTTGGGCAGAGCAAGGGGTTCTCTTACTCAATGCCTGTCTGACAGTGCCTGCTGGGCAAGCCAATGGGCACGCTGGCCTGATTTGGGAAGAGTTTACAGATGCAGTTATTCGCCTAGTCAGCCAAGAGGAGGAGCATGTTGTCTTTATTCTGTGGGGTGCCTATGCTCGGAAGAAGAAGTCTTTGATTGATGCAAGCAAACACTTGATTATTGAAAGTGCCCATCCCAGTCCCTTATCGGCCTATCGCGGTTTCTTTGACTCCCGTCCTTTTTCAAGGGCTAACGCTTATTTAACGGAGATGGGTCGCGAGCCGATTGATTGGTTGCGAAGTTAGGAAAATAGAAAGAAGAAATAATGCCACAGTTAGCTACAATTTGCTATATCGATAATGGAGAAGCGTTTTTGATGCTTCATCGCAATAAAAAGCCCAATGATGTCCATGAAGGCAAGTGGATCGGGGTTGGTGGAAAATTAGAACGCGGGGAAACTCCTCAAGAATGTGCTGCTAGAGAAATTCTTGAAGAAACGGGTCTAGTTGCTAAGCCAGTTCTAAAAGGAATTATCACCTTCCCTGAATTTACTCCCGATCTAGACTGGTACACCTATGTCTTCAAGGTGACAGAGTTTGAAGGGGAACTCATCGAGTGTAACGAGGGGACACTGGAGTGGGTGCCTTATGATCAAGTCTTAAGTAAGCCAACTTGGGAGGGGGACCACACCTTTGTTGAGTGGCTCTTGGAGGATAAACCCTTCTTTTCAGCTATGTTCCGCTATGATGGGGATCGCTTGCTAGAGACCCATGTTGATTTCTATGAATAAAGGAGTAGAAGATGTTAGTCATTAAAAATGGTCGGGTAATGGATCCGAAAACTGGTTTGGACCAAGTATGTGATCTTTTGGTAGATCAGGGGAAAATTGTGGAAATAGGTCCATCTCTTTCTTATGAGGGAGCCCAAGTTATCGATGCGAGTGGCAAGGTGGTAGCGCCAGGTTTGGTAGACATTCACGTTCACTTCCGGGAACCAGGTCAGACCCACAAGGAAGATATTCACACTGGAGCTCTGGCTGCTGCAGCTGGTGGTTTTACCACAGTTGTCATGATGGCCAATACCACTCCAACTATTTCGGATGTCGTGACCTTAAAAGAAGTCTTGGATTCTGCTGCTAAGGAAGCCATCCATGTTAAAACCGTAGCGACGGTTACAAAGAACTTTGATGGTCAACATCTCACTGACTTTGAAGGTTTGTTACAAGCTGGAGCTGTTGGTTTCTCAGATGATGGGATTCCGTTGCAAAGTACCAAGGTAGTCCGTCAGGCCTTGGAAGAAGCCAAACGTCTGGGGACCTTCATTAGTCTCCATGAAGAAGATCCAGAGTTGAACGGCATTCTGGGACTCAATGAGCACATTGCTCGGGAGCACTTCAAGGTTTGCGGAGCCACTGGTGTGGCAGAATACTCTATGGCAGCGCGTGATGCTATGATTGCTCACGCGACAGGTGGCCACCTCCACATCCAACACCTCTCTAAAGCTGAGAGTGTCAAGGTTGTCGAGTTTGCCCAAGCGATCGGTGCTCCTGTTACAGCAGAAGTAGCTCCTCAGCATTTCTCTAAGACTGAAGACCTCTTGCTGTCTAAGGGAAGCAATGCCAAGATGAATCCGCCTCTTCGTTGGGAAGAGGACCGTCGTGCAGTCATCGAAGGCTTGAAGTCAGGAGTCATTACCGTAATCGCAACGGACCACGCGCCCCATCATGCGGATGAAAAGAACGTAACCGATATCACCAAGGCTCCTTCCGGCATGACAGGATTAGAGACTTCTCTATCGCTTGGTTTGACCTATTTGGTCCATGCAGGAGAGCTCAGCTTGATGGAACTCTTAGAAAAAATGACCTATAATCCCGCTAAATTATATAATTTTGAAGCGGGCTATTTGGAAGTCGGTGGACCAGCAGATATTGTGATTTTTGATCCGGAAGCTGACCGTTTAGTGTCTGATCATTTTGCTTCCAAGGCAGCCAATTCCCCGTTTGTCGGTGAATCCCTCAAGGGACAAGTAGCCTATACCATCTGCCAGGGCAAGATTGTCTACCAAGCCTAAACCTGACTTAAAAATAAGAAAGTCAAATTGAAAGCTGGACGAATGAGGAGTATATGAATAGTAGAAAAATACTAGAGATGATCTTGTATTGTTTGGTCACTTTTCTGGTCTGCTTTTTTCTGGTCAATTGGCTCCTTCCTTCGGCAGAACCAGTGATGACCAAACCGTTAACAAGTGCCAAAAAGAAGGTAGTCACCTATGTAGCGATTGGGGATTCCTTGACCAAAGGCGTAGGAGATAGCACCAATCAAGGAGGTTTTGTCCCTCTGCTCGCTCAGAGTTTGACCAATGAATCCGGTCTTGAATTCAAAGCGATCAACTATGGTGTTTCTGGTAACACGAGCGGTCAAATTTTGTCACGTATGCAGGAGAAAAAGGAGATTCGAAAAGACCTGAAGAAGGCTCAGTTACTGACCATTACTGTCGGGGGCAATGACCTGCGAAAGGCCATTCTTGAGGATACCAGTAACTTAGATCTGGACCGTTTTGAAAAAGCATCGAAGACCTATGAGAAAAATCTCAAACAGATCATCGAATTGGGCCGTAAGGACAACCCGGATCTGCCCGTTTACGTGGTGGGGATCTATAATCCCTTGTATCTCAACTTCCCCGATCTAACGGAATTGCAGACCCTTGTCGATCAGTGGAACCAAAGAACGGAGGAGACCCTCTCTGCCTATCAAGGCGTCTACTTTGTTCCAATCAATGACCTCCTTTATAAGGGCATTGATGGCAAGAGTGGGGTGACAGAATCTGAATTAGGAAAAGAGACTGTAACCAATGATGCCTTGTATGATGAGGATAGTTTCCATCCCAATAATACTGGTTATGAGATCATGAAAGAAGCCGTACTGGAGAAAATACATGCAACTGAGAAAAAATGGTTCGAGTGAGAAGAAGGTTAAGCCAGCAACCACAGGACCTCATTTTAAGGAGAGACGAGAAAAAACGCCAATTAACATCTGGAAATGGCTCTTTCTAGGCTTGGTCAGTTTCTTGCTGGCAACAAGTCTAGTCGTATGGACTCGTTTCTCAACGGTACGAGAGGATGTCCGGCAACTACAGACTCCTAGCCAAGGAGGAGATGTCAAGATCGGCAGTATGACCACAACTAGGGCTCAACTAAATGAAACTATCAAGGTCATGCTTAAAAGTTATCATTTGAGTGATTATCAACTGTATGCAGACAACCAACAGATGTTACTAGAGGGGAAGATGGACTTTTTAGGAAAGGAGTACCCGCTCTATATCTATTTCCAGCCAAGTAAGCTAGAGGATGGGAGTATCCTCCTGATCCTCAAGGATTTTTCAGTTGGGACCTTGAAACTTCCTAAGAAGACCGTGATGCAGGTGCTGTCTACAAACAAGGATCTACCTGATTTTGTAAAAATTGATAGCAAAGAAGCGACGATCAAGATCGAGCTTGCCAAGATTAAAAATGAGATGGATTTCTATGTCAAGGCCAATACCATTGATCTATACAATGATCAAATCATCTTTGATCTCTACAGGAAAAAATAAGAAGATCAGGCGAAAGTAAGAAAGCGACTTTCGCCTTTATTTTGTTTCTATTCAAAAAATTCAGAATATTATAGAAAATTCTTGACATTAATTTTCCCCTATGCTAAAATACTAAACAAGACATCAATCAAAGGAGAAAGTCAGACATGAAAACAGCTAAGTTTATTCAATTTGCTTTGTTGTTGAGGTACTCGGGCTAGTGCAAAAGCATTAGTCCTGTTTGGCTTACCAAGCGGGAGTAACAAAACATCTCGCTTAGGTAACTGGCGAGATGTTTTTATTTTATTCACTATGTTTAGAAAAGAGGAGACCCTATGCGTAAAGTTGAATTTTTAGATACCAGTCTTCGGGACGGTGAACAGACTCCAGGAGTCAATTTCTCCATTAAAGAAAAGATTGCCATTGCCAAGCAATTGGAAAAATGGGGCATTTCTGCTATTGAAGCAGGTTTTCCTGCAGCTAGTCCGGATTCCTTCACTGCTGTGCAAGAGATTGCGAAGGTCTTGACCAAGACTGCTGTGACAGGTTTGGCTCGCTCCGTTAAATCCGATATCGATGCTTGCTATGAAGCCTTGAAAGATGCCAAGTATCCGCAAGTTCACGTCTTTATCGCAACGAGTCCCATTCACCGGGAGTTTAAACTCAACAAGACCAAGGAAGAAATTCTTGAAGCCATCAAAGAGCACGTTTCTTATGCGCGTTCTAAGTTTGAAGTTGTTGAATTCTCACCCGAAGATGCGACACGGACGGAATTGGATTTCCTCTTGCAAGTTGTCCAGACTGCGGTCGATGCAGGGGCTAGCTACATCAATATTCCTGATACAGTCGGTTTCACGACACCAGCAGAGTACGGAGCTATTTTCAAATACTTGATTGACCATGTCAAGACAGATCGTGAGATTATCTATTCCCCTCATTGCCATGATGATCTGGGAATGGCAGTCGCCAATAGTCTCGCCGCTGTCAAGAATGGAGCTGGTCGTGTCGAAGGAACCATCAATGGCATCGGGGAGCGGGCCGGCAATGCGGCGCTTGAAGAAGTAGCGGTCGCTCTTAATATTCGCGAAGACTATTTCCAAGTGGAGAGTCCGATTGTCCTTAATGAAACCATCAACATCTCTGAGTTGGTCTCTCGTTACTCTGGGATTCCAATTCCTAAAAACAAGGCAGTGGTTGGTGGCAATGCCTTCTCACACGAGTCTGGGATTCACCAAGATGGAGTTCTTAAGAATCCTCTTACCTATGAAATCATCACGCCTGAGTTGGTGGGGGTTAAGAGCAATAGCCTTCCACTTGGTAAATTGTCTGGTCGCCATGCCTTTGTAGAAAAACTGTATGAGTTGGGATTGGAATTCACAGAAGAAGACATCCAGCCATTGTTTGCTAAGTTCAAATCTCTGGCAGACAAGAAACACGAGATCACTGATGCCGATATCCGCGCCCTAGTTGCTGGTACAGCAGTGGAAAATCCAGAAGGATTCCACTTTGATGATCTTCGCCTCACAACCAATGAAGATGAAAGTATCACTGCAGCAGTCAGTCTGAAAAATGAAGATGGTGAGATTCTTGAATACCTTGCCAAAGGTCAAGGTTCAGTGGAAGCAATCTTTAACGCTATTGATCAATTCTTCCACCAAGAAGTTCGTCTGACTTCCTACACCATTGATGCGGTGACAGATGGAATTGATGCCCAAGCGCGTGTGCTGGTCACTGTTGAAAACGAAGCGACGGATACCATCTTTAATGCTTCTGGTTTAGACTTTGACGTATTGAAAGCGTCAGCGATTGCCTATATCAATGCCAATACCTTGGTGCAAAAAGAGAATGCTGGAGAGATCGGTCACATTGTATCCTATCGTGATCTACCAGATGCCTAAAGGAGATCACTATGACGAAGAAGATTGTCGCCCTAGCTGGAGACGGGATTGGACCAGAGATCATGGAGGCTGGCCTGTCCGTACTGAAAGCAGTGGCAGAAAAAACAAATTTTGACTATTCGGTCCAAGCTCATCCATTTGGGGGAGCAGGGATTGATGCGGCTGGTCATCCTCTGCCAGCTTCTACTCTAGAAGCTACAAAGGAAGCGGATGCCATTCTCTTAGCGGCTATCGGAAGTCCTCAGTATGACCAAGCACCGATTCGTCCGGAGCAAGGCTTGTTAGCTCTTCGTAAGGAGCTCAACCTTTATGCCAACATTCGTCCGGTCAAGATTTACGACTCCCTCAAGCACCTCTCTCCATTGAAGGAGGAGCGCATCCATGGTGTGGACTTCGTAGTGGTTCGCGAGCTAACCGGCGGGATCTACTTCGGAGAGCATATCTTAGAAGAAAATCAAGCACGGGATATCAACGACTACTCAGTTGAAGAAGTGGAGCGAATCGTGCGGAAGGCTTTTGAGATTGCGCGGGGACGTCGCAAGAAAGTCACCAGCATTGATAAACAAAATGTCCTCGCAACCTCCAAACTTTGGAGAAAAGTAGCTGATCGAGTGGCTCAAGACTTCCCAGATGTTACCTTGGAGCACCAGTTGGTAGACTCAGCAGCCATGCTCATGATTACCAATCCTTCTCGCTTTGATGTCATCGTGACGGAAAACCTCTTTGGTGATATCCTTTCAGACGAGTCGAGTGTCTTGTCTGGCACTCTTGGGGTTATGCCATCGGCTAGCCATTCAGAGTCGGGTCCGAGCATGTATGAGCCAATCCATGGATCGGCTCCAGATATTGCAGGTCAAGGAGTAGCCAATCCAGTCTCGATGATCCTCTCTGTTGCCATGATGATGCGAGAAAGTTTTGATCGAGAAGAAGATGCTAGCCGCATTGAAAAAGCAGTCGAAGCGACTCTTGCTGCAGGGATCTTTACGAGAGACTTAGGTGGCAGTGCTTCGACAAAAGAAATGACAGAAGAGATTATAAAACGCTTATGAGTGTAAAAGGAATGATTACTGGCTTGATCCTTCTATGGAATCTCTTCGTAGGGATTCTCTACGGAGTGGATAAGGAAAAGGCCAAAAGAAATACTTGGCGGATACCAGAAAAGACCTTGCTCTTTTATGCTTTTGCAGTTGGAGGGCTAGGAGCCTGGATAGGAGGGCTACTCTTTCATCACAAGACACAGAAGTGGTATTTTAAGGTCACCTGGCTCTTAGGAACCCTTCTCACACTTTACACACTCTACGCTTTATGGAGGTAAGGATGGCAGGAAAATCAATTTTTGATAAAATCTGGGAACGGCATGTAGTGACCGGTGAGGAAGGCCAGCCCCAACTCATGTATGTGGACCAACACTATATCCACGAGGTGACCAGTCCCCAGGCTTTTCAAGGGCTTAGAGACACTGGTAGAAGGGTTCGGAGACCAGATTTAACCTTTGGAACCTTTGATCACAATGTCCCGACTGTTAACATTTATGATATCCGGGATGTGATTTCCAAGGCTCAAATTGATAAATTAGCTGAAAATGTCAAGGACTTTGGGATCGATCATGCAGGTCATGGTTCAGAAAAACAGGGAATTGTCCATATGGTTGGTCCTGAAACTGGCCGTACCCAGCCTGGAAAGTTCATTGTCTGTGGAGACAGCCATACGGCGACCCATGGAGCTTTCGGTGCCATTGCCTTTGGGATTGGGACCAGTGAGGTGGAGCATGTCTTTGCGACTCAGACCATCTGGCAGGTTAAACCGAAGAAACTCTTGGTCGAGTTTACTGGAAAGCCTCAGAAGGGGATTTATGCCAAGGACTATATTTTGGCCTTGATTGCTCGTTATGGCGTAGCCTGTGGGGTTGGCCATGTGGTCGAGTATAGAGGGGAAGCAATCGATAGCCTCACCATGGAAGAGCGGATGACCATCTGCAATATGTCCATTGAATTCGGCTCTAAGATGGGGATTATGAATCCAGATGAGACGACTTTTGACTATCTCCGTGGTCGTGAATGTATGCCAAAAGATTTTGAAGCTGCAGTAGCCGATTGGCAGTCCCTGGTCAGTGACAACGATGCGACATATGATAGAGTCATCACCATCGATGTATCCCAGTTAGCACCCATGGTGACCTGGGGGACCAACCCTTCTATGGGAGTCGACGTGGAAACAGCCTTCCCAGAAATTCGGGATATGAATGATGAACGGGCCTATGCCTACATGGATCTCCAACCAGGTCAAAAGGCTTCAGACATCGAGTTGGGCTATATCTTTATCGGATCTTGTACCAATGCCAGACTCAGCGATTTGCAGCTGGCTGCCCGTTTCGTAGAAGGGAAGAAAATTGCCCCTAATTTAACCGCCATCGTAGTTCCAGGTTCCCGTCCTGTCAAACGAGCAGCGGAAAAAATGGGTTTGGATAAGATCTTTCTGGATGCTGGCTTTGAATGGCGTGATCCAGGATGCTCTATGTGTCTCGGGATGAATCCAGACAAGGTGCCGGATGGCGTCCACTGTGCCTCTACTAGCAACCGAAACTTTGAAGACCGCCAAGGATTTGGGGCTAAGACCCATCTCTGTAGCCCCGCAATGGCCGCTGCAGCAGCAATAGCCGGTCGCTTTGTCGATGTGCGCCAAATGCCAGAAGTTGAGTAAAAGGAGGAATCATGGAGAAATTTACCATTTATACGGGAACTACGGTTCCTTTGATGAACGATAATATCGATACCGACCAAATCCTCCCCAAGCAATTTTTAAAGCTGATTGATAAAAAAGGCTTTGGTAAATACCTCATGTACGCTTGGCGCTACTTGGATGATCAATACACCGAGGATCCAGAATTTATCTTTAACAAACCAGAATACAGCAAGGCAACCATCTTGATTACTGGCGACAATTTTGGGGCTGGTTCTTCTCGGGAGCACGCAGCCTGGGCTTTAGCTGATTATGGCTTTAAAGTCGTTATCGCCGGCTCTTTTGGAGATATCCATTACAATAATGAACTCAATAATGGGATGCTACCAATAGTCCAGCCTTTAGAGGTTCGTCAAAAGCTGGCAAGCTTGAAGCCGACAGATGAGGTAACGGTGGATTTGGAAGAGCAGAAGATCATCTCGCCTGTTGGAGAATTTAGCTTTGAGATCGATGGGGATTGGAAGAACAAATTACTCAACGGTCTAGATGATATTGGGATTACCCTCCAATACGAGGACTTGATTGCTGCTTATGAGAAGAATCGGCCCGCCTATTGGCAATAAAAATTGTATAGTTAATTAAGAATTTTCAGAAAATATATTGAAGCTTTTTTGGAATTTTGATAGAATAGAAAAAAAGAAATAGAAGAGGACGAAATTTATGACAAAACACATTCAATGGGACGGAACACTTTCACAAGAAGGATTTGACATTCTTAAAGGCGAGGGTGGTTGTATCGTCTGCCCTACCAAAGTCGGCTACATCATCATGACCAGCGACAAGGCTGGCTTGGAACGCAAGTTTGAAGCCAAAGAACGTAACCGCAACAAACCAGGTGTCGTTCTTTGCGGAAGTATGGATGAACTTCGTGCCCTTGCGCAATTGAATCCTGAAATCGAAGCCTTCTACCAAAAACATTGGGATGAAGATATCTTGCTTGGTTGTATCCTTCCTTGGCGTGAAGATGCCTATGCCAAATTACAAGCCTTCGGCGATGGACGTGAAGAACTCATGACAGATGTTCGTGGAACCAGCTGTTTTGTCATCAAATTCGGTAAAGCTGGTGAGCAAATCGCCAAAGAAATGTGGGAAAAAGAAGGCAAAATGGTTTATGCCTCTTCAGCTAACCCATCTGGTAAAGGAAATCGTGGGAAAGTCGAGGGAATCGGAGAGCGAATCGAAGGTGCCGTGGATTTGGTCATTGAAGCCGATGATTATGTAGCCTCTATCCAACCAGACAAGACTATTGAAACTCGCTATGAACAAGGAGTGATGGTTTCTATGGTTGATGCAGAAGGAAAACTCATCCCAGAACAAGGAGCAGGTAGCCGTTCTGTCAATACTTGCCCAGTCGTGATCCGTAAGGGATTGGATATCGACAAGATCATGATGCACTTATCTGATCATTTCAACTCTTGGAACTACCGCCAAGGGGAGTACTATTAAAAGATAGAAAAAAGGTCGTTACAGTTCGTAACGACCTTTTACTTGTCTATTTTATCGAATAGCTGATTTCCAACTTTAATAAGTCACGACATTAATCTCGCCCTTGTCGTACTCAGCGATAAAAATGTCATCAACAGTTTCAAATCCTTTTTTATTGAGTTCGGCTATAAGCCATTCTTCAGTTTTACCAATGGTCTCTAAGATCTCTACTTGGACCACACCATCTGTAATGATTGGGTATTTGGAATTTTCATCTCCCATTCGAACGATTATGAGTTGGCCATTTTGTTCGATGACGGCTCTTTTGACTTCTTTCAATTGGAAGACCCCTTGAGAGCGCAACTTAAGAGCGACGTCAGAAGCAGAAAGGCCTTTTGAGCGACAAGCTTCTGGATCTAATTTTCCGTTTTTTATGATAATAGTTGGTTTTCCATCAATCAGATGTTTGATGAAGTAAACATTGGTATTAAGCCATTTGAGTGACAGAATCAAAATCGTCCAGATGATGAGGATGACGAGATATTGAAGGATGGTAATCGAGCTATTGTAGATGACCCCGCCGATAATACCCCCGAGAACAAAGTTCTGTATTTGGTCTACTGCAGAACTTGGAGCTAAATTTCCTTTTCCTGTTACGTTAATAACAAAAACAAGAGAAAGAAGCCCCAAGGCCAATTTAATTGCAATTGTAGCAAAAAAGCTTATCATTTTTCAACCTCCACCAGTTCTACATCTGTTTTATATAAGTCCATTTTTTCAAGTAAATAGCTATCTAGGTCTGTTCCGCTAATCGCACGATAGAATTGCTTGTCTACCTTGATAATAGCTCCGTCGGTCGTATCCGAAGTATTGACATAGACATCTTCTTTATCTACACCTAATTCTTTTGAAACAACTTCGATAAAGTGTAGGGAAGAGCGGAATTGATTGTCATTAGACTGATTGTTTTGAAAATTTGAAATGCCAATCAAAACAACGGCTACTAAGATTAAGACAGAAATAATAGACAATTCACGGAACTTACTTCCACGTTTATCCTTATATGCCTTAAAGACAAAAAAAGCCGTTACCAACACTAAGAGAATGGACATGATTACCATGACCCAATTTTGCTGGCTAATCTGACTCAATACATAATCATATGAATAGAATTTCATAAAAATCCTCCCGATTTTGAATTCAAGATATTATAAACTAAATCCTCCTTAATTGCAATGATTAAAAACAAAAGGAAGAAAAAACTTATAGAACTTTTTTGAAGAGAAGTGCTGACAAAGTGATCGCAAACAAAAAAACTAGAGCAAAAGTTCTAGTCTTTATGTTTTTGATGGGTGATGTTTTTTCCCCAGGAGATGATATTTTCATTCTTGTTGAGGATTCGTTTGATATTGTCCTTGTGGCGGATAATAATCAAGGTCGCTAAAGCGAGGACGACGATGGTAAAAATCAGATCGTAGCTCGGGAGAACCCAACCAGTCAGCGGGAGGATGAGGACTCCGATACTTGCCAAAATTGCGACTGTCACACTTGAAAAGGAAATCATACTTGTCAAGTAAAGGCTAGCAAAGAAATAAATGGCTAAAAGGATGAGGAAAACGGGAGAGAAGCCGATGAGGACCCCTGCACTAGTCGCTACTGCCTTGCCTCCTTTAAAGCCTGCAAAAATTGGGAAGGTGTGTCCAAGGACTGCTAAAAGACCAAAGACCATAGGAGAAATTCCTGAAACCCCAAAAATAGTCGGCAATAAAACAGCCAAGGTTCCCTTGAGGAAATCAACAGCAAAGACGACCAGACCTGCCTTTGTCCCTAGGATACGGAAGGTATTGGTGGTTCCTGTATTTCCAGAACCGTGTTCGCGGAGATTGATGTTAAAGAAGGCTTTTCCTATCCACAAACCAGAAGGGATAGAGCCTAATAGGTATGCTAATACGAGTAAAAGAATTGTTTTCATCATAGTTTCATTATATCAAAAATGCTTTGAATGAAAAAGAAAATATCTAGCTGATTTGTCACATCGGATAGTTGGTTTGAATCAATCGCACTTAAATAGCCTAGTTAAAGGGAGAGAAGAAAGAAAAATTTTGCAAAATTTCCTAAAAAACTGTAATATAGAAAAGATGAACAAACAGGAGGTTCCTTGTGTCTAAAAAGGAAATCAACATTAATAATTATAATGACGATGCCATTCAGGTACTAGAAGGGTTGGATGCGGTCCGTAAACGTCCAGGGATGTATATTGGATCCACGGATGGAAATGGGCTTCACCATTTGGTCTGGGAAATTGTCGACAATGCTGTCGATGAAGCCCTATCTGGTTTTGGTTCTCAAATTGACGTTACCATCAACAAAGACGGGTCCTTATCTGTAGCAGACCAAGGTCGGGGGATGCCGACAGGGATGCATGCTATGGGTAAACCAACCGTTGAGGTCATCTTTACCGTCCTCCATGCGGGTGGGAAGTTTGGTCAAGGTGGCTATAAGACTTCTGGTGGTCTCCACGGGGTAGGATCTTCGGTCGTGAATGCCCTCTCCAGCTGGCTTGAGGTAGAGATTACCCGTGATGGAGCGGTCTACAAGCAACGCTTTGAAGGTGGTGGGAAGCCTGTTACCACTCTTGAGAAGATTGGGTCGGCTCCTAAGTCTAAGACGGGAACCAAGGTTACTTTCATGCCGGATGCCACCATCTTCTCAACGACGGATTTCAAGTTTAATACCATTGCGGAGCGGATCAAAGAATCAGCTTTCTTACTCAAGGATGTAACACTGACGTTGACCGATCTCCGTAAGGAAGAAGACAACTATGTCGCCTTCCATTACGAGAATGGTGTTCAGGATTTCGTTGAGTACTTAAATGAAGATAAAGAAACCTTGACGCCGGTGCTCTACTTTAATGGAGAATCAGAAGGCTTCCAAGTAGAAGTTGCCCTCCAATACAATGATGGTTATTCTGATAATATCTTGTCCTTCGTTAATAATGTCCGCACCAAGGATGGGGGAACCCACGAGACGGGACTGAAGACAGCTATTACCAAGGCCATGAACGACTATGCAAGAAAGACGGGGCTTCTCAAAGAAAAAGACAAGAACCTAGAAGGATCCGACTACCGGGAAGGACTTTCTGCAGTACTTTCGATCTTGGTGCCAGAAGCTCATTTGCAGTTTGAAGGGCAGACCAAGGACAAACTAGGAAGTCCACTTGCTCGACCAGTTGTTGACGGGATTGTCGCTGACAAGTTGACCTTCTTCCTCATGGAAAATGGGGAGTTGGCTTCCAATCTCATTCGTAAGGCTATTAAGGCCCGGGATGCGCGTGAAGCTGCTCGAAAGGCGCGGGATGAAAGCCGAAATGGCAAGAAGAGCAAAAAGGACAAGGGACTTTTGTCTGGTAAATTGACACCAGCCCAGTCTAAAAATCCTAAGAAAAACGAACTCTATCTAGTCGAAGGAGACTCAGCCGGCGGTTCTGCCAAACAAGGACGGGACCGGAAGTTCCAAGCGATTCTTCCACTTCGTGGGAAGGTTCTTAATACTGAGAAGGCCAATATGAGTGATATCCTCAAGAACGAGGAAATCAACACTATGATCTACACCATTGGTGCAGGAGTTGGGGCAGATTTCTCTGTGGAAGACGCCAACTACGATAAGATCATTATCATGACCGATGCGGATACAGATGGTGCCCACATTCAAACCCTCCTCTTAACCTTCTTCTATCGCTATATGCGCCCTTTGGTAGAAGCAGGGCATGTCTACATTGCACTTCCTCCTCTTTATAAGATGTCGAAAGGCAAAGGCAAGAAAGAAGAAGTAGCCTATGCTTGGACAGATAGCGAATTAGAAGAGTTGCGTCGGACCTTTGGCCGTGGAGCAACCATTCAACGGTACAAAGGGTTGGGTGAGATGAATGCAGACCAGCTTTGGGAGACCACCATGAACCCAGAAACCCGTACCTTGATCCGTGTCACGATTGATGACTTGGCGCGTGCAGAACGCCGTGTCTCCGTACTCATGGGGGATAAGGCTGCACCACGTCGTCAATGGATTGAAGATAACGTTAAGTTTACCTTGGAAGAAACGACCGCGTTTTAAGGAGTGTGAGTGATGGATAGTTCAGGACATTCGATTATATGGACTTACTTAGGTTTTATTTTCATAGTCTCGTCGCCCTAGGTGTTCCTATGATCGTGATTGCCTTGCTTTATCACGTCATCCGATTATTTCCTGTTTTTCCTAAATATGGATGGAAAATAATCCTAATTTTCCTTGCTTATCTAGCGAGTGCTGTCCTTTTTTACCTGGTTGTGCTAGTATGTCGGAAAAGTTTTTGCAACATCGAAGCATGATGATAGGGGTAATGTTCCTTTCTCTTGTTCTATCTTATTTGCCAGCCATATTTTTGAATATTATTTAGAATCGTAGGAAGGTCTGAAATGAATGATATCTTATTACCTATAACTTTCTCTACTTTCCCATTCTTACCGGTCGTATTAGTCGCTACATTTATTTATATTGCAATTAAGAAAAATAAATCCAAGATCCATTTTTTAGGATATTATTTCCCTATTGCAGGGATTTTAACCATGAATGCAATCAGTGATTATTCCTCTAAGAATTTTGAAGGACATTTGTCAATTATCATAGTATTGGTGACGTTTTACTTGCCTTTATTATATACATCCCTAGTTTATAGTGGCATACGTCTCTATTCGGTTTATAGCCATCAATTATTGAAAGCCTCTCTGATTTTAGGGATCTATCTCCTAGCTAGCATCTATATGCATTTGATGATCTTTAAAGTTCAAGGTCAATTTATTAAGGTGGTCATCAACTTCCATTTAGCGAAACTTATAATTATGATTTCCTCGTTTCTTCCATCTGTTTATCTATTTTTTGATAAAAACCAACAATTCCAAGGATTTGTAAGTAATGAAGGAGTAAAAGATGAGAACTGATACAGAAATGATGAATCTGATTGTGCAAATAGCTGAATCTCTGCAAGTGGAAGCAGTGGCCTTATCCGGATCGAGGACTAGCCCACATCCCCTGAAAGATGAGTTCCAAGATTATGATGTGGTCTATATTGTTGAGAATCTAGAAGACCTGGTTTCAGATTTATCATGGATGGATCAGTTTGGTAAACGCATCATTGAGCAAGAAGTTACTCTAGGACACCGTCATCTTTACCTCATGCTCTTTGAAGATGGCAATCGTATTGATTTGACACTCTGTCTCAAGGAACATATTCAAGAGTGGGTGGATAGCGAAGCAGATTTTAGAGCGCTTAAAGACGACAAAGGTTTGTTTGACTCTTACATTCCTAGTCCGAAGCGCTACTGGACCGCTCCGCCTACTGAAGAGGAATTTGCTGTATCCTGCAATGAATTTTGGTGGGTATCGACTTATGTCGTCAAAGGGATTCGAAGAAATCAGCTTCTCTATGCGACTGATCACCTCTATGGCATCTGCCAGCAAGAACTTCTCAAGGTATTAGCTTGGCAGGTGACAACCTATAGAGGATCAGTTGATATCGGAAAGAACTACAAGTACCTCTTCCAGTATCTACCAGCTGAGCAAGAGAAGGAGTTCTCAGCACTTCTTGATTTATCTAGTTTAGAGAAGGTTAGTCAATCCTTATTTGCTACCATGAAGTTATTCGATTGTGAAGCACAAAGTCTGGCCCAAAAGATGGGATTTGACTATGATCAGGAAGTGGCTGTAAAGATGATGACTTATGCTGAAGAGAAACTTTCTAATCATTAATTAATCTATTTTAAACAGCAGAAAGGATAGTTTAGTTACTTGTAGTAACTGAACACCTTCTTTTATAAAAATCTACTCAACATTCTTTGAAAGGAGTTGAACACGCCCTAAATACTGTGTGAAAAAGATAAATTCTTTTGTGAGCATCGCTCACTGCAAGAATTTCCTATTTTCACTTTGTATTTTACGGGCTTTGTATCCTATATGAGTAATATCCAAAACATGTCTCTAGAGGACATCATGGGAGAGCGCTTTGGTCGCTACTCCAAATACATTATTCAAGAACGGGCTCTTCCTGATATTCGGGATGGCTTGAAGCCAGTTCAACGGCGGATTCTTTATTCTATGAATAAGGATGGCAATACCCATGACAAGGGCTACCGCAAGTCTGCCAAGTCTGTCGGAAATATCATGGGGAATTTCCACCCTCACGGGGATTCTTCTATCTATGATGCCATGGTCCGCATGTCTCAAGACTGGAAGAACCGCGAGATCCTTGTTGAAATGCACGGAAACAATGGTTCCATGGACGGGGATCCACCAGCAGCCATGCGTTATACGGAAGCTCGTTTGTCTGAAATTGCGGGCTATCTTTTGCAAGATATCGAAAAGAACACAGTGCCATTTGCCTGGAACTTTGACGATACAGAAAAAGAGCCAACTGTTTTGCCGGCAGCCTTTCCAAACCTCTTGGTCAATGGAGCTACAGGGATTTCAGCTGGTTACGCGACAGATATTCCGCCACATAATCTTGCTGAAGTCATCGATGCGGTTGTCTACATGATCGACCATCCTTCTGCTAAGGTAGACAAACTCATGGAGTTTCTTCCTGGACCTGATTTCCCGACCGGTGCCATTATCCAAGGGCGCGATGAGATCAAGAAAGCCTATGAAACTGGTAAGGGAAGGGTGGTTGTCCGCTCTAAGACAGAGATCGAGCAACTCAAAGGCGGCAAGCAGCAAATCGTCGTTACCGAAATCCCTTATGAGATCAACAAGGCAGTTTTGGTCAAGAAGATCGACGATGTCCGTGTTAACAACAAGGTGGCCGGTATTGCGGAAGTCCGGGATGAGTCTGACCGAGATGGTCTTCGCATTGCCATTGAGTTGAAAAAAGATGCCAATGCAGACTTGATCTTAAACTACTTATTTAAGTACACAGATTTGCAGGTTAACTACAACTTCAATATGGTAGCAATTGACAACTATACCCCTCGTCAAGTGGGGATTTTACCGATTCTGTCTAGCTACATTGCTCACCGTCGAGATATTATTGTCGCTCGCTCACGCTTTGATAAGGAAAAGGCAGAACGACGCCTCCACATCGTAGAGGGCTTGATCCGCGTCATTTCCATTCTCGATGAGGTCATTGCCTTGATTCGTGCGTCAGATAATAAGGCAGATGCTAAGGAAAACCTCAAGGTCAGCTACGATTTTACGGAAGAACAAGCAGAAGCTATTGTTACCTTGCAATTGTACCGTTTGACCAATACGGATATCGTGACATTGGAAGAAGAGCATGCTAGTCTCAAGGAGCAAATCGCGACCTTGGCAGCCATTATTGGGGATGAACGAACCATGTTCAATCTCATGAAGAAAGAGTTGCGTGAAGTCAAGAAACTCTTTGGCAATCCGCGTCGTAGTGAGTTGCAAGACACTGCTAAAACGATTGAGATCGATACAGCCAGTCTGATCGTTGAAGAGGAAACCTTCGTTAGCGTGACCCGTGCGGGTTACATTAAACGGACCTCTCCTCGTTCCTTCAATGCGTCGACAGTGGAAGAAGTCGGTAAGCGGGACGACGATGAATTGATTTTCGTAGAGCCTGCTAAGACCACCCAGCATCTTTTGCTCTTTACCAACTTAGGAAATGCCATCTATCGACCTGTTCATGAATTGGCAGATACCAAGTGGAAGGATATCGGGGAGCACCTTAGTCAGACCTTGACCAATTTCGAGCAGGAAGAAGAAATCCTCTTTGCGGAGATTGTGGATCAGTTTGAAGGAGTGACCTACTTTGCAGCAACTCAACAAGGCCAAATCAAGCGTTTTGAACGCAAGGAATTGAGCCCATGGCGGACCTATCGTTCTAAATCAACTAAGTACGCTAAACTGAAGGACCAAGAGGACCGTATCGTAGCGGTTGCACCAGTTGTCCTCGAGGACATCATGATCATTACTAAAAATGGTTACGGGTTGCGGTTCAATATTGAAGAGGTGCCAGTAGTTGGTGCCAAAGCAGCAGGTGTTAAAGCCATTAACCTCAAAGATGGAGATCAAGTGGTAGCCGTCTTTAAGTCAACGACGCCAAGTATGTACATTCTGACCCAGCGAGGCAGCCTCAAACGAATGTCACAAGATGATATTCCTGTGACCAGCCGTGCCAAACGTGGTCTACAGGTCCTGCGTGAACTGAAGTCTAAACCACACCGCGTCTTTAAGGCAGGTCCAGTCTTCACTGACCAGGGTGATTTTGATCTCTTTACGAGCCAGGAAGAAGTGGGAGAGCAGGATCAAATCCTTCAGATTACCTCCACAACAGGTCAGGTGACAGAAGTGGATGTTACCCAACTCAGCTTGTCAGAACGAACTAGCAATGGTTCTTTTGTCAATGATCAAATTTCTGATCAAGAAGTCTTTACTGCTAGAATTAAATAAAAACAAAATTAGCTATAAACTGGCTAATTTTGTTGCTCGATAAATTTTCTGAAAATTGCAAATTTCACTTGAAATTCTCATGAAATGGTGTAAAATAGAGTACATGTATAAAGTCATCCTTTGTGGTGGCTCTTGCTAATTAGCAAGTCTTGAATGGAAGAAGGAAAACTGACATGACAGTATCACTTGATTGGGAAAATCTTGGATTTTCTTATATGAAATTACCTTACCGCTACATCGCCTATTATCGTAATGGTGCCTGGGAAAAAGGAGAACTATCCGAAGATGCCACTCTTCATATTTCTGAATCTTCTCCGAGTTTGCACTACGGACAGCAAGCTTTCGAGGGTCTGAAAGCCTACCGGACAAAAGATGGCAGCATTCAATTGTTCCGTCCAGATGAAAACGCCAAACGTCTTCAACGGACTGCAGATCGTCTTTTGATGCCACAAGTTCCAACGGATATGTTTGTGGAAGCTTGTAAGGCAGTAGTGCGTGCCAATGAAGAATATGTCCCACCATATGGAACAGGTGGAACCCTCTATCTTCGTCCATTGTTGATTGGAGTCGGAGATATCATTGGGGTGAAGCCAGCAGAGGAATACATCTTTACGATCTTTGCTATGCCAGTCGGAAACTACTTCAAGGGTGGCTTGGTTCCAACCAATTTCTTGATCCAAGATGACTATGACCGGGCAGCTCCTCATGGGACAGGCGCAGCGAAAGTCGGTGGGAACTATGCCGCTAGCCTCTTACCTGGTAAATTAGCTAAGTCTCGGAACTTCTCAGACGTGATTTACTTGGATCCTGCAACCCACACCAAGATTGAAGAAGTGGGATCTGCTAACTTTTTTGGGATCACAGCTGATAATGAGTTTGTGACACCACTTAGCCCATCTATTCTGCCATCCATTACCAAGTATTCCTTGCTCTATCTTGCCGAGCACCGTCTTGGTTTGACACCAATCGAAGGGGATGTCCCAATTGATAATCTCGATCGTTTTGTAGAAGCAGGTGCTTGTGGAACTGCCGCCGTTATTTCACCAATCGGGGGAGTTCAACATGGAGATGACTTCCATGTTTTCTATTCAGAAACAGAAGTAGGACCGGTTACCCGCAAGCTTTATGATGAATTAACGGGCATCCAGTTTGGTGATATTGAAGCACCAGAAGGATGGATTTTCAAAGTAAACGATTAAAGGAATGATCAGAGGGAGGAGGACTCCCTCTTTTTCTTAGGAAGAAGATACTAGTAAAAAAATAATTTAATCATGAAACATTTTCGACTTGCAAGCATGTGAAAATTTTTGTAAAATAAAGGGGTTGAAATGAGGTAGAAGAATGAGTAAAAAAGATAAAAAAATTGAAATCCAAATTTCTGATAGCAAGGTAGTTGTTGGAAAAGATACCTTTGATGGCTACAAATTAGCGATTGGGAAGAAGGCTATTGCTGAGATTGCTGATATGGGAGCTCAGTTCGCTCTAGTGAAAAACGGAGCAGTAGAAAGTCTTTATAAATCCCTTGAAAAAGCAGTGGAAAGTGCCATCGAAAATTATAATTTGAACAAATAAGGGGTTGCATTTTCATGAAATCAATGGTATAATTGTGTCTGTTGATTTGCTTGGAGAGATAGCGAAGAGGCTAAACGCGGCGGACTGTAAATCCGCTCCTTCGGGTTCGGGGGTTCGAATCCCTCTCTCTCCATTAGCGTTCATTGTGACGATGATAAAGTGACTAAGGTCAGCGCTCTTTTTGGGGTATAGCCAAGCGGTAAGGCAAGGGACTTTGACTCCCTCATGCGTTGGTTCGAATCCAGCTACCCCAGTTCTAGGTAATATCAGATAAGGTGGTAAAATATCTACTCAGGTATTTTATTTCTTTATATGAAGATGTCGTTGTAGATCATTTTGATTTCGTTGCGAGTGCTTGCTTAGGAAAAATAATTATAAGTATGTCAAGTTTAGAAAACTTGATTGTTGGAGGATTTTTTAGATGAATGAATTTGAAGATTTGCTAAACAGTGTTAGCCAAGTTGAGCCAGGTGATGTTGTTACTGCTGAAGTTTTGACAGTTGACGCTACACAAGCTAACGTTGCAATCTCTGGAACTGGTGTCGAAGGTGTCTTGACTCTTCGCGAATTGACAAACGATCGTGATGCTGACATCAACGACTTGGTAAAACCAGGTGAAACACTTGAATTGCTTGTTCTTCGTCAAGTAGTTGGTAAAGATACTGATACAGTAACTTACCTTGTATCTAAAAAACGTTTGGAAGCTCGCAAAGCATGGGACAAATTGGTCGGACGTGAAGAAGAAGTTGTTACTGTTAAAGGAACTCGCGCTGTTAAGGGCGGACTTTCAGTAGAATTTGAAGGACTTCGTGGATTTATTCCAGCTTCAATGCTTGATACTCGTTTTGTACGTAACACTGAACGTTTCGTAGGTCAAGAATTTGATGCTAAAATCAAAGAAGTTGACGCTAAAGAAAACCGCTTCATCCTTTCTCGTCGTGAAGTTGTTGAAGCTGCATCAGCTGCAGCTCGCGCTGAAGTATTCGGTAAATTGAACGTTGGTGACGTTGTAACTGGTAAAGTTGCTCGTATCACTAGCTTCGGTGCTTTCATCGACCTTGGTGGTGTTGATGGATTGGTTCACTTGACTGAATTGTCACACGAACGCAACGTTTCACCTAAATCAGTTGTAACTGTTGGTGAAGAAATCGAAGTGAAAGTCCTTGACTTGAACGAAGAAGAAGGTCGCGTATCCCTTTCATTGAAAGCTACAACACCTGGACCATGGGATGGCGTAGAACAAAAATTGGCTGCTGGTGATGTTATCGAAGGTACTGTTAAACGTTTGACTGACTTCGGTGCATTCGTTGAAGTATTGCCAGGTATCGATGGACTTGTACACATCTCACAAATTTCACACAAACGTGTTGAAAATCCAAAAGATGTGCTTAAAGTTGGACAAGAAGTAACTGTTAAAGTTCTTGAAGTAAATGCTGCTGATGAACGTGTATCACTTTCTATTAAAGCTCTTGAAGAACGTCCAGCTCAAGAAGAAGGCGAAAAACAAGAAAAACGTCAACAACGTCCACGTCGTCCAAAACAAGAAAAACGTGACTTTGAACTTCCAGAAACTCAAACTGGATTCTCAATGGCTGACTTGTTTGGCGATATCGAATTGTAATATTCAAAAAGCTTACCTCTCGGTAAGCTTTTTTTACTTGTAAAATTCTCGAGAATTTGATATACTATAACAGTTGCCACCCTTAGTGTAATGGATATCACGTAAGATTCCGGTTCTTGAGATGGGGGTTCGATTCCCTCAGGGTGGATAAGGATAGGAGAGCGGAGTGGCTCTCTTTTTTGGTATCTGGATGGAAAGATACCTGTGAATTTTTAAGAGCAGTATCGGACTCTCAGAGCCCTTTTCGATGAGATCAAGAAAACACCATGTCCTAAGACATGGTGTTTAAGTATTTGTTTAGTTTTTAGAAGCTGCTTGGAATTCTGGGTTCTTCCATGCTTCGTCGATAATCGCTTGTAATTCTTTTGCAGATGCTTGCATTTTTTGTGTTTCAGCGTCGTTCAATGGGATGTTTACTGGACGAACGATACCGTGTGCACCAACGATAGCTGGTTGACCGATAAAGACGTTCTCAACTCCGTATTGTCCTTCTTGGAATACTGAAAGAGGTAGAACCGCATTTTCATCGTCAAGGATTGCTTTTGTAATACGAGCAAGGGCAACTGCGATACCGTAGTATGTAGCACCTTTTTTGTTGATGATTGAGTAAGCTGCATCACGAACTGAGATGAAGAGTTCAACAAGGTCAGCTTCATTCAAGTCACGGTTAGCTTGCAACCATTGTTCCAATTTTACACCGGCAACGTTCGCGTGTGACCAAACGGCAAACTCTGAATCACCGTGTTCACCCATGATGTAGGCGTGAACTGAACGTGCATCAACACCGATTGTTTCAGCAAGAGCTTGACGGAAGCGAGCTGAGTCAAGTGAAGTACCTGAACCGATAACACGTTCTTTAGGGAAACCTGAAAATTTCCATGTTGAGTAAGTCAAAACGTCAACTGGGTTAGCCGCAACAAGGAAGATACCGTCAAATCCAGATGCAACAACTTGTTCGACGATTGATTTGTTGATGGCAAGGTTTTTACCAACAAGATCAAGACGAGTTTCACCTGGTTTTTGAGGAGCGCCTGCTGTAATAACAACTAAGTCCGCATCCGCACAGTCTTCGTACTTAGCAGCATAGATCTTCTTAGGTGAAGTGAAGGCAAGGGCATGGCTAAGGTCTTCTGCATCACCAACCGCTTTTTCAAATAATTGAGGGATTTCGATGATACCAAGTTCTTGTGCGATTCCTTGAGTAACAAGTGCAAAAGCGTAAGATGAACCTACCGCACCATCACCAACAAGGATAACTTTTTTATGTTGTTTAGTTAAAGTCATTTTCTAAACGTCTCCTTCATTTTTTTTGGGCTTTCCCCATTCGGTTTTATTCTACCACTTTTGCATTTTTTTGTCACGGAATTACGACCATTTTGCCTATGTAAACGTTTTTACTCTTGTGTTCCGAAGGAGAAAAAAAGTCCTAAATGTGTTATAATAGTATGGTGAATTAATTAAAGAGAGGCATTGTTTTAATGCAGGATAATAACTTAGTTGATGTTAACTTAACATCTGAAATGAAGACCAGTTTCATCGATTACGCTATGAGTGTTATCGTGTCTCGGGCTCTTCCTGACGTGCGAGATGGTTTAAAGCCAGTTCATCGTCGGATCCTTTATGGAATGAATGAACTTGGGGTTACACCAGATAAACCACATAAGAAATCTGCCCGTATTACTGGGGATGTCATGGGTAAATACCATCCACACGGGGACTCTTCTATTTATGAGGCTATGGTTCGGATGGCTCAATGGTGGAGCTATCGTTACATGCTTGTAGATGGGCATGGGAACTTTGGCTCTATGGATGGTGATGGAGCCGCGGCCCAACGGTATACGGAAGCTCGTATGAGCAAGATTGCTCTTGAAATGCTTCGGGATATCAACAAGAATACAGTTGATTTCACAGATAACTATGATGCCAGTGAACGCGAACCAAACGTCCTTCCAGCTCGCTTCCCTAACTTATTAGTCAATGGAGCGACAGGGATTGCGGTAGGGATGGCGACAAATATCCCTCCACACAACCTCGGTGAGTCTATTGATGCTGTCAAGCTAATGATGGACAATCCTGATGTGACCACACGTGAGCTGATGGAGGTGCTTCCTGGACCAGATTTCCCTACCGGTGCCTTGGTCATGGGCAAATCAGGTATTCATAAGGCCTATGAAACAGGAAAAGGCTCAATTGTCTTACGGTCTCGGACAGAAATTGAAGAGACTAAGACAGGGCGTGAACGGATTGTCGTTACAGAATTTCCTTATATGGTCAACAAGACCAAAGTTCATGAGCATATCGTTCGTTTGGTTCAAGAAAAACGAATTGATGGGATTACAGCAGTTCGGGATGAGTCTAACCGTGAAGGGGTTCGTTTCGTCATTGAAGTGCGTCGTGATGCCTCAGCCAATGTTATCTTAAACAACCTCTTTAAGATGACCCAAATGCAAACCAATTTTGGTTTCAACATGTTGGCTATCCAAAATGGTGTCCCTAAGATTCTGTCTCTTCGTGAGATTTTAGGATCTTATATTGAGCACCAAAAAGAAGTGGTGACTCGTCGGACTATCTTTGATAAAGAGAAGGCGGAAGCTCGTGCCCATATCTTGGAAGGTCTCTTAATTGCTCTTGATCACATTGATGAAGTGATTAAAATCATCCGTAATAGCCAGACAGATGCAGAAGCACAAGCAGAATTGATGAGTAAGTTCAAGCTTTCTGAGCGTCAAAGCCAAGCTATCTTGGATATGCGTCTTCGTCGTTTGACTGGTTTGGAACGTGACAAGATTCAAAGCGAATACGATGATCTCGTTGCTCTGATTGCTGATCTTGCTGATATTTTAGCCAAGCCAGAGCGTGTAGTTGCGATTATCAAGGAAGAATTGGACGAGGTCAAACGGAAGTTTGGAGATCCACGTCGGACAGAATTGATGGTAGGAGAAGTTCTTTCACTAGAAGACGAAGATTTGATCGAAGAAAGCAATGTCTTGATCACTCTCTCTAACAAGGGTTACATCAAACGATTGGATCAAGATGAATTTACTGCTCAAAAACGAGGGGGACGTGGTGTTCAAGGTACAGGGGTCAAAGATGATGACTTTGTCCGTGAATTGGTTTCTACCAGCACCCATGATCGTTTGCTCTTCTTTACCAATAAGGGACGGGTTTACCGTCTGAAAGGCTATGAAATCCCTGAATACGGCCGTACAGCTAAGGGGCTTCCAATTGTCAACTTGCTCAAGTTAGATGACGGAGAATCCATTCAGACCATTATTGACGTCGCTCAGGATCGTAGTGAAGACGCTTATCTCTTCTTTACAACCCGTTCAGGTTTGGTGAAACGAACCAGTGTAGCTGAGTTTGCTAATATTCGTCAAAATGGCTTGAAAGCTCTTAACCTTAAAGATGAGGATGAGCTGATCAATGTCTTCCTCACAGACGGAAATACGGACGTGATCATTGGGACTAAATTTGGTTATTCTGTCCGCTTCAAAGAGTCTGTTGTACGGAACATGGGGCGTTCTGCAACTGGGGTACGAGGTGTCAACCTTCGCCCAGGTGACCAAGTGGTCGGTGCAAGCGTGATTACAGACCAAGATGAAGTATTGATCATCACTGAAAAGGGATACGGTAAACGCACGCGTGCTGATGAGTATCCAACAAAAGGACGTGGTGGTAAAGGGATTAAAACTGCTAATGTGGCTGATAAGAATGGTCCTCTAGCCGGTCTCATGACTGTCAAAGGAGATGAGGATTTGATGATTATCACCAATACAGGTGTCATGATTCGTACCAGCGTCGCCAATATTTCTCAAACTGGACGTTCGACCATGGGTGTGAAAGTGATGCGTCTGGATCAAGATGCCCAAATCGTAACCTTTACAACGGTTCAAGCTGACGAAAAAGATGAGTCAGAGACTGAAACTGAAAGTGAAGGGTAGGATAAAAAATGGCTTCAAGAAGAAAAAAGAAGAAAACAAGCTTACGCAATCGCTTGATTAATATCTTTGCTACCTTACTAATCCTTTTGTCTATTGCCTTGATCTTTAATGCTCCGATTCGGAACATGATCATGGTGTGGCATACTAATCAGTATCAAGTCAACAAGGTATCGAAAAAGACCATCGATAAGAATAAAGATGCCAAGACTAGCTTTGATTTTAAAGAAGTCAAATCGCTTTCTACAGAATCTGTTATCAATGCTCAGTGGCAGGCGCAGAAGTTGCCTGTTATTGGGGGGATAGCAATTCCTGAGTTGAAGATGAACCTTCCGATTTTTAAAGGCTTAGATAATGTGGGACTCTATTATGGGGCAGGTACCATGAAAGAGGACCAGGTTATGGGGGAAAGGAATTACTCCTTGGCTAGTCACCATGTCTTTGGTTTAACAGGGGCAAATGAAATGCTCTTTTCCCCGTTAGAACATGCCAAAGCTGGAATGAAAATCTATATCACTGATAAGGAAAAGGTGTATACCTATGTCATCAATTCTGTTGAGACAGTGACACCAGATCGTGTCGATGTCATTGCAGATCGTGAAGGGGTTAATGAAATCACCTTGGTGACCTGTGAGGATGCCGCAGCAACTTATCGTACGATTGTAAAAGGGACTTTGGAAACTTCAGTAGATTACTCCAAAGCACCAAAAGATATACTGGAAGCTTTCACAAAATCTTATAATCAAATGCAATTATAATCAACTTAAAAAGAGGTCCTTGACCTCTTTTTTGAATGTAGACAAATTGTTATTTTACATAAAACAGCTGGATAATTTTCAAAAAATGACTTTTATTTTTAGTCATTTAAGAAGAAGAAAGACTTTCCGCTGTGAGAAAAGTGCCTGAAACACTGTTAATTCAGGCACTCGGAATTATTGAGACCTTAGACTCAATAATTAGTCATGGAACTTCTACGAAGTTCGCTGACGTCCGTACTCACCTAAGGAAAGTTTTTTTAATTACTTTGTTTTCAATCTGTAAAGAGGTCTTTGACCTCTTTTTTCTGTTAATTTTCTGCCAACATGTAAGAGGATAGTCATGAAATGTTACCTGACTGACATATTTTTGCATGCTTTCTATTTTATAATAGAAGAGTGATAGAAAGAAGCTTGGAGGAACTGAATGCGCACAGAAGATATCTATACTTTGTTAAGAAACTTCTATGGCTTACTGGTCAATGATTTCCCCAAAACAGGCCTTATTACCAAGGGAATCTACGAAGTTGAACAGGTCTTCAAAACCATTGAAAACCTTCCTAATGATCAAGAACACTTAATTCGATACGAAATTCGTCAATTCCTTGCGTCTTTGGAACAAGTACAAGAATGCTATAGAATTAACTTCTCAAATGAAGAAACTCGAATTCTTGAAAACCTAAGAGAAGTAGTTTGTCCAATTTAATTTTTACAGAATCGTCCTTTTTCCTCCTCAATTGCGAATTATTAATTGAGGAGGTTTTTTATGTATCATATTGTATTTCAAGAATCAGGTCTCTTACCTAGAGAACGCTTGCTAACAGAAGGACCCGATAAGCTCAGTCATCAAGAATTGCTGTCCATCTTATTACGGACGGGGAACAAAAATAAACCAGTCTACGAGATCGCTCAAGACCTGTTGGCCTCACTAAAGAGTTTAAAAGAACTGGCTAGTATGAGTTTTCAGGAGTTACAGGAAGTTCCAGGAATTGGGAAAGTAAAGGCCATTGAGCTGTTAGCAGCTATTGAACTAGGGAAACGAATACAGACTTCTGAAGTGATTGAAACGGAACAAATCATGAGTAGTCAGAAGCTGGCAAAAATGATGCAACAAAAAATAGGCCATGAGAAACAGGAGCATTTACTGGCCTTGTATCTGAATACCCAAAATCAAATTATCCATCAGCAAGTGATTTTTATCGGAACAGTCAATCGTAGCATTGCAGAACCGAGGGAAATCTTGCACTATGCCATCAAGCATATGGCGACATCCTTAATCTTGGTTCACAACCACCCGTCCGGGATCATTCATCCTAGCAAGAATGATGATGGTGTCACCCAACAAATGATTGAAGCCTGCAATTGTCTAGGAATTGTTTTTCTGGACCATCTGATTGTCTCAACTGATGATTATTATAGCTATCGGGAAGAAACAGATTTATTGGTATAGAAAAAGAGAGTGGAACAGAAATCGGTAATTCGTTAGAATTCGATTTCGTCGTCCCACCTTCGCACAGTTGAGTAGGGCTGTAAAAGCTGATGAAATCAGCGTAGTAGAGCCCACTCAACCACTGCGTCTTGCTCGATAGTCCAAAGACAATTGAGAGGCTAGGACTTTTGTCCCAGCCTCTTTGCTTATCATGAATTTTTGCGCATAAAGTAGAGAAGGGTTTGCAATTCACTAGTTAGATCGACATATTGGACTACCACATCTTTTGGAACTGTTAGGTGTACTGGAGAAAAGCTAAGGATTCCCTTGATACCAGCCTCAACCAGTAAATCTGCAACTTCTTGAGATTTTACACTTGGAACGGTTAAAATGGCTGTTTGAATCTCTTGTCCCTCAAGTTTTTCTTTTAGTGTGGAGATGCCGTAAATCGGAATACCATCTTTACTTTTAGTGCCGACTAACTTATGATCATCCGTATCAAATGCCATGACAATTTTCATTTTGTTTCGCTCATGGAAGCGATAGTGAAGAAGGGCACTCCCCATATTTCCAATCCCGACGATAGCAACATTGGTGATGGAGTTATCATTCAAGAGATCAGCAAAGAAATTCATTAACTTTTTGACATCATAACCAAAACCACGTCGTCCTAGCTCTCCAAAGTAGGAGAAGTCACGACGAACAGTTGCGGAATCAATCCCGATGGCTTCAGCGATTTGTTTTGAATTTGCTCGCTCAATTTTCTCTGCATTAAAGCGTTTGAAAATGCGGTAATACAAGGAGAGTCGTTTAGCAGTAGCACGAGGAATTGGATTAGTCTTATCTTGTTTCACAATATCACAACCTTTCAAATCTATTTTATAAAAAGTTTGTGAAAAAAGCAACTATCTTATACTAAAAAAACACCAAAATGGTGCTTTTCTTAGTTAATTAGAATTTCTTAAACTCTGATCAAACTGAATCAGATAGCGATAGAAGTCACCGATTCTTCCAGTGAAAGGTAAGGTTTGCCCCTTGTAGGTCACAGAAACAACCTGATAGGAATCTGGAATGGTCACACAGCCTGAGAAGGCTAATAGACAGTGATCGATGTTGTCGTAGCTAACCTGACGTTCCTTTTGGTATGCATCCAAATAGGTGAGGACTACAGGACCATTGGTCATTACTTTTCAATCCTTTCAAAGATCTCACGTTCAACTAAACTGTCCATGAGGAAGTAGAATTTTTGTTGGATAATCTTGTTTTCTGGATTTTTGAAAATATTTACCAAACGAAGGCCTGACTTATCAGTAATGTTAATTTTAAATCCTGTTAGATCCTTATTGATGATTATTTTTAACTTAAAGCCATCTCCGCTATTTGGAATAGCTTCTAATAAACGATTTAATTCGTAGTTACCAACCTTTGTTTGTGCAAAAGTATTGTCACGTAGGGTATATTTCTTGATATTTGGGTGGATTGCGTATGTGTAATCACAGTTTGTTAATGAGACAGATGTTTCAAATGCCATGTAATTCTCCTAAAATTTTGTGTATAGTTGTTATAAAAGTATCGACCTCAGCAGTCGTATTGAATTCAGATAAACTAATGCGAATAGATTCCTTCAAGCGAGGCGAAGCTTCGCCGTAATACGCTGCAAGGACATGACTTGGCTGAACAGTCCCAGCAGTACAAGCAGAGCCAGTTGAGACTGAAATCCCTGCCATATCTAAACGAAGCAGTAGGATATCATTGCTGATACCTGGGAAGCCAATGTTCAAGACATGAGGAAGTTTGGAGTCTGTGCTATTCAGATAGAATTCTAAATCTTCTAGGCCAGTTAGGATACGATCAGATAAGCTCTGAATGTACTGATAATTTGCGTCTAACTGATTAGTTGCTTCTTTGAGGGCTTGAGCCATTCCAGCAATTGAAATCAAGTTCTCTGTACTAGCTCGACGCTTGTCTTCTTGGTCACCCCCGTGTAAGAGATTGAAGAAGTCAGGCTTTTTAGCATAGAGAAGTCCAACTCCCTTAGGCCCGTGAAATTTATGGGCCGATGCAGTTAGAAAATCAACTCCAAGCTCTTCAGGGGCTACAGCAAGTTTACCAACGGCTTGAACAGCATCGACATGAAAAGCAGCAGGATGGTCTTTTAAAAGGTCAGAAATTGCCTTGATAGGTAAGAGATCACCCGTTTCGTTGTTGGCATACATAGTGGATACTAAAATAGTATCGGGACGAAGTGCAGCTCGAATATCTTCAGGTCTTATCTTTTGATCGACTGGTTGAATGATGGTTACTTCAAATCCATATTCTTGGACCAAGTACTCAATCGGTAACAGGACGGCATGGTGCTCAATAGCCGTGGTAATAATATGTTTCCCTTTCTGTCTATGTTTGAGACAGTAGCCCTTTATAACGGTGTTATTGCTTTCGGTCCCGCCAGATGTAAAGATAATCTGTTGACTAGAGGTCTTTAAACAAGTTGCAACGCCTTCCCTAGCATCTCTAAGGATCTTTTTCGCTTGGCGACCGTGGGAGTGGAGGCTAGAGGGATTTCCGAAACTGGTTTCCATCGTTTCTTTCATCACCTTGATTACTCCAGGGCTTAGGGGAGTGGTTGCCGCATTGTCAAAATAAATCACGCCATCACCTTATTTCTTGTGGTATGCAAAGAGTGGACTAACTGGTTTACGCTCTTGGATACGAACAAGGGCATCTCCAATCAATTCGCTTGCAGTAATGTATTTTACATTTTTTGGTTTTTGTTCTTTGGTTGCTACAGAGTCTGTAACTAAAATTTCTTTAATCGGTGCTTGGTCTAGTAATTCCGCAGCTCCCTTAACGAAAAGTCCGTGACTAGAAACGGCATAAATCTCAGTAGCGCCGTCGCGTTGAACAATTTTTGCAGCCTCAGAGAAGGTTTTTCCTGTATTTAGAATATCATCGATCAGGATTGCTTTTTTACCTTTAACATCTCCGATGATGTAGCCCTCATCACGGCTAGAGTCGTCTTGGGCGTAGTCGATGATAGCAATTGGGGCATCTAGATATTCTGCAAGATTGCGTGCGCGTTTCACTCCAGAATTTTTAGGGCTGACAACCACTACATCTGAACCGGTTAAACCTTGTTTAATATAGTGATCAGCAAATAGAGGAATCGTGAACAAGTTGTCTACTGGGATATCGAAGAAGCCTTGTACTTGAACCGCATGAAGATCGAGGGTTACAACACGGTCTACCCCTGCCTTGACAAGCATGTTGGCAACTAATTTTGCTGTAATTGGTTCGCGAGGAGCAGCAGTGCGGTCTTGACGAGCATACCCAAAGTATGGAAGGACCACGTTTACGGTATGGGCACTTGCTCGTTGGCAAGCATCTACCATGATTAACAATTCCATCAAGTGATTGTTAACAGGGAAGCTGGTAGATTGGATGATGTAAATATCATATCCACGCACACTTTCTTCGATATTAATTTGGATTTCACCATCTGAGAATTGACGTGAAGAAAGCTTTCCGAGTGGGATGCCAGCAACTTCCGAAATTTTTTGTGCAATTTCTTGGTTGGAGTTGAGTGCGAAGAGCTTCATATTGTTTTTTTCTGACATGTGTTTGATCCTCATTTAGATATTTTTGTCTAGTCTTATTTTAGCAAAAAAATTCAGTAATTTCAGCTATTTAGCAAACTTTGAGCCAATCTTGCTACTTTACTTTTTGCTGGCTTGTATTCAATTTGTTTTTCTTTGAGAAATTCGTGAAAATAAGTTTCATCTGAGGCGTCATCCACCTCCATCTCCAACTCATAGTCCTCGATAGAGTTATAGCGACTACGGTCAAAAGCTAATAAACCTTTAGGGATTCTTTTCTCCTGTCTCTCTGTTTCTAGACTTCCCCAGACATCTAAGGAAGTTAGAGGAATGTCTAAATCAGTGAGAAAGCTGGCAATCTCACCTTGAGGGAGTTTCTTCTTGGATAGAAAGGTTTCTACTTGGTCAAAAGTAAGGGCTTGATTGTATTCAAAATGTCCCGCATCTTGCGGTACTTTAAGGGTTAGCTCAGCCCGATCAGCTAAGGTACGAATTCGCAAGGCCATCCGATAATTCCGGATAGCATGGTCGGGCGTATCAATATAGTGATTGGTTTGTCGGATAGGTGTTTGGTCTTTGAAAAAGTCTTCTAGAGAATGGTACTCCCCCTCGGTTAGTAAGGTTTTAAATTCAATTTCTAAATGATTCATAGCTACGTCCTTTTCTTTCGTTTGCAAGCTCTTTATGATATAATAATAGATGTGTTTATTTTATACAAAAAACTTTGAGATGACAAGGTGATTCAATGGCGATTGATTGGGAAAATTTTTTAGATCCCTATATCCAAGCAGTTGGAGAATTGAAGATTAAACTTCGTGGGATAAGAAAGCAGTACCGCAAACAACAAAAGCATTCCCCAATCGAGTTTGTGACCGGTCGTGTGAAGCCGATTGAGAGTATTCTCGAAAAGATGGAACGCAGAAGTATTTCTGAAGAGAACCTGGCTCAAGATATGCAAGATATTGCTGGTCTGAGGGTCATGGTTCAATTTGTAGACGACGTAGATGAAGTCCTAGAAGTCTTGCGGAAGCGTCAGGATATGCGCGTGGTTCAAGAACGAGACTATATTCGTCACAAGAAATCAAGTGGGTATCGAAGCTATCATGTAGTGGTAGAGTATCCAGTAGATACCATTAATGGCTATGAAACGATTTTGGCAGAGATTCAGATTCGTACCCTGTCTATGAATTTCTGGGCCACCATTGAACACTCATTAAATTACAAATATAAAGGAGATTTTCCGGACGAGATTAAGAAGCGTCTTGAAGTCACCGCGAATTTGGCTTATCAACTCGATGAGGAAATGGGTGCCATTCGTGATGCCATTCAGGAGGCGCAAGCTCTTTTTGATCCAATGCATCGTAAATTAAATGATGGCGTCGGAAATAGTGATGATACAGATGAGGACTACAGGTAAAAAGGTTTCGATTATTCGAAATCGAAAACGCCAGAGCGAAGAGGTTTTTCAACAACTTCGTTATAAATTAAAAAAGAATAATTTTATCTTAACGGAGAAGCATCCGGATATCGTGATCTCTATCGGCGGGGATGGCATGTTGCTCTCGGCTTTTCATAAGTACGAGAGTCAATTAGATCGGGTTCGTTTTGTTGGGGTGCATACGGGGCATCTTGGATTTTATACGGACTATTTAGATGATGAGATTGACAAGTTGGTAGAAAATCTCAAGTTCGATACAGGTGCCAAGGTATCCTACCCAATCCTGAATGTTAAAGTGACTTTTGATAATGGGGATACGAAGATTATGCGAGCCCTTAACGAAGCGACGATTAAGCGAAGCGATCGAACCATGGTGGCTGATTTAACCATCAATGGCGTTCATTTTGAGCGATTCAGAGGGGATGGCATTACGGTTTCGACCCCTACAGGTAGCACAGCTTATAACAAATCTTTGGGAGGAGCTGTGCTTCACCCGACGATCGAAGCGCTTCAGATTGCTGAAATCGCTAGTCTGAATAATCGTGTCTATCGAACTTTGGGGTCATCGATTATTGTTCCCAAAAAAGATAAGATTGAAATCACGCCTAGCCGGCCAGGTTTTCACATTCTCTCTGTTGATAATTCAACCTATTCCTATCGAAATATCGCCCATATCGAGTACCAGATTGATAACCACAAGATCAATTTCGTAGCGAGTCCAAGTCATACCAGTTTCTGGAATCGGGTCAAGGATGCCTTTATCGGAGATATTGACGAATGAGGTTCGAGTTTATTGCAGATGAACATGTCAAGGTTAAAACCTTTCTGAAGAAACATCAGGTTTCAAAAGGCTTATTGGCCAAGATCAAGTTTTCTGGAGGCCAGATTTTAATCAATGGCGTCGAACAAAATGCCATTTATCTTCTGGATATCGGAGACAAGGTAACGATTGATATTCCCTCTGAGGAAGGTTATGAAGCTTTGGAGGCCATTGATCGTGATTTGGAAATCTTGTACGAAGACGATCATTTCTTGGTTATCAACAAACCAGCAGGAGTGGCATCCATTCCTAGCTCCCTTCATTCCAACACCATTGCGAACTTTGTCAAGGGTTACTATGTTCGCAATCAGTATGAAAATCAGCTCGTTCATATTGTCACCCGTTTAGACAAGGATACCAGTGGGATCATGCTTTTTGCCAAACATGGCTATGCTCATGCTCGCTTGGATAAGCAACTTCAGGCTAAGACGATTCAAAAACGTTACTTTGCATTGGTAAAGGGCAAGGGTAAGTTGGAAAGCAAGGGGGATATCATAGCCCCCATTGCGCGTGATGAAGACTCCATTATTACCCGAAAGGTAGCAAAAGGTGGCAAGTATGCTCATACCAGCTACCAAGTTGTCCAGTCTTTTGGTGATATTCATCTGGTGGATATCCAGTTGCATACAGGCCGGACCCATCAGATTCGCGTTCATTTTTCTCATATTGGTTTTCCACTTTTGGGAGATGATCTCTATGGAGGTTCGTTAGAAGATGGGATTCTTCGACAAGCCTTGCATTGCCATTCCTTGGCTTTCTATCATCCTTTTTTGGAAGAGGAGCTCCGAATTGAAAGCTCTCTGCCAGATGATTTCAGCCAAGTTTTAAAACAGTTATCAAATATTTAATTTTTTTCAAAGGAGAAACTCATGGAAGTTTTTGAAAGCCTCAAAGCCAACCTCGTTGGTAAGAATGCTCGTATTGTGTTACCAGAAGGGGAAGAGCCTCGTATTCTGCAAGCAGCAAAACGGATTGTAAAGGAAACAGACGTTACACCTGTCTTGCTTGGTAATCCAGATAAGATTCGTATTTACCTTGAAATTGAAGGAGTTTTGGAAGGATACGAAGTTATCGACCCGCATTCTTACGCAGGCTTTGATGAGATGGTAGCTTCCTTGGTAGAACGTCGGAAGGGTAAAATGACAGAAGAAGAAGCGCGTCAAATTTTGCAAGACGATGTCAACTACTTTGGTGTTATGTTGGTACATCTAGGAATCGTTGATGGTATGGTTTCAGGTGCGATTCACTCAACAGCTGCAACTGTTCGTCCAGCCCTTCAAATTATCAAAACTCGTCCAAATGTCAAACGCACTTCAGGTGCCTTCCTCATGGTTCGTGGTTCTGAACGTTACTTGTTTGGAGACTGTGCGATTAACATCAATCCAGATGCTGAAGGCTTGGCTGAAATTGCCATCAACTCTGCTATCACAGCCAAGATGTTTGGTATCGATCCGAAAATCGCCATGTTGAGCTATTCAACCAAAGGTTCTGGTTTCGGTGAAAGTGTTGATAAAGTTGTGGAAGCAACAAAAATCGCTCATGAACTTCGTCCAGACCTTGAAATTGATGGGGAATTGCAATTTGACGCTGCCTTTGTACCAGAAACAGCAGCATTGAAAGCTCCAGGAAGCAAGGTGGCAGGACAAGCCAATGTCTTTATCTTCCCAGGTATTGAGGCGGGTAACATTGGGTACAAGATGGCAGAACGTCTCGGTGGCTTTGCTGCAGTAGGACCAGTTTTGCAAGGCTTGAACAAACCAGTTAACGACCTTTCTCGCGGATGTAATGCAGATGACGTTTACAAATTGACCTTGATCACAGCAGCTCAAGCTGTGGAACAATAAGAATGATTGAAAGGCTTAGGGATTTCCTAGGCCTTTTTATGGTAGAGTCAGAATCTCTAAAGTAGAAGTCATTCTATGGTATACTAGGAATATGATGGATTTAAAAGATTACGGGATTATCATGTGGGAGGAGGAAAAAATTGCCTCTTTCCGAGAAAAGTTATTAGCCTGGTATGATGCCAATAAACGGGATCTCCCCTGGAGACGGACGCAGGATCCTTATAAAATATGGATTTCAGAGATTATGCTCCAGCAGACACGTGTCGATACGGTTATTCCTTATTATGAGCGTTTTTTGGATTGGTTTCCGACCATTGCGGATTTAGCTCAGGCTCCAGAAGAAAAGCTCTTAAAAGCTTGGGAGGGCTTGGGCTATTACTCGAGAGTCCGCAACATGCAGAAAGCTGCTCAGCAAATCATGGAGGACCATGGGGGTGTTTTCCCATCAAGCTATGAGGCTATCTCAAAACTCAAGGGAATTGGACCTTATACAGCTGGTGCCATTGCCAGTATTGCTTTTGGCTTGCCAGAGCCAGCAGTGGATGGCAATGTCATGCGGGTTATAGCTCGTTTGTTTGAGGTTGACTACGATATCGGAGTTCCGACTAATCGTAAGATTTTTCAAGCCATGATGGAAGTCTTGATCGATCCAGAGCGTCCGGGTGATTTCAATCAGGCTTTGATGGATTTGGGCTCAGATATCGAGTCCCCAGTCAACCCACGGCCGGAAGAGAGTCCTGTCAAGGAGTTTAGTGCGTCCTACCAACATGGGACCATGGATCGTTATCCCATCAAGGCTCCTAAGAAGAAACCAGTACCAGTCTATCTTACAGCCTTTATTATCAAGGATAGTCAAGGGCGCTACTTGCTGGAGAAAAATGAGCGAGAAGGACTCTTGTCAGGCTTCTGGCATTTTCCCTTGATTGAAGTGGATAGTCTATCTGAGAACCTGGACCAATTGTCTCTGCTGGACGAGAAAGAACAAGCAGAGGGTAATCTAGAGATTCTCTCCTTTGAACAGGACTATGACTTAGTCATTGATTGGCAAGAGAGAACTTATCCCATGGTCCAGCATGTCTTTTCGCACCGCAAGTGGCAGGTTCAAATCCGGTACGGACTGGTAAAAGAAGGAGAACAAGCAACCAGTGAATCGACTATTTGGTTAAAACCGGAAGAATTTTCGGCCTATCCTTTTGCCAAACCCCAGCAGAAGATTTGGACGACTTTTACAGAAAATGAAAATTGAGAGTGGGACAGAAATCGGCAATTCGTTAGAATTCGATTTCGTCGTCCCACCTCCGCACAGTTGAGTAGGGCTTTAAAAGCAGATGAAATCAGCGTAGTAGAGCCCACTCAACCACTGCGTCTTGCTCGACAATCCAAAAACAATTGAGAGGCTAGGACTTTTGTCCCAGCCTCAATTTTTTATAGATGAGCGAATGCTTTGATTTCTTCTTCTGACATGGATGAGTCGCAGCGAACGGTAACTTCACCGGCTTCGATATGTAAAAATCCAGGAACAGTAGGAATGCCATAGGTAGAGCGGAAGGCTTGCAAAGCATCAAGTTGACTTGGTTCTTCACTATTAATGAAGTAGATATGGGCTTTAGTTTCGGCTACTACCGTTGCTAATTTAGCAGCGAACTTACGGCAATATGGGCAAGTCTTACGTCCAATAAAGAAGGTTGCTGTTTCTTTTTGATCGATGGCTTCTTGCGCACGCGCAACAGTGGTTACTTCAAGATCTTTAATATCTTCTAAAAATTGTTCCATGAGATTACCTCGCTTTCTTATAAATCTAGTATGCCATAAAGGGCGAAAAAATGCTGTATTTTGATACGAAAAAAAGATGAGATTGGTTGATCTCATCTTTTGTGGTTGCTTATTTTACAAAGGCATTGATTTCAGCTTCGATGTTAGCAATTTTAGCTTGAGAATCTTCGTTGCTTTCACCAACAACGGCAATGTAGAACTTGATTTTTGGTTCTGTACCTGAAGGGCGAACGGCAATCCAAGAACCATCCTCAAGTGTGTATTTCAATACATCACTTGGAGGAGTTGTCAAGGCTGTTACAGTGCCATCAGCAGCAGTAGATGTTTGTGCTTTGAAGTCTTCAACGACAGCGATGGCAGTTCCATTGAATTCTTTTGGACCGTTTTCACGGAATTTCGCCATGATCGCTTTGATTTGCTCAGCACCGTCAACACCAGAAAGTGTAACAGAGATTGTCTTTTCAGCATAGTAGCCGTACTCTTTGTAGATTTCTTCGATACCGTCAGCAAGTGTCAAACCACGAGAGCGGTAGTAAGCAGCAAGCTCAGCAACGACAAGGACAGCTTGGATGGCATCTTTATCACGTACGAATGGCTTAATCAAGTAACCGAAGCTTTCTTCAAATCCCATCATGTAAGTGTGATTGTGTTTTTCTTCAAATTCTTGAATTTTTTCAGCGATAAATTTGAAACCAGTCAGAACGTTGAACATAGTTGCGCCGTAGCTTTCAGCAATCTTCGTTACCAAGTCAGTTGATACGATAGATTTGCAAAGGGCTGCATTTTTTGGAAGAGTACCAGCATTTTTATGGGCTTCCAAGATGTATTTAGCCATGATAGCACCGATTTGGTTACCTGAAAGGTTAAGGTAGCTACCATCTTTTTGAAGGACTTCAACACCGACACGGTCAGCGTCAGGGTCTGTTGCAACAAGAACATCAGCACCAACTTGACGACCAAGTTCCTCAGCAAGTGCAAAGGCTGCTTGACTTTCTGGGTTTGGAGATTTAACCGTTGAGAAGTCTGGGTCTGGAGTTGCCTGAGCTTCTACGACTTGTACAGAGTCAAATCCTGCCTGCGCAAGAGCGCGACGAGCCAACATTTCACCAGTACCGTGAAGTGGAGTGTAGACAATCTTCATGTCTTTACCGAATTCTTCAATCAAGGCAGGATTGATGTTCACGTCTTTGACTTCTTTGAGGTATTCAGCATCAATAGCTTCACCGATGACTTCAATCAAACCAGCTGCTTTTTCAGCTTCAACATCCGCAACTTCTACAGCGAATGGATTGTCGATGGCACGGATGTAGGTTGTCAAAGCGTCCGCGTCGTGTGGAGGCATTTGGCCACCATCTTCACCGTAAACCTTGTATCCGTTAAACGGAGCAGGGTTGTGGCTAGCTGTAATCATGATCCCTGCAAAACAGTTGAGGTGACGAACAGCAAATGAAAGTTCTGGAGTTGGACGGAGACTTTCAAAGACATAGGATTTAATACCGTGTTTTGCAAGAACGGCTGCTGATTCAAAGGCAAATTCTGGAGAGAAGTGACGGCTATCGTAGGCGATGGCTACACCACGTTCTTTTTCATTTCCACCTTTAGATTCGATCAAACGAGCCAAACCTTCAGTTGCTTGACGAACAACGTAGATATTAATACGGTTAGTCCCAGCACCAATCAATCCGCGCATACCAGCGGTACCGAATTCAAGGTTTGTGTAGAAGGCATCTTCCTTCGTTTTTTCATCCATGTTTTCCAAATCACGACGAAGATAATCTGGTAGGTCAGCGAAATCAGCCCATTTTTGGAAGTTTTCTTGATAAGTCATAGTGCAACTCCTTATTTCTATAAATTAATCGCTTACATTATAGCATTTTTTTTCTGAAAAAACTAGATTCAATAGCAATTGTTTTCAAATTTATATGCTGAGTGTCCACAAAAAATCACACCTTCATTTGAAAAGTGTGATAAACGAAAATGACTTATAATGAATTCTTAACTTTTGAGAGAGGTGGGATGATAGCTAGTGTCAGAATGACTGTCGCTAGGACCTCAATCAATGAGTTGGTGGTTAAAACAGCAGCGAGGAAGGCTTGGATACCACCTGGATAATTTTTTGAAAAGAAGATGAAAATACCTGAAAGCACAAAGAAAGTGTTGGTGAAAGATCCAACCGCTGCAGCGATTGCCAGTCCGGATTTATTATGAATCAACTTGTACACAAAGTAAGGGGTGATCCCGATGAGGATACGGGGAACCAGTACGATAATCAGAGAGTAAATGTTTCCTTTTTCAACAAAGGGACTGAATAAATAACTACTTGGTAGCTGAACGATAGTGTTGATGGTGAGACTAAAGAGTCCCATCAAGAGTCCCAAGGTCCCACCAATACGAGGTCCATAAAGAATAGAGGCAATGACCACTGGAATATGGACGAAGGTCGGTGGAATTAGAAAGGGGAAGAATTGAAAGATCATGGTTGATGTAAAATGAATGGTCACCATGATAGCGAAGAAGATAGAAATTTGTGCAATGGATGAAGAAGATTTTCTCATGAGAGCGACTCCTGTATAGTAGTTAGAATGGTTTCGATGGAAGCTAAAGCGCCAGATCCCTGATCGCCACAAGCTAGTAAAGCTTCGCGCGGTGGGATGATTTGGTAGCCGTAGCTTTTTAGGGTTTCAAGATTGTTTTGTGTAGCTGGGTGGTCCAACATCTTGGTATTCATAGCGGGTGCTAGGAATTTCTTCACCTCAGACGGGAGGGCCAAAGCAGTGCTTGTTACGATATTATCTGCAAAGCCGTGGGCTAATTTTGCAATGGTATTGGCACTAGCAGGTGCGACTAGAAAAAGATCGGCCTCTTTCCCCAAGTCAATATGTTGGATTTGTTTTGGATCCTCTTCTGTCATGACCTCTACCAGGACAGCTTGTTTGGAGAGGACCTGAAGTGTTAGAGGAGTAATAAAAGCTGTAGCTACAGGAGTCATCAGAACCTTTACCTGGTGACCGAGCTTAGTCAATTGACTGGTGAGGTCCGCTGCCTTATAGGCAGAAATGCTCCCAGTTACAGCCAGTAGTATATTCGCCATAGGTTTTATCCTTTGTTCCTAATGTGATGGTAAATTTTTTGAGCAATGTCCAATTTCGTTTCGGCTATTTGAGTAGTATCTTTCGTAACTAAGTAAGCTCGATGTTTTTCATTTTGAATTTCGCTTAAGTCATTGGCAACAATCATTTCTGCCTGATTTTTTTCGAGACTAGCACGAGCAACGGATAGGAGTTGATCCTGTGCTACATCAACCAGCAGTTTAAAGCCAATCAAGCGAATATATGGATTCCACGTTTTTACTAAGGAAATCAACTTAGGATTTTTCTTCAAAAAGAGAACTTGGTAATCTTCTTCTGAAGAAATTTTCGATTCCTGGTTGGTTTGATGAAGAAAATGCTCTAAATTGCTAGCTTCTTTGACAGCCTGAAAGCCTGACATATAGACAGGGCTGTAGTCAGAGACGGCCATAGCATGGATGAGCACCTGGTGAGTTGGAGTTTCTTTTTCAAGGACTGTTTGAAGTTCAGCGACATTTTTGATAAATATCTTTCTTAAATGAGGATGTTCTTTAGGCTGAACCGCAGTTGGAGTTGTTACCAGAGTCACAGAAAAACCTGCCTCTAAAAAACGTTCGGAAATGATTTTTCCAAGTTGACCAGTGGAATGGTTGGTAATCGAACGAACCTGATCGATCTTTTCACTCGTCCCACCGGAAGTAATCAAAATATTCATAGGCTTATTTTACAAGAATTTTAAATTTTAGTAAAGCCAGGAACACGGCTCTTACGATTGTTGATCAAGGGGATGCAAAGGCGGTAGACTAGACGATGAAGGGACTCATAGTTATTTCATATAGAAGGGTATAAGAAATTAGAATGAAGGCTGATAAGGTCCATTTTAAAGGCAAAATCCGAACGAATAAAAAAAGTTTGACATTTAAAATATATATCCTCGCAAAATTTCTGTATAATAGGATTATAAAATAGTGAGGAGATTCAGATGAAGACAGATATCGAGATTGCACAAAGTATTGAATTGAAACCAATCACAGATGTGGTAGAGAAATTGGGGATTCAGTTCGATGACTTAGAACTCTATGGAAAGTACAAGGCGAAATTAACCTTTGATAAGATCCAAGCGGTTCAGAAGGAAGAGCCAGGAAAACTTATCTTGGTGACAGCTATTAATCCGACTCCAGCAGGTGAAGGGAAGTCTACCATCACCATTGGTTTGGCAGATGCTTTAAATAAAATTGGGAAACAAACCATGATTGCCATTCGTGAACCTTCCTTAGGTCCAGTAATGGGGATTAAAGGGGGAGCAGCAGGTGGAGGCTATGCCCAAGTTCTCCCTATGGAGGATATCAACCTTCATTTCACGGGTGACATGCATGCCATTACGACAGCCAACAATGCTCTTTCAGCTTTAATCGACAATCATTTGCATCAAGGAAATGAGCTAGGCATCGACCAACGTCGGATTATCTGGAAACGAGTAGTGGACCTGAATGACCGTGCTTTGCGTCATGTTTCTGTCGGTCTCGGTGGCCCTCTCAATGGGATTCCTCGTGAAGATGGGTTTGATATCACTGTTGCTTCTGAGATTATGGCCATCCTTTGCTTGGCGACAGATATTGAAGACTTGAAAGGCCGTTTGGCTAATATTGTGATCGGGTACAGCTATGATCGTAGTCCAGTTTATGTCCGTGATTTAGAAGTAGAAGGGGCGCTTGCCTTAATCCTGAAAGATGCGATCAAGCCAAACCTGGTCCAAACCATCTATGGAACTCCAGCCTTTGTTCATGGGGGACCTTTTGCTAATATTGCCCATGGATGTAACTCTGTTTTAGCTACCTCAACCGCTCTTCGTTTAGCCGATTACGTGGTGACTGAAGCAGGTTTTGGGGCGGATTTGGGAGCTGAAAAATTCTTGGATATCAAAACGCCAAATCTTCCTGTTAGCCCATCTGCAGTGGTGATTGTTGCAACGATCCGTGCTTTGAAGATGAATGGTGGAGTTGCCAAAGATGCTCTTTCTGAAGAAAATGTAGAAGCTGTTCGTTCAGGTTTTGCGAACTTGGAGCGCCACGTAGAAAATATGCGTAAGTTCGGAGTTCCTGTAGTAGTAGCTATTAATGAATTTGTCACAGATACAGAAGCTGAAATTGCAGCTCTGAAAGAACTCTGTGCTTCTATTCAAGTTCCTGTTGAATTGGCGAGCGTTTGGGCTGATGGTGCTGACGGAGGGTTGGCCCTAGCAGAAACAGTAGTGGAGACACTTGAAACAAGTCCAGCCAACTACTCTCGTCTTTATGATAATGACCTTTCTGTTGAAGAAAAGATCACTAAGATTGCCCAAGAAATTTACCGTGCTGACAATGTTGTCTTTGAGAAAAAAGCCAAAACACAGATTGCTCAAATCGTGAAAAATGGCTGGGACAAGTTACCAGTTTGTATGGCCAAGACCCAATATAGTTTTTCAGATGATCCAAGTCTCCTCGGGGCGCCGTCTGGTTTTGACATTACCATTCGCGAACTGGTACCTAAGACTGGCGCAGGCTTCGTTGTCGCTTTGACAGGTGAAGTGATGACCATGCCTGGATTACCAAAACGTCCTGCTGCTTTGAACATGGATGTAGCAGAAGATGGTACTGCTTTAGGCTTGTTCTAACAAACATATATAGAGGTTGGCGGACAACCTCTATTTTTGTGCTTTTGGGGTATAATAGAGAAATAGAAAGCGAGAAGACCATGTTGAAGATAAGACCAGTCACTCTTAAAGATGCTCCTGAACTTGTCAGGATTTATGCTCCTTATGTTGAGAAAACAGCCATTACTTTTGAATACCAGATTCCGACAATTGAGGAATTTGAAGGGCGTATCGAAAAGATCCTTCAACGTTTTCCCTATTTAGTAGCTGAAGAAGACGGCCAAGTCCTTGCTTATGCCTATGCGTCGACCTATTATGATCGATCAGCATATGATTGGGCGGTGGAAATATCCGTCTATGTAGATCAAGATCATCGTGGGCAAGGACTGGGTTCTCGTTTGTATGAGGCGTTAGAGTCGGAGTTGGAGGCACGTGGTTATTTACGTTTCTTAGCTTGCATCGCTCTGCCAAATCCAGCTAGCATTGCCCTCCATGAGAAAAGAGGCTATGTGAAAGTTGCTCATTTTCCTAAAATTGGCTATAAATTTGACCAATGGCATGATATTGTCTGGATGCAAAAGACCATCGAAGGGCTTGTAAAGCCCCTAATGTAAAAAATAGAAGGAGCTTAGCTCTGCTCAATTTCTTTTAAGTTATTTAAAAGGAAGTCTAGAACGAGCCTCTTGACAGCTCATGTGATTTCATGGTAGACTAGCTTCATGCGATGAGTCGATTGGCTCTTAGGAGCCTTTTGCGCTGAGGAGGTCTACATTCAATTGTAACGCAGGAGCGGACCTTGAACAGTTGTGTGAACCGGCTGTTCTCATCGAAAGATGCCTCGATCCCTTACCGTTTGGTAGGGGATTTTTTTTGTAAAAATTCATTGTAAGCAAATACATAAATTTGTTTGCCTCTTATGACTACCGGTGATATAATGATGTAAATAAATGGATTCATTTGTGTTTGAAAGGAGATGGTTATAGTGTATGATCAAAACAGTCCAAACAACAAGTGGTCACAAGAAACGTTTCAACGTATCAGTGAACTGGAAAAATTAGAACAATATCAGGCTAAGTTGCTCATTATGAAGGAACAAATGAAGAATAATATTCATTGGAGAAACGCCACTATTCTTGGTGGTATTCTAGCTTTTCTCTCCTTCCAACTTGTTAGATGGCGAGCAGCGATTGTTATCATTCTTCTTGTAGTGGTGTTTTATTATTTACCAGCATACAAAAAACGAAAAGCCTTATTCGGAGATCAGGTTCGATCCAATGAAGAGATTTATATTACAGATTTTCTTTGTCCCATCCTGAAAGAAGTTTTTCCTCAAGCGGAGCTAACTCTGACAGCTGACTACCCAATGAATGTCCTGCAGGTCATTAGTCCGAGATCGACTAAGTTTGATCTCTTTCATCAATTGTCTTTCCATGATGAAAAGAATCTCGTAGTAGCCAATCTCTATGCTTATCATATTGAGACGCGAACAAAGAGAGACTCTAGTGGGGAAACTCATACGGTCAGAGAAGAAGTTGAAGATTTTGCTGGTCAGATTTTTTCTTTAAAAGCTCCTATCTCATTTCCAGGGCACTTGAGAGTTGTTCCAACCAAGAAATCTTTGTTTTTAAAAAGAGAACTAAAAGGTGCCTATCCGGGTGCTGGACCTAATGAAGTCCAAATTGAAACAGAAGATATCCAAAACAATGAAAATTACAATATCTATTGTACAGATGAACTGGCTGCTCGAAAATTCTTAAAACCCAAGATACTAGAATGGTTTGATCAGCAAATTTCTCAAAATGCTATGTGTGTGTATTTAGTACAAGATACACTCTATATTTCCTTATATACTAACCGCTACCTTTTCCCAACACCGAATAGAAAAGATGCAATCGAAAGTCTTTCGATTGCTGCAGAGTATCAAAAACTCTGTAGGGTGATTGATCTCATTGATGAATTAACCAATATATTTAAAGGAGAATAACTATGTTAGGATTATTTATTGCCATTGTCGTTTTTGCTCTTGTCATTGTTATGTGGTTTATCGGTGAAAGCAATCGCTTGAATCGTTATCAGGTCATGATTGAAGAAGCAAAGAGAACGGTTGATATTATTCTTGTAAAACGCTACGATACCATTTCTGAAATGTTGAAGGCAGCTAAGGCCTACGCCAAACATGAAGAGAAAGTCTTTACCGAATTAGTAGCCCTTCGTCAAGGTGCCTCTATCCAAGAATCCAACCAAGTTATTGCCAATCAAAATGATGTCTTGGCACAAATTCGTGCGGTCGGTGAAAACTATCCAGATCTCTTATCTTCTAACCAATTCTTGGCCTTGCAAAAAGAAATTGCAGACGAAAATGAAGATTTGGCAGCTTCTAAACGTATTGTTAATAGTAATATTAGCCAAATCAACCAAGCAATAGTAACCTTCCCAACTTCACTAGTGGCGGGTATCAAAGGGATGCAACAGGTGCAGTTTTTATTGGAAGATACTCAAGGCAAGAAGGATTTGAGTGATTTGGATTATGAAATCCATTAATTTTTAATAAAAGCTATTCTATATCTAGAAACTATCCCGGTCTTAGATCGGGATTATTTTGTTTTTATAAGTGTAAAATACACTTTTCATTTGTTAGGAAAAATAGTATAATAGATAAAATTCACAAATTTTTAGAAAATTCCGAAAGAGGTTTTATTATGGGATATACAGTTGCTGTTGTCGGTGCTACAGGTGCCGTTGGTGCACAAATGATCAAAATGTTGGAAGAATCAAGTCTTCCAATCGATAAGATTCGCTATCTAGCATCTGCGCGTTCAGCAGGGAAAGTCTTGCAATTCAAAGGGCAAGACGTGACCATTGAAGAAACAACTGAAGAGGCTTTTGCAGGAGTAGATATCGCTCTCTTCTCGGCTGGAGGATCAACTTCAGCTAAATATGCACCATATGCTGTTAAAGCAGGAGCAGTAGTTGTTGATAATACATCTTACTTCCGTCAAAACCCGGATGTGCCACTGGTTGTTCCTGAAGTAAATGCTCACGCGCTAGATACTCACAATGGTATTATTGCCTGCCCTAACTGTTCGACGATTCAAATGATGGTAGCTCTTGAACCAGTTCGTCAAAAATGGGGCTTGGACCGTATCATCGTTTCAACTTATCAAGCTGTTTCAGGTGCTGGTATGGGAGCCATTCTGGAAACTCAACGTGAATTGCGTGAAGTATTGAATGACGGAGTGGATCCACGTGATTTACATGCGGAAATCTTGCCATCAGGTGGCGATAAGAAACATTACCCAATCGCCTTTAACGCCCTTCCTCAAATTGACGTCTTCACTGATAATGACTACACATATGAAGAAATGAAGATGACCAATGAAACAAAGAAAATCATGGAAGACGATAGCATCGCTGTCTCAGCAACATGTGTACGTATTCCAGTTTTGTCAGCTCACTCTGAGTCTGTTTATATTGAAACAAAAGAAGTGGCTCCAATCGATGAAGTCAAAGCTGCGATTGCTGCCTTTCCAGGTGCAGTTCTTGAAGACGATGTGGTTCACCAAATCTATCCACAAGCTATCAATGCGGTTGGTTCTCGCGATACCTTTGTTGGTCGTATTCGTAAAGACTTGGATGCTGAAAAAGGGATTCATATGTGGGTGGTATCTGATAACCTTCTCAAGGGTGCTGCTTGGAACTCAGTTCAAATTGCAGAAACCCTTCATGAACGTGGTCTAGTACACCCAACAGCCGAATTGAAGTTTGAGTTGAAATGATTCATTAACTAAATAAAGTGTATAGGGGACAGCTATCAACTTTTGGTGCTGTCCCTCTTCCCTATGGTTGTCTCAAGAAGGAGTATGTATGTCTTATCAAGATTTAAAAAATTGTAGAATGATCACTGCCTTTATCACTCCCTTTCATGAAGATGGTTCGATAAATTTCGAAGCCATTCCTCCACTCATCGAACATCTTTTGGCTCATCACACAGATGGGATTCTTTTAGCTGGTACCACAGCGGAAAGCCCAACTCTAACGCACGATGAAGAATTGGAACTTTTTGCAGCGGTCCAAAAGGTAGTCAACGGACGGGTTCCTTTGATTGCTGGTGTCGGGACCAATGAAACTCGCGACTCGATTGAGTTTGTAAAAGAAGTGGACCAATTTGGTGGTTTTGCTGCCGGATTAGCGATTGTCCCTTATTATAACAAACCTTCTCAAGAAGGTATGTACCAGCATTTTAAGGCTATTGCAGACGCTTCTAACTTGCCAATCATAATCTATAACATCCCTGGGCGCGTGGTTGTCGAAATGACACCAGAAACCATGCTTCGTTTGGCGGAACATCCAAATATCATTGGGGTGAAAGAGTGTACAACCCTTGCCAATATGGCTTATCTAATCGAGCACAAGCCAGAGGAGTTCCTCATTTATACAGGAGAGGATGGAGATGCTTTCCATGCCATGAACCTTGGGGCAGATGGTGTGATTTCAGTAGCTTCCCATACCAATGGGGATGAAATGCACGAAATGTTCCTAGCCATTGAGAATAATGATATTAAAAAAGCGGCGGCCATTCAGCGCCAATTTATCCCGAAAGTCAATGCTCTCTTCTCTTATCCAAGCCCAGCTCCTGTTAAAGCAGTCTTGAACTATATGGGCTTTGAAGCTGGTCCGACTCGTTTGCCATTAGTGCCAGCTCCTGCTGAGGAAGCGAAGCGCATCATCAAGGTTGTAGTGGATGGGGATTACCACGCGACCAAAGAAATCATTACGGGAGTTCTTCGTCCGGATTATTGATGTTTTAGATTCTTGACAAATCCCCTATTTATTTAGATAATAGAAGTATATTGATGATCAAGGAGAATAAGATGGAAGTCATTAAACGTAGTGGTGAAGTTGTAGAATTTGATCCAGATAAAATCTATCAAGCTGTTTTGAAGGCAGCACAAACAGTCTATGTCTTGACCGATGATCTTCGCCAAAACTTGGCGCAAGTGACTAAAAAAGTTGTGATGGATTTGGAAGAAGCGAAAGTGGAACGTGCCACAATCAGTATGATCCAATCAATGGTTGAGCACCGTTTACTTGGTGCTGGTTATATTACCATTGCAGAACACTATATTTCTTATCGTTTGCAACGCGATTTGGAAAGAAGTGGTTATGGAGATCACATCGCTGTTCACTTGCACTTTGAACAAATTCGCTAAGCTAAACCACTAGTTAGTAAATCACTCGTGGAGTAAATACCATAGAGTCTAACCACCCTTCATAGGGTGGTTTTGACTGTCTAGCAATTTATTTTTCTTGAAAGGGCTATATTTATGCAGAATCCAACCATCTTTACCTACCTTAATAGGGATTTCTCTGCTATTCCACTTTTTGATGGCTTAAGCGTTGATGGTATATCTCAAGGGAGTCAGGCAGATTTGCATCTGGCTGATGATTATCAGTCCCCTTCTATTGCTGTCTTCCGTTTTCTTGATGATCAATGGTTTCTTGATTGTTTGTCTGGGATGATTGAGGTGGATGGTGTGATCTATCAGAAAAATCAACGTGCTCTATTAAATCATCGTTCCATTATCCACCTTTGTGATGCTGACGGCCATGTTTTTCGCTCAAAATTCATCATTGTAGAAATGCAATCCCTAGAATGGAAGACCATTGAAAAAGATGCATTTCCGGTGGATTTGTCCTCGCTTGCTAGGATTGATTGTGTAGTTTTATCAAATCAGTTGGTTGTCAGACTAGGAGATCAGATCATTTACCAAGATCTTCAGTCAGCAGCTGCAGATCCATCTGTTTCAACTAGAGAGTGCCAGGACTTTTCTCATTCATCACTGACGATTGCTATTCAAGATGTAACAGTCGGAAATCTCTTAAACCGTAAAACCATTCTTAAGGACATTCAGGTAGAATTTAAACCTAAGGAGATGATACTTATTCTGGGTGGTTCTGGTGCTGGGAAATCAACCTTTATGGAAGCAGTGACAGGACTTGTTTATTCAAATACCAGTGCTTATTTTAATGGAGTGGATTTATTAAGTGATGGGAAGAAACAAGGGGTGATCACCCTCGCTCCTCAATCTCCGGATGAGCATTACCGAATGGAAGATACGGTCTATAAGAATTTAGAAGATGCAGCCAAACTCTATGGCCCATCTGAATTAGCAGAAAATCCTGAACTTCGAAAAGAAGAAGTCCTATCAGTTCTGAAAAAGTTGGATTTAGAATCGGTAAAAGGATCTAAGTGTTCTTCTCTTTCAGGTGGCCAGAAGAAAAAACTTACAATAGCAATGGAATACATCACGCGCCCTAAGATTCTCTTTATGGATGAGCCGGATTCCGGTGTTGATGGGAGCATGGTCATGGAGGTCATGACCACACTGAGAGAGATTACGGATGAAGGAAAAATCTTATGTGTTATCACACATACACCCGATCGTATTCGTCATCTCTTTGACAAGGTCATGGTGGTTGGAAAGAGTTCGGAAGGATGCGGAAGACTTTGTTACTTTGGATCTGTTGACAATGCGCTAAAAGTCTTTGCGGCTAATAGCTTAGAAGACATCGTCCATAAAATTTCAGGAGCTGAAAATGCAGCTCTTGTTGACCGATATGTGCTATGGTTTGAAAATGAAAGGAGAGGTGTCCATGCTGGATAAGAAGCAAGTCTCGATTTATTTTAGTAAATTCCTTCGACTCCTCATCAACAAAAAATCTCTATTTTTTGTATCAGAAGCGATTCTCCTTCCTTTCATCATTTCGATCGCTTTTAATGCTAATGAAGTTTTTAATAAATACCACATTACCAGAACTTCTTCGATCATGTTTATTTCTGCAGCTCTCTGGATTGGTCTCTTTAACTCAGTGACCAGTATTTGTAATGAGAGAAAAGTCATCAAGTTTGAGTACCAAATTAAAGGCTTGTCCTTACCTTCTTATGTAGCGGCACGTGTATTAACAGAGTTGGTTCTTTGTTTAGCCGAAGCTGTCTTAATGATAGGAACCATTGTTATACTTTATCCACATGCTCAAGGAAATGGAAGTCAGATAGTTCTTTTTGGGGTTACTTTGTTCTTGGTGATTTTTACTTCCGATATGTTGGCCTTATTGATTTCGGCATTTGTCAAAAAATCGTCCCAAGCGATGACAGCCATGCCGCTAGTATTGATGGTTCAACTGCTGTTTTCAAATTTTCTCCAATCTTTGGATGAAAAAATTCCATTTTTAGTGTGGATCTCACATGCAACGATTACGAGATGGGGAACAACGGCCTTCTTTCGGATTGCAAACATGAACAATTTGGTCCCGTCTCAAGGTCATACTGACTGGCAAGTTTATCAAAAAGATGGGGTAGGAACCTATGCTTATGATCTACTTGCGATTCTTGGAAATTGGGGAGTCTTGATTGCTTTTTCAGCTCTATTTATGGTCGCAACTTCCCTAGTATTGACTTCTGTGCGTAAGGACGCTCGATAAAAAATAAGGAGATGATTTATGAAAAACTGTACCAATTGCCAGGCACCCATCAATGCTGGTGATGCCTTTTGTTCTAAATGTGGTGCTAAAGTTCAAGTAGCTGTCAAAGCTGAAACAAAAGCTGTTGCTTTTCAACCAAAGACAGTTCAATTAGGGCCAAGTCCAACTCAAGCCCCAGAACCTAAAAAACCAAAAAGAAACATTAGAGGAATTTTAGCAGGGATTTTTGTCCTTCTTGCTGTCATTGCTGTCGCAAGTTATTTCCTATTGAACCGTGGAAGCAGTGACACCATTAATTTAGAGGATTATGTAAAGCTGGAAATCAAAGGGAATGATGGTGAAGGATTTATTGTTGAGAAGTCAGTTAGTTTAAATAAGGAAAATTTAGACCGGGATATCAAGAAGAAACTTAAAGCGGATCAATCCAAAACGGAGAGTTCAAATTACAATATTGATCAGTTAGTTTCAAAAGTAGAATTTAGCGTTTATAAAGGGGATGAGCTGATAGATGTAAAAGAGCGAAAGAACCTAAACAACCACGATAAAATTACGGTTAAATTACTTTACGATAAAAGTGATCTTGAAAACATGATACCTGGCCTTCACTTTACTGGTACATCTGTAACTCAGGAGGCAGATCTAATCCCGCTTGTAGGTGTTGACCCCTTTCAGGGTTTTTATCCAAAAATCAAGGGCATTTCTCCAAATGGAACTTTATCAAAACCTTCTCAATTTGAAGGAAAAGATGTAGAAATTGTTGCAAAGGAAACCGCTAAATATGGTTTTCCATTTGATTATTATCTGAATGGAAATGAAGTTTCAAGTAATGATCCCATTGCAGTTGGAGATGAAATTGAAATTCGTCTCAATGAAAGTGGTAAGAATGCGTTGAAAGAAAACGGTCAAACTGTTGAGAAAGGAAAAGACAGTATGAAATACAAGGTCACTTTGGCCGATTTTGAGGAAGGGGCTTATGTGACTTCCTTGTCAAAAGTGGATGAGGATACACAAGAAGCCATCTCTAAAAATGTAGAGGATGCAGCAAAGGCTTATGTGGCTGATCGCAATTACAAAGTCCTTCCAAAATTTGAAGGGATGGCTTTTGCGGCAATAAAAGATGGAGTTGACTGGGGAGGTACATTTGATTCCAAAATCCCACAGCTAATCTATGTATACTCTATTACCAATACCTCCTATGGTAAAACAAAAACAAGTTATATTGTAATTTCGAAAATTACAGTTATTGAACAGGTTGAAAATCATGGGAAAGACAATGCTCATGAAAATCCTGGAAAAACTATTCAGACTTTTGAAAAAGATTCTAAGAAGTATGATTTTCAAAACTTTTCTGATCAGAATGATTTGAAGAACTCCTTTACTAGAAATATAGATACTTTTACCTATACAATGGACGATCAATTGAAATCGTTGATTAATTGGACGGAATAGAAAAAATGAAGTTACCTAGGTAGCTTCATTTTTTGTATTCTCATTTGACGCTGAGAATTCAATAAAACATGTTATAATATAAAAGACTGAACTGGAAAGGAATGGAGAACATGGCAACTATTCAATGGTTTCCTGGACACATGTCCAAAGCTAGAAGACAAGTACAAGAAAATATTAAATTTGTGGATTTTGTGACAATTTTGGTGGACGCTCGTTTGCCTCTATCAAGTCAAAATCCCATGTTGACAAAAATTGTTGGTGACAAGCCTAAGTTGATGATTCTGAATAAGGTAGACTTGGCCGATCCTGTCGCTACAAAAGAGTGGCAGGAGTATTTTGAGTCACAAGGAATCAAAACCTTGGCTATCAACTCCAAAGAGCAATCTACGGTTAAGAAGGTTACAGATGCTGCTAAGTCTTTGATGGCCGATAAAATTGCTCGCCAGAAAGAACGGGGGATTCAAATTGAAACCCTTCGGACCATGATTATTGGGATTCCCAACGCTGGGAAATCAACGCTGATGAACCGCTTAGCAGGGAAAAAGATTGCTGTTGTTGGAAATAAACCAGGAGTGACCAAGGGGCAACAGTGGTTGAAAACCAATAAGAACCTCGAAATCTTGGATACCCCAGGGATTCTTTGGCCAAAATTTGAAGATGAAGATGTAGCTCTAAAATTAGCTTTAACGGGTGCCATAAAGGACCAGTTATTGCCAATGGATGAGGTGACTATTTTTGGTCTTGAGTATTTTAAATCCCATTACCCAAAAGAGTTACAAGAACGCTATAAGCAAATGGATTTGGAGCAGGAAGCGCCAGAAATCATCATGGAAATGACTCAACGCTTAGGCTTCCGAGATGATTACGATCGCTTTTACAGCTTGTTCGTCAAGGATGTACGTGATGGTCGTTTGGGTCGCTATTCCCTTGATCGTGTAGGTGAAGTAGATGCCAACGATTAAAGAAATCAAAGAGTGTTTGGCAACGATTGATAGGCTGGATCATCCCTTATTTGAAGAGTTGATCCTTGATGGTCGAGCAGGCGTTCAAGCGGCTATCAGCAAACGAAAACGCGAACTCCAAAAACAAGTGGACGAAGACTTGCGTTTGGAAAAAATGCTAGCCTATGAGAAAGAACTTTATGCTCAAGGGATTCATCTTATTGCAGGTGTGGATGAAGTAGGGAGAGGCCCTTTGGCTGGCCCTGTCGTCGCAGCAGCCGTCATTCTGCCGGAAAATTGTAAGATACCAGGTTTAAACGATAGTAAGAAAATTCCAAAATCGAAGCACTATGCTATTTATCAAGCGGTTTTAGATCAGGCTCTCTCTGTCGGGATTGGGATAAAAGATAATCGGGTCATTGATCAGGTTAATATTTATGAAGCAACCAAATTAGCCATGCTAGAGGCTATTCAAGAATTGGACCCACGACCTCAACACCTCTTGATTGATGCTATGAAATTGGATCTCCCTATTTCTCAGACATCCATCATCAAAGGAGATGCTAATTCTCTGTCTATCGCAGCGGCTTCTATTGTGGCGAAGGTGACACGAGATCAGATGATGGCAGCATATGCCCAAGAGTATCCAGGTTATGATTTTGCTCAGAATGCGGGGTATGGGACAAACAATCATCTTGAGGCCTTGGAAAGACATGGGGTCACCCCTATCCATCGCCGAAGCTTCGAACCCATTAAGTCCATGACGGATGTTGATTAGGAGGGAAGGAAATGCTCTTAGCCTTTGACATTGGCGGAACCTTTATTAAATATGCCTTAGTGGATGAAGCCTATCAGGTGAGTGATTCCTCTAAAGTTCCGACACCAGCTACTATTGAGGAATTCTGGGAAGCTCTTGAGCGCGTGATTTGCTTGTTCCAGAATCGAATCACTGGGATCGCCATCTCTTGTCCGGGTGAAATCAATAGTCGACTGGGATTTGTCTTCAAAGGTGGCCTCATTCCTTATTTAAGGAATATTCCTTTAGCTTCTCGTTTAAATAAGACTTTTCAAGTCCCTGTGACCGTCCTCAACGATGGGGATGCTGCAGGCTTGGCAGAAGCACGAATTGGAAACCTCCAGGATTGTGATTGTGGCGCAACCTTTGTGTTAGGAACTGGGGTAGGCTTAGCCTTGACTTCCAACGGTTCCTTAATTTCCACCTGGAATCTCAAGGATTATCTTCGTTGGCCAAGCTTAGGTGAGAAGCAAGTGACTCCTGAACAAAAGCAATATCAGACCGAGATTTTGAGACATGGGATTTCCAGTTTGGTTCAAAATTTAGGCTCTGCAGTCAATTTTGTTACTAATGCTAGTCGGCTCTTAGAATTGCCTGAAGAAGATGGAGTTCAAGTTTTTGAAGTCCTTGAAGCTGGTCATCATGAGGAATTGCAAGACTTATTTGCTTCTTATTGTCGGGAAATTGCGATCCTAATCTATAACCTTCAGTCTTTGGTTCGGCTTGAAAAAGTGACGATTGGTGGGGGAATTAGTAGTCAACCCCTTCTTTTAGAAAAGATTAACCATCAGTATAAAAGCCTGATGGAGGAAAGTGGGGAGCAACGATTTTCTTTAGTGGAGATTCAAGCAGCTCGTTACCACAACTCAAGTAATCTTTTGGGGGCAGTTTGTCATTTTAACATCTTAGAAAATCATTAAAAAGTTCTATTTTTAGAGCTTTTTTTGTTTTCTTTTACGAATATTATAAATAGATAGTAGAAAATGAGGTTTACAAATGAACAAATATGAACTTTATAAATTAAAGGTTGCTGGCCTGTCAAATTTACAGGTTTTTAACATTGTCAATTACTGGGAAATGAATGGGGAGTGGCCCTCTTTAGAATTAATGGCAAAAATTGCAGGTTGTCGCAATCAAACACTATTTATGGAACGGTATATCCGGATTGATGACAAGGTCTTGAGAGAAGAGTTCAAGGAGTTTGATTCGATTTCTATTATGGATCCGGAATATCCTGAAGAACTTCTCTGGATGCATAACCCACCTGTTTTGTTGTTTTACTCAGGCAATATTGATCTTCTTAAACAGCCGAAGATTGCGGTCGTAGGAAGTCGATCCTGTAGTCGCACAGGGATTCAATCCGTCGAAAAAATCATTAACGAGTTAAATAATGAATTGATTGTGGTGAGCGGATTAGCCAAGGGAATTGATGCTGTGGCCCATTATGCTGCTATTCGAAATGGGGGAAAGACAATTGGAGTGGTTGGGACTGGCTTAGATGTCTTCTATCCTAGATCCAATAAACAATTGCAGAAGTACATGAGTGGGAGTCATTTAGTTTTAACAGAATACGGTCCAGGCCAAGGTCCTCAAAAACATCATTTTCCAGAACGCAATCGGATTATTGCTGGCCTTTCTAGAGCGGTGATTGTGGCTGAAGCGCGGATGCGGTCTGGAAGTCTGATTACCTGCGAGCGTGCTATGGAAGAAGGGCGAGATGTCTTTGCTATTCCTGGTTCAATCTTGGATGGACGTTCAGATGGCTGTCACCACCTCATTCAAGAAGGTGCAAAGCTGGTCACCAGTGGAAAAGATGTCTTAGATGAGTTTGAATTTTAAAATGAGTTTTCCTATAGGAGAACTTCACGGTTGACATCCCGAAAAAAATAGTTTACACTCTATGAGGTTTATTACAAAATAGAGGTAAAAAAGTGGCTACTAAAACAAAAAAGAAAACCACAACAACTAAAAAGAATTTAGTCATCGTGGAGTCTCCTGCGAAAGCGAAGACGATTGAAAAGTATCTTGGTAGAAATTATAAGGTCATGGCCAGCGTGGGTCATATTCGTGACTTGAAAAAATCTACCATGTCGATTGATTTTGAGAACAATTACGAACCAGAGTACATCAATATTCGCGGAAAAGGTCCTTTGATTAATGATTTGAAAAAAGAGGCTAAAAAAGCCAAACAAGTCTTTCTCGCAAGTGACCCGGACCGTGAAGGAGAAGCTATTTCTTGGCATTTGGCGCATATTCTTCAGTTAGATAAGGAAGATAAGAACCGCGTCGTTTTCAATGAAATTACCAAGGATGCGGTAAAAAATGCCTTTCAAGAACCCCGTAAGATTGATATGGATCTGGTAGATGCTCAACAAGCGCGCCGTGTCTTGGACCGGATTGTTGGGTACTCCATCTCACCAATTCTATGGAAAAAGGTGAAGAAGGGACTTTCGGCTGGTCGGGTGCAATCCGTTGCTCTTAAATTGATTATTGACCGGGAAGAAGAAATCAATGCCTTCCAACCAGAAGAATATTGGACAATTGATGGAACCTTTAAAAAGGGGACCAAGCAATTCCAAGCCAATTTCTATGGAATGAATGGCAAGAAGATGAAGCTTCAAAACCAGGAGGATGTGAAAGCCGTTCTTTCACATCTCGATGGAAAAGAGTATATCGTTGAAAAGGTAGAGAAGAAAGAGCGCAAACGCAATGCGCCGCTTCCTTACACAACTTCTTCCATGCAGATGGACGCAGCCAATAAGATTAACTTCCGTACACGTAAGACCATGATGGTGGCCCAGCAATTGTACGAAGGAATCAATATTGGATCTGGTGTTCAAGGTTTGATCACTTATATGCGTACGGATTCGACTCGGATTAGTCCAGTCGCTCAAAATGAAGCAGCTAGCTTTATCGTTGATCGATTTGGAGACAAGTATTCTAAGCATGGTAGTCGGGTTAAGAATGCTTCTGGTGCTCAAGATGCTCACGAAGCCATTCGTCCTTCTAGTGTCTACAATACGCCTGAGAAAATTGCCAAGTACCTAGACAAGGACCAGCTTAAGCTCTACACCTTGATCTGGAATCGTTTTGTGGCTAGTCAGATGACGGCAGCTGTTTTTGATACCATGAATGTCCGTTTGGGGCAAAATGGGGTCCAATATACAGCAAATGGAAGTCAGGTGAAGTTTGACGGCTATTTGGCGATCTATAATGATTCGGACAAGAATAAGATGCTACCGGACATGGAAGAAGGGGACACCGTCACTCAGGTCAACAGCAAACCTGAACAGCACTTTACCCAACCACCAGCCCGTTATTCTGAAGCGACCTTGATTAAGGCTTTAGAAGAAAATGGTGTTGGTCGTCCTTCAACCTATGCACCGACCATTGAGACCATTCAAAAACGCTATTACGTGAAGCTTGTAGCTAAACGCTTCGAGCCAACCGAATTAGGAGAAATCGTCAATAAACTGATTGTCGAATTCTTCCCAGATATCGTCAATGTAACCTTTACCGCAGAGATGGAAGGGAAACTCGATGATGTCGAACTCGGAAAAGAGCAGTGGCAAAAGGTCATTGATTCCTTCTACCAACCCTTTAAAAAAGAAGTAGCCAAAGCTGAAGAGGAAATGGAGAAAATCCAAATCAAGGATGAGGCTGCTGGATTTGACTGTGAGGTTTGTGGAAGTCCGATGGTTATCAAGTTGGGTCGATTCGGTAAGTTCTTCGCTTGTAGCAATTTCCCTGATTGCCGTCATACGCAAGCCATCGTCAAGGAGATTGGTGTGGAATGTCCAGACTGTCACCAAGGCCAAATCATCGAGCGTAAAACCAAGCGGAATCGTCTCTTCTATGGCTGCAATCGCTACCCAGACTGCGAATTCACCTCTTGGGACAAGCCAATTGGCCGTGATTGTCCAAAATGTGGTCACTACCTAGTTGAGAAAAAAGTTCGTGGTGGCGGTAAGCAAGTCGTATGTAGCAACGGCGACTACGAAGAAGAAAAAGTAAAATAAGATTTTATAATCATGCGATGTCTATTATAACGGCAATTTTAATAAATGTCTGTTATAATAGACATTTTTGTTTTTTTTCGTTATAATAGACACAAGGAGGTGGGCTTATGTATCTTGCTTTGATTGCAGATGTTATTGATTCTAAAATGGTTCAAGAACGTTTTGACCTGCAAAAACAGTTAGAAAAAACGCTTCAAACGATGAATGAACTATTTGGAGAATTCTTAGCATCTAGTTTTACATTGACCCTGGGTGATGAGTTTCAGGCGCTCTTAAAGGTAGATGCTCCGGTTTTTCAAATGATCGATACCCTGCGTTCTTTACTAACTCCTACTCAACTTCGTTTCGGGATTGGTCTCGGGGAGATTGTAACGGATATCGATCCCTTACAAAGTATCGGTGCGGATGGGCCAGCTTATTGGAATGCACGCGCCGCCATCAATCTGGTTCATCAGAAAAATGACTACGGCAATACCCAGATTTATTTTTTAAGTGGGAAGGAAAAGCAAGACTTCTTTGTGAATGCCCTCATCGCTTCCGGGGAAGCCATTCGTTCGGGTTGGCGTGGCAGTCAGGAAGAAATCCTGCTAGATCTTCTTAAGAGATGTGTATATAGTGAGAATTTTAGCCAGCAGGATTTGGCCCAATCGCTGGAGATAAACCCAAGTGCTCTCTCTAAACGGCTGAAAAGTAGTAGTATCCGTGTTTACTTACGGGGGCGAGCAGCAGTACTAGCTAGTATTCAAAGTTTAGCGAAAGGAGAGGCTTATGACCGGATTATCTAGTATCGTAACAAATCCATACTTGCTTCTCTTGTTGAGTTGTCATTTGTTGTCGGATTATTATTTTCAAAGCCAAAAGATGGCGGACCACAAGGACCAGGATAAGAAGGTGCTCGGCCTTCACATTCTGTATGTAGCTCTGCCTCTATTCGTCGTTTCCCTCTGTCATCTGGACTTGTGGTGGATTTGCTGGATTATTTTGTTGACTCATGCTGGAATAGATTTCTTAAAACCGATCGTTCAGAAGCAATTAAATTTACCAACCGGCTGGACTTTTGCCTTGGATCAAGTCTTGCATGTCGGTATCATTAGTTTCTTAGTCCTTTGGGGAGCTAAAAATGGCACAACTTATTTGCCTAGTGATAGTTTAAAGCTAATCTTTTATGTCCTCCTAGTGGGAAAACCGACCAATATCGTCTTTAAAATTCTTTTTGCTAAGTACCAGCCGACGATGGAGGAGAAAATGGATACCATCACTGGGGCTGGTTCCATGATTGGCTTCTTAGAGCGGTTGATTATCGGTGCCTGTCTCGTCTACGGCCAATTTGCTTCTATCGGTCTGGTCTTTACGGCCAAGTCCATCGCCCGCTACAATAAAATTTCGGAGAATCCAGCCTTCGCAGAGTATTATTTAATCGGGTCCTTATTCAGTATCCTATCAGCCCTCTTTGCTGCTTGGTTGTGTCTATAAGAAAACAAATAACAGACTTAGGTCTAAGACAGGAAGGAAAACCCTCCCTGTCTTTTTACTTGGCTTTCTGGTATAATGGACCAAGTAGAAAATTAGAAAGATTTGAGGGTGTCTAACAGTCCAGTGGGGTGTTTGGATACCCAAAGAGGTATTAGTGTCATGTCTCAATCTTATATCAATGTCATCGGTGCGGGGCTTGCTGGCTCGGAAGCAGCTTACCAAATTGCTCAACAGGGAATTCCGGTCAAGCTTTACGAAATGCGGGGAGTTAAATCTACTCCGCAACACAAAACAGACAACTTTGCTGAGTTGGTGTGTTCCAACTCTCTCCGAGGGGATTCTCTAACCAATGCTGTCGGGCTCCTCAAAGAAGAAATGCGTCGTCTGGGGTCTGTTATCCTTGAGGCGGCTGAAGCGACTCGTGTACCAGCTGGTGGAGCATTGGCAGTGGACCGGGAAGGCTTTGCTAGTCGAGTAACGGAAAAGGTATCCCAACACCCGCTCATCGAAGTCATTCGCGATGAAATTACAGAATTGCCGACAGATGCTATCACAGTCGTCGCAACGGGCCCTCTAACCAGCGATGCCTTGGCGGAAAAGATCCACGAGCTCAATGGTGGCGATGGCTTCTATTTCTATGATGCAGCAGCTCCAATCATCGATGTCAATACCGTTGATATGAATAAGGTTTACCTCAAGTCTCGTTATGACAAAGGAGAAGCGGCTTATCTCAACTGTCCCATGACCAAACAGGAGTTTATGGACTTCCATGAGGCTTTGGTGAATGCGGAAGAAGCCCCGCTCAACTCTTTTGAAAAAGAAAAGTATTTCGAAGGTTGTATGCCCATTGAAGTCATGGCCAAACGAGGCATCAAAACCATGCTCTATGGTCCTATGAAACCAGTTGGTCTCGAATATCCAGATGACTACAAAGGACCTCGTGACGGGGAGTTTAAGACCCCTTATGCGGTAGTTCAATTGCGCCAAGACAATGCGGCTGCTAGCCTCTACAATATCGTTGGCTTCCAAACTCACCTTAAATGGGGCGAGCAAAAGCGGGTCTTCCAAATGATTCCAGGTTTGGAAAACGCTGAGTTTGTGAGATATGGCGTCATGCACCGTAATTCTTACATGGACTCTCCAAATCTGCTTGAACAAACTTACCGTTCTAAGAAGCAAGCCAACCTCTTCTTCGCGGGGCAAATGACAGGAGTAGAGGGCTATGTCGAGTCAGCGGCCTCAGGTTTGGTAGCTGGAATCAATGCGGCACGTCTTTTCAAAGGAGAAGAAGCAGCCATTTTCCCAGAAACAACAGCGATCGGAAGTTTGGCTCACTATATTACCCATGCCGACAGCAAGCATTTCCAACCGATGAATGTCAACTTTGGAATTATCAAGGAGCTGGAAGGCCCACGCATTCGGGATAAGAAGGAACGGTATGAGAAAATTGCCGAACGTTCTTTACAAGATCTGGCTACTTTTATTGGAAAATAAAGTCAATCAATGAAAAAGTTTGGAGAAATCCAGACTTTTTCTTCTAAAAATGGTATAATAAATAAAAATTTAGAATATAGAGAGTTTTCTGACAATGAATAAATCCTACTTTTATTTAGAGATGAAGACACACGAGTTGAAAGTGCCTTATACCGGAAAACTCCGTCGTGTGCGAGTCTTATTACCTAAGAATTATGAAACAGATACAGATCGTCGCTACCCTGTGGTTTATTTTCACGATGGTCAAAACGTTTTGTATAGCAAGGAGGCCTATGCGGGTCATTCCTGGAAAGTCATTCCAGCCATCAAGCGAAATCCTGACATTAGTCGCATGATTGTCGTTGCCATTGATAACGATGGTTTGCAACGGATGAACGAATACTCTGCCTGGAAGTATAAGGAGTCCAATATCCCTGGTATGCAATTTGGAGGCAAGGGTGTCGAGTATGGGGAGTTTGTCATGGATGTCGTCAAACCCTTTATCGATCAAGAATATCGAACCCTTGCTGATAGAGAACATACAGCTATGATTGGATCTTCGCTTGGTGGGAATATCACCCAATTCTTGGGCCTAGAGTACCAAGACCAAATTGGTTGTCTGGGAGTCTTCTCCTCTGCTAACTGGTTGCACCAAGAGGCCTTTGACCGCTATATCGAAAGGAAGAAGCTTTATGCAGATCAACGGATCTTCATCTATGTGGGGACTGAAGAAGCTGATGATACGGATAAAACGCTGATGGCGGGAAATATCAAGCAAGCCTATATCGACTCATCCCTTCGTTACTATCACGATGTCATTCAACAAGGAGTGGCTTTGGAAAATATTGCTATTCGGATACAATCTGGGGCTATTCACCACGAAGAAGCCTGGGCTGAGAATCTTCCAGAATGCCTTCGTTTTTTGGCAGAAAAATGGGATTAATAGTCTGTAAATAAAGAAATATAGAGAAATAGGTAACTTATGAATATTGAACATTTAAGCCATTGGAGTGGCCAACTTAACCGCGAAATGTATCTAAACCGCTATGGACATGCAGGGATTCCTGTAGTGGTCTTTGCTTCATCAGGTGGGAGCCATAACGAGTACTATGACTTTGGTATGATTGATGCTTGTGATCAGTTTATCGAAGAAGGTCGGGTTCAATTCTTCACCCTTTCGAGTGTCGATAGTGAAAGCTGGCTTTGTGATTGGAAAAACCCTCATGATCGAGCAGAGATGCACCGTGCTTACGAGCGCTATGTGATTGAAGAAGCCATTCCTTTCATCAAGCACAAAACAGGCTGGTTTGCTCCGATGATGACGACTGGTTGTTCTATGGGAGCCTATCACGCCCTTAATTTCTTCTTGCAACATCCAGATGTCTTCAACAAGGTGATTGCCTTGAGTGGTGTCTATGATGCTCGTTTCTTTGTTGGTGAGTTTGGTGGTGACGAAGCGATTTATCAAAACTCGCCATCTGATTATATTTGGCATCAAAATGACGGCTGGTTTATTGACCGTTACCGTCAGGCGGAAATTGTCATTTGTACCGGTCTTGGAGCTTGGGAACAAGATGGCCTACCATCTTTCTACAAACTAAAAGAAGCCTTTGACCACAAAAATATTCCTGCATGGTTTGCTGAGTGGGGCCATGACGTCGCTCACGATTGGGACTGGTGGCGCAAGCAAATGCCTTATTTCTTAGGTCAGATGTATTTATAAGCTAAAAAGGAGGAGACCTCTATGAATTATCTTGTTATTTCACCTTATTATCCGCAAAACTTTCAACAATTTACCATCGAGCTGGCTAACAAAGGCATTACTGTCTTAGGGATTGGTCAGGAGCCTTATGAACAGTTAGACGAGCCATTGCGCAATAGTTTAACAGAGTATTTCCGAGTTGATAACATGGAAAACTGGGACGAAGTGAAGCGAGCAGTAGCCTTTCTTTTCTACAAACACGGGCCAATCGATCGCATCGAATCCCACAATGAATACTGGTTGGAATTGGATGCAGCGCTTCGTGAACAATTCAATGTCTTCGGTGCCAAACCAAAAGATTTGAAGAAAACCAAGTTTAAATCAGAAATGAAAAAACTCTTCAAGAAAGCTGGAGTCCCAGTCGTTCCGGGTGCAGTGGTCAAAGCCGAAAAAGACATTGACAAGGCTGTGAAGAAGATTGGGTTGCCATTAATCGCCAAGCCTGACAATGGGGTAGGAGCAGCAGCAACCTTCAAGCTTGAAAATGCAGAAGATGTAGACCATTTCAAGGCAGAATGGGATGGCCATACCGAGTACTTCTTTGAGAAATTCGTCACTTCTAGTGAGATTTGTACCTTTGATGGTCTGGTCGATCGCGATGGCAACATTGTCTTCTCAACGACTTTTGACTATGCTTATACGCCACTTGACTTGATGCTCTACAAGATGGACAATTCTTATTATGTCCTAAAAGAGATGGATCCAAAATTGCGTCAATACGGAGAAGCGATTGTTAAAGCTTTTGGCATGAAGGAGCGTTTCTTCCACATTGAGTTCTTCCGTGATGGAGATGACTATATTGCGATTGAGTACAATAATCGTCCTGCAGGTGGCTTCACCATCGACGTCTACAACTATGCTCACTCGATTGATTTGTACCGTGGCTATGCAGCCATCGTAGCCGGAGAACCATTCCCAGCTTCTGAATTTGAGCCACTTTATTGCCTGGCGACTTCACGCCGTGCCAATGCAGCTTATGTCCTTTCAGAGGAAGAAGTCTTGGCCAAATACCAAGATCAGTTCCGCGTGAAGAAAGATATGCCTGCAGCCTTTGCGGAACTTCAAGGGGACTACCTTTACATGTTAACAACGCCAAGTCGTGAAGAGTTAGAACAAATGATTCATGACTTCGGCCAACGCCATCAATAAAATATTCCGATAGGTCTTCCCTATCGGTTTTTTGATTTTCCATAATAAAAAACGACTTTGTGAATCTTTTATATAACAGTTTGGGAATTCATATCTATCAGTATTCTAGACGGATTAGTTTGTGAAAGGAAATGAGCATTTATTTTGACAGTGTTTTCATAGTGAGATAGAATAAAATAGAATGAATAATTGCTTAGAAAGGCGAAATAATGGCAACATTAGATAAAAGTCTCTTATTGGAAATGTTCCGTAAAATGGAAGAAATCCGTCGCATGGACTTAAAAATTGCACAGTTAGTAAAAAAAGGAAAAGTGCCAGGAATGACGCACTTTTCTGTTGGGGAAGAAGCAGCTAACGTTGGAGCGATGTTGGCTTTGAACGATGATGATTTGCTGACATCTAACCACCGTGGACATGGACAAGCCATCGCTAAGGGAATTGATCTGAATGGTATGATGGCAGAAATCCTTGGTAAGTATACGGGTACTTGTAAAGGGAAGGGTGGCTCCATGCATATAGCCGACCTTGATGCTGGTAACCTTGGTGCCAATGGTATCGTCGGTGGTGGTATGGGGATTGCCGTAGGTGCAGCCCTTACTCAACAAATGCATAAGACTGGTAAGATTGTTGTCTGCTTCTTTGGGGACGGCGCAACCAACGAAGGTGTCTTCCACGAAGCGGTAAATATGGCTTCTATTTGGAACCTTCCAGTTATTTTCTACTGTATCAATAACGGTTACGGAATCTCTGCCGATATCAAGAAAATGACAAATGTCAAGCATATCCACGAGCGTAGTGCTGCTTACGGCATTCCTGGAATGTTTATTCCTGATGGAAACAATGTTATTGATGTCTATGAAGGATTCCAAAAAGCTGTTGAACACGTCCGCTCTGGTAAAGGACCTGTCTTGATTGAAAGTGTCACCTATCGTTGGCTTGGTCACTCTTCATCTGACCCTGGCAAATACCGGACCCGTGAAGAAGTCGAAGAGTGGAAGAAGAAAGATCCAATCGAAAACCTTCGCAAGTATATCCTTGAAAATGAGATTGCGAGCGCAGAAGAATTGGATCAGATCCAAGAAGAAGTAAAAGAAGCAGTGGAAGCTTCAGTGAAATTTGCGGAAGAAAGCCCATTCCCTCCACTCGAATCAGCTTTCGAAGATATTTACGCAGACTAAGGGAGAGTAGAGAATTATGGAAACTAAATTAATGTCTTTCCGCGATACCATTATCCTTGCTATGTCTGAGGAAATGCGTCACGACGAAAATGTATTGTTGATGGGGGAAGATGTCGGAGTTTTCGGTGGAGACTTCGGAACTTCAGTAGGAATGCTTGAGGAATTCGGTCCAGAACGTGTCCGTGACTGTCCGATTTCTGAGGCTGCGATTTCAGGTGCGGCAGCAGGGGCAGCCATGACCGGACTTCGCCCAATCGTTGATATGACCTTCATGGATTTCTCAGTAATTGCCATGGATGCTATTGTCAACCAGGCTGCTAAAACTCGCTACATGTTTGGTGGAAAAGGGCAAGTGCCGATGACCGTTCGCTGTGCTGCTGGTAATGGAGTTGGATCTGCAGCTCAACACTCCCAATCTTTGGAATCATGGTTTACTCATATTCCTGGTTTGAAAGTTGTTGCTCCTGGTACGCCAGCGGATATGAAGGGACTGCTTAAGTCTTCTATTCGCGACAACAACCCCGTTATCATTCTTGAATATAAATCAGAATTCAACCAAAAAGGGGAAGTGCCAGTTGATCCAGACTACACGATTCCACTTGGTGTCGGAGAATTCAAACGCGAAGGAACTGACGTCACTGTCGTAACCTACGGAAAAATGCTTCGTCGCGTGATGCAAGCAGCTGAAGAATTGGCAGAAGAAGGCATCTCAGTAGAAGTAGTAGACCCACGGACCTTGGTCCCACTCGATAAAGAGATCATCATTAACTCTGTCAAGAAGACAGGAAAAGTAGTGCTTGTCAATGATGCCCACAAAACAAGTGGCTATATTGGTGAAATTTCAGCTATTATCTCTGAATCAGAAGCATTTGATTACTTGGATGCACCAATCCGCCGTTGTGCGGGGGAAGATGTGCCAATGCCTTACGCACAAAACCTTGAGAATGCAATGATTCCAACAGTTGAAAGCATCAAAGATGCCATTCGTAAAACGTATAACAAAGAATAATACATAACATAAATTATGTAACAACCAATGAATTAGACGAGGAAACTTTGTATCTTTTAAGGTACAAAGTTCTCTGCGTCCTTGATATCTTAGATTAGAGCACGGGCTAAAAGCTCGGAAAAAAGATAAATCTCCTTGACTTCATCGAAGTCTGCGTCGATTTCCTATTTTTCGGTCGCTTTTAAACGCCCTTTGCATCATAAATAGAATAGGAGAGGTCATGGCTGATAATAAGCTAAGAGCGACTCCTGCGGCTAGAAAATTAGCGGATGATCTTGGGATTAACCTCTATGATGTTTCTGGTTCAGGCGCAAACGGTCGTGTCCACAAAGAAGACGTGGAAACATATAAAGACACAAATGTGGTTCGCATTTCACCACTTGCAAAACGAATTGCTTTAGAACACAATATTGCTTGGCAAGAGATCCAAGGAACTGGTCATCGTGGTAAGATCATGAAGAAGGACGTCCTTGCTTTCCTTCCTGAAAATATTGAGAATGAGACCATTAAGTCACCTGCTCAAATTGAGAAAGTCGAAGAAGTTCCTGATAATGTGACACCTTATGGTGAGATCGAGCGGATTCCGATGACTCCAATGCGTAAGGTGATTGCTCAACGGATGGTGGAATCTTACTTGACAGCACCAACCTTTACTTTGAACTATGACGTTGATATGTCTCAAATGTTGGCCCTTCGTAAGAAGGTATTGGATCCAATTATGGAGGCCACTGGCAAGAAAGTCACTGTAACAGATTTGCTTTCTCTAGCAGTGGTTAAGACCTTGATGAAACATCCATACATCAATGCGTCATTAACAGAAGATGGCAAAACCATCATCGCTCACAATTATGTCAACTTAGCGATGGCAGTTGGGATGGACAATGGATTGATGACTCCAGTTGTCTACAATGCTGAAAAGATGACCTTGTCAGAGTTGGTCGTAGCCTTCAAGGATGTTATCGGACGTACCTTGGATGGTAAGCTTGCACCAAGTGAATTGCAAAACTCAACCTTTACTATCAGTAACTTGGGGATGTTTGGCGTTCAATCATTTGGACCGATTATCAACCAACCAAACTCTGCCATCCTTGGAGTTAGTGCAACGGTTGAAAAACCAGTGGTTGTGAATGGTGAAATTGTTATTCGTCCAATCATGAGCTTGGGCTTGACCATTGACCACCGAGTAGTCGATGGGATGGCTGGTGCCAAATTCATGAAAGACTTGAAAGCCTTGATTGAAGACCCGATTTCAATGTTGGTCTAATCAACGAGAGAATAGAAACAAGAAAAAGAGGGAAATAAAATGGCCTTAGAAGTAATTATGCCAAAAGCCGGCGTAGATATGACCGAAGGACAAATCGTTCAGTGGAATAAGAAAGTCGGCGAATTTGTAAAAGAAGGAGAAGTTCTCCTTGAAATCATGACAGACAAAGTCAGCATGGAGTTGGAAGCGGAAGAAGACGGTTATTTGATCGCTATCCTAAAAGGTGATGGAGAAACTGTTCCTGTAACAGAAGTAATCGGTTATCTTGGTGAAGAAGGGGAAAACATCCCAACCGCTGGAGGAGCAGCACCAGAAGCGAGTCCAGCACCAGCTGCAGCAAGTGCTTCAAACGATGATAATAAGAGCGATGACGCTTATGATATCGTAGTGATTGGTGGTGGTCCTGCTGGTTACGTATCTGCTATTAAAGCAGCTCAACTAGGTGGTAAGGTTGCTCTCGTTGAGAAATCTGAACTTGGTGGAACGTGCTTGAACCGCGGATGTATCCCAACTAAGACTTACCTCCACAACGCTGAAATTATCGAAAATATTGGACATGCAGCCAACCGTGGTATTATCATTGAAAATCCAAGTTTCTCAGTAGATATGGATAAACTTTTAGAAACTAAATCTAAAGTTGTTAATACCCTTGTTGGTGGTGTTGCGGGTCTTCTTCGCAGCTACGGTGTGGATGTTCACAAGGGTATCGGTACCATTACGAAAGATAAGAATGTCTTGGTTAATGGTTCTGAATTGCTTGAAACGAAGAAAATCATCCTTGCGGGTGGTTCCAAAGTCAGCAAGATTAACGTTCCTGGTATGGAATCATCCCTTGTCATGACCAGTGATGATATCCTTGAAATGAACAAAGTTCCAGAAAGCCTCGTGATCATCGGTGGCGGGGTTGTCGGTATCGAACTTGGTCAAGCCTTCATGACTTTTGGTTCAAAAGTAACAGTCATCGAAATGATGGACCGCATCGTTCCAGCTATGGATGCGGAAGTATCTAAGAACCTTCGCTTGATCCTTGAACGTAAAGGTATGACAATCTTGACCGATACGAAATTGCAAGAAATCATTGAAGAAGATGGCAAACTCCGTATCAAGGTTGAAGGCAAAGATGATATCATCGCCAACAAAGCCCTTCTTTCAATCGGTCGTGTTCCAGATCTTGAAGGAATCGGTGAAGTCGAGTTTGAATTGGATCGTGGACGGATCAAAGTTAACGAGTACATGGAAACATCTGTACCAGGTATCTATGCGCCAGGTGATATTAACGGTACCAAGATGTTGGCTCACGCTGCCTTCCGTATGGGTGAGGTTGCGGCCGAAAATGCCCTTAAGGGAAATCATGCTGTTGCCAAATTGAACTTGACTCCTGCAGCCATCTACACACTTCCAGAAGTAGCAGCAGTTGGTTTGACTGAAGAACAAGCTCGTGAGAAATACGATGTTCAAATCGGTAAATTTAACTTTGCGGCTAACGGACGTGCGATTGCATCAGATGCAGCTCAAGGTTTTGTTAAGGTTATTGCAGACAAGAAATACGGTGAAGTTCTTGGGGTTCACATCATTGGTCCAGCAGCAGCTGAATTGATCAACGAAGCTTCAACCATCATTGAGATGGAAATCACTGTGGAAGAAATGCTCAAGACCATTCATGGTCACCCAACCTTCTCAGAAGTGATGTACGAAGCCTTTGCGGATGTACTCGGCTTGGCTGTTCACTCACCTAAGAAGAAATAATATTATTTTTTCAACTAAATTTTCTTTAAGTAGTACGGACGGCAGCGACCTCTCTTAGAGTTCCATGCCTAAAAATTGAGCTACCTGTCTCAATTTTTCCGAGAAATGTAACGAGTTATCGTTACATTTCTTTTTACTACTTCAGAAAATTCAAGTGAAATTCAACTATTTCTGTCTAATGCTTATCTTACTATGAGTAGGATTTATAAAACGAATTTTTGGAATTACTATGAAATACATTATTAATTATTCAAATGATACTGCTTTTAATATTGCTTTGGAAGAATATGCCTTTAAACACCTCTTGGATGAGGATCAAATCTTCCTTCTCTGGATTAACAAACCTTCCATCATTGTTGGTCGTCACCAAAATACCATCGAAGAAATTAACCGTGACTACGTTCGGGAGCATGGGATTGAAGTGGTTCGCCGGATCAGTGGTGGTGGGGCTGTTTATCACGATTTGAACAATCTCAACTACACCATCATTTCAAAAGAAGATGAAAACAAGGCCTTTGATTTCAAGAGCTTCTCAACTCCCGTGATCAACACCTTGGCTCAACTTGGAGTTAAGGCTGAATTTACAGGTCGTAACGACTTAGAGATTGATGGCAAGAAATTCTGTGGAAATGCCCAAGCTTACATCAATGGTCGGATCATGCACCATGGTTGCCTTCTTTTTGACGTTGATTTGTCAGTCCTTGCAAATGCTCTCAAGGTATCTAAAGACAAGTTTGAGTCCAAAGGGGTTAAATCAGTCCGTGCTCGTGTGACCAATATCATCGATGAGTTGCCAGAAAAAATCACGGTTGAAGAGTTCCGTGACTTGCTTTTGGACTACATGAAGAAAGAATACCCTGAGATGACAGAATACGTCTTCTCGGATGAAGAATTGGCTGAAATTAATCGAATCAAGGAAACTAAGTTCGGTACCTGGGACTGGAACTATGGGAAGTCTCCTGAATACAATGTCCGTCGTGGCACCAAATTCCCAAGCGGTAAGGTTGAAATCTTTGCCAACGTCATTGAATCAAAAATTCAAGATATCAAGATTTACGGTGACTTCTTTGGTATCGAAGATGTTGCAGCAGTAGAAGATGTTCTTCGTGGCGTTAAATACGAACGTGAAGACGTCCTAAAAGCCCTTCAAACCATTAATCTAGGCCGTTATTTTGCAGGTATCACTGCAGAGGAAATTGCTGAAGCAGTGGTGGAATAAAGTCAAAAGAGATTCGCAGTAGCGGATCTCTTTTTTGAAACTAGTTTCACATAGAAATTATTGTTTTAAGAAGGATTTTGTAGTATAGTAAAGGTGGAGAAATGTATTCGTTTACAAAAGTATAAATAAAATTTTAAATACTCAGCAATCACTAAACAAGGAAATTGATTGACTAGCTGAATAATATTTATCTTTGATGCTTTAGAAAGTGTGATGGTATGAAACGTGTCTTTATTATTTTTTCAAACCTTTTCATCACGTGCTTTTTGATTTGGATTGCCTTTATTTCTCCAAATACGGTTATCCACGACAGTCTTCCTGTAGTAGGTGTGGTGAGACAAGAAAAGAGCGTCACATATGAAGACTTATCTTCCAGTTTAGACCGTTTGGCAAGGGAAAATCATAGTATAATTGCCCGTCAGATACAAAGAACAGATTCTAAAGGGCAGGTTGTTTTCACCTATGATATCTACGGAGAGGGAAAACTTCCTCTTGGAATTAAAAGAGAGAAGAAAGAACTGGCTGCCAATGAAAGCCTGCTAAAGAATTATTATGTATTAACAGGTGATTTAGAAACTGAAAAGCTGGATCAAACGCTTCATACCCTTGGTTTCTCACAAACTTTTATAGAGAAACCAAATCCTCTGCAGACCTTTATTGCCTTTTTTGGCTCAGGTTCACAATCACTTGCCTTAGTCATTTTTATCATTAGTTTTAGCGCTTTGACGATTATACAAAAAACACTTGAAATGAGAAGTGCTGGGATTCGATATATTTCAGGAATGAGACGCTTGCAACTTTTCGGACATTCTCTAAAAGATGATAGTATAGAGTTGCTTTTGGGATGTATTGGCGCAAGTATAATGGGTGCTGTTCTGATTTATTGCTTTCAATTGACACCTTTTTCCTATTCCCTCGTCATTTCCAGTAGTATTATTTACAATGGGATTTTACTAATTTTGTCTGTTTTCTTATCCTTCCTCTTTGCATATAGTATTCAAACGATTCATTTAGTCCCCCTTTTAAAAGGGAAGGTTCCATTGAAGCGCATATTGGTTTTCCTCTTTATTTGTCAATTTCTCGCTGTGGCATTAATTGGCCTTGCGATTCATCGAATCAGTATTTATGGATCAGTCTGGCAAACTTACCAAGAGGGAAGTGAGGCTTGGTTAAAACAGTCGAATTGGGTCCAAATTAGTACAAGTCGGGAGGATTTTTCACAGAAAACAAACAAAGAGACGCAAATTGAGAACAGAGCAAAATGGTCTAAGCTCATCGAGTCTGGCATCGAAAATGGTGGTCTTTTAGCTTATCATCACCTCGCATTTTTTGGTTCAAAAGGAGTTATGACGGATCCTAGTACAGGTAAAGAGTTTTCCATCACAGATTACGATCCTCTTGCACGAACTCTCTATGTAACTCCAAATTACCTCGAAATCCAAGGTGTTCCAGTATCTCCTGAAGAAAAAGATCACTTAAATCACCTGCAAGCAGGAGAATTTGGTCTCTTACTTCCGGAAAAATTAAAAGGTCGAGAAGAGGAGATGATCAAACGATATGAAGATTATCTATCTCCTCGAGATGATCAAGGAAATATCACCTTATTAATGAAGGCGCAGGTAACGTATATTCCGAATCATCAAAAACGCTTTATCTACAACAACACACCAATCAGCTATAAGCAATTCTTTACAGATCCTGTTTTAGTGGTTATACAACCTGAAAGTTTTGGAGGCTATGAGAATCCATATTTCACCCACCTAGATTCCTACCTTTATTTTAATGGGCTTCAGAATAGTAAGAAGCTAGTCGCTGAGTATAATCTTGAAAAAAGTGTTAGTCAGTACGACTATGCAGTGGACGTTTACCAGCAAATGGCCCAAAAAATACAAATAGAAAATCTCATGGCGATTGCAGGAGGAGTCTTTGGTATAGCAACCTCTGTTCTTCTTTTTAACACTATGAATTTCCTATATTTTGAAGAGTTTAGAAAACAAATCTTCTTGAAGAAGATTGCAGGTCTGGGATTTGTAAACATTCACCAAATGATTTTGCTCTCAGAAAGTAGCCTCTTGCTATTAGGAAGCCTCTTGGTATTCCTTCTCACTCAAGAATGGTGGATTGCTCTTGTCACTCTCTTGCTATTTATTACTAATGCTTGGTTCATTCTCTTGTACCGGTCTCATAAAGAAGACCACTTGTTAGCCACTGTACTGAAAGGAGCCTAATATGATTAGCGTAGAACATTTAACCAAATCATTTGGCCAACGAACGGTCTTTCAAGATTTGAGCTTGCAATTTACAGAAGGTAAGGTCTATGCTCTGATCGGAAATAGTGGGTGTGGTAAAACAACCTTGCTCAATATCTTGGCGAAGATAGAGCCTTATGAAGAAGGGAGTATAAGCTATCAAGGGCAAGAACTGAAACAAATCAAACAGCATCACTTCTTTAAGCGTGAATTAGGCTATCTCTTTCAAAACTTTGGCCTACTTGAAAACGAGACTATCGCTAAAAATTTAGATTTGGGATTGATTGGTCAAAAATTAACGAAAAAGGAGAAGAAGCAGCAAGAAGAAGAAGTGCTAAAAAAAGTAGGATTGGCTTATCTTGCTCTGGATCAAAAGATTTATGAATTATCGGGTGGAGAGGCACAACGTGTCGCATTAGCTAAAGTTATTTTAAAAGATCCACCTTTAATTTTGGCAGATGAACTAACTGCAGCACTGGATCCAGAAACCTCACAAGAGGTGATGGACTTGCTCTTAATGTTAAAGAATCAAGAGCGTATAATCATTATTGCAACTCATAATCCAGTAATTTGGGAAAAAGCTGACGAAGTGGTAAAACTCAACTAGTCCATGGTTGAAGAATGGTAGGATCTTCTAGATTATCTTTTATAGCTAGCTATTGATGAGGTATGGGCTGATGAAGAAAAAAGATCATGTCAAACAAAAATGTTTAAGAGTTTTCATCAAAAGTTAGTTCATGACACGGCCTCTTATCTTGATATTCAAAAATAATGAGAGTAGAATATAGAGGAAATCTGAACAAAAAAGGGGATCATATTCAATGATGAAAATTCCAGTTGAAAATCTTGGTCTATTTGAACAGTTAGATCGTATAGTAGTGGCTTTTTTTAGCAGGCAACAACCTTCCAGTCCTTATGATTTGAATGTCAGTATTACACAAGGACACCTTGACCAGAAAAAGCAAGAGCTCGAACCATTAGGCTATCAAGCTGTCCAACTACCATTAGGAATGGCTTTAGATAATATCATCCAGCAACCTCATTATAAAAATTTAATCCTTGGCGGACTTGCTCCCGACGAAATTATAGTCAGCAAAGAAGAATTAATGCCTTTTAAAGATATTGTGGACAGTTTTTGTATTATGTACGCTGCAGCGAATAACAGACTGGAAAATGGTAAGGCTTATGAATTAATGAAAGATAAGACGGTTTATTTTATTGGTAAACTATTTACAGATTTTCCAAAAGCTGGTGATGAAATTGCTTATTTAGGAATTGATCGAATAGCGAGCGATGGATCACCATATGAAGCAGTTAAATGCTTTTTAACGAAAGAGAGTGCAGAGAAGTTCAATAGTGAAAAAAGACCTGTCACCCCTGCAAACTTGGCTTATCTAAAATCATTCTGGGGTAAACCAGTAATTATTGAGCCCCATCGTAATTATTGGATCGAATTTTTTTAGAAAGTATAAAAGAGCGTAAGATTCTATCAAAGATCTACGCTCTTTTTCTAACACTAAATATATTACATAATTTATATTATGTATCTCATAAACTATCCAAGGCATTTTTCTGTTCGTCATTTACGATATGCGTATACAAGTCCGTTACCTGAGTGCTGGCATGTCCTAGCTGATGGCTGACCAAAACTTGGGATTTGGTTGCATCATAGAGACGAGTTGCTAGGGTATGGCGAAGCTTGTGGGGTGTCACACGGACTTTGAAGTCTTCTGAATACTTGGCCACCATCTTTTCGACACTAGAAGCATCAATCCGGTTCGGAACACCTCGATATAAGGTTAAGAAGAGTGCTGTATCGGTCTTTTCTGTCTTGTAGCGTTTATCCCGAATAGCGAGATATTGCTCTAAATAAGGCTTAGCAAAGGCAGCGACATTAACCGAGTCACGTTTTCCACCTTTTCGAGTGACGTCAATCACCATCATCTTAAGATTGAGATCTCGAAGATCCAGGTTAACTGCTTCAGAGAGACGGACACCAGAGGCAAGAAGGAGTGCGATAATCGCTAAATCTCGTTCTTTATTCTTATTAAAGGAGGATAAGGCACGATTTGAGAGAGTTTTAGGGTATTCCTCATCTATATATTTCAAAAACCCCTCTGTTTCATCACCTAAAAAGAGCTTTTGCTTGATATTCTCAGCCCGTGCAGCTAAAGTTTCTTTCTTTTTCTTGGTAGCAACCTTCTTCATGACGTTGCGGTAGAAATACGGTTCACCTTGCTCGTTTTCAACTTCTTCGGTCAAATACTTATAGAGACTAGATAGTGCAGAAAGGGTGCGGTTAATCGTTGTTTGGGAAACCCCGTTTTTTGTCGTATTGGCATTGAGCAGAGGACGTTCACGTAAGTAAAGAATAAAGGATTCCATGTCTTTCTTGGTCATGTGCTCCAGAACGTCTAAGGGGATCTCGGCCATGGTGTCAGCATCCGATATACCAGATTCTAAGACCCAGGTGAAAAATCGATCGTATTCCTTTAAGTATTCGTACAAGGTTGTAAAACTGTATGGAACGGCCAGTTTCGATTGGTAATATTCCAATACATACCAGGGCATGACTTGTTTGAGTTTATCAATCCGTTCTAATAAGATCTCGCGTTTCATGTTTTTCTCCAAATCTTTCTATACTAGTAGTATAGCATAGCCAGATATATTTTTCAAGAAAATTATTGTTTTTCGGAAAGATGTTATAGGGGTTATATAGGACTGTTTTGTATCTCTTTCTATACTAGATCCCTTTCAAACACAAAACAATCAGTAAATCTCCCGGATCTACTGATTGTTTTCTTCTGTAACTTATTATTTTTCTACATACTGAAATGGAATCTTGCTACCACAGAGCCAATTATAGACTCGATCATTGACTTGAACATTCATAGCTTCGTGGGCATATTCTGGCATGATTAAATGCTCTTTTGGACATTTTAATCGATTATAAATGGCAAACTGCGTTTCAGGATAACAGACATCATCATCCAGCCCTGTAATCATGTGAACCTGTCCTTTGATGCGATGGGCAAAGTTTTTTACATCAATATAGGCCAATGTCTGAATCAAACGATCTTCGGTTTCGTGGAATGGATCATGGAACTTGAAATAACGGAAAAGCTCGTCATATGCCTCGCTGGTGTTCCCAATCTCCAATACTCGTCTGAAATCTGATAAGAATGGATAAATAGCTACCGTTCGTTGTATACGAGGATTCAATCCAGCAGCAACCAGGGCCAAGGCACCACCTTGTGAGGCTCCATAGCTGGCAAGTTTGCTGTCATCTACTTGAGGAAGGCTGGCTACAATTTCAATTAACTGGTAAAGATCTAAGTAGATATCCTTATAAAAGAGCTCATCTGGACCTTCCACGGCGCCACGGATAATCTGTCCTTTTACCGTATTTCCAAGTGGTGAACGATCTCCGTCGGTTGAAAAGCCTGACTGACCTCTTACATCCATAGTCACAACACCATAGCCGGCTACTGTATAAGGCAGCATGTCAGACCAATCCCAACAACGGCCCATATAGCCATGAAAATGGAAAATAACTGGAACCTTTTGATCCGTTTTTGGGAGAACAACCCGCGCATAAACAAGCCCATCTCGTGTTCCTTTAAAGGTTAATTCATAACAAATCACATTTGGAATGCTGAAATCTTGTTCTTCGAGCTTGTATTCAGGCAGACTAGTAAGGTTTGCTAGGGCTTGATCCCAAAAAGCATCAAAATCTGCGGGAACCTCATCTCGTCCCTTATAATCTTTCATTGTTTCTAATAATTTGGGATCTTTCATATAATCCTCCTTAAGTATGTGTAATCGCTACCAAAAATGTACCATATTTACTTAAGGATTGCAAGAGACAAATAAAAATTACATAACCGAAATTATGTAATTTACTTATAGATTCAAAAATAGACTTAATTGTTTCACTAGATCTGGATTAGTGGGTAAAGCTGAATGATGAGCTTTACGACCGTTTAAATTCACTTCTGTATAGGCTTGTTTCTCAAAAATAGATTGTGCTGCTTGGGCACTAGAAAGGGGGACGATCCCGTCTGATTTTCCAGCAAAGCTACCGACAAAGTTAAGGACCTCTACTTCTTTTTCTAAGCGATGCTTCCATTTTTGAAAATCATCATACATTTCCTGATTGAATTGGTAAGGACTGCCAATAATAGCGAGCTTGCTCACGGTAAGTTTTTTCTTTTCTAAAAAACCACTTTCCAATAAGCCAGTCAAAACTAGTCCACCATTGGAGTGCCCGACTGCCTTGAACTCTGTAAAATAATAGTGATCAAGGAGGTAGGTGATGGCGATCTTAAGGGATTCGATTTGCTGCTTGATATTGCTGTAGCCATCTCGATTGTTCTCGAAGCCAATCACAATCATCGGATTCGGCTCTTTCGTATTCAGTCTTCCCTCCATTTCTATAGAATCATCATTATTGACTTTTATTTTTAAGAGACTCTGTTTTTTTCTAGAAAAGCGATGGAGCATGCGGATGGTTCCGTTGAATCGCTGGATACTGGCTGAACTCCCAGGTACAAAGATGATTGGCCTGATTGGTGGTTTCTTTGACCCTTTAGGAAATTCAAAGGGCTTTCTGTGCGAAGAAAACAGTCTTACAAAGAAACGAATGACTTGTTGAAATAGTTTTTTTAACATCTTTCCTCTAGTAGTAGTTTCTAAAAGAACCCAGAACAGTGTGTTCCAGGCCCTCTTAGAAACGATTATTTCCGTTTTTTCTTATTTTTGCGCATTTGTTTGGCCATCTTGTTCATCGCCCGTTTCATCATGAATTCACCGGCTTTTCCTTTGAGACCACCACCAAACATTTGGCTCATATCAGGCATTCCAGCGCCTCCACCAAGAGCTGACAAGTCAGGCATGCCACCTTGACCCATCATGCCTTCGAGGGCAGACATATCAGGCATTCCACCAGGCATATTCTTCGGCATATTATTTGGATTGAGCCCCATTTGTTTCATCATCTTGTTCATATCGCCAGAGAGGACGCCTTGCATCATCTGTTTGGCTTGATTAAAGTCCTTGATGAATTTATTGACTTCGACAAAGCTATTTCCTGAACCAGCAGCAATCCGACGACGACGGCTTGGATTTAACAAATCTGGATTTTCACGTTCAGCTGGGGTCATGGATGATACGATCGCACGTTTGCGAGCAATTTCTCGTTCATCGACCTTGAGGTTCTTCATGGCTGGATTGTTGGCCATCCCTGGAAGCATCTTGAGCAGGTCTTCCATTGGTCCCATGTTTTGAACTTGATCTAATTGATCGATGAAGTCATTAAAATCGAAGGTATTTTCCCGCATCTTCTCAGCGAGTTCAAGGGAACGTTTCTCATCGTATTCTTGAGAAGCCTTCTCGATCAGCGTCAGCATATCCCCCATACCGAGGATCCGACCAGACATGCGGTCTGGGTGGAAGGTTTCGATATCAGTGATTTTTTCACCAGTACCAGTGAACTTGATTGGCTTCCCAGTAATCTGACGGACAGAAAGGGCCGCACCACCACGGGTATCCCCATCAATCTTGGTCAAGATCACCCCGGTCACTTCGAGTTGTTCGTTGAACTCACGCGCCACATTGGCCGCTTCTTGACCGATCATGGCATCGACAACCAAGAGGATTTCATTTGGCTCAGCAAGGGCTTTGACATCACGCAACTCGCCCATGAGTTTTTCATCGATTTGCAGACGACCCGCCGTATCGATCAAGACATAGTCATTGTGGTTGGCTCTCGCTTGCTCCAAACCTTGACGAACGATCTCCACTGCAGGGACTTCTGTACCAAGTGAAAAGACAGGGACATTAATCTGCTGACCAAGGGTCTTCAACTGGTCGATGGCTGCTGGACGATAGATATCGGCCGCAATCATCAAAGGACGTGCATTTTCTTCCTTGACCAATTTGTTGGCCAATTTCCCAGCAAAGGTTGTTTTACCAGCCCCTTGAAGACCGACCATCATGATAATGGTTGGAATCTTTGGAGATTTGATAATGTCTGCTGTTTCTGAACCTAAAATCGCTGTCAATTCTTCATCGACAATCTTTACGATTTGTTGGGCAGGGTTGAGGGTTTCGATGACCTCATGACCTACGGCCCGCTCACGGACGCGTTTGATGAAGTCTTTTACAACAGGAAGGGCAACGTCGGCCTCTAAGAGGGCTAGACGAATCTCTTTGGTTGCCTCTTGGACATCTGCTTCAGAGATTTTCCCTTTCTTACGAAGATTTTTAAAGACGTTTTGTAAACGTTCGGTTAAGCTTTCAAATGCCATTATTTTCTCCTATTTTTTCAATTCAGTGGAAATCGTCCGAAATGTTGGAAACATTCTAGTTCTTCGGGTGTAACTTCTTTCATGATTTCATTTGGATATCCCCAACAGCTAAAACCTATTTGCATAGCCTTGGAGATATCATTGGGCGAGATAATCTGTAGCCGACTAGGAAATGGTTCCTCTGCAGCTAATAATTTACAGGGTATTCCTTTATAGATGACAAGATTTTCCATGATTACTCCCGATTGTCAATACTTGATAAAATTTCAACCTGCTCTTGTAGAAAAGTATCTTCCGGATAGCGTTCTAAAATCTGATCAAAAATCTGGCTGCGTACAATGTAGTCAGAGTACATATGCAACTTCATCTCATAATCCTCTAGAATCTTCTCTGTCCGCTTAATATTGTCATAAACCGCCTGACGGCTCACTCCAAACTCTTCCGCAATCTCAGCTAAGCTGTAGTCATCTGCGTAATAAAGCTCGATGTAGTTCATTTGCTTGTCCGTTAAGAGCGCTGCGTAAAACTCAAAGAGCGCATTCATTCGGTTGGTTTTCTCAATTTCCATACCTTTCATTATATCAAAAAAGCCCGCCAAAGACTAGCGGGACTTACCTATTTTGTCTCATAAGAAACAAGGAGGTCCGATTTCAAATGATTTAAAACAAGATTGATGTTTACTAGCGAAAGACTCCTGTGAATTACGTAATATAAATTATGTAAATCTAATTATTTTCTAAGTAAAACTCAAAGCGTTCTCCAACATATTGGCTCTTTACATACTCAAAAGCGACACCATTATCAAAATATGAGATTTGAGTCAATCCAAGGATGGCCTGTCCTTTGGGGATTTCTAAATATTCAGCAATCTTCTCTTTGGCTAATCGTGCATAGATGGTTTGTTGAGATTTGCCAATTCGATAGCCGTGCTTTTCCAAGGTTTGGAAGAAATGACTGGTTACTTCTTCTTTCTTGAAGTTCTTGATAAATTTCTCTGGGATGGAGGTAACTTCATAAACGACTGGTATACCATCCGCATAACGAACCCGTTCCATTCGAACAATTGTTTCGGTCTTGTCGATACCAAGCTTATCTACTTCTTGAAGGCTAGGAATGGTACGTTTGTAGGAAATAACCTGTGTCGAAGGGATCTTCCCCTGTGCCTTCATGATTTCAGTAAAACTAGTTGTCCCCCGCATCTTTTCCTGGACGCGCGTGCTAGCGACAAAGGTACCACTACCAACACGGCGCTCCAGTACTCCTTCTTCTACCAAGAGTGTAATAGCTTGACGGAGGGTCATCCGACTAACCTGGAACTTCTCAGCCAAGTCCCGCTCACTAGGGAGGCGCTGTCCAATTTTCCAGATTTTCTGGTCAATTTCGGCTTTAATTTGATCGTGAATTTGTATGTAAGCTGGAATCATCTTGCTACTCTTTCTGTGTGTTATAACCTATTGTAGCGCAATTTTGTTAAATCTTCAATCCTAGTCAGTCTTGATTGGTAATGAAGGGGCTTTTGTGTTAGAATAGAGGAAAAGAATTTTCTAGAAGAAGGGGAAAAGATGACAAACCTATCAACTGATTTGCATGATGTTGAAAAAATCATCGTGCTTGACTACGGTAGCCAGTACAATCAGCTCATCTCTCGTCGTATTCGTGAGATCGGTGTCTTTTCAGAATTGAAGAGTCACAAGATTACTGCAGCTGAAGTGCGTGAAATCAATCCAGTTGGGATCGTTCTTTCAGGCGGACCAAACTCAGTGTATGAAGAAGGATCTTTTGACATTGATCCTGAAATTTTTGAACTTGGAATTCCAATTTTGGGGATCTGCTACGGGATGCAGCTATTGACACACAAACTTGGAGGAAAGGTTGTTCCTGCAGGCGATGCTGGTAACCGTGAATATGGTCAATCTGAGCTTAGCTTGACGGAGTCTTCTGCTCTCTTTGCAGGCACACCAGACAAACAATTGGTCTTGATGAGCCACGGGGATGCTGTTACAGAAATTCCTGCTGACTTTGTTCGTACAGGTACTTCTGCTGACTGTCCGTATGCATCGATTGAAAACCCAGATAAGAAAATCTACGGTATCCAATTCCACCCAGAGGTTCGTCATTCAGTTCATGGTTATGATATTTTGCGTAACTTTGCTTTGAATATCTGTGGTGCCAAAGGTGACTGGACCATGGATAACTTCATCGAGATGCAAATCAAACAAATCCGTGAAAAAGTTGGAGATAAACGTGTTCTCCTTGGTCTTTCAGGTGGTGTTGACTCTTCAGTTGTTGGGGTTCTTCTCCAAAAAGCTATCGGAGATCAATTGATCTGTATCTTTGTAGACCACGGTCTTCTTCGTAAAGGAGAAGCTGACCAAGTCATGGATATGCTTGGTGGTAAGTTTGGTCTCAATATCGTTAAAGCAGATGCTGCCAAACGTTTCTTGGACAAGTTGGCTGGTGTATCTGATCCTGAACAAAAACGTAAAATCATCGGTAACGAGTTTGTTTATGTCTTTGATGATGAAGCAAGCAAGCTAAAAGACGTGAAATTCTTGGCACAAGGAACACTCTACACTGACGTGATCGAGTCAGGTACGGATACTGCTCAAACCATCAAGTCTCACCACAATGTGGGTGGTCTACCAGAAGACATGCAGTTCGAGCTGATTGAACCACTCAATACTCTTTACAAGGATGAGGTTCGTGCCCTTGGTACAGAGCTTGGTATGCCAGACCACATCGTATGGCGCCAACCATTCCCAGGTCCAGGTCTTGCCATCCGTGTCATGGGTGAAATCACGGAAGAGAAACTTGAAACTGTTCGTGAATCCGATGCGATCCTTCGTGAAGAAATTGCCAAAGCAGGTCTTGACCGCGATATCTGGCAATACTTCACTGTTAACACTGGCGTTCGTTCCGTAGGTGTTATGGGAGATGGTCGTACTTACGACTATACCATTGCCATCCGTGCTATCACTTCTATCGATGGAATGACAGCTGACTTTGCCAAAATCCCTTGGGAAGTACTCCAAAAAATCTCTGTACGTATCGTAAACGAAGTTGATCACGTTAACCGTATTGTCTACGATATCACAAGTAAACCACCTGCAACTGTTGAGTGGGAATAATATATAAGAGTAACTTAGGCTAAGAATCCTTGATTTAACAGCATTTTAGTTGTTGTAAATGGTATTTAAATAATATAGATACATTTGGATTGTCGCCAAAGTGTCGCCAAAAGAAGCTCTTAATTAGAGCTTCTTTTGTTATATATAATGAAAAAGAGAAATAAAATGACTTATTATTACTTAAAAAGTGAAGAATCGACTTCAGAAAAATTGAAGTTATATATAGAAAAAAATGTTATTGATAAAAAAAAGGGGAAAATAGAGGATAAATTAGGTGATGCGTTTGAACAATATTGTGAGAATTTATTTTCATCAATAGAATTACTAAACTGTTATAATGGAACTTCTTGTTTAACTGAAGAATATAACATGTTTGATTTTTATATTTTTCAAATACTTCTTAACTTAACTAGTGTTTTCCCCAATCAAATAAATAAGATTAATGCTACAAGAGAAATACCGACTTTAAGCACAGGGGGAAACCCAAAAACAGATTTACTAATCACTGTTAATGAGGGAGATGATGAAATAAAAGTACCTGTAAGTATAAAACAGAGTATGTCTGATAAGGTGAGTATAGCTGAATTTTCAGTTGATACAATTATTAATGAGGTAGGTATAGAAAATCCAAATTTAATAAGTTTAATGAAAAAACATCAATCAGATAGTTCTGCAAAAAATTTTAGCGATCAAGAAAAAAGTACTTTAAAATCAGAATTAAATGTCTATAGAGAAAACTTAGTAAGGTGGGCTTTAACTGGTTCAAAAGAAAAGACTGAAGATATTCGTAATCCAGATTATCTTATTAGATTTAATCTTAATAAATATACAAAAGACACTATAAGTGATATTTGTGTAAAATCTGTTGAGATATTTTCTATGGACGATTATGTAAATAAAACATTGCAATCAAAAGCTGGTTTTGGTACTGGCCTTCGATGGACATATGCAACAGGTTCCAAAGGAAACAAAATACAATTTAAAGGTTAAAAATCATAAGAAGGAATTAATGAGATGTCTTTTAATTTTGATAATCATCAGAAATCGTTATCCGGTTCAGCATCTAATTTAACATTGAATATTATGCTTAATGAATTATTGTTAGTTCCAAGTATAAATATATCAGTTAGTAAGAATTATTCTATAGGCTATGAGGGTTGTAAAAAACAGTTTAAAATGGACTATAAAATTTGTTTTCATGATTTTGATGATGAAGTTTGGTTGATAAAATCAACAAGTTCGATAAGAAGTGATCGTTTATATGGAAATGAATTCTTTGCACAAAATATTAAAATTCTGGATCCAAAAGTGACCAATATTTTTGTAGTTATCCCAGATTCAGTAAATGCTGTAGAGTTAAAGAATAAAAATGATTATTCCATCAAGATTCGTAGTAAAATTTATAAATCGTTTATAGATGACCTGCTAACATTTTCGGAATTAAGAGATAAGATTTTAGCATACGCTTCTTCAAAATTAACTCAAGGAATAAAGTCTAACATTCTTGGAAATAATGCGGAAGATCTGATAGTTAATCTTCTAATTGATAAAAATAATATATTACTATGGAATAATTATAGACAAAATCATAAAACAATAAAATCCAGTACCTACAACTGGTTCCTTAAAATACTTTTAACCTCGGGTTTCAATAAAACAAAGAATAAAACAATTGAAAGAATAATTGCTACAAATATAATACCTAATTTAAATAATGGAGGTAAACCTAAAACGGATGTGATGTTTACTGTACTTTCAAATGGGATTGAGGAGTCAAAAACTATTAGTATAAAGCATACCCAAGAGCGTGTAGTAACGATTCATGAGGGAGATGTCGAAGATGTTATCAAAGCATTAAAACTTCGTCCAGACTCTCCATTATCTCAGGCGTTGAGGAAATTCCAACATTTCGGTAGTTTTAAACTTCTTTTGGAAAATGATCATAATGCATATAATGTACTAGAAAATCAGCTTCACAAATATAATAAAGAGTTGGCATTGTTATTTTTGTTTGGAATTAACAGCCCTTTAGTAAACAATCCGATCCAGATTCCTGACATGATTTTATATACTAGCAATTTTGAAGTATTCTCTAGAAATAATTTCATAATTAATTATATAGAAAAATATGCTTCTAGCGGGCAGTTAAATACACCTTTTAAATGGACGTATCCAAGTAAAAAACGGGGGAAAAAAATTCAAATCAAAGGTTTTACAAATAATCAAAAATAGCGGAGTATTCTCCGCTATTTTTGATTTGTATCAAATTAGAAAGTGTTTCATTTTATCTGCAACTGCTTTTATCATTGGAACAGCTACAGAATTCCCAAATTGTTTATACATTTGCGTTCTTGAAACAGGTACTTTAAAATCATCGGGAAAGCCCATTAATCGTTTACATTCCAATTCACTATATAAGCGTAATCCCGTTTCCCCACCTATAACAAATGTTCCCGTTAAACGCTGAATTTTATGATAACTAGCAACTAATGTATTAACTTGTATGTCACTGTATTTATCAATAATTTGGGGTTTTCCGTCATTTTTTTTAAATAGATAAGTTTCTTGCAGATGTTTTGAAATAGAATACCCTTCGGGATTTTCTTCAAGTATAGTACCTACTGCTACTTTCTCATTGCTTCCTTCTGGAAATTCAAAATCATCTACTTTTAAATCTGGTCGAAATCCTACAATAATAATTCTTTCTCTCCTTTGGGGCAATCCAAATCGCTGTGCGTCTAGGATTTTATAAAAAACTGAATAACCTAGCTCATTTTTTAAGGATTTTAGAATTACTTTAAAAGTATTGCCGTTATCATGAGTAACTAGTCCTTTAACATTCTCAAGTAAGAAAGCTTTTGGTCGTTTTTCTTTTAAGATTCGAAGTACATCGAAAAATAAAGTTCCTTGAGTTTCATGTGTAAAGCCTTCTCGTTTCCCAATATGACTGAATGGTTGGCAAGGAAATCCAGCTAGAAGTATATCGTGATCAGGTATATCCTTCTCATTAATTTGAGTAATATCTCCATCTGGTTTTTCACCATAGTTCTCCTCGTAAGTCTTTGAAGCAAACTTATCCCATTCAGAGCTGAAAACGCATTTAGTGTTAGTATCTTCAAATGCTTTTCTTATTCCACCAATACCAGCAAATAAATCTATAAACCTAATTTTATTTTTAGAAACATCATGTTTATCATTTGATCTCTTTGTTTCTAATCCAAGTTTAATTAAGTTTGAGCATTTTTGACTAAAGTTTTTACAATCATCTATATTAAGTGAGTCAATTGCATCAATTTCATCTTGAGTAAGATATATGTTTTTCATTATCTTTTTATTATTTATTGGTTTTCTGCCGGCTCCATTTCTAATGCCACCTTTCATGTATCCTTACCTACTTCTTAATTTTTAATATAAACTATTATACCATCTTTTTGAAAAAACAAGGTGTTTTTTTGATTATTCGTCCGTAAAAAGTGCTTTTAAAAAATTAAATCAAATGATCATCTACATCTACATTTATATATACTTCAACTTTTTTGCTTTCTAATTCGTCAAATACTTTTTGAAATTTAGCTAATCTTTCGACATAGTTTAAAGTATCTATAGTAATTTCCTTCTTATTCTTAAAATATACATCATTATCATCAATTTTATCAGTCAATAGATCATTTCCACGATTAATTTGGTATTCAAACAAATTTTTATGCACTTCGTCCTCTAATAGGTTATATGCAATCCATCCATAAGATCTTCCATCATTTGGTGTGAGAAGATCGAAAAAATCTTCTTTTATCAGCTCAAAGAAATGATCAATAGTTTTTGATAAATTACGTAATGTGTCTTGTTTAGTACCAAAGTAAAAACTGTAATACTTTGAAAAACTCATACTATAAACTCTTTGAGATTCAATTTCCAATTTCAAAATTAAACGTTGAACAGCTGCAAATATAATATTTTGGAATTCACTGTCTTCAATAAATTCCTTTCGACTAGTTGTGTTGCTAAAAGCTAAAAGTCTCAAGCGTTTTTTTACAATGTATTCAGAAAACGGCACGTAATCTATTAATAATTTAACTATGTCAGAATTATATTTCTCAGAAATGAAAGCATCGCAAAAAACTTTAAATAAAAATTGTGGCAAAAAAATTTGGTATGAAAAATAATCAATCCCTTCAGCATCTCCAACTACGTTCCAAATCAAATTAGAGTACGTACTATTCATATTTTCTGCTATAGTTTCTACTATTTCATCAGTATATTTTATTTTTCTATTTAATAGTCTACTCATAGTCTGAGTGGAAATCTGTCTAGAAAACCCATAATACGGTTCTTTACCGGCAAAGTTCGGATTTTGGGAATTTGAGGAGATTGTTACTTCATTCTTCTTAGAATATAAAATCTCATATTGTTTTAAGTTATTATTCTTTATATAGTTTTTGATCTTTAAATTTAAAAGATACTCAACATAATCACCGCTACTTTTAAAAATATTTTTCATTATTATGCCTCATATTAAAAATATTGTATAGAAGTCTTTAATTATTTTATAAAATCTATACAACAATTTTATTGATTATATCATTATTTTTATAAATAATCAAAATTAGTTGTATGAAAAATCAATAAATTTAGGATGATTTTACGTAATTAACATACAACATTATATTTGAGATAATTGATTAGTAGATTAGTTTAAAACTACATATAGTCCAAATGGTGCACCATAGACGGATTGAAACAATATGTTAATCAGTTCTAAAAACTGATTATACTTCATTGGTCTTCACCGTAATTTTGTTGTGTCTTTTTTCACTGTATTCGGTAAATGTAATGATAATATTGTTTTTTTCCGTCAATGGGCGGAAAGGACATTATGCTTAAAGATAAAATTAGAAATTTGTACTGTGAATTACTTGGGTTAAATATAAAGAAACGATTGATTGATAATAATATTTGTCAGAATGAGATATCTCATTATTTTTATGATGAAGTAAAATTGATTTCAGCACCAACAATAAGCCAAATATTAAAGGGTAAGAGAAATATTACTAATGATTCTGTAGTCGCTTTACAAGATACATTGAATCTATCTAATGTGAAGAGTATATTTTTTCCAGATCTAATTTTTTGCAATTTGCTACTTAAAAAGTTAATACACTTTATTCTTACTGATGATCACTTTATAGGTAGCACAACGCGAGATCTTTTTAAAGAAAAAGAAAATGTTATTCAAGAAAATATCTCATTACTAGCGAATGAACTATATAGTTTCTTCCCTGACTTTCCAGAAGAGGAGACTTCTTACCAAATTTCTGACAGTTTGACGGATTGGTTGATTGAATTTGTTGCTCTTGTAGCACAACTTTAAAAATTATTGTTTCATTAATACTGAAAGCGGCACATAGCTAATTCATTTATTATAGAACTGTACTTAGCTAAGACAGTCCAGCTCAGACTAAAAAATGAGCATAGTGAGGTCTCAATTAAATAATCAAAAAGGAGTCTAATATAAATGACAATTAAAACAAAGCATCGCAAAAGTGGATACTCTGCTCAAACAGCAATGAACTATATAAGAGCTAATGAGGCTATCTACAGTTTAAGCACGGAACTAGAACCCCAACAACTATTTGAGGATGGTAAGCCAACAGGAGAAATTGGAGCCTACAAGGCTACTTTTGTCCAAGAAGGCGTAGAACCCTTTCAAGTTAAATTTGAAGATAAAGTTAAGCTTCCTAACTTTCTCAGTTTGATTCAATTCGACAACCTTCAAGCTGTAGAAGTTCGATACAATGTTTACTTTAAAGCAGATGGAATTAAAGAGGTTAAATAATAGTGTTTAAAGAAGAAATAAATTTTCAAGCATATTTGCTCCAGAGTCTAAATATGACTCTTGGAGCCTTGATACAGGGAGAAACGAGTTATACTAACAGTTTTAACATTGTAATTAAAGAAGATGGCTTTATTTTCATTCCTAGACTTCCATGTTCATATATTTTAGATAATGAACTCTACAATAAGATTTACCTGATTGCTAACGCTTCGCTCTATCCACATTACACCTTATTAAAGCAAAATGCCACTTACTTTATTCCTTTAAAAACAAATGATATTCATGTTCAACGTGGTCTCTTTTTTCCATGGAAGGCGGGAATTTCAAAACGCTTGATTATTCCTGATCTCGATAAATTCACAGCTGAACTTCCAAAAAATTATGTTCCAATTATGGAAAATTTTTCCCTAAATCTTGATAAAATCAATCATATAGCTATTTGTGGTAACTCTGGTTCAGGTAAAAGCTACGTTCTTACCTACTTACTAAGTGTTCTCGTTAAACAGAGTGAACTTATCATCGTTGATCCAAAATTTGATAGTCCTAGTCGTTGGGCACGCGAGCATAATATTTCGGTTATTCATCCATTAAAAAATCGCTCTAAATCTGATTTTGTTTCAGAGGTCAATGAACAGTTAAGTCAGTGTGTTAATTTAATTCATGAACGTCAGGCAATCTTATATGATAATCCTAGTCATGAATTTACTCATCTTACAATTGTAATGGACGAAGTATTGGCGTTATCAGAAGGTGTTAATAAGACAATAAAAGATTCTTTTTTATCCCTTTTGTCGCAAATCGCTTTACTCGGACGTTCCACAAAGATTCACTTGCTTCTCGTCAGTCAACGCTTTGATTATACAACTATCCCTATTTCTGTACGTGAACAGCTCAACGTTCTCATCCAAATAGGAAATATCAACAAAAAGACTACTCAATTTTTATTTCCCGATCTTGATCCTGAAGGAATCGTGATTCCAATTGGTCATGGTACAGGCTTAATACAGGTAATTGATAATGAGCATCCTTACCAGGTACTTCCTTTACTTTGTCCAACATACTACACTAAGAAAGGTATTCATTAATGATTAAAAAAACATTCTTTATAAAAACATATAACCTTAATATATACTTGATTCTATTTTCACTTTTAACAGGATTTATTGGATGGTCATTAAATTTTCTATCGAACTCAATTGATCTAAGTTTACCGATCTCTTTTGACTTCTCACAGATTAATTTCTTTTTAAGTTTAGGGAGTCATTACTCCTATAATGCAATGATTGGTATTCTCTTTATCTTATTTTCATCAATCATGATTGAAGTTCTGAATCGAGTAAGGTTTGATAGTTTCCTCAACTATCTCAAGTCTATATATCACACATTTAAACTTCGTAATTTCTTAATACAGCGAGAAATTACGAGGGATGCAAAAACTATAGAAAACCAAGTCATTGCACCAATAAATCAAATTAATGATAGTTTCAATCGCTGTGCTCGTAAAAGCGTAATAGATATCCAAAACGATGAAGTTAAAGTCTTTATAAAAGTTCCAAGAGACCAGCAAGGGCAAAAACTCTTAGGAGATATGATCTCTCATCTTAAAGACGAGATAGCTAGTCAACATCCTGACTACTACTTCTCTGCACCTAATCGTTTACGCAACAACCTATGGGTGATTGGTAAAAAAAGATAAAAGAAAGAGAGGCTGTGGCTTGCGTTAAGCAATAGCCAAACTGCCTCTCTTTAATTGATACATAGAATTGGGTTTTACTACGACTCCCAATTCTCCAATAATCTATAATCAGAAAGGTTTAATAATATGGCAAAAGAACATCGTTCGAGTAAATGGACATTTATTTTCTACAAAGAAAGTGCACCTGTTGACTATCTTGAAATTCTTGAAGAATTACACGTACCATTTGTCTTAAGTCCTTGGCATGATAAAGATATTAACCGACAAACTGGAGAATATAAAAAAGCACACAAACACGGAGCATTCTTCTTCGATTCACTCAAAAGTTATAAACAAGTATCTGAGTTAATTAAGGAGAAACTTAATGGCCCGTCACATGTTGAAATAGTTCAGTCTCCAAAAGGACTTTTTAACTATTTTACTCATGCTGAAAATAAAGAGAAAACTCAGTATGATGTAAATGATATTGAAGTTGGTTGTGGCTTTAATCTTGATAAATTTCTTGTTGAGGTTAACTCAGAAGATTTTATTAATGAGGTGGTTGATATAATTACTCAAAAAGATTTTACCGAATTTGAAGAATTGGTGTTGTATGCACGTAACAATCAAAAGCAACTACTAAATTTTATTGTTGATCGCACCTTTTTTTTTGCTAAATATCTCGATTCACGGCGATGCAATCCATTACGAAAGAAGGTAAAGGTTGAAAAAGATGAATAATAATATTCGAATTATCACATATAACGATTTAGTTAAAATAGGCTTTGCCAAAGCCACAGCTCAGCAAATTATTAGACAAACAAAGCTTAGTATGGTAAAACAAGGATATACCATTTATAATAATAGAAGACTAGGAACAGTTCCTACAGATGCTGTTGAAAAGATTCTTGGCTTTAAGTTACATGAATAGAAAGAAGGTAACTTATGGTAAAGACAAATTTTCAAGATGTCTATATTGACGAGAAAGGACAATACTATTATGAGGTTAGTTTAGGAACCGATAATATTACAGGTAAGCGTATTAAGAAAAAAGCTCGAAAAAATGCTAACGGAAAGAAATTTTCATCTGCAAAAGAAGCATATACAGAAGCTATCAGGATTAAAAATGATTACCTACAATCACATGGCTATTCAAATTATGATATGACTTACGAACAGTTCATGAATACGACCTACTTACCATATTATCAATCAGAAGTAAGTGAACACACATATTCTACACGCCAACCTACATTAAATTTAGTCATAAAACGATTCGGGAAAAAGAAACTCAAGGATATTTCTATTAGAGATGTACAGAGTTTTAGAACATGGCTACTATCTAAAAAATGTGGGAACTATTCTCAAGCATATGCTAGCTTGACTTTTGGAATGTTTCGTAAATCTCTTGAATTTGCTGTAAATATGCAATTTCTTGATACTAATGTTTCTATGAAAGTCAAAGCAATTCCGAAAGGTAAAACACATTCTCGATACTGGACAAAGCAAGATTTTGAAGAAGTTATCAGTTGTATATATATTGAGGATTTCTATGAACATTTAAGCTTCGTTTTACTATGGCTCTATTTTTGTACAGGATTGCGTGTAAATGAGGGAACTGCTTTATGGTGGAATAATATTGACTTTGAGAAAAAACAGCTTACTGTCAATCATATGTTGATTATGTCAAGCAAATCAAAATGGATTCGTCAAAATCATACCAAGACTGATTCAGGTTTACGGACAATCTCGTTAGATGATGATACAATCGCTATTCTCAAAGAATGGAAAGATAGGCAAGCTAGTTTTGGAAGAATAAATTTTGTTTTAAGTTATGACGGAAATCCTATGCTTAAATCAACCATATCAAGAATTATTAAGAGGTATGCAAGATTAGCAAAAGTTCCAGAAATACAAGCAAAAGAACTAAGACATTCTCATGCTTCTTATCTTATCAATGAATTAAACGCTTCGGTTCTTATAGTCTCTAAACGTTTAGGGCATTCTTCCCCTGAAATAACATTGAAGCACTATGCTCACTTATGGTCAGGTGTTGATAAGGAATTATCAGAAGAAATGACTGGCTTAATTTCAATTAAGCATGCAAACAAAACAATGATACATTTTAATGGCAACCAATCATTATCGAAAAGGTCGCCAAAATTGTCTCCAAAATAATCAAATTTAGCCAAAAACACTGTTATATCAACGTTTCTAAATCTCTGTTTAGTCGTTGAGTGGGAATAAAATGACTTGATAAAATAACGCTTGAAATCATTGATTTCAGCGTTTTTTTATATATGTAAGACAGCATTTATAATCAAAATAACCTCTACCTCTAGACCAGTTCCAGGCAGTCTATATCAAGGAGCAAAATTTCCTAATTCAAAAAACATAGAAAATATAGACGGAACTTGTGAACTCTATTTGGGTGTTAGATTAATATTAAATAATTTAGAATGAAACAGGTTCTTGTATGAAGCTCGTACTTATGTTATGATAGTTTTAAATCTATTCCTTTTGAGTAAGGAATTCATAAAGTTAGGAGAATCAAATGTCTAAAATTACAGTTTCGCGTCAAACTGGCCTTGTAGGTGTATTAATGAAGGTAAACGTTTATATCAATGGAGAATGTGTTGCCAACTTAAGCAAAGACGAAACCGTTACACTTCCGCTTCCTGAAGGGCTTGATATGGTTAAGGTTTACGTAGATCAAAGAGGAGCCTTCACTCGTTCTAAGGAAGTGATCGTAAAAGCTGGTCAAACAGCTATTATTAAAGCTTCAGCTATGAAAACACTTCTAGGTATTTTCGGAAAAATCTTAGGTATTCCTTATCTCTCAATCGAAGTAACAGATTAAAAAGCCATCATTCGATGGCTTTTTAATGTATGCACACTAATCTTATCTTACATAAAATAATCTCTTTGAATCAATAATGATGATTACTTGTTGTTAAAATTATACGAGCAATTTTGAAATTTTCTCAGTGAGAAAAGTGCTTGAAACAGTATGATTCAAAACTTAGTCATGGAACTTCCTGGATTGCTGAAATCATCCACTGGATAATTTCAGCTAACCTCCTCACTCACTTAAGGAAAGTTTCTAAAATACTTCGTATTTGAACTGAAATCATCTAGCATTGGTTTTTTTATAGTTTATTTCCTCTTGATTTGTTTAGTATGAAAACGAAAAACTATTAATCCGATTGCAAGGAGCATCAGGACTCCCAGTCCAATCATAAGGTACAAAGGAAGCTTGTTGGTTTCTTTCAGTAGTGTTTCTGTATTGAGCTTGGTATCAATCGTATTAAAGCTATCTCCTGCTTTCTCAATGATATCCTGTTTTAGAGCTTTGAGGGACTTGACAAGGTTTTTATCAGAGCTTAGCTGACTATTAGAAAGCTTGCTAGCAAAATCAACTAATTGTTTGGTTTGTTCATTCGTTATAGCACCCTCTAATTGATAAGTTTCCAGAATCTTTTTTACCAGCTTTTGGAAATCTTTCTTCTCGAGCTTTTTGTCTTGATTGCTTCCTGTTAGAGCTGCGATTTTAAGATCGATGACAGCTACATTGAGCTTATCTTCATGGAAGCCTTTTTTACGGGCACTCTCTTTATAGATGGTTGCAAGCAGGGATAATTCTTCCTGAGCAAGTGTTTTGTTTTCATCAGATATGGTGCTACCATTTTGCTCAAGGGAGTATGCGACCGCTGCAAGGGCACTCAGGCCTGATGCTACTGTTGGAGATGCAATCGTGATGTCGGCGTGTTTCTAGCCCAAGAGTGGTCAGTGCATTGCGATGCATATCCGCTGTTACTTCTGTTATATTTTGAGGAGTGACAATGTGCACGCTAACGGGCGCTTTCTTGGCTTGTTTCTGCAGTTTAACGGAGGAATAATGATCTCCATTCTCATCAATAGTAAAACTTGTATAAGCAGAAGGATTCATGATTTTCCATTCCTTCTCATTTTCCTCGTTATACATCAAGAGACCGAGGGTCTGTTCTACTTCAAATTCATCCAATGATGAGCCAATGACATAGTCAGCTTGGCTATATTTTTGATCAATGACTTTTTGAATGGTTGAGTTTGCAAAAACTGTTGAAGAGCTTGCAAGGAGGGCTAAGCAGCTTACGATTAAGATTCCAATAAATTTCCTGAATGGCTTCATACCTTCTCCATAACTACTTCTATCATACTAAACCTCTTTTGGACAATAAAAAGGAAGCAGGTTTTATCCCTTTGCCTCCCAACTAGTTTATCCTTTTTATCTTAAGACTGACTTACAGCTCCTTTAAAAACAGATGGCAGTTTGCTCCATAAAAAACAAGGGATTCTTCCCTTGTTTAGAGCGACTGCTTGTATTAGAACCAGGAAAATAGTTTCATGATGAACTGATTCATTTCAACGAGACGTGAATAATAATAATTTCCCCCATTAACGTAGAGCTCTGAGCCATGTAAAAATGAAATAGGATGGAGATAAATATAGGTCTTCCCTGTGACATTACCAAGACTCGGTGCAACCACTTCTTTTGAGTATTTACGAGCTAATTCAAGACTGTTTTTCCCGCCATTTTTTTCTACATATTCAATGTAATCCTGTCCGAAATTATAAGCCTGAACAGCTGTCCAGGGATCGACTCCCTTCTCCTTTGCTTTTCGCAGATTCTCAGAGAGGGTTTGAATCCCTTGCCGGATACTTTCTTTGTTATTGGTGATAGAATTTGTCTGGCCTGTTGCACTTTCACTGGCCTGCATGACATCATCTTCCTTGCCCTTGGTCTCTGTATAAATCATAGCAAGGATCAGATCTTCATTCGTACCAGTATCTTCCTCAGCCAGTACTTCACGCACTAAGGTACGATAAGTCATGACCTGTTTGACATCCCGGTGTATTTGATAACCCTTGAATATGAAAAAGACGAGCAAGAGGCAAAAGAAAATTTTTATTATTCGTTTCATCATTATTTATTCTGAATGTCCTCTATATTCTTGATGAGGATCGAGTAAGTCCCATTTTCATTCTGAATGAACTCTACCGATTCAGCATCTTCGTAAACATGGTTAGGGACCAAAAGCTCAATTCCGTTTGAAAGGGAAAGTTTTTGGTTTTCAAATTTCTTCAATTGGCGGCTGGCATCAATCTCATCGAAGCGAACAGGATCTGGAATAGTCTCTTTCACCTGATCGACAAAACTGAGTCGAGCCGTTAAGTTGTTATCGAACAAATCATTGGCTAACTTTTCAGGTGACAATTCATTCTCTTCTTCCAGTTGGTTGAAAATTGCTGATTTGACCTTGGATTGGAACTGAAAATCATCTTGTTGGAAGTTCTCAGCAATCCGTTGGGCTGTTTTTTCGATTTCTTTGATCGATTTTTTAGGTGAAATCTTAGGTTGTTCCTGGAGGAGATTCTCAGAGAAATAGTTCAAGAAAGCCCCATTGAACTTGATTCGTTTTTCGATCAAATGGTACTTGCGACTTTGAAGATTGATGACCAAGGCTTCATCGGCCCCCGTTCCAAAGCCAGGTAGATTGTTTTGCGTTAGCTTGATTGGGTTATCTACTTCTCCTCCAAGATGGGTCAAGGTTTCCCGTAAGGCAATCCGAAGAAAGGCAAAATGATCCACCCCTTCTTTTGAGAATTGGATAAACACCAAATCGTTGGTCTTTTGATTATCAGAGACGACAAATTCTTCTTTCCAGCGATTGGCTAAGGCTACTGAAGTTTCTAGGAGATCATCCGTTATCATCTTAAGGAATGGATTGTCTTCCTCAAAAATGCCGGTCTTCGCCTCATCGGAATAGACCCGCTCAATCTTTTTGCGCAAGTATTCCTCAATTTTTGGGGTGATATTCAGGAATTTGTCTGCTAGATAAAGATCGGTATCATCTGGGCTAAATTGATGAATGATGGCTTTTTTTACGTAAATATCCATAAGATGGTTTAGTCCTCGTAAAGTGGGAAGGCATCTGTCAAGGCTATGACTTGGTTCCGCACCTCTTCTAATACAGCTGGGTTCTCTGCGTTTTTCAAGGTTTTAATCATCAGTTCAGCCACTGTACGGCTTTCCTCTACTCCAAAACCACGAGCGGTGATGGCTGCTGCCCCGATACGGATTCCACTGGTCTTGAATGGTGATAAAGTTTCGTAAGGGATAGAGTTCTTGTTGAGAGTAATGTTGACTTCATCCAACAAGTTTTGCGCCACTTTCCCATTTTCAACGACTTTCGTCACATCGACAAGGAAAAGGTGGTTCTCAGTTCCGCCTGAAATGACACGGAAATCAGGATCTTTTAAGAAGACATCCGCCATAGCCTGACTGTTTTTAATGACGTTCGCTGCATACTCTTTAAAGGCTGGATCCAACGCTTCTTTAAAAGCGACAGCTTTGGCTGCGATGACATGCTCCAAAGGTCCTCCTTGGATACCAGGGAAGATAGCTGAATTGATCTTCTTGGCCAAATCTTCATCATTGGTTAAGATCAAGCCACCACGAGGGCCACGAAGGGTCTTGTGAGTGGTCGTGGTCGTGATATGGGCATAAGGAACTGGACTTGGATGAAGACCTGCCGCTACCAAGCCAGCGATATGGGCCATGTCAACCATGAGCTTGGCTCCTACTGCATCCGCAATCTCACGGAATTTTGAGAAATCAATAATCTGAGAGTAGGCTGATGCACCAGCAACGATGAGCTTTGGCTTCACTTCTTGGGCTTGTTTTAAGATGGCGTCAAAATCCAAGAGTTCTGTTTCGGGATCCACGCTGTAAGATACAAAGTTGTAGGTTTGCCCTGAGAAGCTCACAGAGGCGCCGTGAGTTAAATGTCCCCCTGCAGCCAGATCCATCCCCATAACAGTATCGCCAGGCTCAATCAAGGCCATATAAGCAGCACAGTTGGCCTGACTACCTGAGTGGGGTTGAACATTGGCAAACTTAGCACCAAAAATTTCCTTAGCGCGTTCAATCGCCAAGCTTTCAACGACGTCTACAACATCTGTCCCACCATAGTAACGATGACCAGGGTAACCTTCAGCATATTTATTGGTCAGGATAGACCCTTGTGCAGCCATAATTGCCTTTGAAACGACGTTCTCAGAAGCAATCAACTCGATATTGTTTTGCTGGCGCTCCTCTTCTTTTGCGATGGCATTCCATAGGTCCGCATCATAGGCTTTGTAATCTTCTTTGTCAAAAATCATAGGTCTTCTCCTTTATAAAAAAATATTTATGTACATTATCACTGAGGAAATTCATCATCCTCAAAGGAAAGCTCGGGCACATGTGCAAGCAAATCAGCTTTCGTTATAGAACCTTGCCGCAAAATCCTAGCTTTAGAACCAGAGATATCCAAAATAGTTGAATCTTGGCCAGTCAAGAAGTCATCATCCTCCATACCAGGAACCACTTGATCAAATTCGCTTACAATAGCCTCATACTTTGTTCCACTTGCATGACCTGAAAGATTAGCCGAGGGACCTACCAAAGGGCCGTATTTACGAACTAATTCCAATGTTTTTGGGTGAGCCGGAATACGGAAACCAACTGTATCTAATCCTGAATGAATCCAGTCTGGGACCTTGTCATTCGCCTGAAGAATGATAGTGAGAGGCCCTGGTAAGAATGAATCAATCAGTTTTGTTAAATAACTGGGTTGATTTTTCGAATATAGTCTGATATCTTCTTCGCCGGCTACATTTAAATTCAGTGCCTTGTCTCTCGGTCTACGTTTTAATTCGTATATATAATCAACTGCCTCTTGGTCCAAAGCTTTAGCGAAAATACCATAGACTGTTTCAGTTGGCAGAATAACCGCACGGCCTGCTTCTAATTCTTTCTCAATGTTATCCATTGTCTACTACTACCATTCTATCTTGTCCAAATTGGTCTTTCAGAACGCGAACGCGTTTGTTGGGAAATACTTCTTGAAAGAGCTCTTTTACTTTGCCTCCTTGCTTATAGCCGATTTCTAGATAAATCTTTCCATCTGCTGTTAAAACACTTGGTGCCTGCTTGGCAATCTTTTCGTAGATGGCATATCCATCACGATCCGCAAAAAGAGCTAAGTGGGGTTCAGAGGCTAAAACGTTGGCTCCAACCTCTTCTACATCATCGCGAGAGATATAGGGTGGGTTGGACACAATCAGGTCATAAGGACCTTCTAGTTCGTCCAGTACATCTGACGACTTGAATTCAAGGACTGCTTCTAACTGCTTGGCATTTTCTTGAGCCAGGGCTAAGGCCTCCTCTGAGACATCACTAGCTTGAACCTGCCAGGAAGGTCTAGCAAGGGCTAGGCTAATAGCAATGGCACCACTACCTGTTCCGATATCTAGAACTCGTAAGGCTTCCTCATCGTTTTCCTCCAGTATGAGATCCACCAACTCCTCTGTCTCTGGTCGTGGGATCAGCACTCGCTTGTCAACTGTAAAAACATGGCCACAGAATTCTGCGCTGCCAATAATATACTGGGCAGGGACGTGATGTTTCAACTGCTCAAAGATGGATTCAAGCAAGTCCTGGTCCTCTGCTTCCACTTCTTTTTGCAAGACAAGGACAAAGTCTGTAAAGGTCCAGTTTTTTAAAGCTCGATACGCGAAGGAGAGGCTTTCTGCTTCCTCTCCAACGGCTATTAATGCTTCTTCATACTGGGCTAATAATGGTCCCAACAACATTATTTATTCAACTCTTCTAGTTTTTGAGTTTGGTCATACAAGACCAAAGCATCTACCACTTCGTCCAGTTTACCAGATAAGATAGTATCCAGTTTTTGAAGGGTCAAGCCAATCCGGTGATCGGTCACACGGTTTTGAGGGAAGTTATAAGTCCGGATCCGCTCTGAACGGTCACCAGTACCGATAGTGGACTTCCGCTCAGCGTCTTGCTCGTCTTGGGCAATCTGAGCAAAGTGGTCAGCCACACGCGCACGGATGATCTTCATGGCTTTTTCGCGGTTCTTCTGTTGCGTCCGTTCTTCCTGCATCTCTACCTTGATATTGGTTGGCAAGTGGACGATACGAACGGCTGTTGCGACCTTGTTGACGTTCTGTCCACCCGCACCAGATGCGTGGTAGATGTCAATCCGAAGATCTTTTGGATCAATGTCGTACTCAACTTCTTCAATTTCTGGCATGACCAGAACGGTTGCTGTAGAGGTATGGACACGCCCTTGGCTTTCTGTCACAGGAACCCGTTGCACCCGGTGGGCACCAGATTCATACTTGAGTTTCGAGTAGACTGATTGACCAGAGACCATGGCTACGACTTCTTTGATCCCGCCAACGCCATTGTAGGAAGCTTCCATGACTTCAAAGCGCCAGCCTTGGCTTTCTGCGTATTTTTGGTACATCTGCAATAGATCACCAGCGAACAATTGGGCTTCGTCTCCTCCTGCTGCCCCACGGATTTCCAAGATAATGTTCTTATCATCGTTTGGATCTTTTGGAAGAAGTAAGATCTTCAGTTTTTCTTCGTATTCTTCTTTTTCAGCCTTAGCATCCTTAAGTTCTTGCTTGGCCATTTCTTCCAAATCAGCGTCTCCACCTGATTCTTTAATCATTTCTTCAGCATCGACGATATTTTGAAGGACTTGTTTGTACTCACGGTAAGCTGTCACCGTGTCACGAGTGGAAGCTTCTTCTTTTGAAAGCTCCATAAAGCGTTTGGTATCAGAGACCACATCTGGGTCACTCAACAATTCTCCTAACTCTTCATAACGGTCTTCTACAGCTTGTAGTTGATCATAGATATTCATGTTTGCTCCTTAAGATTTCTTTTCTTGCTTAATATCTGGATTAAAATAATGCTTGCGGCAAACCGAGATATAGGTCTCGTGTCCACCGATCTGGATCTGCTCTCCATCGTAGACGGGTTTTCCCGCTTGGGTACGCAAGACCATAGTCGCCTTGCGGGAACAGTACTGGCAGATAGTTTTGATTTCCTCGATCTTGTCCGCTAACAAGAGGAGGTGTTTGGAACCTTCAAAGAGTTCATTTCGGAAATCATTTTTGAGGCCGAAAGCCATCACCGGCACATCCAGTTCATCCACGACTCTTGCCAGATCATAGACATGGTGGCGTTTCAAAAACTGGGCTTCATCGATCAAGACACAATAGGGTTTCTCTTCCAAACTTTGGATATAACCGAAGATATCTGTCTCGTCTTCGATGGCCATCGCTTCCCGTTTCATACCAATCCGGCTAGAAACTACTCCCACTCCATCTCGTGTATCGATTGCCGAGGTCATGATGACGACGCTCTTACCTTGCTCTTCATAATTATGGGCCACCTTCAAAATCTCAATGGTTTTCCCCGAGTTCATGGTCCCATATTTATAATATAATTGTGCCATTTTCCTTCTGTTCTCTCTAAAAGTGTTTCATTATATTTTACCATATTTTTGCCCAGCTTTGTATCCTAAAATGTGATAAAATAAGGTTAAGATTTATGAAGGAGGTGGCGCAATGCCATTTGTACGTATTGATTTATTCGAAGGGCGCACATTGGAGCAAAAGAAAGCTTTGGCCAAGGAAGTAACCGAGGCTGTCGTTCGGAATACAGGTGCTCCCCAATCTGCTGTCCATGTCATTATTAATGATATGCCTGAAGGAACCTACTTCCCTCAAGGTTTGATGCGCACTAAATAAGAGAGTGGGACAGAAATAGGTAATTCGTTAGAATTCGATTTCGTCGTCCCACCTCCGCACAGTTGAGTAGGGCTGTAAAAGCTGATGAAATCAGCGAAGTAGAGTCCACTCAACCACTGCGTTTTGCTCGATAATCCAAAGACAATTGAGAGGCTAGGACTTTTGTCCCAGCCTCTTTTAGGAAATTTGGTATTTCTTTTGAATCTGCCATAGTCGTATCTGGTAACAAATACCACTAACGACAATACTAGAAATTAAGCCAATCCAGTAAGCATACGGACCTAGGTTAGTGACATGGTCTAAAAAGATCCCCAAGGGAATAGAGACACACCAGTAACAAAAGACACCAAGTAAGAAGGGAACGGTAGTATCCTTGTACCCCCGAAGAATCCCTTGAATCGGTGCTGCGACTGTATCTGCTATTTGGAACAGCAGGCTATAGGTCATGAAAATGGCTGTCTGATGAATAAATTCTGAGTCAGTTCCATAGAGACCCGCCACTTGATAGCGATACAGATAGAGGAAAGTGAGGGTAAAAAAGGCAAACCCAAAGGCTGTCCAGCGTCCGATCCGACAATATTGACGAACGACATCGGGACGCCCAGCCCCAATCTCAAAGGAAACGATAATAGCCATGGTATTGGAGATGCTAGCTGGGAAAGCATACATAAGGGTTGAGAAGTTCATAGCCGACTGGTGACTGGCAATGGTCATAGATGGGAATTTAGCCATGAGCAAGCCCACTACAGAGAAAATAATCACTTCTGCAAACACAATCCCTCCAATCGGTAATCCGAGTCGGATCGTCTCTTTCATCTCTTTGAGGTTGAGAGGTTGGATCTTCCATAGTTGGTAGATAGCTACTTTAGGATGTTTGAAAAGAATCAAGAAAGCAATGATGAGGAGAACCCAGTAAGCTAAGGATGTCCCTAGTCCTGCTCCTGCTCCTCCTAGCTCAGTTAGACCAAAAGCTCCATAGATCAACATGTAGTTAAAACTTGCATTTAAAGGCAATAAGAGGAGCATGAGGTACATGGACAAGCGAGTGAGGCCCAAGGTATCTAGCAAGGAACGGACCACACTAAAGAGTAAGAGTGGCAAAATTCCTAGAGACAGAAAGGCTAAATAATGGGTTGCGATCCCAGCTACGACACTTTCTAGACCAATTTTTCTTAAGACAATCGGTGCAATCAGCAAGACAAAAGCAATCAAAAGAACAGCCATCATAAAAGAGAGATAGATAAATTGATAAAAATCAGAAGCGATTCGTTTTTTATTTCCCTGTCCTAAATGATGACCGATAATCGGTGTTAAAGCTGATACAATCCCCGTTAAAAAGGTAAAAAATGGATTCCAGAGACTTGTGGCAGTCGAGACTCCAGCTAAGTCTAAGGTATTGTATTGTCCCGTCATGGCTGTATCCACAAAACTAGCAGAGTAGTTGGCAAGTTGATAGACCAGGAGAGGGATAAATAGACTGATAAACAAGCGCAAGCGCTCTTTAAAATGATGGGTTAGATACATGGTAGGACTCTCTTCTTATCATGGTGAAATTTTCTCTTACCACTCTACTATATGTCTCCTTAAATGTCAAAAAAATTAAAAAACTGAAGATTTAACGGATCCTCAGTTTTTTTAGATTATTTTTTGTTGCGGTTTAAGATGGCGTTCAGAATGATAGCCAAGACACTGGCAACAACAATTCCGTTTGCAAAGAACATTTTAAAGGCACTTGGTAGGCCATTAAAGAGGGTGCTGTTGTTCAATCCTACTCCTGCTGCGATCGATACAGCTGCGATGAGGAAATTGTGCTCATTGTGCTCAAAATCAACACGCGCAAGGATCTGCATCCCTTGAATAGACACAAAACCAAACATGACTAGCATAGCTCCACCAAGTACTGGACTTGGAATGATTTGCGCCAAAGCTCCAAACTTAGGCAGGAGACCAAGAAGAACGAGGAAGCCAGCCGCGTAGTAGATTGGAAGACGGGTCTTGATACCAGACAATTTCACCAAGCCGACATTTTGTGAGAATCCAGTGTATGGGAAGGTATTGAAGATACCGCCAAGAAGGACGGCCAAACCTTCAGCGCGGTAACCATTACGAAGGCGCGTGCTATCAATTGGATCTTTTGTAATATCTGAAAGTGCAAGATAGACACCAGTTGATTCGACCATGGAAACAGTTGCGATGATACACATCATGACAATTGAAGTAATTTCAAACTTAGGAGCTCCAAAGAAGAATGGCGTTGGAACATGAACGACTGGAGCTTGTGCTACAGGTGCGAAGTCCACCAAGCCCATTGAAGCTGCTATAGCTGTCCCAACGATCAACCCAATCAAAATAGAGATGGATTTGATAAAGCCAGTTGTATAGATGTTGACCACCAGAATGATGAGGATGGTAATAACAGCTAAAATCAGACTTTGAACTGTTGGTTCTTCAGCATTGTTCCCCATATTCCCAATCGCTACTGGAATCAAGGTCAAACCAATGGTCGTAATGACAGATCCCGTTACAATGGATGGGAAGAGGTTAGCGATTTTAGAGAAGAAACCTGAGACCAGAACCACATAAATCCCGGAAACAATCAAGGCACCAAACATGGCACCACTACCATGGCTAGCCCCAATCATGCTGAGAGGTGCCACAGACTGGAAGGCCACCCCGAGGACGACTGGAAGACCAATCCCGAAGTATTTGTTTAATTGCAATTGCAAGAAAGTGGCTACCCCACACATAAAGATATCTGTAGAGATGAGATAGGTCAATTGCTGGGCATTATAACCCAAAGCACCTGCAATCATGATCGGTACTAAAATAGAGCCCGAATACATAGCCAATAGGTGCTGCAAGCCTAGAATGGCTGCCTGTGAATGTTTTTCTTGTTTTTGCATTAGATGTCTGCCTCCTTAAATACAACCTGACCGTTTTCAAAACGGTCCAAACGAGCAAGTGAAACAACTGGGTAGCCGAGTTCTTCCAACAGTCCACGGCCATCTTGGAAGGATTTCTCAATAACGATACCGACAGCTTCTACACTGGCACCAGCTTGTTCGATGATCTGGATCAAGCCTTTAGCAGCTTGGCCATTTGCCAGAAAGTCATCGATGATTAAAACGCGATCAACAGGTGTTAAAAACTTGCTAGCAATGGAAACCGTACTGGTCACTTGCTTGGTAAAGGAATAGACTTCTGCTGTCAAAATGCCTTCATTCATGGTAATATTCTTGGCTTTTTTGGCAAAGATCATGGGAAGTTCCAAAGCTTCTGCCACATAAAGGGCAGGAGCAATCCCGGAAGCTTCAATGGTCACAATCTTGGTCAGACCAGCATCTTTAAAGCGTTCCGCAAAAGCCTTCCCAATTTCTTTCATCAACTGGTAATCCACTTGGTGGGTCAAGAAGGAATCGACCTTGAGGATGTTTTCTCCCAGGACATTTCCGTCTTTCAATATGCGTTCTTCTAATAATTTCATGTTTTCTCCTAAACAGTTTGGAACAAAAAATAGAGACTTACCAAGTAAGCCTCTACAGAATCCAAGTATCCCTGGATCAATCTAAGACTTACTTATTGTTAGATGTTCCGGCACCTTGTAGAGACCTTGCGCCAATCCGCAAGATAAATAAGTAATTGTAGTTTTAATGAGAGTCACCATTCCAGATAGAATTCTTTACGATGACATAATCGACATGCTTGAGATCAGCAACCTTGCGGCCTCCAGCATAGGAAATAGAGCTTTGCAAGTCTTGCTCCATCTCTGTCAAGGTATCTTGCAGATGACCTTTGGCTGGTAGGAGGATTTTCTTGCCTTCAACATTCTTATAGGCCCCTTTTTGGTACTCGGAAGCAGATCCGTAATACTCCTTAAAAGATTCTCCATCTACTTCAACCGTTTTCCCTGGGCTTTCAATGTGACCTGCAAAGAGAGAACCAATCATGACCATGCTGGCACCAAAACGAATGGATTTAGCAATATCTCCATGGGTCCGAATGCCACCATCCGCAATAATGGGCTTGCGAGCTGCTTTTGAACACCAACGAAGGGCTGCTAACTGCCAACCGCCAGTACCAAAACCAGTCTTCACTTTCGTGATGCAGACCTTGCCAGGTCCAATTCCAACCTTGGTAGCATCTGCTCCAGCGTTTTCCAATTCACGAACGGCCTCTGGAGTTCCGACATTTCCTGCTATGACAAAGGTATCTGGTAATTCCTTCTTGATATGCTGGATCATTTGGATGACACTATCTGAGTGACCGTGAGCGATGTCGATGGTGATGTATTCAGGTGCATCGTCCTTGAGTTGTGTCACAAAATCGTACTCATAATCTTTCACTCCAACTGAAATGGAAGCAATCAAGCCCTGATCGTGCATCCGTTTGATAAAGGGAATACGACCAGCTTCGTCAAAGCGGTGCATAATGTAAAAATAGCCCCCTTTAGCCAGTTGTTCGGCCACATCTTCATCCAGGATGGTCTGCATGTTGGCAGGTACGACTGGTAGCTTGAAAGTGTGCTTACCAAACTGAACTGTCGTGTCTGCTTCTGCACGACTTTTGATAATACACTTGTTAGGGATTAGTTGAATATCTTCGTAATCAAAGATTGGAAATTCGTTTAACATACGGATTGAAATCTCGTTTCTAAATTTAAATCGTGATGGGTCATCACTTCGTCTTCCGACGTTTCCATTCAAGATTATAACAAAGATACGGAGGCGATTCAAATAGAATGCTGATTATATAAATAATGTTCGGAAATTACTAGCCGATTGATTGGAAAAACTTCTATATATGAGTTATTTATGAACAAATTTTAATCCAATTGATGATTTCTTTGCTGACAAACTCGGGAACTGCTGTATAAAAATCGTGGCCTAGATCCTTTAAGAGCACCTTCTTGATAGAAGGATCTAAATTTTCAAGTGCTCTAGCTCTCCATTCAGGCTCTTCTTCGTATTTAGGACCGATGAACATGACCTTGGTATCTATTAGTGGAGCTTGAAAAGATCGGAGCTCTCGTCTGAGTCTCAGCAGGGAAAGAACCGCTTGTGAATCAAAATCCAGTTCATAATGATGGAGATCAGGATTCCAACGATAACTGGATTGGATGGCCTTTATAGTTGCTGGCGAAGGGTTGTCAGTGTCTCCAAGTTCACTTGCAACAGCTTCCTCTAGAGATGGAAATACCTGTTGCTTCAGATAGGCGAGTGTCTCTTCGATTTCCTGCTCTAATGATAGGATATGTTTCATGTCAAGATAGCCACCATCTAGGAGGACCAGGTTTGTAATTTGTGACATATTGGATGCTAGGTATCGAGCCAAATCTCCACCAAGCGAATGGGCAATGATACAAGTCTTTGTATTAGAATCCGTATGGGCTTCAAACCAGTCTACTAAATCTTGGGGAGATTCCAGTTTCAGCTTATAGGGATCTAGATAGGTGATGGGGAATGGAAAGCAGTGAGCAAATTCGCTCATATGATTTTCGTTACTTCCGAGTCCTCCGATAAAGTAAAACTTCACTCTTTCACCTCTATTTCCTTAATGATTCTGGCTGGGTTACCAGCTAGGACTACATTATCCCCGAAGGATTTGGTCACCACTGCTCCTGCTCCAACGACGACATTATCGCCTAAGGTCACTCCTGGAAGGATGATAGTTCCACCACCTGCCCAGAAGTTATCTCCAATCGTTATCGGAGCTCCATATTCTTTTCCTGCATTCCGTTCATGTGGATCTAGGGGATGGAGAGGGGTGAGAAATTGGCAATTGGGACCGATCATGGCGTTCTTTCCAATCCTGATCGGGCAGACATCCAGCATGGTTAGGTTCCAGTTGGCATAAAAATTCTCACCCAAGTGGATATTAACCCCATAGTCACAAGCCAAAAAGGGATGCAAGGATAGATTTTCTCCAGTAGATCCGAACCAACTTTTTATGAGTTGACTCCGCTTCTCCCCGTCTGCTTCTTGGTTAAAGGCAAATTGCTTGGTCCGAGCTTCTTGTGCTAACTTCCTCAATTCTGGATCAATGGGACTGTAAAACTCGCCAGCAATCATCTTTTCATATTCCGTTTTCATAATTATCTCCGTCCTATAGTAAAAAACCACTCAAAGTGAGTGGGCTTGTTTATTTCTTAATGGTACATCAGGTAGCCATCAAAGAGCTCAAATATTTTTCCTATCGCTCGGAAAACAAGAGCCGCAACAAGGGCAACCAGCAAAAAGTAAGCTACAGCAAAAATCACACTAATGATCATCATGACACACTCCTTTTTTATGTACTTTTTCCACCCTCTATTATACTCCTGGCCGATTTTAGATTCAAGGAAAACGCTAACAAATTTTGATTTGTTTTCAATTTGTAATTTACAAAAATTTTCAGACGGATCAAAAATAACAAAAAGCAGGATTCTTACTCAGATATCGTTTTAACGATCTACTCCTGCTTTTGCTATTATTGAAAATGAAAGAACAAAAGATAGTTTTGTCAGAAAATATCATGAAAGGAAAGCTATTATTCTTCAGTCTTACCAGTCTTTTCTTTGTCCTCTTCTTTTTCAGCGACACCATTGTTGACGGCTGACTTGAATTCAGAAAACATTTTCCCAAGCGAGTGTCCTAACTCAGGCAAACGCTTTGGTCCAAAGATTAAGAGGGCTCCCAGGATGATAATAATCAGTCCTGGTGCACCGATATCACGTAAAATTCCCATAATTTATCTCCTTTTTTGTATACGGTTATAGATGATGCGACTGATGCCCAGACTCACTTCATAGAGCAAGATAAGGGGCACGGTCATTGCTAAATCACTGATAAAATCAGCTGGCGTCAGGACGACTGCCAGTACTAGTAAAAGAAAGTAGGCTATTCGACGATAGCGCCTTAACCAGTCTGGCGTTAAGATATGAATCGAGGTCAAAAAGGCTACAAGGACCGGCAATTCAAACAAGACACCCAAAGGTACTGTTGTATGAAAGATGAAGGCCAAGTAGTTCTGTGCCGTTAACTGGATGGTAAACTGGCCTTGTCCCAACTTCAAGAGCACCTCGAGAATAGCTGGACTAACCAGATAATAGCCGAAGAGTAAGCCTAGCAAGAAACAAATCAAACTGGCCGGCACATAGAGCAGAATGGCTCCAGCTTCTCCTTTTCTCAAAGCTGGTTTTACAAATTGCCAGACTTGAAAGAGGGTGAAGGGCAGGGTGATGGTAAAGGCTATTAAGCTCGCCAACTGAAGGTAGATGCTTAAAATGTCATTAGGGCCAAGGACCAAGAGTTTCTCTCGAAATCCAGCCGTCAAAAAGGCATAAAGCTGGTCAGAAAACAAGAGGGCTCCACAAAAGACAACGAAAAAACAAAGGATACAAGCGATGAAGCGTCGTCTAAACTCGCTTAAATGCTCTACAATAGTGAGCCTTCTATCTTCATTTTTCATGCTGCTTCACCGTCACATTCCCGACAATAAGAACGAATAGAACTTGGCAAGCAAGAACTTCCCAGCTCGGATAGATCCCCGCCCAATCAATGGTTGGGAAATTACTCAAGATATGATTGGGAAGCATATTGGTTAATTGAAGCGCGTGCAGGCTCACCCCCAGCATCTTAAAGGCCAGGGCATAGATCATCCAAGTCAGGATGAAGAAAATCTTATGTGGCTTGACCAGATGGCTCGCCTTGGTCATGAGAATAGCAAGAATGGCCAAAACTGCGAGTGCCAAGCCGATCCCTAGAAAGAAATCAAAGGAGCGAATACGAGGGAGAATCCCTACATAGAAAAGGATAGTCTCAGCCCCCTCACGGAAGACAGCTAAGAAACTGAGGGCAAACATAGAAATGAAACTTCCAGTTGCTGTCACAGCCTTCATCTGACTTTCCATGAATTGGTTCCATCTTTTAACGGAGGACTTGCGATGTAGCCAAATCCCAATGACAATCATCATGCCTACTGCGATAATTCCTACCGCTCCCTCGATCACCTCGCGGTTTGAAGCCGAGGTCACAGCTGGGAATAAGAATTGAAGAGCGACTGCAATGGCTGCACTGGCCAGGATACCTAGAAGAGCACCTGCATAAACCCATTTCAATCCTTTGACCAATTTAGCTGACTTGAGAACTGTCACCAAAGCCATGACAATCAATAGCGCTTCGACTCCCTCGCGTAAGAGGATCAACATAGCGTCAACCGCCGAATAGGAGGCGGTGGTATCAATAGCTGATAGATCACTAATCAGAGCTTCCAGTTGCTTTTGGTACTTGCTTTCCTTCCCCTTGACCATAATAACTGGACTTTGACTTTCCACTCTGGTATAGAGACCAGGATTGGTCGTGCTGACATCGCCTTCGATCGTTGGCCAAATGGTAATGAACTCCTTCATCACTTGACTAGCTTGGCTAGTGTCATTGGCTTGGAAGAGGCTTAGAGCTTTCTTTAGGAGCTTGATCCCGTCTGAAAGAGTCAGATTGGAGCTTGTTTCCTCAATCTTTTCCCCACTGATAAATTGATCCAGTACATTCTTTAAGTCGTTGTAAGAAGATTGGATGGCGTCAAAGTTTGTAGGCTCTGTTTCGATGGCACTTCTCAAGAAGGAGATAGCTGTTTCTACCTTTCCATAGTAAGCCGTACTATGATTTCTGACAACGGCTTCATTCCGAGTCCAGGTGTTGTTTAAATCAGCATAAGCCTTTCGTGTCGCCTGGAGATCCTTTGCTGTGATCGCCTCTTGAAGCTTCTCAAAGTAAGGTTGCAAGCGAGTTTCTAGTTTCTCTTTTTCAGCATCCAAATCGACTGGATTTTGCTCTTTTTCAAAGGCTAGCAAGTAAGTGGAGACGGTCACCAACTGCTTTTCTGTGATCTCTCCTTTCAAGTCCAGACTCTTCTGGACTTCTTTTCCTGCCTTGGAATCATGATTGGCCTTCTTTAGAAACTCCTCTTTTATCTCTGCGACCAGAGTGTGAGCCTTTTCTTGGTCCTTATCCCGAACTGCTGTCGTTGCATCAGTGATTTTGATAAAGAGATCACTATAGGATTCGGCCTGAACAGGAGTCACGATGAAAAAGAGACAGGCTACTAGGACGACTAACAATTTATTCAAATAAGTCTTGACCAATGTACCCTCCTTCCTTCACACCTCCGAAGCAGGCAAAGAGGCCACTGCCAATATGGGTCACATATTCATTCATCTTATCGTCTGCCCCAAGATTGGTTTGGATTTTCACAAAGCGGTCTGGATCCTTTTGAAAGGCAATAAATAGCAATCCTGCATCAAACTGCCCCGTTTTCGGATCAATCCCATCAGAGTAAGAATAAGAGCGTCGCAAAATTGGCAGATCCACTTCTTTGGCCAAACGGACATGTGAGTCAACTGGTAAGAGGGAGAGGTCCACTTCGTCAAACTCGTTTTGCTTTCCAAATGGTGCGCCACTTTCTTTATAGCGTCCAAAGGTATTTTCTTGCTCCTGTAGGTTGGTCCGGTCCCAGGTCTCTAGGTGCATGATAATCCTGCGGACAGCCATATAAGAGCCGTTTTTCATCCAGTCATTACTATCATCCCAGACCACCTTATCAAAATCTTTCTCCGTTGTAACGTTGGCAGTCCCATCCTTAAAGCCAAAAAGGTTCCTTGGAGTTTCCATACGATCCCCAATAGCAGCAAATCCTGATTGGCTCCACTTCATGGTCACCTTGTTCCGTCCTTTACGAATCAGATTGCGGACAGCATGAAAGGCCACCTGCTCATCATCTGCACATGCTTGGATAACGATATCACCACCCGTATACTGCTCTCTCAACTGTTCCTTAGGAAAAGCTGGCAGATCCCGGAAGAGTTTAGGGCGTTTCTTCTCAAGGCCTAGTTTGGTCAAAAAGCTAGCCGAAACACCAAAGGTTAGGGTGAGGCGATAAGGATTTAGTCCGACTGTTTCCCCAGTATCACTTGGTGGCAAAAGGGCGTTGGAACCATCCTTTTTGACAAGTTCCCCATTGACTAATTTCTGGCTATAATCTGTCCAATCCTTAAACAACTGAATCAATTCGTTTTTATCTGTCGTCCGGAGATCGAGCACCACAAAATAGATATTCTTCTGCATGGGGGTGGTAATTCCAGCCTGATGCTTGCCGTAAAAACTAATTTCTTCTTGACCGTCAGCGATATTTTTGGAACCTTGCTCCTTATTAGCGAAAAAAGCAGAAGCACCGGATAGACCAAGTGCTAAGCCTGCTCCCCCAATACCTGCTTTTTTCAGAAATTCGCGACGATCCATCTTCTTTTCAAAAAATTTTTCGTCTTTTGTCATTGTTATTTACCGTTTAAAATGATTCCCATTTGAGAGAGTGGTTCTCCCAATTTTGTAACTGCTTCTGCTAGTTCTTTGGTATCTTCTTCTGTTAGGTCTGTATATGATTTATAGTTGGAATCATCTGTCATATGTTTGTCTAACAAGTCATTCACCGCCTTGAATTCTGTTTCAAGGGTTTTCACTAGTTTGGCATCCTTCTTCTCAATGAGAGGTTTGAAGAGAGCAAAGATCTTCTCAGCCCCTTCGATATTGGCACGGAAGTCATAGAGATCTGTATGAGAGAAAATTTCTTCTTCCCCAGTGATCTTTTGTGTCGCCACTTCATTCAAGAGGTCAACCGCACCTGTCAACATCAAATCTGGCGTTACTTCTACTGTCGCAATCTTAGCTTTCAACTCTTTGATATCATTTACCAATTGCTCTGCATATTTTTCAGTGCCTTCGGTTGTATTTTGTTCCCAGAGGATGCGTTCGATACGGTGGAAGCCTGACCATCCTTCTTCTGATTTATTTTCATCGACATAGTCAACCAAACGGAAGTCAATCTTCACATCAGACTCCCCAAAGCTTTCAGCGATTGGTTCAGAGCGTTCATAAGACATCCGAATCAAAGGATAAACCTTCTTAGCTTCTTCTAAATCACCACTTTTGAGGACTCTTTGAAATTCCTCTGTATCTTTTAACAACTGATCAATTTGTCCTTGCACAAACTCCTTGTATTCACTTGTCGCCTGGTCCAAGGCTTTTTGGTCCTCTTTAGACAATTTCACTGTCGAAGAGGAACTATTTGTAGTTGTATTTTTTGAAGATGTATTGGCACAGCCTGCTAATAAAGCGACTGATAAGAGTGCTACTGCAAGTTTTTTCATGAGAATTTCTCCTGGATTCGTTTTTTACGTGGTCTATTATAGCAAAGATTTTCTCATTTTTCAACAATTGTCAGAAAACTTTAATAAAATGAATTAAAGGAGTAATTCTTTCACCCGGCCGATATCTGTCTCTTTTACCACGAGGTAGATGCTATCTCCTAGATAGAGGCGGGTACTACCATGCACCGTACTGTTTTTTCCATTATGCTGATGAGTTGTGATTAGGAGGTCTCTCGGTAGATCTAAATCTCGAACCTGACGGCCTGCTATTTTCTCTGATACTGGAATTTCGATCAGGGTTAAGACATCTGAACCGCTGGTCACCTCAGGCATCAATTGCTCCAGCATAGCCTCGTAGACAGGGGCCCCTTTTAGCAGATCCATAGTAATGTAAGCTGTCAAAGTCACCAAGCCAATCGGCATCAAGGTTCGTATATCTCCTACCATTTCAGTCACTAGAATCATGGCTGTCAAGGGCGCTTTTGAAATGGCACTGAAATAACCACTCATTCCTAAAATGACAAACAAGGGAAGTTGATTAGAATGTATGAGACCAAACTTTAATAAAACAGCCGCAACCAAGGCTCCTAAAACAGATCCAAGAGCTAGAATCGGAAGAAAGATGCCACCAGGAAGACCACTACCGTAACTAATCATGCTCCAAATAAATCGTATCGCAAAATAGAAGATCAGCATCTGGATACTAAGAGGGTCATGCGCTAAGTTCAAAACCAACTGATTTCCACCACCTAATAAGTGAGGGAAATAATAACCGATCGGTAGGATCAAAAGAAAGGCAAAGAGTGGATAGTAAGGAGCAGTCACCTTGAAACAGCTACCAAGCTTTTGGTATAGCCGACCAATATTTAAAACAGCAACTTCATAGAAATAACCAGTTAGGCCCAGAAAAATTCCCATGACTAAGAAAATCCAATAGCTGGATAAATCGATATGGGGAATATGATCTGGCATATTTAATACAGGTGTTTGACCGAAAATATTGAGGGAGACAAAGTTTGCGACCAAACTCGCAGCCAAGGTCGATACCCAGAAGACACGAGAAAAATGATGGTAGACTTCTTCTACTACAAAGAGTAGACCAGCGATCGGAGCGTTAAAGGCTGCTGCCAAACCTGCTGCGGCACCGCTGGCAATCAAGGCTCTTTCTTCTACAGGACTAAGTGCAAGTTTCTTAGCCAGCCCCTTTCCTCCCATGGCGCCAAGTTGGATACTGGGTCCTTCACGCCCCAACATCAGACCACTAGCAATTGCTAAAATCCCTAAAATGTACTTCTGCCAAAGCGTAGCCCACCAGTCTATCTGTAGCAGTCCTTTTAATTCTGCTTCTACTTGAGGAATACCAGATCCTTTAACGTTTTTGTTCTTTTTGATGAGCTGGCTAGCTAGCAAAATAATAAAAAGATACATAGAGAGGATAATGATCCAATTGATCGGACTTCTTCCAAGATCCTTATACAATCCCTGTACAATATGAAAGAGATGCTCAATAAAAAATCGAAAACTCGAGACAATCGCGCCGACTACAAGCCCTACTAAAACACCTCTGCTAACCTGAGACAAAATAGATCTCGAGGTCGATTGAAATTCTCTTTGGATTTGCTGACTTTGTTTCATAAATTCTCTTCAACTCCCAGATTTCTTGCTTTTATTATACTATTTTTCACAGCTCTTGAGTAAGACAACAGCAAAAAAACGCCCAAATGAGCGTTTCTATAGAATGCATTATTTAGCAGTAAGTGCTGCCATAGTAATGTAGTTGTATGGTTTGTTGAAGTGTGGCAAGAAGAATAGATCTGTCAATGCCAATTTTTCAATTGTAACATGCTCTTGGATTGCCAATGAGAACATGTGGATACCCATTGAGATTGCAGCATCACGTGATACCATTTGAGCACCAAGGATTTCGCGGCTATCTTGATCATAAACAATCTTGATGGCAACTTCATGGTTGTCATGTTTGATAAATTCTGGTTTTTGAAGGTCGTTGAAGCCAGTTTCAACAGCGTTGTAGCCTGCTGCTTTTGCTTTTTCAAGAGTCAAACCAGTTGAAACCATGTGAAGACCATAGATAGAGATACCGTTAGATCCTTGCACACCGATTCCTTCAAGCTCATGTCCACAAGCATTGTAAGCACCTACAATACCAGTACGAACAGCGTTTGATGCAAGGGCAATGTAGCTAGTGTCTTTACGAGCGTTGTCATAAACAGTCGCACAGTCACCAACAGCGTATACACCTGGGATTGAAGTTTCTTGTTTCTTGTCTACAAGGAAAGCACCGTTACGGAAGAGTTCGATCTTACCATCAGCAAGAGCTGTGTTTGGACGGAAACCAACAGCAAGAATAACCATATCAACGTCGAATGTTTCTTTGTCAGTTACCAAGCGTTCTACTTTACCGTCACCTTGGATAGCTTTAACAGTTTGACCAAGTGCCAAACGGATGTTGTGGTCTTCCAAGTTTTTAGCCATCATTTGTGTGAAGTCTTTGTCATAGTATCCGTTCAATACTGTGTCAACGATATCAACAAGGACAACTTCTTTTCCAAGACGTTCGAATGCTTCAGCAAGCTCAACACCGATGTAACCACCACCTACAACAGCGATGCGCTCAAGGTGTTTGCTCTTGTCTTCAAGTTTCTTAATAACTTCTTCAGCATTTTGGTACAATTTAACGAATTGTACATTTTCAAGAGTCGCTTTGAACTCACGGTTCCCTTTGACAATTTCAACACCTTCAATTGGTGGCAAGATTGGAGTTGAACCAGTTGCGAAGATCAATTTTTCATATGATTCTTTGTGTTCTTTACCATCTACTTCTGCAGTTACAACTTTGTTGTCGTAGTCGATTGAAAGAACTGGTGAGTTCATGTAAACTTTAGCGCCTTTAGCTTCTAATTTTTCTTTATCTGAATAGAACAAGCCTTCAGGTCCGTCAATTTGTTCACCAATCCAAAGAGCCATTCCGCATCCAAGGAATGAAATATTTGAGTTTTGGTCAAACACAACGATTTCATTTTCGTTTCCAAAATTATCCAACATTGTGTTGATACATGCAGTTCCAGCGTGGTTAGCACCCACAACTACGATTTTACTCATAGAAAAAATCCTACCTTTAATTTTATTTACCATACAATTATAACATGAAAATGATATCGTTTCCAATTTTTTTGCTTACAATTTGTGATTTTATTTTCAAATCAATTTGCATAAGTCCTGAAAAATGTCAATAAATTTGCTTGGGGGGATTGTGAAATGGCTTTCTTTTTGATAAACTTGAAGTAGGTGAATATTGGAAAGGTGGTTTACTATTTGTGGAACTAACTAGTCGATCCGAACGCCTAATGGGCTCCACCATAACCGTTTCGATTTCTCATCAACAAGCTGACCAAATACTGGTCGATTGTTTTAGTCTCCTGCGATCCTATGAGCATCGCTTTAGTGCTAATGACCCTTCTTCTGAATTGATGGAGGTCAATCAAAAGGCTGGCATTGAACCCGTAAAGGTTCATCCAGATCTTTTTTCACTGATTGCTCTAGGAACTAGCCATAGTCAGGCGCAAGGAAGTCATTTAAACATTGCGATTGGTCCACTTGTCCAAACTTGGAGAATTGGTTTTTCAGATGCTAGGAAGCCTGATCAAGTAGAAATTGAACAAGCCCTAACAGTCATTGACCCTCATCAGATTTGCTTGGATCCGGATCAACAAACTGTTTTTCTCAAAAGAAAAGGGATGAAAATTGATCTAGGTGCTTTAGCTAAGGGATTTAGTGCGGATTTACTAGCTAATTATTTCAGGAGTCAGGGGATTGAGCAGGCTTTAATTGATTTAGGGGGCAATATCCTTACCCTTGGTCATAATCCTGTCAGTCATCGCCCTTGGCGAATCGGGATTCAAAATCCTCAGCTTCCAAGAGGGGAACATTTACTCGTTCTATCTGTAACTGATAAGTCCGTCGTTACATCAGGGACCTATGTTCGTCACCTCGAGGTTGACGGCCAGACCTTCCATCATATTTTTGATCCTCAAACTGGCTATCCTGTCGAAACGGAACTGGCAAGTCTCACGATTATTTCTGATCGATCAGTCGATGGGGAGATTTGGACCACGCGCTTGTTCGGTGAAGAACCGACCAACATTTTAAATATTGTTGAAACCTTACCTGCCATAGATGCTATTCTCGTCTATCAGTCAGGTCGCCTCGCCTATACCAGTGGGCTACATGATTATTTGTAATTTTAATTTCAGAAAGGAATTTCCATGACAAAACTTATTGCGATCGTTGGAACAAACTCCAAACGTTCAACAAACCGCCAACTACTTCAATACATGCAAAAGCATTTTGCTGATAAGGCTGAAATTGAATTGGTTGAGATCAAAGATATCCCTGTCTTCAACAAGCCAGCCAACAAACAAGTCCCTGAAGCTATCTTAGAGATTGCTGCGAAAATCGAGGAAGCTGATGGTGTCATCATTGGCACACCAGAATACGATCATTCCATCCCAGCTGTCTTGATGAGCGCCCTTGCTTGGCTATCTTATGGGATTTACCCACTCTTAAGCAAACCAGTGATGATTACAGGTGCTTCTTATGGTACGCTTGGTTCATCTCGCGCTCAATTGCAGCTTCGTCAAATCTTGAACTCACCAGAAATCAAGGCAACTGTCCTTCCAGACGAATTCTTGCTTTCTCACTCTCTTCAAGCATTTGATCAAAATGGTGACTTGGTAGATCTTGACGTCATCAAGAAACTCGACGCCATCTTTGATGATTTCCGTATCTTTGTTAAAGTTACTGAAAAACTGCGCAACGCTCAAGAATTGCTTCGCAAAGATGCCGAAGACTTCGACTGGGAAAACTTGTAAGATAGGAGACATACTAGCATGAAATTTGTAGGACTTGTAGGATCAAACTACGACCAATCATATAACCGCAAACTTTTGGAATTCATCCGTCGTCACTTCAAGATCAAATTTGAATTAGAAGTTCTTGAAATCGACGAAGTTCCAATGTTCAACCAAGATGAAAAATGGGACGAAAGCTTCCAATTGCGTCTCCTTAACAATAAAATTACCCGTGCTGATGGTGTGATTATCGCAACACCTGAACACAACCACACCATTTCAGCAGGATTAAAATCTGTTTTAGAATGGCTTTCCTATGAAGTGCATCCTTTCGAAAGCAAACCGGTCATGATCGTGGGTGCTTCTTACTATGACCAAGGGACTTCTCGTGCCCAAGTCCACCTTCGTAAGATTCTGGATGCTCCAGGTGTCAATGCCTATACCCTTCCAGGAAATGAATTTCTTCTCGGAAAAGCGAAAGAAGCTTTTGACGCAGATGGCAACATCATCAACGAAGGGACTGTAAAATTCCTTGAAACTTGTTTAGATAACTTTGTGAAATACGTAGGAGTCGTTTCTAAATTGAAAAAACCAAAACCAATTGAACCAGAAGATTTGGATTGCGGAAAACCAATCGCTACTACTGTTACCGAGGTTGATCCAGATGATCCAGATTGGGTAGAAAAAGTTGCAGAAATTACAGGGGCTGTATCTGGTGATACTTATGTCAAATTGGACCACGGTATCCTGACTGTTAATCAAATTGATATGTTCTTGAAAGCTATGCCTTTCGAATTGACATACGCTGATGATAACAACCAGTTCCTCTACTACAACAATGCCCACCAAGATCCAGATACCATGTTTGCAAAACGCGTGCCACCTCAATCAGGTAGCCGGATGTCAACCGTTCACGGTTCCCTTCCACCAGCACGTATGAAAAACGTTGAATGGGTCATCGGTACTCTTCGCAACGGAAACCAGGAATATGTTCGTACCATTGTCCCAGGATCCCCTGAAGGCGTAATCAATACTCATAACTACCAAGCAATGTACTATCCAGATGGCTCATATGCTGGTATCAACGAAATCGTCTTTAACTTCCAGCCATGGTTGGACTGGTATCTTCAAACAACAGGTCAACGCCTTGTAGGCGGTAGCGGACCATTCGCTCCTGCTGGTGGCCATGGGGATGCAGACGCAACTTCAGGTGCTTCCGATGCTGGAGGACACGGTGACGGAGCTGCCGATGCTACATCTGGTGCAAGCAACTAATAAAAAGAGAGTGGGACAGAAATCGGTAATTCGTTAGAATTCGATTTCGTCGTCCCACCTCCGCACAGTTGAGTAGGGCTGTAAAAGCTGATGAAATCAGCGTAGTAGAGCCCACTCAACCACTGCGTCTTGCTCGACACTCCAAAAACAATTGAGAGGCTAGGACTTTTGTCCCAGCCTCTTTTATTTCAATTCTTTGATAATCTTCTTGGCATCTTCGTTTGAAATTGCCCCTAATTGAACATGTCCAATCTTTCCTTGGCTATCGATAAAGACTTCAGTAGGGATCGAACGAACTTGGTAATTCATAAAGGCAGATCCATCTGGATTGTACAAAACAGGAACCGATTGATAGTCTTGTTGGGCAAACCATTTAACGAACTCTTCTTCTGTTTTTTCACCTTGCATTCCCGGTGCCATAACGGTAAGAATCTCAAAGTCCCGGTCCTTTTCTTCAACTAATTTATTGAGTTCAGGCATGCTTTGGCGACAAGGACCACACCAAGTTGCCCAGAATTTCAAGTAAACCTTTTTGCCTCTATAGTCTGAAAGTTTGACCGTATTCCCCTTCATATCCTTTAGTTCGAAGTCACTAGCTTCTTTTCCTACTAAAGGATGTTTACTTGTGCTAGTGTTGGTCATGGACTGGTTATCCATAGATTGATTATTCATGCCACTTTCGGACTGATTCATAGAGCAAGCACTCAGGATAGACAGAGAAAGAAGAGAAAAACAGGCGTATTTAATAACTTTCATAATGAGTAAACCTCCATTTGATTTATGAAAAGATAGCAGATAAGCTATTCAATTGTCCCAAGAGTAACAAAATCCCCATAATGATGATGATCAAGCCACCAATTTTCTTCAGTAACAAGAGATGGGGTTTTAGACGATTAAAGTATGGGAGAACAATCCCAGACGCTAGGGCCAAAAGTAAAAACGGAATGGCCATCCCTAATGTATAGATAAAGAGATAGAGAGCACCCATGAGGGCATCTTGACCATTGGATGCTGCTAAGGCAAGTACAGATCCAAGAACCGGACCGATACATGGCGTCCAGCCAAAGCTAAAACCAAGCCCAAGCAGAAAAGCTGAAAGTAATTCATTCTTGTGCTTGTTCGCCCCGAAATCCATTGTCTTTTGCTTTTCTAAGAAGTTAAAGTGAAAGACTTCCATCTGATGAAGACCAAGGATAATGATCAGCGCTCCCATCAAGTATCGGAACCAGTTGGTGTACATAATTTGACCAAGTAGACCTGCCCCGAAACCAATAATGAGAAAAATAACAGAAATCCCTGCGATGAAACACAAGGTCTTTACAAGACCATGCCAGCGAATCTTCTTCCCAAAAATCTGAATGGATTTTTCCTGATCACTTCCTAGCAAGACCCCGATGTATACCGGAAGCAAAGGAAAGACACAGGGAGAGAAAAAGGAAAGAATCCCTGCCAGAAAGACAGTAAAGGAGAAAACGATTTGATTCATAAAACACTCCGTATATTGATATGCTACAACTAGTATAACATTCCAGCTCCTAAATTAAAAATTTCTGCTACGCTTTGATTTCTAAAGGATCATTTAGAAACTAGTTTCAAAGCCAAACAAAAACTCCAAAGTATTTCACTCTGGAGTTCAATTGACGACTTATTCTTCTTCTGCACTTTGTTTATTTGGCAAGAAAAGAGAGAGGACAATACCAACTACTGCTGGGAGTAACCATGGAAGGGACTGGGCGGCAAATGGTAAAGTTTTAATGACGTTTGCCAGACCTGTAAGTTTGAAGGTGCTTGCAAGAACATCTGCAATCGCCACCAAGCTAACTAAGAAAATAGTTAGTTGCATTCCTGGTTTTGATAGTTGAGTAAATTTGTTTACAATCACAATCAACACAATAGTAATGGTGATTGGATAGAGGATCATCAAGACAGGTAATGAATAGGCAATAATGGCGCTCAAGCCAAGATTGGCAATCGCAAAACCAATCAAAGTGAAGATTGTCGCATAGACCTTGTAAGAGATTTTAGGGAAGGTATTATGGAAGAATTCCCCTGTTGACACAATCAAACCGGCTGTTGTAGTGAAGCAAGTCACCGTTACCATACCTGCAAGGAAGATTTGAGCAGCTGGGCCAAAGATAGCCTTGGTCGCTTCTGAAAGGACATAGACCCCTTTATTGGCATCAGATGCCATTACTTTTGCTGGAATTGGGAAATGATTTCCAAGGTAACCCAAGCCAATGTATAAAATACTAAAGCCAATTGCTACGACAATCCCAACGATCCAGATGGTTTTAATGTATTCCTTCTTGCTGGTGAAACCAAGTTGATTGAGGGTGGTTACCGCAATCACACTAAAGGCCACTGAAGCGAGGGCATCCAAGGTATTATACCCTTCAAGGAAACCTTGACCAAAGGCAGATGCTTGGTAGGCTTCTGTTGCCACTTGTGGCGCGTGTCCGCTGTACTTGAGAGCACCAAGAACAACGAGGACAACGATCAAGATAGCAAAGACAGGTGTCAAAATCCGACCAATGCTATCTAGGATCTTAGATGGATAAAGGGCAATCAAATAAGCTAAACAGAAATAGACCAAGGTGAAAATGAAGAGTCTGCTACCTGATTGTCCTAACAAGGGCGCAATCCCAACTTCGTAGGAAACGGTAGCCGTTCTCGGAATGGCAAAGAAAGGACCAATAGACAAATACAAAGCTACCAGATAAACGATAGCAAACCAAGGGGCGATTTTACGTGAAATCTCATGAATATAGCCTTTAGGATTGAGCGTCCCAATGATCAAGGTAATAATCGCAATTCCTACTCCTGATAAGACAAATCCAGCAATAGCTGGCCAAAAATGGCTACCCGATTGGGCACCTAGTGCAGGCGGAAAGATTAAGTTCCCTGCACCGAAGAAAATACCAAATAACAGTAAACCTGTTAAGGAACCTTTTCGTAACATGTGTACTCCTTTACATTTTTCAATCTTATCTAGTATAACAGCTTTCTTCCACCACGGCAATTCTTTTTACTGGAATAATTGCATTTAAAAATAACTTAAGACAAAGAAAACTCTACTGTAGATTCTTATATACTTCTTCATCCATTAATTAAAAAGTGCTTCTCTGCTATCTAACAGAGGAGCACTTTTTGTTTCTAATCTTCACTAAAGCGTCGGTATTGGATGCGAAAATCAAAATAATTTTCTTCCTGAAGTTTACGGAAGATATCACGGTAGGCCTCCTCATCGAAGCCCTCTCCTCGGTAGAGAATCTCGAAACTAAGGTCTTCGTATTCAAGAAAAGCATTGGCTGTTTTAAAGCCATTTCGAATATAGAAATCCATCCGAGCTTGACGTTGCTCTAGATTATCACATTCTTCATCCAATCGCTCAACTTCTAACAACATGGTCCGTTGGTAAAATTCCACTAATTTTTCAATAATTTCTTGACCATAGCCGTGACTCCGCAAGTGAGGCATAATGGCAAAGAAACTGACGTAAAATGCCTTAGCATTTGAAATAGCAAAGGCAAATCCGACAAATTCTTCCTCATTGTAAAAAGCGAAAAAGTGAGCGTCATCATTATCCGTATAGCGTAAAAACTCCGATAAAGGAATCCGTTCCTCTTCTGGAAAAGCTTCAATGTTAAGCCTTTCGACCTTATCCAAATCTGGGAACGTTTCAGTGATTAATTGGCTGGTTAAGCGCATAAAGCCTCCATTTCTGCTACGATTATAGCAAATAAAACAACCACCTTCAAGAAATCCGACTTCTAACAAATTGAAGTGTTTTGCCTAACAAAAAAGAGCGACTGCTCTTTTTTGACGTTTTTATTGAGCTTCTACTTTCTTGGAGAATTGGCTCATGTACAAGTCGTAATAGAATCCTTTTGCAGCCAAGAGAGACTCATGATTCCCTTGTTCGATGATTTGCCCCTCTTTAAGGACTAAAATCTTATCCGCTTCTTGGATTGTAGACAAGCGGTGAGCAATGACAAAGCTAGTCCGTCCCTTCATCAAGTTCTTCATAGCCTTTTGAATCAAGAGTTCCAGACGCGTATCCACTGAGGATGTCGCTTCATCTAAAATCAAAATTTTAGGATCAGCTAGAAGGGCACGCGCAATAGTCAACAACTGCTTCTGTCCCAAAGAGATATTACTAGACTCTTGGTTCATCTCCATATTGTAGCCCCCCGGAAGCGTCCGGATAAAGTGGTCTACATTGGCAGCTTTGGCAGCAGCGACAATCTCTTCGTCTGTTGCATCCAAGTTCCCAAAGCGCAGGTTTTCTTTAATGGTCCCTTCATAAAGCCAAGCATCCTGAAGAACCATCCCAAACTGCTTGCGATAATCTTGGCGAGATAGGTCACGGATATCATGTCCATCTACCGTAATAGCCCCCTTGGTCACATCGTAGAAACGCATGAGCAGATTGATGAGCGTGGTTTTGCCTGCACCTGTAGGTCCGACAATGGCCACCATCTCACCTGGATTGACTTCAAGATTAAAGTCGCGGATCAATGGCTTATCTTCCACATATTGGAAGTCCACATGGTTAAAGCTAACCTGTCCAGTCAATTCCTTGTCCAGAGCTTCATTTTTACCAAGTACTTCATCTGGTTCATCAAGTACTTGGAAGACCCGATCCAGTGAAGATTTGGCACTTTGTAAGGTTCCAGCCAACTGGCTCAAATTTTGAATAGGCTGATTAATCTGCCAGACATACTGGACAAAAGCCTGCATGTTCCCAACTGTCAGACGACCGGCAAGAACTTGAATGGCTCCGATAACTGCGACCAAAAGATAGGTCAAATCAGAGATTGCATTCAGAATAGGCATCATCAGTCCAGAAATAAAATTCGCTTTAAATCCAACTTGCTGCAGACGACGGGTAATGTCACGGAAGTCTTCTTGCGATGATTCTTCTCGTACATAGAGTTTTAAGACGTTGAAACCACTTAAGTTTTCCTGAACAAAACCATTTAGAGCTCCAAGGACATCAGCCTGCTCCTTAAAGTAAGGCTGGGATTTCTTCATAATCAACTGGGCACCGAAGAAGGTGATCGGGATAGAAGCAATCACGATTAACCCCAAAGTAAGGTTGAGATAGAGTACCATAGCGATGACCAAGGTTAGTGTGAAAATGGCATTCACAATTTGAAGGAAGGACTGCTGCAAGGCATTAGAAACAGTTTCGACATCGCTGGTAAAGCGACCAAGAAGATCTCCGAATTGGTGCTGATCAAAGTAAGAAACAGGGATGCGATTGATTTTTTTAGATAGGTCGTTACGCATATCCTCGATCATGCTTTGGACGGCATTGGTCATGAAATAGTTGGAATAATAAGATCCAAGCTCATACAAAACTCCTCGGAAGAGATAGACAATCATGACCCAACCAACATAGCCAACATTAATCTCAGCTCCCGCTACTCCTCTAGCCATATCTGTTAGGTTAGCGGTCAATTCTGTGATAGCGAGTCCAAGAATATAGGGCTCAATGACACTCATAACCACACTCAGAATCTTTAGGAGTGTAGCGAAAATAACGGCAAAACGATAGGCTCTTAGATAGCCCCAAAGACGTACAAAACTGGAACGTTTTTCTTTCATTTTCTTCTCCCTCCTATTCTTCTGTTAATGATTGGTTATTCAACTGAGAGCGAGCAATCTCACTGTAGATTTCATTGGTTGTCAGGAGTTCCTCGTGGGTTCCACGACCGACGATTTCTCCATGATCCAAGACAATGATTTGATCCGCATCCATAATCGTTCCAACCCGTTGAGCTACGATTAAGACGGTTGCATCTCCTGTTACTTCCTTGAGACGTTTTCTCAGTGTAGCATCTGTCTTGTAGTCAAGAGCCGAGAAGGAATCATCAAAGATATAGATATCCGGCTCTTTAACAACTGCACGCGCAATGGATAGACGTTGTTTCTGTCCACCAGAAAGGTTGCTTCCCCCTTCTGCTAAATGAGTGTCAAACTGTTCTTCCTTGCTTTCGATAAATTCTTTAGCTTGGGCCACATCTGCTGCCTTGTCTAGCTCCTCAATGCTGGCATCTTCTTTTCCGTAACGAAGGTTTTCGGCAATAGTCCCCGTGAAGAGCAAGGCCTTCTGCGGGATAAAGCCAATCTTTTGGCGAAGGGCTTTGATATTGTAGTCTCGTACATCTACACCATCCACCAAGATTTTCCCTAAAGTAACATCATAGAAACGTGGAATGAGCTGGACCAGAGAGGACTTCCCAGAACCGGTCGATCCGATAAAGGCAATGGTCTCCCCCGGCTTAGCCTTAAAGGAAATATTATGAAGAACTGGACTCTCTGTCTCACCAGGATAGGCGAAGGTTACATTGTCAAACTCCAAATAACCCTTGGTTTCAGTCTCAGTAACTCCATTTTCATTTGGATCGATAGAAATCGGCATATCCATGATTTCCTTCAAACGATGACTAGAAACAGCTGTCCGTGGATACATGGTAAAGAGATTAGCTAGGAATAGGAAAGAAAGCAAGGCATGGAAACTGTATTCGATAAAGGCGACAAGATTCCCGATTTCTAAACTTCCATCCCCTAGAGGATCCAAGGCGAACCATACAATAGCTACAATCATGGCGATGATGATTTGGACAAAGAGCGGCTCCGTCAAGCCGGTCAATTTAAAGAGTCTATTGGAGTTGTCCGCATAGATTGCATTGGCTTGGCCAAATTTTTCCTCTTGGAATTCCTCACGCGCAAAAGCACGAATGACCCGAAGTCCCGTAAGGTTTTCGCGAGCATATTGATTGAGCTTATCCAGGGTTTCCTGCTGCTTCTCTGACAAAGGTTTGGTCTTGATAGCTACATACCAGACGACCACAGCCAAAAATGGCATCGAAATCGCCACAATCCAGGCAAGAGATGGACTCGTCTGTAAAATTAACAGAATACTGGACAGCATCATGATAGGAGTGATGACGCCAAGCTTCAACATCTGGTCAGAAAACTGCATCAAGACGAAGGCATCAGACGTCATCCGCGTTACCAAGGAAGAAACCCCAATCTTCTCATACTCATGGTGGGAATATTCCTGAAGCTTCTCATAAAGGTCATTGCGCATATCCATGACCATGGTTGTAGTAATCTTCCCAACCGCATAGGCTAGAACGATTCGCCCGAGAATCCCTACGATGATCACACCAAACATAACCCAGGCCCAAAAATAAACCCGCTCCATATCTCTCGGATTGATCCCCTCATCAATCATACGGGCTAGAACAGTTGGCAAACCGAGATTGACAATCACAAAAAAGATGGCTGCTGTAACATTCAAACACAACCATTTTGGATATTTTCTCAAATAGGACCAAATATATCCCATACCTTTCTCCTCCTTATACAATAAAAAAGCACCCTCAAGTACTTTTTAAGCTATTTTACAAAGCACGTTGGCTCCTTCAAGTCATCCCTATTATATCAGATCCCCCCTAGGCTAGCAAGGAAAAGAGCTGATGTAAAGCAAAGAATAAAAAAGAGGATAGCCTCCGCTATCCCCTCTATATACGATTATTTTTGACGTTTGAATTTTGCATCTTTGAAGAAAGCAAATGTTTCGCTATCGTTAGACTTAAATTTACTCAAGTCCAAAGTTAAAACATCCCCGTCAATCTTATACTTGACTTTATCATTACCACCTTCTTCTGACTCAAGAGTTTTGCTACCTTGATCAGCTTTTAGGTCAAATGATTTCTTTCTATTATTTCCTAGGGCATTCATTTCAACAGTCAATTTGGCTTTTTTATCTTTAATTTCGATCGTCATTGATAATGCAATTTGACCAGCGACTTTCTCAAGCTCCTCATCAGTAGCTCCTTGCTCTTTAAGGATGCTTTCTATTTTCTCCTTATCAGCTTTATAGACATATTTCCCATTATCGCTAGTTGTAGAACCACAAGCTACAAGGAAAATCGCACCAACTGCCAATAAAGCAGCAAAGACAAGACGTTTAAAATATTTCATCAGAAATCTCCTTTTTTGTTTATAGGAACTATTTTAGCAAAAAAATAGAAGTCTAACAACATAATAAATTAGTAAGAACTTGATAAGAATTGTAAATATGTTGATTGACAGAGATTAAATTTAAAGGAGTATGATTTCAAGAATAGACAATCATTCAAGACTCAAAGCTTTCTAATCTTGAAAAATTTAGATAAAATCCTACAGTAGACAAAGTACAGAATTAATCTGTAAAAAATAAAGACTTAAACTCAAAAATGTACACAAAAAAACCGAGATCTAAACCTCGGTTTTCATTTTGATTGGAAACTCTATTATTTAAGAGTAACTGAAGCTCCAGCTTCTTCCAATTTAGCTTTGATTTCTTCAGCTTCAGCTGTAGCAACACCTTCTTTAACAAGTGCAGGTGCTCCATCAACAAGTTCTTTAGCTTCTTTAAGACCAAGACCAGTGATTTCACGTACAACTTTGATAACGCCGACTTTCTTGTCGCCTGCAGATGTCAATTCAACGTCGAATGAATCTTTAGCAGCACCTGCGTCAGCAGCACCAGCTGCAGCAACAGCTACAGGAGCAGCTGCAGTTACACCAAATTCTTCTTCGATAGCTTTTACAAGGTCGTTCAATTCAAGGATTGAAGCTTCTTTAATTTCAGCAATAATGTTTTCAATGTTCAATGCCATTGTTATTTCCTCCAAATAAGTTTTTATATTTTATGTTTTTATTTTTTGTAGCTAGGCTACGCTGCGTAGCTTAAGATTAAGCTGCGTCTTCTTTGTTGTCTGCAACCGCTTTGACTGCAAGAGCAACGTTGCGCACTGGCGCTTGAAGTACAGAAAGGAGCATAGAAAGAAGTCCTTCGCGGTTTGGAAGAGTTGCAAGAGCAAGAATCTCTTCTTTAGATGCGACAGCGCCTTCGATTGCACCACCTTTGATTTCAAGTGCGTCAGCGTTTTTAGCAAAGTCGTTCAAGATTTTCGCTGGTGCGATAACATCTTCGTTAGAAAATGCTACTGCAGATGGTCCAACAAATACTGATGCCAATTCTTCAAGACCAGCTTTTTCAGCTGCACGACGTAAGATTGAGTTTTTGATCACTTTGTACTCAACTTCGCTTCCACGAAGCTCACGACGAAGAACTGTATCTTGTTCTACTGTCAAACCACGAGCGTCCACAACGACGATTGATGCAGCAGCTTTCATTTTCTCAGCTACTACGTCAACTAGTTCCGCTTTTTTAGCAATAATTGCTTCACTCATTAGTGTGTTCACCTCCGTAATTATTTTGCTTGGGGAATTTTTCCAAAAGAAAAACGCGCCCAAACCTAGACACGAAAGTACAATACGCTTCTTTTACATGATACGTTTTGTCCTCGGTAGGATCTTTATGAGTCGAGCTCCCCTACTGTCTTAGGCAGTTTTTTCAAACCGTTATTTAGTGTATCACATAAAAAAAAAGAATGCAAGTATTTTTGCAAACTTTTTTTAAAATAGTTAATCTTTATAGATAGTCTTGGTACGATTGAGCCATGCATAGGCCAAGCCCATGATCACTCCTCCACCTACCCAGTTACCTACAAAAGTGACTGCATAATGACGAAGCACATTGAAGAACTCTAAGTGAGGTAAATCTTTCGAAATCGAGTTAAAAGTAGCTAATGAGAAAGAAGCAAAGTTTGCCGCGATGTGTTCATTTGTAAGGAAAACAAACATATAAATAGCTGACAAAGCCATCAGAACTTTAGCTGTTTCATCTTTAAAGAAGAGGTAGGACAAGATGGCTATATTAACAAAGATGTTAGCAACAACCCCTTCAAAGAAAACCAATTGATTAGAACGTTGCAACTTCATCTCTACAACCGAACCAAGGAAGCCTTTTGGATTCAGATTTGCAAAAGCACTTGTCTGACTGAAGAGAAATGCAAGGAACAAGGCACCAATCAGATTAAAGAACGTACAATACAGCAAAATTTCTAAAGCTTTCTTCCAATTAATTTTCTTTAAATAAACACCAGCTGTCAGGTACATCATATTGGAAGTCGTTAACTCACTATTTAAGAAGAGTAAATAAACCAATCCCCAAGCAAAAATAAAAGGGAACAAGAAACGACCAGAACCAGGCAAGAAAGTATTGAGAAGATCTGCACCCACAATCCCAACTGCTGTACTCATGGTAAGAAATGCACCCGCAAACATAGAGCGAACAGCATACCGAGCCTTAGAAGCTGTATATAGTTCTTCCTTCTTTTGACATGCTGCCTCTACTTTAAGAACAAAATTTGATTCTCCCATCTGAATCTCCTTATATATTGAATTTGTGAACTTCTTCATTATATCATAGATAGAACCTTCTGAAAAGGTTTTCAGAAAAATAATATAAAAAATACTGTTTTCAATGAAAAATGATATAAAACGATTTAAAACGACTAAAAGAAAAAACAGACCTTAATGGCCTGTTTATCATTCAATTTAATTCATATCTTACAAGAAACGATTTGCCCATGCGATATCCAAGTTCAAGATTTCTTGAGTTGTATATTGTTGGCGATAAGGGTTGTAGACCGTACCTTCATAACCTCCATATACACTTGGTGAATCATACTGAGTAAGGTTGTAAGTTTCGATAATATGGTTCAATTTTGCATAGTAACTTGTATCAGTAGCATAGACACCCGTTAAGGCAGATGTAGCATCCTGATAGCTACTTGTATTACTCTTCCAAGCTCCAGCAAAGTGACCTTGTTTTAAAACTGCTACATAGTCTTGTAATGATTCATAGTAGCTAGGATATGAACGGAAAGCATCGTTGATGGTATAGGCATTTCCATTACCGTCATCTTCCCACGTCTGCATCACAGTTGATTGACCAGCATAACTACCTTTAATACCAAAGAGGTTATAGTGTGGATAAGATGACAAACCAGATTGACCAGCTCCGCTTTCTAAGATAGCTTGAGCAATCATAACAGAAGCATAAAGATCATTTTCTTGACCAAGCTGACGAGCAGATTCACCGATTTGTGAGATAAAAGTTTCTGTTGGATCTGCGTATTGAGTATAAGCACCATCATTAGCATCAACTTTCCCTACATGCTCACTCATAGCTGCCGCTACTGTTCCTGCAGCTACTAGAGCCACTAAGGATCCAATTAATTTCGATTTATTTAGTATTTTTTTCAATGTGATAATCTCCTAATGTTTTAATGAAAACTCTTTAAGATGATTATAGCACAGAAAAGCATTAAATTGTTGAGCTCAATATTACATTTTAATTACAATATCGAGATAAATCAAATAAATAAATAACAGGTTAGTAATAATACGATTTATTCCGAAAGACTATAGTCAAAAATTGCATCCCAAGCTTCTTCTACTCCTGTCTTATTAACGGATGAGAAGATGATAAAGGTATCTGTTTTATCAAAATCCAATTTCTTCTTGATCATAGATTCATGCTTGTTCCATTTTCCTCTTGGAATTTTATCGGCTTTGGTTGCAACCAAGATAACTGGAATCTCGTAATATTTTAAAAACTCGTACATTTGGACATCATCAGCTGAGGGTTCATGACGAAGATCAACCAGGCTGACAACAGCTCTTAAATTCTCTCTTGATGTCAGATATTCTTCGATCATCTTTCCCCATTTCTCACGTTCTTTTTTAGAGACACGAGCATATCCATAGCCAGGTACATCGACAAAGCGTAATTTATCATCGATATTGAAGAAGTTTAATAACTGTGTTTTCCCTGGTTTTCCAGACGTACGGGCCAAATTCTTGCGATTTAGCATGGTATTAATAAAAGAAGACTTGCCGACATTTGATCGACCGGCAAGTGCAACTTCTGGGATATCATCTTGAGGATAATGGCTTTTATTGGTAGCGCTCAAGAGAATATCCGCATTATGAGTATTTACTTTCATAGAATTTCTTTCTAGGCAGTTTCTAAAATTGGTTTTTCAGTTCCGTTAACTGCTTCTTTGGTGATTCGAACCAATTTGACATCTTCTTGACTTGGAACTTCAAACATCACATCCAACATAGTTTCTTCGATGATGGAGCGTAATCCACGAGCACCTGTTTTGCGTTCAATAGCTTTGCTTGCAATTTCTTCAAGTGCTTCGTCATCAAATTCCAATTCTACGTCGTCAAAGGATAAGAGAGCTTGGTATTGTTTCACCAAGGCGTTTTTTGGTTCTTTCAAAATACGAACCAAGTCATCCACTGTCAATTGCTCTAATGCAGCAAGAACTGGAAGCCGACCGATTAACTCAGGGATAATACCGAATTTTTGGATATCTTCTGCAATGATTTCTTGCATATAAGAGCTTGATTCATCGATGGATTTGTTGTTTTGACCAAATCCAATGATCTTCTCACCTAAACGTTGCTTCACGATTTCTTCAATCCCATCAAAGGCTCCACCGACGATGAAGAGGATGTTCTTGGTATCGACTTGGATCATTTCTTGTTGTGGGTGCTTGCGTCCGCCTTGAGGTGGCACACTGGCTACAGTTCCTTCAATGATCTTCAAGAGAGCCTGTTGAACCCCTTCACCAGAAACATCGCGGGTGATAGAGACGTTCTCACTCTTCTTAGCAATCTTATCGATTTCATCAACATAGATGATGCCACGTTCTGCACGCTCAATATTGAAGTCAGCTGCTTGCAAGAGCTTCAGAAGGATGTTTTCAACGTCTTCTCCGACATAACCTGCTTCTGTCAAGGCTGTCGCATCCGCAATGGCAAATGGAACATTCAAGCTCTTAGCAAGAGTTTGAGCCAAGAAAGTTTTTCCTGAACCTGTAGGCCCCACCATCAAAATGTTTGATTTTTGGAGATCCACATCATTGTCTTCTTCACGATTTTCGTGGAAGTTAATCCGTTTGTAGTGATTATATACCGCTACTGCGAGGGCTCGTTTAGCACGATCCTGACCGATGACATAGTGGTTAAGGATATTGAGTAGTTCGATTGGTTTTGGAACCTCTGAAAGGTCTGCCAAGACTTCCTCAGCTAGTTCTTCACGAATGATTTCTTGAGCTAACTCAACACATTCATTACAGATAAAGGCGTTGTTCCCTGCGATAATCTTCTGTACTTCGTCTTGGTTCTTACCACAAAACGAACAATAAACCATCATATCATTTGATTGATTTGTAGGCATTTTCTTCTCCCGATTCTAAAGTCTGTTTGTAATTTATTTTAAAAAAGTCATATAAAAGGCGTGAATCGAATTCACAAGATTGGTAAAGGCATTTAGCAAAAATAGAATGGCTAATCCATAGCGCTTTTTCCGAAGGGCCTGAGAAGCACATACTAGGCAAATCACGCATAAAACCGCTGTAAAAAAGCCAAAGATACTACGTTCCATGAACTAGTCTTCCTTTCTTTCAAAATGTCTAATGGTAAAGTCATAAGGGTTTTTTTCGTCTTTTTCGATCGTCCGCTCGTCCAGTAACTGGAACTGATCCCAATGGAAGTCTACTGGGAAATACGTATCTCCTTCTAATTGGGCATCGATGACAGTCTGGTAAAGCTCCTCTAGATAAGGCTCGAAAAGGCGAATCACCTTCTCCCCACCGATAATAAAGAGTGACTGATCCTGATCCTTATACCAGTCTAAAACATCCTCTACCGAGGTTTTTAACAAAACTCTTTCATTCTCTACATCATACATGTCATCTCTAGAGAGAATGATATTGGTCCGATTTGTCAGGACGCGTTTGTTTAATCCTTCGTAGGTAACTCTCCCCATAAGGATCGCGTGGCCCGTTGTCGTTTGTTTAAAGTGCTGCAATTCAGCTGGTAAATGCCAAGGCATGACCTGATCCTTACCAATCACTCCATTCTTTGTCTGAGCCCAAATACCAATTACTTTCTTACTCATTCTTACATCCTTTACACTGATACTTCTATTTTATCAAATTTTTTTAGAAAAGACTGTTTCCAACTATTGCTTCCTTGAGCAAAACTTCCTATTTTTTCCGTCAAAAAAACCGCGATTTCTCGCGGTTTTAATGAGGCAAATCCTAGATCTTAGTCTTCTTTTTTGCGTTTAGCAAGTCCAAATAATGAGAGACCTGTTAAAGCACTTAGAAGAGCAAGACCTGTTTTAGAAGTTTCCTCAGTACCAGTTTCAGGAAGAACTGCTGTTTCATCAGAAGGATTGATGAATTTAATTTCCTTAGTTTCTGGAACTGGTTTTGGATCTGGTGTTGGCACTGGATCTGGCGTCGGTACTGGATTTGGTGTTGGCACTGGATCTGGTGTTGGAACTGGATCTGGTGTTGGCACTGGATCTGGTGTTGGAACTGGATCTGGCGTTGGCACTTTCTCATAAACGTGCTCTGTATCACCATTTGGAAGTTTCTTAGTCTCTACGAAGCGGTAGCCTGGAATATCTCTCTTAGGATTTTCACCATCCTCGATTGGATAACCTGGAATCTCGTTACCTTCCTTATCCTTATGATTAGTTTTCACTTTCTCATAAACATGTTCTGTGTCACCATTTGGAAGCTTCTTACTCTCTATGAAGCGGTAGCCTGGAATATCTTTCTTAGGTTGTTCATTGTCTTCAGTTGGATATCCCGGAATTGCTTTACCTTCTTTGTCTACAAATGTAGTAACAGGAAGTACAGTTGGTGTGTACGTTGCAGAAGCTTTTGTTCCATTCATATCTTCACGGACAACAGTTACAGATGGTGCTTTTCCAGTAAATTCTGGTTCAGGTTTAAAGGTTACAGTTCCGTCAGGAGCTACTGTATACGTACCAACACCTGGAATTGTCTTCGTTGTTGAACCATCGTCAAATGTAGCCGGAACGGCATCGTTCATTGGAACAATTGGATCACCTTCCTTGAAGTTTGGCTTACCAGATTGTTCTTGACCTTTAGGGCCAATAGTTGTGGCTGGTTCACCTGTTGGTGTTACTGGAGTTACAGTTGGTGTGTATTTAGCTGTTACTGGTGTACCGTTCTTATCTACACGTTTAACAGTCACGCCTGTTCCTGTTCCTGTGAATGATTTTTCTGGTACGAAAGTGACTGTTCCATCTGGGGCTACTGTGTAAGTACCTTCTCCTGGAATTGTCTTCGTTGTTGAGCCATCTTCGAATGTAGCTGGCGTATCATCATCCATTGGAATGTTTGGATTGCCTTCTGTAAACTTAGGCTTACCTGTTTGGGTTTGACCTTGTTTATCTGTTGAAGTTACATCCTCTGCTGTTGGAACAACTGGAGTAATCTTAGGTGTGTATGTTGTTTCAGCTGGGGTACCGTTGGCATCCTTAGCTTGAACCTTAACTGAAACGACATCACCTGAATAGGTCTTATCTGTTGGGGTGAAGGTTACAACACCTGTTGCTTTATCAACTGTGAATGTACCGATAACCTTGCCGTCTGGTGACTTAGCATCTACTGAAGCTGCTGGTTGACCATTTTCGTCAAGAAGGGTAATCGTATCCTTGTCGATTGGCGCAACTGGATCACCTTCTGTGAAGGTTACTGTTCCAGTTTGAACTACACCTTGAGGAGCTACTGATTCAGCAGGTGACGCTGTTGGTGTTACTGGTGTTACGGTTGGTGTGTATTTACCTGTTACTGGTGTACCATTCTTATCCACACGCTTAACTGTTACACCTGTTCCTGTTCCTGTGAATGACTTCTCTGGCACGAAGGTTACACTTCCATCTGGGGCTACTGTGTAAGTACCCTCACCTGGAATTGTCTTCGTTGTTGAACCTTCTTCGAATGTAGCTGGTGTATCATCATCCATTGGAACTACTGGATCACCTTCTATAAACTTAGGCTTACCTGTTTGTGTTTGGCCCTGTTTATCAATTGAAGTCACTTCTTCAGCTGTTGGTGTTACCGGTGTTACGGTTGGTGTGTATTTAGCTGTAACTGGTGTACCATTCTTATCTACACGCTTAACTGTTACACCTGTTCCTGTTCCGATGAATGATTTTTCTGGTACAAAGGTTACACTTCCATCTGGGGCTACTGTGTAAGTACCTTCACCTGGAATTGTCTTCGTTGTTGAGCCATCTTCGAATGTAGCTGGCGTATCATCATCCATTGGAATGTTTGGATTGCCTTCTGTAAACTTAGGCTTACCTGTTTGGGTTTGGCCTTGTTTATCTGTTGAAGTTACATCCTCTGCTGTTGGAACGACTGGAGTAATCTTAGGTGTGTATGTTGTTTCAGCTGGTGTACCGTTGGCATCCTTTGCTTGAACCTTAACTGCAATGACTTCACCTGAGTATGTCTTATCAGTTGGTGTGAAGGTTACAACACCTGTTGCTTTATCAACCGTGAATGTACCGATAACCTTGCCGTCTGGTGACTTAGCATCTACTGAAGCTGCTGGTTGACCATTTTCATCAAGGAGGGTAATCGTATCCTTGTCGATTGGCGCAACTGGATCACCTTCTGTGAAGGTAACAGTACCAGTTTGAACAACACCTTGAGGTGCCACTGATTCAGCAGGTGTCGCTGTCGGTGTTACAGGAGTTACTGTTGGTGTGTACTTACCTGTTACTGGTGTACCATTCTTATCTACACGTTTCACAGTTACGCCTGTTCCTGCTCCTGTGAATGATTTTTCTGGAACAAATGTAACAGTTCCATCTGGAGCTACTGTGTAGGTTCCTTCACCTGGGATAGTCTTAGTTGTTGAACCATCTTCAAAGGTTGCAGGTGTATCATCATCCATTGGAACTACTGGATCACCTTCTGTAAACTTAGGCTTACCTGTTTGGGTTTGACCTTGTTTATCTGTTGAAGTTACATCCTCTGCTGTTGGAACAACTGGAGTAATCTTAGGTGTGTATGTTGTTTCAGCTGGGGTACCGTTGGCATCCTTCGCTTGAACCTTAACGGCAACGACTTCACCTGAGTATGTCTTATCTGTTGGGGTGAAGGTCACAACACCTGTTGCTTTATCAACTGTAAATGTACCGATAACCTTACCGTCTGGTGACTTAGCATTTACTGAAGCTGCTGGTTGACCATTTTCATCAAGAAGAGTAATGGTATTCTTGTCGATTGGCGCAACTGGATCACCTTCTGTGAAAGTAACAGTACCAGTTTGAACTACACCTTGAGGAGCTACTGATTCAGCTGGAGCTGCTGTAGGAGTTACTGGTGTTACTGTTGGTGTGTACTTACCTGTTACTGGTGTACCATTCTTATCTACACGTTTCACAGTCACGCCTGTTCCTGTTCCTGTGAATGACTTCTCTGGTACGAAGGTTACACTTCCATCTGGGGCTACTGTGTAGGTTCCTTCACCAGGAATTGTTTTCGTTGTTGAGCCATCTTCGAATGTAGCTGGCGTATCATCATCCATTGGAATGTTTGGATTGCCTTCTGTAAACTTAGGTTTACCTGTTTGGGTTTGGCCTTGTTTGTCTTTTGAAGTTACATCTTCTGCTGTTGGAACAACCGGAGTAATCTTAGGTGTGTATGTTGTTTCAGCTGGGGTACCGTTGGCATCCTTCGCTTGAACCTTAACGGCAACAACATCACCTGAATAAGTCTTATCTGTTGGGGTGAAGGTTACAACACCTGTTGCTTTATCAACTGTGAATGTACCGATAACCTTGCCATCTGGTGACTTAGCATCTACTGAAGCTGCTGGTTGACCATTTTCATCAAGAAGGGTAATCGTATCCTTGTCGATTGGCGCAACTGGATCACCTTCTGTGAAAGTAACTGTACCAGTTTGAACTACACCTTGAGGGGCTACTGATTCAGCAGGTGACGCTGTTGGTGTCACAGGTGTTACGGTTGGCGTGTAAGTTGCAGAAGCTTTTGTTCCGTTCATGTCTTCACGAACTACAGTTACTGCAGGTGCTTTACCAACAAATGATTTTTCTGGTACAAATGTAACTGTTCCATCTGGAGCTACTGTGTAAGTACCTACTCCTTCAACCTTCTTACTTGTAGTTCCATCATCAAATTTAGCCGGAACAGCTTCGTTAATGGCTACAGTCTTTTCAACACCATCAATTTCAGCAGTACCACCTTTAAATTCTGGTTTACCTTTTTGAGTCGCACCTTGAACATTTATAGTTTCTGCTGGTGTTGCGGTTGGGGTTACTGGAACGATTTCTGGTGTGTAAGTTGTATCCACCTTGATACCGTTTGAACTTTCAGCTTGAACCTTAGCTGGGGTTACTTTACCAGTGTATGATTTGTCTGTTGGTGTGAAGGTTACTTGCCCTGTTACTGGATCAATAGAGAAAGTACCAATTTCAGTTGTACCATCTTCAGCAAAGGCTGGTGTGCTTGAAACTTCGTTACCATCTTTATCTAGCAATGTGTAGCTATTGTCTTTAATGGTAATAGCTTTATCTTCACCATTTACTTGAACAGTAGTTCCTGCAAAGGTTGGTGTCCCTATTTGTGTTGCACCTTGGATATCTTTAGAAGTTGCAGGGTTTGCAGTTGGAACTGCTGGCACAACAGTTGGTGTGTAGGTCGCATCTGAAGTAATGGTTGCAGTCTTACCATTAGCATTTGTAATAGTAGCAGTTGCCTGAACAGTTACGCCTTTTGCAGTACCAACAAAGTCTTTTTCTGGCGCAAATGTTACTGCTCCAGTCGTTGGGTCGATAGTATAGCTACCTTCACCTGCTACTGTCACTGTTGTTTCATCAGTTGGTTGACCAGTTGCGGGATCCACCAATTTCTTTCTTGTGATTTCAGCAGTCTTGTCGTTGCTCAACTCAAATGTAGGAGTTTGTGTTTGAGGAACGTTTTGAACATCCACAGAAACCTTGTCTGTAGGAGTCACTGTGATTGGAGTAACCGTTGGTGTGTATTTAGCTGTAGCAGTCTTGATGTACTCCTGTTGGATCTTACCATCTTTGTTTCGACCAACTGGCGCTGACAATGTAACATCCACACCTTTAGCTGTACCAGTAAAGCTTGGTTCTGGAGTGAAGGTTACTTCACCTGTTGAAGGATTGATCGTGTATGTCCCTTCCCCTTCAACTGTTACAGATGGCTCATCAATCGTGCGACCTGTAGCTGGATCTACCAACTTAGCAGGATATTCTGCACTTGGAGTGATTGCAATCTTGTCACCATTTGAGTTAGTCGCAGTTGTGTTAAAGGTCGGTGTTTCTTTTTGAGTTGCACCTTGAATATCTTTAGAAGTCTTGTCAACCCCTTCAATGTCAATCGGTGTTACAGTAGGAACATATTGACCATCCATAGTATTTAATTGGCCATTCACATTAGGCTCGCTGTCTGGGAATTTTGTTGACCAACCAGTATCATAGCCATTATTATCTGAACGACGGATAGAGATACCATCAGCTGTTCCTAGGAAGTTATCTTCTGGGATAAACTCAACGTCTACATCTTTGCCCTTAGCAGTAATCTTGTATTTACCTTGTCCTTGAACGACGTAGTAACCGTCTGCGTCAAGGGTTGCGCGGTTGCCATCTTTGTCAACGATGTATGGTTCTACAGTTTCATCAATAACAGCATTAGAATCACGTTCAAACTTGTGTTCTCCACGTGCTGTAAAGGCAACAGTTGCTGATTGTTTCGTACCTTGAGGGCCACTTGTTTCCTTAAATTCTCCTTTTGGTGGGTGGGTGATTTGAGTCTTGAAGTCTTCTACTTCACCTGAGAAGGCCATGCCAGTTGGGCTTTCGATCTCGTTCGCTTTCTTAGCGATACGAACACGAGCACCTAACTCTTTAACGCTTGGGTCGACGTAAGTCTTGCTGTTTGCAAAGGTCAACTCAACAGTACCATCTTGTGTGATTGTAGCGAGATTTGAGCGTTCATCTTCATCGAATTTACCATTTTGGTTAAAGTCTACCCAACCATAGATATGTGCTTCTGAAGCTCCATCCGTATGAGCTTGAATTGACATCTTGTAGTTACCTGGTTTGGTACGGTCCATTTGGATCATCTCATTGGTTGTCCCTTTGAGTTCCTCTGGAAGCAATTGGTTAATTCCTTCATCGGCCGTAGTTGCCTTATCATCACCGAACCAGTCTTGAGTGGTGTTCTCATCCATATCTGGGCTCACGTTACCAATGTACGGTTGATTTACTTTAGCTCCAGTAACACCGTCTACAGTTGCAATGGTATGGACTGCCTTACCATATGACTCAGGAGCATCCCCTTCATCAAGTGGGAAGAATCCTAGCATTGCTGACTGTTTACCAGCTGAAGCGATATAAAGTCCCACTTCAGATGCTCCACGTGTCATAACGAGTGGAACTGTTCTATTTCCTTCAGAAATGTTTGGTCCAAAGATACCGGTTCCTAGACCACCTGTAACTTGGTCAGGATTTCCAAAGTACTTCCATGCTACTGGTTTCTTATCTGGTCCAGCTTGAGTAGAATTATCACGAAGTTGTCTTAGGTTAATGTTATTATATTTAGGTTTAGAACCAAAAAGATTCTCTGTATCTTGTGGTTCATAAGGAACAGAGGTAGCTGGTCTAGTAGTTTTCTTCCATTCCCCAATGTGCTGCCAACCTTGTCCGTTGGTAGTAAACATAACAAATTCACCAGGGTTAGCAGACTCACCATCAGCCATAACAATAGCTGGCTTAACTTTCTTTCCACGGAAGGTTGCAGAGATTTCAAACTGAATTCCAATATTCCCACCATTATATGCAGAACTCATGGTCGTCTTTTTGGCTTTCGTATCAACGTTTTCATGTTTGATTTCAGTCCAACGGTTTTGGGCATCAGCGATAACGTCGGCTTCTTTGCCATCAGCAAAATATTGCCTAGCAATTGGTGAAGTAACACCCTTTACATATCCATTTTTTGCATTTGGATCATAGGTCGCTTTTTCAGCTTCTGTAGCCCCTTGTTCTTCCATCCGTTTTTTATAGATTTCAGTTGCTTGGAATGGTTTCAAAGATTTGACTTTTACAGTAACTACATAACCAGGCATGATTTCCTTGGTATAGGTTGCCCCAACTTGAAGAGCTAAGGCCTCTTCTAGTTCATTTGGTTTAACTTCCTTTTTAGCGACTTGGATTGTTTTTGCTCCTGTCCAGTTAGCTACATCTCCAAAGTCCAACCAAGAGATTTGGCTAGTCATAGATTTAGCATCAAGATCTGTTGTAAAGCCAGGTTTTTCAACTTTTGGAGTTGAAGTTGCATCTTCAACATCATCCGCGATCAAGTTAGGATCGTTGGCGTCACCAAGAGCACGACGGCTACGACGGCGAACATCCGAGGTTGCTACTGGAACAGCTGGTGTTTCTGGCGCAGGTGCTACTACAGCTGCAGAAACTGTTTCTTTATTATCAGTTGCTGTTCCTTCTGTCCCTTTGTTACTTGGGTTTGTTGATCCTTCTGCCACTGCAGGAGTTGCTACTGGAGCCTTTTCTTCAACAGGAGCTGTTGTAGTTGGGGCTGTTTCTGGTGCAGTTACAGGAGCTTCAGCTTGGTATGTTGTAGCTGAAGTTGAAACTTCACTAGTTGTTGAAACGGGTGCTTCCGTTGTAATCGCAGGTTGGCCTGCTTCTTCTTTCGTTGCAACCCCTACTTGGTTCTCTGCGTTTTCATCAGCTGCGACGCTTGAAGCTGTCCCAACCATCACTAGCGTCCCTAAAAGAACCGAGCATACTCCGACATTCAATTTTCGAATTGAAAATCTACTAATACGATCATTGAATAAATCCTTACTCACTTAAATTCCTCCAAAAATTTTAAAACTTATATTTATATTTTACGGCTAATGCCTAACCTTATTAATTCTACCAAATTAATTTAACTATTCAAAATACAATGTCTCAAAAATTGATCAATTTTTTAAAATTTGACGATATTACTAATCATTAAATTTAAAAAATAGGAAGTACGAATCATTATTTAAAAAATAACAAACGGTCTTCCTATTTTTGTCAACTAACAATAATCTCTATATAGCTAAATCAAACTTCAACTGAGGTTTGACAGGATCATAATCCTCTAGTACAAAATCTTCAGGTTTGATAGCAAAGAAATCTGTACCATCTGGCACATTCAAAACCAAACGAGGCTTGCAATCAGAAGGCTCACGCCGAAGCAATTCCTCCGCCTGTTCGAATTGGTTATCATAGATGTGCAGGTTGTTAATAAAGTAAAAGAACTTGCCAACCTTCCAGCCAAAGTGCTTGGCAATCATCATTTGAAGAGCTACGTATTGCATGGCATTGATATGGTGCGCCACCAACATATCATTGGAACGTTGGGTCAAGGTCGCATCCAGATAGATTTCCCCATCTATACGGCGCACATCAAACATGGTTTGAAAAGCACAAGGTAAGAGCCCTTCGCTCTCCTCAAAGGCTTGGTAGTCCCATAGAGAAATGATATTGCGACGATTCCAGGGATTGGCTTCCAACTGTTTGAGAATTTTGTTGATGATGTCGTGCTTTTTAACGACAGCACCATAACGCTCTCCAATCGTTCCCGTGTCTCCCACTTCCCAATCATTCCAGTAACGGACCTGATACTTATCATTTAGGAGTTCCAGACTATTGGACTGGTCCTGGTAGATCCAGAGCATTTCCTTGATGGCTGACTTGATGGCGATAGGACGAAGGGTCGTAATAGGGAACTCGCCCTTGGCCAGATCAAACTCCATAAAAGCTCCCGTGATGTACTTGGAATTGGCAGTTGTGCCATCCTTGTACTTGGGCCGAGCTTGCTCAGACCAGACGCCCTCTTCCATAATTCTTCGAATATTTTCTTTAAAAAGGATATCTGCTTTTGTCATTCAATCTCCTTAAATACTGTAATACCTACATTATAACACAGGATAAAAGAAAAGAGGTCCAAATGATTCGATTTGGATCTCTTTCAAATAAATTCTATTGTAGGACAAGTGATGCAGCACCAATCACACCTGCATCATTTCCAAGATTAGCAAGCACCAGTTGGGTCGATGTACGAACTTGTGGGAAGGTATTTTCATCAAAGACCTTTTGAACTCCATCCAAGAGGAATTGACCGGCTGCTGATACACCACCACCAATGACGATGTTGGCTGGGTTCAAGACACTAGCGATGTTGGCACAAGCAATACCCAAGTATTGAGAGAAATGACGGTAGACAATCAAGGCCAACTCATCTCCATCTTTAGCAAGATCAAAGACTGTCTTAGCTGTAACTTCTTCGCCATCATCAATGAGACGTTTCAAGGTCGCATCTCCTGCATATTCATCTGCATAGCGACGAGTCAAATTGACAATCCCGGTTGCTGAGGCTACTGTCTCCAAACAGCCTTTCTTACCACAAGTACAATCAAATGGACGATCGAAGTCTACTGTGATATGACCAAGCTCACCAGCTACACCACCAGCACCGTGCAAGAGTTTTCCTTCCGCAACGATACCGCCACCAACACCAGTTCCAAGTGTCATGAAGACGACATCTGGTTGGTTTTCGCCAGCACCTTTCCAGCGTTCCCCAAGGGCAGCTGCGTTGGCATCATTATCGATGAAGAAAGGAATTCCCAAGGCAGACTCAATATCTTTCTTGATCGGCTGTACGGTTTTCCAGTTGAGGTTGTATGCTCCAACGACAGTTCCTTCGAAGCGATCCACTGCACCAGGAGATCCCATCCCAATTCCAATAAAATCTTCTGCGGATAAGTTTAACAACTCCAAGTGGTGTTGAATGGAAGCGATGATATCAGGAACGATGTGGCTTCCTTCGTCAAGGATGTTGGTCTTGATAGACCACTTCTCTTGAATCTCTCCTTCTTGCGTCAAAATGGCAAATTTGACAGATGTTCCACCTAAGTCAATACCAATAATTTTTTTGGACATTTTATACTCCTTTGTTCCTATTCTCTTGACACTAGTATACCAAAATGTGAAAAGGGTTTCAATTATTTTTCAAGAATTCTCTCAATTTCATTTGCAAAAAAAGAACCTGTCTGCAAAAACACAGACAGATTTCTTTACTCTTCGTTATGAAGTTTTAAAAAGAGTCTCAAGGATTGAACGCCAATTATGAAAAAGAACAATCCCAAAATATGTAACAAGAAGATACTAATAGATAGAGGACTAACAATGAGAAACAATCCTGTAAACAATTGAATAAGCCCCCAAAAAGTAAACTTCTTGGATAATTCTTCAGATCGTTTGGAAAGATAGTGAGCCTTACGTAAACTCAAAGCAGACTTATATAAGAGCCAAATTCCAAGTGTAATCGGAAAGACAATCGGCAAGGTCTTGTAGCCATATAGTAAGAGATAGACTGCAAAGACTAGCGAGACCACGCTTTGAAATAAATAGGGATCCGACAAGGTCGCTTGAGTCCGTAGACGGTAGTAACGCGACAAACGCGAAACTGAAATCAAGAAAAAGCCCAGAGAAATCAACCAACTAAAGGTGGCAATTTTTTCGATTGGATTCACAAAGAGAATAAAACCAATACCACAAAATAAAAATGATGACAATAACAGACTGTATTTGCTAATATGATGCATTCTTCCTCCTTTAGTTTTCTGCCAACTCACTCAAGTACTCATACCGTTCATATTTGGCTAAGAGCCGCTCGTTTTCTTCATCCATCTGACGTTGGAGACTGGCCAACTTACCGAAGTCAGAACCATTCTCATTCATCTCAGCCTCGATGGTTGCAATCTTGTTTTCAATCTCTTCAATCTCACTTTCAATGGTCGCCCACTCCTGCTTTTCCTGGTAGCTCATTCGTTTCTTTTCTTCTCGGACTTTGACTACCTTTTCTTTTTCAGGCTTGCTACTTTCAGCAACCATTTCTAGCTCAAACTTTTTCTCATCTAGGTAATCCGTATAATTTCCGAAGAACTCACGAATGCTACCATTTTCAAAAGCTAGAATCTTAGAAGCAACCTTGTCTAGGAAATAACGGTCGTGACTAACCGTAATGACCGGACCGCCGAACCCTTGTAGGAAATTCTCTAACACTGTCAAGGTCGCGATATCCAAATCATTGGTCGGCTCGTCTAAAAGCAAGACATTTGGTTTTTCAATGAGAAGCTTCAAAAGATACAAGCGTTTCTTCTCACCACCAGATAGTTTCTCAATCAAGGTTCCGTGGGTCGAACGAGGGAAGAGAAATTGCTCCAACAATTCGGCAATTGATGTAGACCCTGCGCTGGTCTTGACTTCTTCCGCTACTTCCTGCAGAAAGTTGATCATTCGCTTACTTTCATCCAAGCCTTCGATCTGCTGCGAGAAGTAGGCAATCCGTACCGTTTCTCCGATAAGGACCTTCCCAGCAGTCGGTTGAAGTTTCCCAGCAATGAGGTTGAGCAAGGTTGACTTTCCAACACCATTATCTCCCACAATTCCAATCCGATCTTTGTTTTGAACCAATAGATTAAACTGCTGCAGAATCGGTCCCTGATCATAGGCGAAATCAACATCTTGAAATTCAATGACTTTTTTGCCGATACGACTGGTTTCAAAGGACATTTCCAGATCAGTTTCCGTCGTCTGATGAGATAGGTCCTTTTTGAGGTCGTGGAAACGATTGATCCGAGCCTGTTGCTTGGTAGCACGCGCCTGTGGTTGGCGACGCATCCAGGTCAATTCTTGTTTATAGAGTTGTTGCTTCTTGTGAAGAAGAGCTGCATCCCGTTCGTCCTGCTCAGCTTTTAAGCGGACATAATCCTGGTAGTTTCCTTGGTATTCGACTAGACCTGCACGGTCCAATTCGAAAATACGTGTTGAAATATTGTCCAAGAAATAACGGTCATGGGTGATGAAAAGAACAGTTTTTTTAGAGTTCTTCAAGAAATTGGTCAACCATTCGATGGTATCAATATCCAGATGGTTGGTCGGCTCATCTAACAGCAACAAATCAAGGTCTCCCAAGAGAACTTGTGCCAGCTGAACACGGCGACGCAGACCACCAGACAAACTCCGCACCTTAGCAGACAAATCATGAATCCCCAATTTGGTCAGGACTGTTTTGACTTGGCTTTCAATTTCCCAAGCATTGAGAGAGTCCATCTCCGCCATGACTTTTTCCAGTTTTGCTTGCTGACTCTCATCGTACTGGCTCGTCAACAACTCATACTGACGAATCAATTGAAGTTCCTTCACATCATCTGACAAGACTGTATCAAGGACAGTTTTGCTATCATCAAATTGAGGTTCTTGGGTCAGATAACCAATCTTATAATCATTCTTTGCAGAAAAAGGGGAACGATCTCCATCATAGCCTGCACGACCAGACAAAACATCTAAGAGAGTTGTTTTCCCTGTCCCATTGACCCCTATTAGTCCAATCCGATCCAGCTCATGAATGATAAAAGAAATATCTTTAAAGACCGTCTTATCCCCGACGGACTTGGTTAGTTTTTCAACAATAAAATCGCTCATGCTTCCCCCTTCTTGGCTTCAAGATAGTGGCTCAAAAAATCACCAATTGCTTGTTTGTCGTTCTCTAATTCGCCATCTACAATGGCCCATTCGATGGCAGAAAGCACTTGTCCTAGACCTGGACCTGGTTTTAAGCCGTATTCCTTCATCAACATCCCACCATTGACTACGATTTCGTGCTTATCATGGATAGCTAGAGAATCATACAATTCTTCGATGACTTGGAAATCTACGGGCAATCCATGAGCCTGACGTAGTTCTTCCGCTGACAAGAGAAGGCTACGGTCATAGCGATAGACATCCCGACGATTTAAACTAGCCTTTTCACGCAACCAGTAGATTTCAACCAACTGCTCCACCTTCTTAGCGAAGTCACGAGAGGTTTTCCATTTCTTGAAAAAAGCAGATACCTTATTCTCATCTAAGGTCAAGAGTAAGGCGGCCCAAGCTTGCTCAGAACTCGTAAAGGTATAGTCCATGGACAGCTGGAACAGTTTCTCTAGGGACGATTGGCTATTTTGTAAGAGAGGGAGGTACTGATAGCTTTGGCTAGCAATTACACCTTCTAAGCCCTTGCGCCAAAAAGGAGCTAAGAGGAGCTTATCCAACTCAATAAAGACTCGTTCGACAGAGATTTTCTCCAACAAAGGAGCGCAATCTGTCATGGCATTAAAGGTTGCTTCTTCTAGATCAAAACCAAGACTGGCCTGAAACCGAAAACCACGCATAATCCGAAGAGCATCCTCGTTGAAGCGTTCTGTCGCCACACCAACAGCTCTTAGAATCCGATTCTCCAAATCTTCCAGTCCATTGAAGAGATCAATGATTTCCCCTTCTTCACTCAAGGCAAAGGCATTGACGGTAAAATCGCGGCGCTTGAGATCTTCTTCTAAGGAACGGACAAAATTAACCGCACTAGGTCTTCGAAAGTCGACGTAGACATCCTCTGTTCGAAAAGTGGTAATTTCATATTCTTGATGATTCTCAAGAACTAAGACCGTCCCGTGTTCAATCCCGACATCAATGGTCCGCTCGAAAATAGCCTTGGTCTCTTCCGGGTAAGAGGAGGAGGCAATGTCTACATCGTGGATAGGACGACCTAAAATGGCATCCCGTACAGAGCCCCCGACAAAATAAGCTTCATATCCAGCTTTTCGAATCTTTTCTAATATTGGCAAAGCCTCCTGAAATTCAGAAGGCAGTTTTTTTAATCTCATAATAGATGTTCTAAACCATAGACAAGCTCATGACGCTTGACTACTTCTTTTACTCCTAGATTAACCCCTGTCATGAAGGACACCCGATCGTAGGAATCGTGGCGTAAGGTCAATCCTTCTCCTTGACTACCGAAAATCACTTCTTGATGGGCTACCAGACCAGGCAAACGAACCGAATGGATGTGCATGCCTTGGTAGTTAGCACCGCGAGCACCTGGAAGACTCTCTTCTTCATCTGGCGCTCCCTGCTCTTGTGGTTGACGGACCTGACTAATCAGCTCAGCTGTCTTCACAGCAGTCCCACTCGGTGCATCCTTCTTCTTATCATGATGCAACTCGATGATCTCTACATTCGGGAAATACTTAGCTGCCTGCGCTGCAAATTGCATGAGCAAGACTGCACCAATAGCAAAGTTTGGCGCGATGAGGCCTCCAAGATTCTTCTCACGAGACAATTCAATCAAATCAGTGATTTCTTCTGTTGTAAATCCAGTTGTCCCAACCACAGGCGCTAGTCCATGCTCCAAAGCAAAGCGGGTATGTTCATACGCCACTTTAGGGATGGTGAAGTCAATCCACACATCCGCATCCAGCGACAAAACCCCTTCTTTGTCATGAAAGACCGGAACACCCGCCAGCTCGTTTTCAGACGCATGGGGATCAACCAAGCCAACTAGTTCAAGCTCGGGGTCTTCTAACACCATGTGACAAGCCGCTTGGCCCATTCTCCCTTTAAAACCTGCAATCACTACTCTAATTGGCATGTTTTCTCCTTATACTTTCGGTACAAAACTGATAGCAACACTGTGATTTCCTAAGTGCGTACCAATGACACTGCCGAAGGTCGCAAATGGAATCTCACCAGCAAAACCGTTTTGATGAAGAATATCGCGAAGCGTTTCTGCTTTATCCAGTGCATTCCCATGGATGATAATGATCTGATAGTCTTTATCCGCAGTTCCTCCTTTGACAATCTCAGCTAAGCGTTTGATGGCTTTTTTCTCAGTCCGAACTTTCTCGTATACCTCAATCACGCCTTCCTCGTTAAAATAGAGGATGGGCTTGATGCTGAGGAGATTCCCTAGAATCGCCGCTCCATTGGAAAGACGCCCCCCTTTGACCAAGTGATTGAGATCATCAACCATGATGTAGGCAGAAGTCCCATCGATTTGTGTCTGGATGTTGGCTAGAATTTCATCAAAAGAACGGCCTTCATCAGCCCATTTAACAGCTTCTTCAGCCATCCACCCAAGAGGAGCGCTGGTAATCTTAGAATCTGGAAAAGCGATCGTAAAATTTGGGAATTCGTCTTTCATATACTGGATATTCTGATAGAAACCAGAAATACCAGAAGAAAGGAAAATCCCTAAAACATGGGTATAGCCTTTAGCCTCTAATTGCGACAAGAGTTCTTCTAATTCCGCGATACTAGGTTGACTCGTTTTCGGAAGCTCAGAGGAAGCTTCCATCTTTTGATAGAACTCTTCTGCTGTCAGGTTTTTACCTTCTACATAAGATACTCCATCAATGACAACTGGAATATCTAGGACAAATAAATTATCGTGTCCTCTTGATTCATCTGATAGATAGGCAGAAGAATCTGTGATGACTGCTAATTTCATGCATTAAAACTCCAAATTAATCCCTGGTAAATCAAGGGCGATTTCAGTTACCTCATAGGTCAAACGATTCAGCATATTCAAGCAAGGACGAGCTAGTTCTTCCACTTCTTCTTTGCTGAACTCACTTGGCTCGCTGACCAAACGATTGTGAATGTGGTTGATTTGGGTAATGGTCCCGCTGATGACAAAACCATCAAAGACAATCATATAGGTCAAAATAACGATTAAAGAGGTTGTCTTTAACTCTGTATCGCGTTGAATCAATTGAAAGTTGACGTCTACTTTGGTCTCGGGAGTTCCATTCTCTTTTTCCCATTCAAAGTTACGAGCATCATAATGATACTGGCTGACGAATTCTTTTTCACGTTGGATATCCATACTTGTTCTCCTAAAAATAAGCGTTATGAAAATTATACCATAAATTAAAACAAGATTCTATTGCAGAACCATGTCTTTTCACACTGTTTTCTCTCAGAGAGAGAAGAAAAAAGGCTGGGGAAATCCCAGCCTTTTCGTCATGTTTAGTTTTTAGGTTTGCGAAGCAATCCGAACAAGATACCACTTACAACTGCACCGATCAATACGAACAAGATATAAAGAAGTGGATTTGAAGTAAGGGCGATCACGAAGATTCCTCCGTGAGGAGCCATCAGTTTCAAGCCTGCAAGACCAACAAGAGCACCTGTCAATGCTGAACCTGCGATGAAGCTTGGGATGGCACGAGCTGGGTCAGCTGCACCGAAAGGAATGGCACCTTCTGTGATGAAGGAAAGACCCATGACAATGTTTGTCAAACCAGAATCACGTTCTTCTTGTGTGAATTTATCTTTGAACAAGACAGTTGCTACGAATACTGCCAATGGAGGAACCATACCAGCTGCCATAACGGCTGCCATAACAATAGAACCACCTGAAGCAACAGATTCAGCAAGTGTACCTGTAGCGAAGACATAAGCGGCTTTGTTCACTGGTCCACCCATATCGACAGCCATCATACCGCCGACGAGAAGTCCAAGAAGGACAGCTGAGCTACCTGACAAGCTTGAAAGGAAGTTGTTAAGACCAGTATTGATAGCAGCCATTGGAATATTGATGAGGAACATCAAGAATCCTGTTAAACCAACACCAAGTAATGGCAAGAGAAGGATTGAACGGATACCATCAAGAGAACGAGGAAGACCTGCTAGAGCTTTACGAAGAACAAGAATCACTCCACCTGCTAAGAAACCACCAACTAAGGCACCAAGGAAACCAGATGATACTGCACCTGGCAACTCACCTTTAGCAGCGCCGTAGGCGATATTTCCAAATGCTGACCCTGAGCTAGCAATAGATCCAGCGATAAACCCTGCTACAAAACCAGGTTTTTCAGCGATTGAGAATCCGATGTAACCTGCAAGTACAGGAAGCATGAAGCCAAAGGCTGCACCACCGATTGTCTTGAATTGAGCTGCTAATTCATGGTATGAACCAAGTTGAGATAATTGATCTTGAGGCACTCCAAGAATTTGGTCAATCAAGAAGGCAAGAGCAATCAAGATACCACCACCGATAACGAATGGAAGCATTTGAGAAACCCCACTCATCAAGTGTTTGTAGAAGGCTCCAGCCAAACTCAATTTTTCTTGGCTAGCGCTAGCTTGTGCAACATTTTCGGCGTGGAAGACTTCTGCTTTGCCATCCAAGATGGTTTGGATCAATTCTTCTGTCTGACGGATACCTGCTGCGACTGGTTTAGAAATTAATTTTTTGCCATCGAAACGAGCGGTTTCAACTGCTTTATCCGCTGCAATGATGACCCCTTCAGCTTTTGCGATTTCTTCAGCTGTCAAGCGGTTGCCGACACCAGATGCACCGTTGGTTTCAACACGGACCGTAACACCCATTTCTTCACCTTTTTTGATGAGGGCTTCTTCTGCCATATAAGTGTGGGCGATACCAGTTGTACATGCTGTAACAGCAACGATGAGCGGTTTGTCAAATGAAGCTGCTTCTTTGACTGCTTCTGCTTTTTTCGCTTCTTCAGCTGCAGCTTCTTGCTCTTCTGCATCAAAGGCTGCGATCACTTGATCAGGTGTGCTTGCTTGGCGAAGTTTGTCCGCAAATCCTGGTTTCATCAAGTACTTAGACAATTCAGCAAGGGCTGCCAAGTGAGTGTCATTTGCTCCTTCTGGAGCGGCGATCATGAAGAACAAGTCTGTTGGCTGTCCATCAAGTGATGCATAGTCCACACCCTTGTTTGATTTTGCGAACAAAACCGTTGCTTCTTTGACAGCTTCATTTTTGCTGTGAGGCATAGCAATTCCGTCACCCAAACCAGTTGAAGTTTGTGCTTCACGGTTCATGATTCCAGTTTTAAAAGTTTCAAAATCTGTCACCACACCATTGTTAACGAGCGATTGGACCATCTCATTGATCACGCCCTCTTTATCTGTTGCTTGAATATCAAACAACATCACGTTTTTATTTAAAACGTCTTGAATTTTCATAGTTTTTCTACCTCTACTTTTTCATAAGTTTCTTTTATATAGTCAGCTGTCGCCAAATCATCTGAGAAGGTGGTCGCCGTTCCACAAGCCACGCCCCATTTGAAAGCTTCGATGACATCACCCGTCGTTGCAAGCTTCCCAGTGAAGCCTGCTACCATGGAATCTCCAGCCCCGACAGAGTTCTTCACTTGACCTTTGATTGGTTTTGCGAAGTAAGTGCCGCTTGGACTGACAAGGAGAGCACCATCACCCGCCATGGAAATAATGACGTTTTGTGCACCCTTGGCTAAGATTTCTTTGGTATAGCGTTCAATTTCTGGCAATTCCGTCAAGGTAACGCCAAAGATATCTCCCAATTCATGATTGTTTGGTTTGACCAATTGGGGATTGAACTCCAAAGAATCAATCAAGGTTTGCCCTTCAAAGTCACACACCACTTGCGCACCTGTTGCACGAGTTGCTGCGATCAATTGTTTGTAAACCGCATTCCCAAGTGAAGATGGAGCAGACCCTGCAAAGACTACTACATCATCTGCTGTTAAGCTGGATAGGATGCTGAGCAATTCTTGCAACTGAGCTTCCGTCACTTCTGGGCCGTTCCCATTGATTTCTGTTTCCTCATCGGCCTTGATCTTGACATTGATCCGTGTATCTTGGTCCACTGTCACAAAGTTGGTTGAAATAGCTTCACTAGTCAGTACGTCTTCAATGAAGCGTCCTGTGAAACCACCGATAAATCCAGTCGCTGTGTTGTCGATATCGAGACGCTTTAAGACACGACTGACATTGATTCCCTTACCACCGGCGAATTTATCTTCCGAAGCCATCCGGTTGACCGCCCCTGTCTCTACATGATCGATACGAACGATGTAATCAATCGCTGGATTTAATGTAACTGTATAAATCAAACCTCAATAACCTCCGTTTTTTCTTTTAATTTAGAAAGGATTTCCGTATCTGAAGCATTGGTAATGATGGTTGCTCTCTTCACCGGAGCTACCTTTACAAAAGATGTCCGCCCAAGTTTTGACGAGTCCAGGAGAATGTAAGTATTCTTTGCATTCTCTAAAATGGCCCGTTTTACAGCCCCCTCTTCAAGATCCGGAGTGCTGTAAGACTCTAGGTCGACGCCATTCATCCCAATAAAAGCTCGATCGAAACTTAACTGACCGATTTGATTCAAGGCCATCCCTCCGATGCTAGCGTCGGTTGACGTCTTAACCATCCCGCCGATGATGACCGTCGGAATATCTCTCTCCACTAAACTCGCTGCATGGTGAATGGAATTTGTCACAACTGTAACGGTTGGATTGGCCAATTCATGAACCAATAATTCATTGGTGGTCCCTGCATCGATAAAGACAACTTCAAAATCTTTGATCAATTCTGCTGCTTTTTTTGCAATAGCAGATTTTTCTTGAACGTTTTTGATTGCTTTATCTTTATTGCTTTCTTCTTCCTGCAAGGAATGGAGACTTTCAGCCCCACCATGAATTCGTCTCAGTTTATTCTCAGCTTCTAGTTCATCCAAATCGCGCCGAACCGTTGATTCTGATGAGTTTAACTCTTGAACTAAATCCTCAATAGAGACGATTCGCTCTTTGATAACCTTTTCTAAAATGATGTGTTTTCGTTCAGATTTTAACATATTACCTCCTTTCGGAAACGATTACAAGGACTATTATACTCTCTTATCTTTCAAAGTCAAGCATTAAATATCATTTTCTTTCATTTTCTATCAATTTCTTTAAAATCGTCCATTATACTTTCTTTTCATATCGCTACTTAAGTCTTGAACAAAATACCTAAAAACCTCAGCAGTAAATTTCTGACAGAATAAAAAAGAGGCTGGGACAAAAGTCCTAGCCTCTCAATTGTCTTTGGATTATCGAGCAAGACGCAGTGGTTGAGTGGGCTCTACTACGCTGATTTCATCATCTTTTACAGCCCTACTCAACTGTGCGGAGGTGGGACGACGAAATCGAATTCTAACGAATTACCGATTTCTGTCCCACTCTTACTTTAACAACTATTCAACTTTTTTAAACCCAAGTCCTCGGAACCATTTGGATAGTCCCTTTTTACTTTTGTGTTCGTCTTTTCCAGTAGCTTTCTCAAGGTTAGGTTCGTCTTGCAAGTGATCTTCTGATTGAGTAGAAGCCAGTAACGAAACTGGGGCCTGATCAGTAACTTCTTCCTCTCCTGCTACTGCAGATTTATTTCCATCCTCATTTGAATGAATTTTCTCTATTCGACTCCTGAACTCACTAGCTTCTTTTTGGTAAGCCATAAAACTTGCAAAGGCTGTTTCAAATTCTACTTTTTTCTTTTCAAGTTCAGTTTTTGCGGAAGCCACCAAGGCTTGGGCATCAACTAGCAGTTCAGATGAATTGGTAAACAGTTTAAGATGACCTTTAGCTTGCGTTAATTGTTTTTGAGCGATTTGAAGTTGGGCATGTGCGCCTTCAAGTTTAGATGCAGTCTCTTTCGCTGCATTCTGTAAAGCTTCTAATTGCTTTTTATCTTCTTCTAATGCCAGAGTAACATTTTTCAAGGCTTCTTCCTTCGGGCTAATACTACCTTGTATACGAGCTCGTGATACTGCCAGTGAGTTTTCGGCTTCCTTGACTTCTATCGACGCAACCTGCCATTTCTTCATCAGTGAAGCTAGGTTACGTTGTGCACGCGCTAATAGTTGCTCATGACTTGCAAGAGAATTCTTAACATCGAATAAATGCCCAGAAAGGATATTGATGCGAGACTCTTGGTTAATCTTTTCAACCTTTAGGCTCTCCAATATATTTTTTACAGCCTTCACATCCGCTTTTGTCGTCCTTGCATTGGCAACTTTTCTCATCCACTTGGTCAGTTCTTCGCTGGTATAAAGCGGGCTTCCTTCTTCAAAGAAAGCTACTTGAGATACCTCTAAATCTGGATCATAGGCAACTGAAATGGCCTTGTATTGATTTCCCATCATGTGTACATAGTGGCCAACCTTAGCAAATAGCTCCGGTCCCATTTTTCTGGAGATCTGTCTAGGATCTAGCTGACTTTCATCCGTCGGTAAATCGAATTGCTTGGCTAATTGACGATAGTGGTCTTTTTCACTATACCAGAAGGCAACCGCTTCTCTAGGTCGATAGCCCCAGGCAACATTCTCATTCTCTTGGTAACTGGACAAGCCTTTTCGATGGTTTACATAATACTCTGTTTGAAGTTGACTAGCAGGCAATTGATAAGGATCTACCAAGAGCTCCTCTAAACCAGCCTGGCGACGGTACAGATTAATCGTATCTACGATTTCTAACGCTTTTAAGACGTTATCTAATCTAGTGACCTTTCCACCTGCCAGCTGGTCCTCTTCACTCCTACGGCGATAAAGAGACAAGGCTCCGACAGCGCATCGGTCACCCGCCTTGGCCCACTCTTGAAGTAAGGTCTCATAGCTTGCCTGTTGAAGATTGATGGGACTCAGCATTGCCGCTTTACGGACCTGTTCTAACTCCACTTCTTTTAGGGAAATTTGATGGGCTAGTCGCTCAATTTTCTCTTGTGCGCCAGCAATCTCACTGGAAACCTGCTTTAAGACCTGAGGCACATTGGCATGTGTTTCTGTCAGATTAACTACTAATGCCTGAGCTATTTTTAATTCGTTTTGCGCCTGCTCCTCTTTTTGCTGTGCGTTGGCTAATACTGTCTCATCGTTCTGGATGGGTTGTTTGGCTTTTCTCAATTCATTACCTGCAATATCAACAAGCAACTGTTGGGCAGCAATTTTATTCTCTTGATTCTTTATGGCAGAACGGACTTGGTGATCGGCTTCTGTTGCTTGGCGTACCTTGTCTTCTTCCAAAGTAACAACTGCTTTAGCAACCGCAACTTCATTTTCAGTTTTGCCAATAGTGCTTTGATTGGAGTTTTGAATCCTTGTTTCAGTATTCTGTAAGTTAGCTTCAGCAGCTTCAAGACCAGACTTGGCTACATTGTATTCAGATTGAGCCTGATTCAAGCGCAAACGTTGGTCTTCTACTCTTTTTTCAGCTTTTAACAACTGTTCATTTAAGATATTCATATCCATAAAACTTGAATCCATTCCAGTCACATCAGGCGCTTGCTGATCAGCAGCATCCTTCTGGGCAATCTCCTCTGCTTGCGCCTTATGTCCAGCCAAAGCTGAAAAGAGGGTTGTCGCAGCGACACCCGTTGTAAAGACTGATTTTCCTATTTTTTTGCCCATTGCAATCCCCACCAAAACTTTTTCATATCTGTTCTCTCTTCATAAGGATACCACATTTTGTTACCAATAACTAGTAGGATGGGAAAGATTTTTTCTTATTTTAGTGCAAAAGAAAAACAGCTGTCGCTGTTAGTCTTCTTGTTTAATTTGCTCCAACATCTTCTCTTCTTCTGCTGTCAATTCATAGTTTTCTAGCAGATCAGGGCGACGCTCCAAGGTCTTTTTCAAACTCTGGTAAAGACGCCATTGACGGATATTTTCATGGTGACCACTCATGAGGACATCTGGAACCGTCATCCCTCGGTATTCATAAGGCCGTGTGTATTGAGGATACTCTAAGAGACCAGACGAAAAACTATCATCCTGGTGGCTGGACTCTTTTCCGATCACCTCTGGAATCAAGCGGACTGTCGCATCAATCATGGTCATGGCTGCTAGCTCACCGCCCGTCAGAACATAATCTCCCAGAGAAATCTCATCTGTCACCAAGGTCTTGATCCGTTCATCGTAGCCTTCATAGTGACCACAGATAAAGATCAATTCTTCTTCCTGAGCCAACTCTTCTGCATACCTTTGATCAAAGGTCCGACCAGCTGGATCTAGCAAGATCACGCGCGGGTTCTTTTTCTCAATGGCATCAAAGGCATCAAAGATCGGCTGCGCTCGTAGAAGCATACCTTGCCCACCACCATAGGGCTCATCATCGACGTGGCGTGCCTTCTCCGCATATTCACGAAAATTATGGTAGTTTATCTCTAATAGGCCTTTCTCACGCGCTTTGCCGACGATCGAGTGCTCCAAAGGCGAAAACATCTCTGGAAAGAGGGTTAAAATATCAATCTTCATCGTCTAACCCTTCTAAGATGTCCACATCGACCCGATTACCCGGGATATCGATATTGAGCACCACTGGTGGGATATAAGGCAAGAGAAGGTCTCGTTTGCCTTTGCGTTTGACTACCCAGACATCATTAGCACCTGGTTGCAGGATTTCCTTGATCTGACCGATTAGCTGGTCATTTTCATAAACATCAAGGCCGATGATCTCATGGTAATAAAACTCGCCCTCATCCAAATCCGTCAAGTCTTCTTCCGCAACCTTGAGGCTAAAGCCCTTGAATTTTTCGATGGCATTGATATGGTACATATCCTTAAACTTGATGATGTCGAAGTTCTTGTGCTTGCGGTGGCTAGCAATGGTCACTGTTTGGACGAACTGATCCTTCTCATCAAAGAGGGCCAATTCAGCTCCTTTTTTAAAGCGCTCATCCGCAAAGTCTGTCACAGACAAGACCCGCATCTCTCCTTGTAAGCCTTGGGTATTTACAATTTTCCCAACGTTAAAATAATTCATGATTTCACTACATTCCTCTTTTAATTAATTTATCTTTACAGTTCTCTAATAAGAGTTGCAATTTTTTCCGATTCTGACCAGTGTAGATAGTGGTGGTTTCCACCTAGAATGAGTTTCGTATTTGAATTCCAATATTCTGAATCTCTGTACTCTTTTTCTCTGTACGCCTGACAAAATACGAAAACAGGAATATTATCTGCTAAGGTCAAACTATCAAAATCTTCAGCGGTAATATTTACTGATATCTGAAATCCAGGAACTTGCTTTTCCAATTCTAAGCCCTTTTCTTCCATCAATTCCCAAATCAGTCTATCAGTTTCAGGTTCAAATGTTGCATGAGTTAGTCCCTTAAAATAATTTTCCGGACCACATTCTTCAATCATCCTCATTTGCTCTTCCATTTCTGGATAAGGATTTTTTGAAAAATCAGCAAACATTATATTTTTTGTTGTTGGTTCAATTGCTATCAAAGCTTGACACTTAATTGGTTTACTCAGTAACTTTAAAGCCAAAACACCACTTAAACTATGAACACAAAGTATATAATCGGAAATTTCCAACCCTTTCAGGATTTCGAATACTACTTCAACAAGATTGTCCAAATTAATTCCTGTTTGACTATGAATCGGACTCCTGCCTGTATTCGGAAAATCAATCGTTAAGTAACCTATTGAGGAAGGAAGTTTTTCAAGGATTGGTAGGAAATTTTCATAACTTGGTATCAAACCAGCACCATTTAAACAAACTAGTATTTTATTTCCCTTTTTATAAGTAACAGAGAGACAACCAATCTTTGTAGTTACTTCAAATCGGTTCATATCAAAATAACTCCTTCTAAACAACAATTCACTTAACATTCTTAGGTTTTATTTTATCACGTTCAATAGATTTTCTCAAATGGACTTTCTTGCTAAAAAGCCTTCCAAATCTTGTTCATGCTGATACTTGATGGCTGCCTTCTTGTCTTTTTCAAAAATGGTCTTCGTTAGGTCGATATGGTTGATAGCTGCAATTGCCACTGTGTAATGAATGATATCTGCCAACTCCTTTGCCAATACCTCGTTTGAATCTTGGACACCTTCTTTTCTACCTGAACGTCCATTTAAAACCTCAGCGACTTCTCCAACTTCTTCCACTAGTTTGATAAAAAGTCCTTCTTCTGTTCTAGATTGTTGATAATGATCAAGTAAGTATTCCTCTAGTTGTCTAACTGTTAAATCTCTCATTCCTTCTCCTTGCAACAAAAAAACGGGACAGAGTCCCGCCTTTTATTTTTCGTCAATAACGATTCTTACTTTTTTATCTTCAGTTGGGACAGAGTAGACAATCGTTCTTATCGCAGAAATGGTGCGACCTTTCCGACCGATCACTCGACCAACATCGCTAGGATCAAGGTCAAGGTGGTACTCCAAGAATTCAGGAGTATCTTCGATCTTGATGGTTAAGGCATCCGGTTGTGAAATCAAAGGTTTCACAATTGCAATAATAAGATTTTCAATCGTATCCATACATCAACCTACTTTTTGATTATTTTGAGAATTTAGAATCGTGGAATTTCTTCAAGACACCTTCTTTTGAAAGGATGTTGCGAACTGTATCTGAAGGTTGAGCTCCATCAGCCAACCATGCAAGAACGCGGTCTTCTTTCAAAGTAACTTGGTTTTCTTCAACAAGTGGATTGTAAGTTCCAACTGTTTCGATGAAACGTCCATCACGTGGTGAACGTGAATCTGCTACGTTGATACGGTAGTAAGGTTTTTTCTTAGAACCCATACGAGTCAAACGAATTTTAACTGCCATTTTTATAAGTCTCTTTTCTATATTTTAATTTTCGGTGAAATAGACAAGCTATTTAGCACATGATCTATTATAACACATTTTATAGACCTGTCAAGAAAAAAACTTGACACTATTAAAAATTTTTTAATCGATCTCAAAGTAATAAGATCCTTCATCTTTGGAATCCGATTCAATCACATAGTTCCCAGAAGGAAGACCGGATACATCCAAGTGCTTCCCTTCAAATTCTTTGGCGAGGGAAGTTACCGTAACGGTAAAGGAAAACCCCTTAATTTGGCGGTAGGTAGCATAATCCAAGGTCAGAATCCCTCGAAGATCTGTTTCTCCTATTTTTTCAGCAGCCAGTAAGTCTCTTGCCAATTGATCTTCAAAATCGGGATTTTGGTTTGGTAACTGAAGACGAACCTCGCTTACCTCGAGGCCTTGTTGATGAAATCGCTTTTTTATCTCTTGCTTTAATTGTTGAAATCCTTGAGATTCCGTAAAGGCTCTTTCAAAAAACGGGGCTACTAACCAACTGTTGTAATGTTGAGCCAGTTCTCCTGCCGTGTCATAGTTTTTCCCAGTTTCTTCTTTTGATAGATGAGTCGCATCGGGAAAGTCAAACTGGACCGTCTTTCCCTCAACCCTTTCTTGATAGCTATAGGCATATTCGGTCGACATCCCATGGAGTTTAGCTGCTTTAAAATGTAGGTCTCCTTTAAATCCCGCTTCCTGATAAAAGCCGGAAATTTGCTGTTGGATTTCTTTTTCTTCTTGATTACTAAAATAAAAAAGAAAACAAATCAAGAGAGCGCCCCCTATGAAGTATGCACGAATCAGGTAGCCGATCCATTTCTTGATCCTACCCTTTATTTGTTTTAATTTATTCATTCCTCCATGATAACAAAAAACTAGCCCGAGAGCTAGTTTGTAATGGAATGAAATTTGAACAAAGCTTATTCAGGTTGTTAAAGAGATGCTTATATTTGATGCTCCTCCACATCACCGCTACATTCAATCCAGGGATATTGCTTCATCAGATAGGTCCAAAAATGATGCCACTCCTCTTTCTGATAGCTGATAGCGAGATAGTATTCCTTGTAGTCAAAATCCCTTAACACAAGAAAATACTTAGGAGGAAGAAGTGATTTGTTTCTACCAGAGTACCTACTATAACTATACTTTTGAAATTTCTGAAGTTGGATTTTCCAAATGTCCTCATCTATTCTCAGATAGTCGAAACAAGAGCGATAGGTTATCAAATAACCCTTATATACTAGTAACTTCAACCTCGGTTCACTAAATGTTGATTCCTTCTCTATCTCCAGCAAAGAGATTGATTCGTTCCATTGCTGCGAAAACTCTCTGCCTTTTCTGCTTGTTTTACAAATCAGACGAACAAATTCGAATACTTGCCGAATGAGAATGAAAGAAACCGTGCAGCCTAGCATTATCCACGCTCGAAACCCTTTTCTTTCCTGAACAGTAGCTTGGTCCCAATCCATCCCATTCAATAAGCATAACAAATAGAAAGCTGCACCAGCTAATAGGAGGATATAAGCTAGTTGAATAAGAAATTGAAAAAATAAATTTCTTCTAATCATTTAACCCCGTTTACATCTCCTTCTTTTCAGGTCAATTCCATTTCACCTCTAACTGAAAACAACTGGTATCAGTACTAGGCTAATCTTTTCGCAAGAGAGCCAATAACGCCTCATAAGAATCCACTTCATAAGTCGGCACTGCTGGACTGGTATTTTCTTTATGATTCGGATTGTACCAGACGGTATCAATCCCCGCAGCATTGCCTCCAGCGATGTCCGCCGTCAAAGAATCCCCAATCATGAGAGCTTGTTCCTTAGCAAATCCTGGGATTAGGTTCCCAATTTTTTCGTAAAAGGCCACTTCCGGTTTTTGAGTTCCTAATTGTTCAGAGATGAAGATTTCTTTGAAATAAGGTGTGATGGCTGACTGCTTCAAGCGCCCTTGCTGAATAGCAGTAACGCCGTTGGTAGCACCGTAGATCTGGTAACCTCTTTCTACTAGCTTAGCTAACATGTCTTCTGCTCCTGGGAAAGTCTGTCCCTGTTGACTAATGTAGTCCTGGTAGCGCAAGGCCATCTCTTCACCATCTACTTGTCTTCCAAAATGGGCAAAGGCGATGGCAAACCGGCTGTTAATCAAGTCTTTCTTGCTAATCTTCTTTTGCTCCAAATCTTTCCAGAGGCCTTGGTTCATGGGTTTGTAGTAATCCTTAAAGGCTTGAATATCTTGAACCCCCTGATCTTGGAGAAATTGCGTTAAGGCCACTTCCTCCGCTGTATCAAAGTCCAACAAGGTGTGGTCTAGGTCAAAAAGTAAAAATGTATATGTCATTACAAACGATCCTTCAATTTTTCTACAAATAAATAGGCTGCTGGGCAAGTGAGGGTATTCTTGATAGTCAGATGGTTGATCTGGTAGATTTTCTTTCGGTCTGTATGAGGAAATTCTCGACAAGCCTTAGGACGCACATCGTAGATGGAACAGAGATTATCACCACCCAAGAAAGGGCAAGGCATGGATTTAAAAACCTTATCTCCATCTTCATCGACTTGAAGAAATTCCGCCTCAAAAGCGGGAAGCTTCATCTTGAAATACTTGGCGATGCGCGTGATATCTGCTTCCTTAAAATCGGGTCCTAGGGTCTTACAGCAGTTGGCACAGGCTGTACAATCAATTTCTTGAAAGACTTCATCGTGAATCTCTTGGGCTATTTTATCTAGATTTTTAGGAGGCTTCTTTTTCAGATTCGCCAATACCTTGCGGTGCTCCTTTTGTTTTTGAAGCGCTAACTGATGGTATTTTTCTAAGTCAATTTCTTGAGACATAAACTACTTTCTAATTGCTAAATGGATAAGAGCATTATACCATAGAGGCCGTAAAAAAAGATAGATTCATCAATCTATCTTTTTGCATTAATCCGTCACGGCACCTGTTCCATCAAGGCTCCAAGTGTTTTCTACATAGGAGGTTAATTGAGCTAATGTTTTTTCATCTCCAAGACAGGCAATGTAATGCATCTTCCCATCTATTTGAAAAAACCAGCAAGTAACATGTCGACCCGACTGAAGAATCATGTTTAATTGGGTGGCTACATTCCCTCCAACTTTGCTAGTAGATCTCCACGATTTTACTACTTTATTTATTTCGTTCAAGTCATTCTCAAATCTTTGAGCCATCACTTCATTAAAATCTTCCTCTTCGGTGACACGCGCTCTTTCTCTGGTAGTAGCGTTCAAAATAATCGCATTATCCACGTTTTTATCTGCGTATTGGATATTATCTCCACCTTCTTCATTTGTATATTTTACCCAATCACTTGGAATATTGACATACCCAAAATCTGCTGATCCAATTCGTTTCGTTTCTGCGAGACTCTCACTATTATCTGATAGTTCTTCCTTTACCTTGCTACTTGATTTTGTTGCTTCTTTCACCACATTCTTGGAGCTAGACGCTGCCGATGATTTACTAGACTCTTTCTTTGGACTGATACAAGCAGAAAGACTGACAACAGACAAAAAAGTTACTGACGCCAGTAGGAACTTATTTTTCATTTTTCTCTCCTCTATGATAGATCATATACACTAGTCTAACATCTTATACTCTATTTTAAAAGGACCATTTAAATTTCTTACCAAAAAAAGAACTAATTCAAACTGATGAACTGTTTGAATTAGTCCCTGCTTTCTTAAGGATATACAACCTGAGAGATTCTTTGCTAACCAGGTTGCAAAAAGTTAAATGTTACAAAAATAGAACCTACTGACAGCGTCTAAATCGTATTCTATCATGTATTGAAAATTGGTGACAATGAAACCAACTTCCTCACGAATGCATTAGGCTTTTGGACCTTTTTCATCCAAACTCCAAGTTTCCTCAATGTAAGGAATGAATTGAGCCAAGGTCTCTGGATCCCCTTCAAAAGACATCAAGTATACCTTATCATCCTTTTGGAAGACCCAAGTAATGAGGTACTGTCCAGATTTAAGGATAATATTCAGCTGCAAGGCTTCATTCCCTGAGACAGTGGTCTTCGCTCCCCACATTTTCTCTACTTCTTTATTGTCTTTCCAATAATAAGCAATTCGGTTCGCAATCAACTCTGCGTTGAAGACTTCCCCTTCACCGACATTTGCTTTTTCTTTGGTATACCCGTTCATGGTAACGATATTGTAGGCACTTCCATCTGTAAATTGAATGCTGTCTCCGCCATCTATATCTGTAAATTTAATCCACTTGCTTGGGATATCGATATAACCATAATCTGCAGAACCAACCCGTTTGGTTTCGACAGAACTCTTGGTATCATCCGATGATTTTGACTCTACCTTGCTAGAAGTCTTTTTACTAGAGGATTTTTTACTCTTTTTTACCACCTCAGTGGAACTAGATTCAGATGACAATGGTTTTCTAGACTCTTTTTTAGGTGTGCTACAAGCTACAAGGGCAATAGCTGATAAGACCGAGACAGTCGCTAGTAGGAACTTATTTTTCATCTTTCCTCTCCTTTGTGATGGATTTTGATACCTCTAGTTTATCACGTTCAATGAAGATTTGAAAGCGCTATTTGTCTAGTCCGATAGAAAAACGCCCCTAGCGGGACGTTTGATTTGTTGGAATATTTCAGAGAGAAGCTTACTCCTCATCCATTGAAAGAACTGACAAGAAGGCTTCCTGTGGTACTTCTACAGATCCGATAGCTTTCATCCGTTTCTTACCGGCTTTTTGTTTTTCAAGAAGCTTCCGTTTCCGTGAGACGTCCCCACCATAACACTTGGCCAAGACGTTCTTACGAAGAGCCTTGATATCTGTACGTGCAACGATCTTATGACCGATGGCTGCTTGGATAGGCACTTCAAACTGTTGACGAGGGATAATCTTCTTGAGCTTCTCAACAATCAATTTACCACGTTCATAGGCAAAGTCCTTGTGAACGATAAAGCTGAGAGCATCGACGGTATCGCCATTAAGAAGGATATCCATTTTAACCAATTTAGATGGACGGTATTCAGACAGCTCGTAGTCAAAGCTCGCATAACCACGCGTAGAAGATTTCAATTTATCAAAGAAATCAAAGACTATTTCCGCCAGTGGGATTTGATAGATCACATTAACCCGATTTTCGTCGATGTAGTCCATGGTCACAAAGTCCCCACGTTTGCGTTGGGCCAATTCCATGACAGCTCCGACAAACTCTTGAGGCACCATGATTTGCGCTTTGACATAAGGTTCTTCGATCGAAGCGATCTTGGTTGGATCTGGGAACTCAGACGGATTGGACACATCCAGCACTTCTCCATCTGTCAAATTGACCTTATAGATTACAGACGGCGCTGTCATAATCAAGTCAATATTGAACTCGCGCTCCAAGCGTTCTTGGATAACGTCCATATGAAGGAGTCCTAAGAAACCACACCGGAAACCAAAACCAAGGGCTTGAGATGTTTCAGGCTCAAATTGAAGACTAGCGTCATTCAATTGCAACTTCTCCAAAGCTTCCCGAAGATCGTTGTATTTGTTAGATTCGATTGGGTAAAGACCGGCAAAGACCATTGGGTTCATTTGCTTGTAACCATGAAGGGGCTCACTTGCTGGATTGGTCACTAGGGTCACCGTATCCCCGACACGGGTGTCCGCAACAGTCTTGATAGAGGCTGCAATATAACCAACATCTCCTGTCGCAAGGAAATCACGACCAACCGCTTTAGGAGTAAAAATCCCTACCTCTGTCACATCAAAGGTCTTGCCATTGCTCATCAACTGGATGGTGTCACCAGGCTTCACCATACCATTAACCACCCGAACTTGAAGGATAACTCCACGATATGAGTCGTATACTGAGTCAAAGATCAAGGCTTGCAATGGAGCAGCAACATCCCCAGTAGGAGCTGGAACTTTCTCAACGATTTGTTCCAAAATCTCTTCAATCCCGATACCAGCCTTGGCTGAAGCTAGAACTGCTTCACTGGCATCCAGACCAATGACGTCTTCTACTTCTGTGCGCACCCGTTCTGGATCGGCAGCTGGCAAATCGATTTTATTGATAACTGGCAGGATTTCCAAATCATTATCCAAAGCCAGGTAAACATTGGCTAGGGTCTGCGCTTCGATCCCTTGAGCCGCATCCACTACGAGAATGGCTCCCTCACAGGCAGCCAGCGAACGAGAAACCTCATAAGTAAAGTCCACGTGTCCCGGTGTGTCAATCAAGTGGAAGATGTAGGTTTCTCCGTCTTTTGCCGTGTAATTCAACTCGATGGCATTAAGCTTAATAGTAATCCCACGTTCCCGTTCTAGGTCCATGCTGTCCAAGAGCTGGGCTTGCATTTCCCGACTAGAAACGGTCTCAGTTTTTTCTAAGATTCGGTCCGCCAAGGTTGACTTTCCGTGGTCAATATGGGCGATAATCGAGAAGTTCCGAATCTTCTCTTGTCGTTTCTTTAATTCTTCTAAATTCATTTTTTCATCCTTATAAAACTATTCAGTATATTATAACAAAAAAGATAGGCCTTTGCCTATCTTAATCCATTATTTTCAAAAATCGCTTCTGTGTTTTATTTCCTTCATAACCTATATGTTCATAAAAAACATGGGCATCTTTACGATGAGAGGCAGAACTCAAACGAATAAAGGAATAGTTATGAGTTCGAGCAAGAGCTTCAACTCGCTCCATCAATTGCCGACCAATTCCACGTCCTTGAGCAGATGGGAAAACAGCAAGTCCTAAAACATTTAAACCCGGATCGCTATATATACTCTCATAGGCTTCTGCTTCGACATAGCCTAAAATATTTCCAGTTTGGTCCTCTTCGTAAACAAAGCAAAAGTGACCCGAATCTTGCTGATTGAATTTATCGATCTGAGCTGTTACTTTCTCAAGGGTCGAATCATACCCCAATGCCTGGTGGCACAAATCACGAATTTGACCTGCATCTTTAATTTGAACGGTCCGAATCATACTTTTACCTCCATGAAGTCTTTTCCTTTATTTTAGACCTTATACCTAAAAATATCAAGTTTTAAAATATATTAATAGAATATATTGTGTTTCTATTTAATTCGAATTAAAATAATTAATGAACAATAAAGGATTTCTATTTACTTTTTCGATTTAATTCGCTATAATAAATTGTAATGTAAAAAGGAGGTGAAGCTCTTGGCAAGAGGACGTGGAAAAGCAAGCCCACAAGATAAAGAGGCTTTGCGCATTATTTCCGAAAAAATAAGAGAACTATTAAAGGTTCAGAATAAGAAACAGGTCGATTTATCTCGTACTACTGGTATCCCAGCTAGTACCTTGACTGGCTATGTAAAAGGGACTTCTCTCCCAGTCAGTGAGAACTTAGAAAAGATTGCTAGTTTCTTTGAAATCCCCATCTCTGACCTAGATCCTCGTTATGGACAACCAGATACCTTGGAGGATTCTAAGATTGAGTTTATCTATAAGCAACTGGATGAGGATTTTCAAGATTCACTCTTAGAGGAAGCCAATCGCTTGTTGGTTTTGCAGGCCGAACGGAAACGTATCGAGAAGAAATACACACCATATACGGTCTTCGACAGTTATGCTGCCAGTCAAAGTGCTTCTAAGGGAGATTTGGTTTGGTTTGATCAAAAACTAGCTTATGATTTAGCACTTTGGATTCATACAGACTCGCTGGAACCTAAATATCCAAAGGGATCTGTTGCTCTAATCAAGCAAACTTTCTACGATACTGCTGGTGCCATCTATGCTATTGAGTACGATGGGCAAACCTTGATCAAGCGTGTCTTTCGTGAAGCACAAGGGATTCGTCTCGTTTCCCTCAATAAAAAGTACAGTGATAAGATTATTCCTTTAGAAGAGGAACCGAGGGTCATCGGAAAAGTCATTGCTAGCTTTCTTCCAGCTAAGGAGGATGAGCTATGATTCGATTAGTTGCTATTGATTTAGATGGGACCCTTTTATCACCAGACAAAACCATTAGTCCTGCTAATAAGCAGGCTCTTTTGGATGCTGAAGCTGCTGGTGTACACGTCGTTATCTGTACAGGTCGCCCTCTCTCTGGTGTACGTCCAATTTTTGAAGAAATTGGCTTCAAAAGTAATCACTCCTACTCTGTGATTAATAATGGTTGTACAACTGTTAAATCATCAGATTGGTCCGTCATCAGTTATAATGCCTTATCTGAAGAAGATTTGGGTTATCTCGATCAGTTGACGCAGGAGATTCATCCTCAATTAAGTTTGTTCGATTTAAATCGCTATATCATTTTGAATAAGGAACCTTCTGAAATAGCTAAAATGGATGCTAGCATCGTTTCTGCAGTCCCCGTGTCACTTGGCCTAGAAGAAATTCTTGAGGCACAACCGATTTTCCAAGGGATGTTTATCGATCAGAAAGAGCAGATTGATGTCTTTCAAGAGACCTATGAAGAAGTATTAGCCCAGCGCTTCCACACCATTCGCTCACAACCGATTCTATTCGAGATCCTTCCCAAGGGAGTAAATAAAGCGACCGGCTTAAAGGCACTGGCTGAATACTTAGGTATTCCAAGGCAAGAGGTCATGGCTATCGGTGATGAGAACAACGATATTGAAATGATTGAGTACGCGGGTCTTGGAGTTGCTATGGGCAATGCTCCAGCTGCTATCAAAGCTTTGGCTGATGTCACTACCACTTCTAACGAAGAAGATGGTGTCGCTACTGCTATCAAGCGCTATGTTTTACAAGCACAGAACTAGAAAAGGAAAAACAAATGAAATACCCAACATTATTAGAACGTTTTTTAACCTATGTCAAAGTCAACACTCGCTCTGATGAGACTTCAACAACAACTCCTAGTACAGCTTCTCAAGTAGAGTTTGCAAAGAATGTACTGCTTCCTGAAATGGAACGAGTTGGACTTCAGAATGTCTACTACCTTCCAAATGGTTTTGCTATCGGAACGCTTCCGGCAAACGATCCAAGTCTCACCCGAAAGATTGGCTTTATCTCTCATATGGATACAGCTGATTTCAATGCGGAAAATATCAGCCCACAAGTCATCGAAAACTATGATGGTGGCACCATTGCTCTCGGAGATTCTGGTTATTCACTAGATCCAGCCGACTTTGCTAACCTCCATAACTACAAAGGTCAAACCTTGATCACTACTGACGGTACGACCCTTCTTGGTGCAGATGACAAATCAGGGATTGCTGAGATTATGACAGCCATCGAATACTTGAATGCTCATCCAGAAATCAAACACTGCGAAATCCGAGTTGGCTTTGGACCAGATGAAGAAATCGGAGTCGGAGCAGATAAGTTTGATGCAGAAGATTTCAATGTAGACTTCGCTTATACAGTGGACGGTGGTCCTCTTGGTGAATTGCAATACGAAACCTTCTCTGCTGCAGGAGCTGAAATCACCTTCAAAGGGCGTAATGTGCACCCAGGTACTGCAAAGAACCAAATGGTCAATGCTCTCCAGTTAGCCATTGACTTCCACAATCAACTCCCTGAAGAAGACCGCCCTGAAAAAACAGATGGCTACCAAGGCTTCTTCCATTTGATGAATATCGACGGGACTGTTGAGGAAGCGCATGCTAGCTACATTATCCGAGACTTCGAGACTGAGAACTTTGAAGCCCGTAAAGCCATGATGGAAGACATCGCAAGCAAGATGAACCAAGAACTTGGTGCCGAACGTGTTCTCTTGACCCTTAAAGACCAGTACTACAACATGAAACAAGTCATCGAGAAAGACATGACACCAGTCAACTTGGCTAAGGAAGTCATGGAAGATTTGGGCATTACGCCGATCATTGAACCTATTCGCGGTGGTACAGACGGTTCTAAGATTTCCTTTATGGGAATTCCAACTCCAAACCTTTTCGCTGGTGGCGAAAATATGCATGGTCGCTTTGAATATGTCAGCCTTCAAACCATGGAACGTGCAGTGGATACCATCATCGGAATTGTTAGACATTCCTAATCCACACTATTGAATTAAACAAAGAGCTTCGGTTATCTTGACCGAAGCTCTTTTTCTATTCATCCAGATATACTACCTTACTAAACTGGCTATTAATCTGGTCTTGGTAAGTCTCATAAATTGAAAGAGGGATTCGCAAGCACGTATCTGCTGCATGTCCTGCAAAAGGACGATGTGTCAGAAGGGCTACTTTCCTTCCCTTTTCATGCTCTTGGTTCAAGTGATTTATCAGACTAAGAATCTGGCTCGAATCTTCTGGAGCGCCTCGATCAACCAATAAGGTCCATTGACTCCAATCTGGCGCCTCATCTTCGCCACAGATAGAAGTATAGTAAGAAACCTTTTCGCCAACTTGACCGAATCCAGCTGTTAAATCCAAAGGACGTAATTTTAGCTCAGGACATAGTTGCTCCTTCTCTTGTCGCTCATACAAGTAAAGATTATATAAAAACTGGAGATAAAACGGATCCATTCGACTCAGTTCACTCACTTCTTCCATCTCGAACCCTCGATGAAATGCTTCTAAGATAGATGAAAAGCGATATGGCATTCGTTTGGCGATCCGTTGGATGAGTTCATCGTCCGAAACCTCTTTTAGAATATGCTTAGGCCATTGATCCGAACCGAAATTTTCAACGGCTTGCTGATAGGCTTCTTCCAAACTACTACCAAACCCATGAATTGCATCAACTGAATGAATTTGTGTATTGAGAACTTTTGTCACCTTTTCCATTGGAAAGACGGGTAGTTTAAAGAAAATACGATCTAGAGTGGGTTCAAACAGGGCTGTAAGACCCTTCATCGTAGGATGAGGAAGGTCCAAAAGGTGGTCGCCTAATTTTAAGCATAAGGCCTGGTGGTAAATCGAATAACCTAAGGCCATGGACATGGTCGAGAAGGAATCCGAAGCAAAAGGATTGACCTCAAGAATATAGAATTGGTAACTCTTTGGATCAAGCGCAAACTTGATGGATGTCGCTCCAACCAGTCTCAAGTGCCGGACAATAGACAAAGCTGCCTCTCTCAAGGTCTGATGCTCGGTATCTGTCAACGTCAGACTTGGGATGACTTGATAAGAATCACTGGAATGGATCCCAACCGGGTCGATACTCTCAATGTTTCCCGCAAGATAATAATTATCCTGACGGTCTCGGACGACGATGTATTCCAACTCCTTGAAACCAACCGTTGAGAGCTCCAACAAACACTGAGCCTGTGGCGATACTTCTAGTCCTTTTTCGACAGCATCACATAAATCATCCAAGTTATTAGCAATCCGACGACCTTGCCCATGCTTGCTGGCAAGTGGCCAAACAACAATAGGGAATTGGATCTGCTCTGAGAACTCAATGGCCTCTCGCACTGTCGAAACCAAGGATGAGGAAGGAACTTGATAACCTAAGTCCTGTAGAAATGACTTTTGGTCTGCCTGGTGGTAAAAGGTACGGTACTGCCTAAGCGAAGTTCCTAGAATACGGATCTTGTGTTCCTTGAGAAACCCAATTTCTTCCAATCGGAATAAAAGCCCAAGGACTTGCTTATCCGCAAAAGACAGCAGTAAATTTTTGGTTTTCGTCGCTAGAAGGGCTTCTTTGAGACTGTCCAACTTTAAACGAATAACGGAAACAGCATCTCCTTCTTCTTTGGTGATTCCGTTCTCGTCTCCACAATAGAGGACTTCTGTCTGGTAACCACGTTCTTTTAATAAGGGACAAGACGTGAGTGCTCCAAGCAAACTGACATCATTGAAGGATTCTGCACACAACAGCGTTACTTGATTCATGACCATAACTCCTCCCTTCTTTCGTCTAATTTACTTTCAATCAAATCCATAAATTCATCATAGAAATAAAGACTTTCCCTTGGTCCTGGACTGGACTCAATATGGTAGAGGACACCTATCAAGGGAAGATAGCGGTGACGAAAGGCCTCGATAGAGTGATCATGAAGCTCCTCATGGGTGATCAGAAAATCTCGTGGAAGAGTATCACGCTCGATGTTGTACTGATGATTCTGGCTAGTGATTTCGACTTTTCCAGTAGCAACTTCTTTTACAGGAATGTTAAGTCCTCGATGAGGACTTTTTAGTTTGGTGAGGCTTCCCCCGTGGGCAAGGGCCAGCAATTCTGCCCCCAAGCCGATTCCCATAATTGGAATATGAGGATCGATTTTAGCAATAACCTGGCAAATACCATCGATATGATGAGGATTCCCTGGACCACTGGATAGAATAATGCCATCCGGCTGCAAATCCTTTAATTCCTTCAATTTAATAGAATAAGGAACGACCGTGACGTTACAACCTCGTGCAATCAATTGACGCAAAACGGAATGCCGTAAGCCCAAGTCGATCAAGACGATACTCTTACCAAACCCTGGTGCAGCATAGGGGGTTTTGGTCGACACCTGGCGGACTTGGTCAAAAGGCAAGACAGTTGCCCGGAGCTGATCCAAGATATGCTCGATTGCATCCCCCTCATTGACCACTGTAGCCTTGATACTTCCATGTTCAGTGACAATTTTAGCCAGCTTTCGAGTATCGACTCCTTGGATCCCTGGAATATTGTGTTTTTTCAGGTAAGCATCTAAGGATAATTGTTTGCGCCAATTACTGGGATGACTCGCTAATTGGTGCACTACCACTGCTAGACACCCAGGAAAAATAGATTCATAATCATCTCGGTTTATCCCAGTTGTACCGATAACTGGAAAAGTAAAGGCTAATATTTGCCCCTTATAGGACTGGTCGGTAATCAACTCCTGATAACCCGTCATGGCAGAATTTAAGACCAATTCCCCACTGACATAGGTATCAGCTCCAAAACCAGTTCCTTCAAAAACCGTCCCATCTTCTAACACTAAGAGACGTTTTACCATAAATTCTCCTTACAAACTCCAAAAAGAAAAGTGAGAAAAGACCACCTTTTTGTAGACTCTCTCACTTCTCCTTTCTTTTTTACATATTATTTACGTCCAGCTAAAACCGCTTCGATGATAGCCATACGGACAAAGACACCATTGGTCATTTGCTCCACGATGCGTGATTTAGGAGCTTCTACCAAGTGGTCAGCAATCTCCACATCACGGTTTACTGGAGCTGGGTGCATCAAGATGGCTGTGTCTTTCATACGATCATAGCGTTCTTGTGTCAAGCCATGCAAACGATGGTAGTTCTCTTTTGAGAAGAGTGACTCATAATCATGACGCTCGTGTTGCACACGTAGGAACATCATGACATCGACCTCTTCGATCACTTCATCAATCGTCACAAAGGTTCCGTATTCTTCAAATTCCGCACTTCTCCATTCGTCTGGGCCTGCAAAGTAGAGGGTTGCTCCCAAACGTTTCAAGATTTGCATATTTGATTTTGCCACCCGTGAGTGATCCAAGTCACCAGCGATACAAACCTTGAGTCCATCAAAGTGACCAAACTCTTGATAGATGGTCATCAAGTCTAGTAAACTTTGGCTTGGGTGTTGACCAGATCCATCTCCCCCGTTGACAATAGAGGCTGTGATAGTTGGACTTTCAATCAATTGCTTGTAGTAGTCTACTTCTGGGTGACGGATGACGCAGATATCAACTCCGAGAGCTGACATGGTCAAAATGGTATCGTACAGAGTTTCACCCTTGTTTACAGAGCTCGTTTTCACATCAAAGTCAAGGAGGTCACAACCTAATTTCAACTCAGCCACTTCAAATGCTTTGTGCGTACGTGTTGATGACTCAAAGAAGAGGTTAGCCACGATATGTTGCTCATCATAATGAGCTTTTGCTCCATTTTTAAACTCAATACCACGCTTAATCAAGGCCATAACTTCTTCGTTTGATAAAGCTTCCATTGAGACAAGGTTTTTAAGTGCGATTTGATTTGTAGACATGTTGTAACTCCATTCCAAAGATATGCATATGTGAAAACAATACAGGAAGCTTCCTCAGTCACTCCTGTATATAGCGACGATTTGAAAACTACCTTATTCACTCACCTCGATCAAGATGCGATCTTGACCATCTAGCTCAGTCATCTCGACAATAATTTCCTCTGATCGACTTGTTGGAATGTTCTTTCCAACATAATCTGGTCGGATCGGTAATTCTCTATGACCACGATCCACTAGGACTGCCAGGCTGACACGCGATGGACGTCCACGACTGACAAGATTATCGATGGCTGCTCGAATGGTCCGACCTGTATAAAGGACATCATCAATCAGGATGACATCTTTGCCAGTAATATCTACTGGTAAAACGGTTGAATCTTCTGTTACTTTGATATCATCACGGAAAGGCTTGGTATCCAATTCACAGACTGGAACTTCTATTTGTTCTAGCTGTGCTAACCTTTCTTTGATGCGATTGGCAATGAAAACGCCACGAGTTTTGATCCCTACCAAAACAATTTGGCTCAGATCCTTATTCCGTTCAATGATTTCATAAGTGATGCGAGTAATCGCTCGCTTCATGGTCAAATCATCAACGACTTCTTTGATCTTCATCTTTTCCTCCTAATTGATAGAAAAAAGCCTCCCTTTTCAAGGAGGCTTCAGAAAAATATCAAGAGATAAGATCTAGAACGCATCTAGTTCACCCCTTATTTTGATCAGACTCCTTGCCTGCCTCACGGGACAGGATTAAAGGACTATTTAATTATCCATACTATATCACAGTTTATAGTGGGATGCAAGAAAAAACTCATTATTTTCTACGAATGTTCGGATTTACATCCACAAATCTTTTATTTAATGATGATCTGTTCCTTTTTTCCCAATCTTCTTCAAGGCAAACAAGCCACATCCAGCTAGTAAATAAGCGACAAAAATGATGGTCGCCATCTTAACCACATAAAGCCAACCAAAACGATTGACATTGATAAAGAAATAAGGAAAAGGACTGTCTTTGGCACCTGGAACCGGCCACTTAAGGACCAAACCGTTGAGAAGAGCAAAGACCATATAGAGTACGGGAAGCACGGTCCAAGCCAATGGATCCGACTTACGGTACTGTTTTGGTTTATCAATCACCAGGGTGTCAAAGAAGAACATCAAAGGAACAATGTAGTGACAGAGGAAGTTTTCCAAGCGGTAAAACTTCTCAGGTGTCGCGATGGGGGCTAGCATAAAGTGGTAGATGACACAGGTAATCATGATAGACATGGTGACACCACCTTTTAAACGAAGATAGCCCTGAGTCTGGGTCGAACGACCACGAAGCATGCGCCAGACCATGTCCCCCATAAAGAACATGACCAACATGTTGGACAAAATGGTGTAATAGAGCATCATCCCAAAGCCACCATGCTTGGTCAGTTGCAGATAAACGCCGATCACACTCAAGATAAACAATAGAAAACGATAGCTAAACAATAGTTTGAATTTCATAGTATTCTCCCAAAAGAAAAGGGTTTAGGCCCTTCTTCTTATCCTTAGATTTTCTTCACAAATTCTGATTTGAGTTTCATTGCACCAAAGCCATCAATCTTACAATCGATATTGTGGTCGCCTTCGACGATACGGATGTTTTTCACGCGCGTTCCTTGTTTCAAATCTTTTGGTGCGCCCTTCACTTTCAAGTCTTTGATCAAGGTGACAGTATCACCATCAGCCAATTTATTTCCATTCGCGTCGATGGCTACAACACCTTCTTCTTCCACAACTTCAGCTGGGTTCCATTCATAAGCACACTCTGGACAGACCAAGAGGGCACCATCTTCATAGACATATTCAGAATTACATTTTGGACAGTTTGGTAAGTTATTCATTTCAATCTCCTTATCAAAATTAACTCCCATAGTATACCATGAAAGGGAAATTTTGACAAATTCTGTTTAACTGTAGCATTGTCAATAAAAGAAGAGGCAACTTGGCCTCCTAAAATTGATGGTAACCTTTAATCCTCTTGCAATTCCTGAATGTCTTGAATCACGCGCACGCCTGCTTGACTCTTATTCTGTAATTCTTCGTCCGAGTAGGGGAAGGTATTGATCAAGATACTTTGCATGCCGATGCTTTTCGCTACAGCCACATCTGTAGTGAAGTCATTCCCTATCATGACTGTTTTATTCGGATTCAACTGGTGGTCTTTGATAACTTTCATGAGAAATTCGCGCTGAGGTTTGCGAATCCCTGCATCAGACGACAGATAAATGTCATGAAAAATCTCTCTCAAGCCAACCAAATCAATCTCTGGGTTGGTAAAGTCCGCTTGGGCATTGGATAAGAGATAGATCCGACACCCTGCAGCTTTCATGTCTTCTAAGACTTCTTTCGTGTGCGGATAGAGCTCCAATCTTTTGCGAGAGAGGACACGGAAGGTCCGAGCAATCAAGCGTCCCCACTCTTTGAAATGATGGACACTGGCTCCTGTTGGATGACTCTCTAGATAGAGTTGAACGAAAATCACGGTCAAATCAATCTCCGGATATGTAACCTGTTTTTCCTTAGCGATACTTTGCTCAGCTTGCTGCACCAACTCCTTATAGCGGACTTGCAAACTTTCCCCTGTATAATGAGCACCATAGGACTGGTAGATCTGGGCCATGGTCTCCCATAAGACTGGACTCGACTCATCGGTTTCGATATCGACCAAGGTTCCATAAAAATCAAAAATATAGTTTTTAAATGCGTACTTTTGCTGATTCATCTCTTTCTCCCGTTACAAACATGGTAAAGGTGGCCTTACAGACATTGGCACCTTCCTGATTGGTAATATCGACATCCACAACCCGAGTCGTCCGTCCACTGTGGACACATTCCCCGTGGATGGTTAGGATATCTCCTAGGCGCCCTGCTTTCAAATAATTGATGGAAGACTGCAAGGTCACACCATCTACTCCCTGTGAAATCACGACCAAGCCACTGATCTGGTCACACAGGGTAAAGAGATAGCCGCCGTGCGCGTTTCCATAATAATTGAGCGACGATTCGACCACCTTGGTTGTCACCACCACATGGCCATCTCTCATGGTTTCAATCTCGTAATTTTCAAATGCTGCAATGGCATCAAAGTGAAAATCCTTCATATATAATAAATCCCCCTAGATCAGGTATTCCTAAACCCTTCCATCATACTACTTTTTTCGACTTCTTACAAGAATAAGAAAAGAGCTGGTCTACCCAACTCCTTAATAGCGAAATTTTTCCCAATCATCGTCTGTCCGTTTGCGATAATAGAACTCAGACAAATCCGGGTCTTCCATCACTTCCAGCAGAGGAAGCATGTCGTAGGACAAGTCCAACTTTTCTAATTGGTCCTTCTCAACCCAAGAAACTTCTCCTTCATCAGACGATCTTAGCTGGCCTGTAAATTCTGTCGCTTTGTAGCAAAAGACGATGTAGCGGATGCCATCCTCTAACTGCCAGTTTTTTACAGCGACCAATCGGGGGTTGAAAATGGTGAGGCCAGTTTCTTCTTCAATCTCACGGATAACTGACTCGACCAGACTCTCGCCTTCTTCGATATGGCCACCCGGAAAAGCATAGCCCGCCCAGTGAGTCTTTTCAGGTGAGCGGTATTGGAGGACTACTTTCCCATTTTCAAGATCTTCGACCATGCAAAGATTGCACAGTATAGTAGGCGTTGTACGTGACATATATTTCCTTTCTATGATATTGACAATTAATCAATATAAACTTTTTTCTTTATCTCTTTTTTCATGACAAAGGGATTCACCAGCTCATGGTATTCATCAAAGGCATCTAAAAGGGAGCCTCTTTGAAAGACAATTGACTTCTCTTTTAAATAATATTCTGAGTGAATCATTACCGAACCATGACCATCAAAACTAAAGAAAAACACAATGAATAATACTAGGATCAGGCTAACAAAGAAACTAAACAGTAGCCCCACTACATTCTTCCAATTGACTGCGTGAGTTCGATAGAAGCGATACCAGATGTGACAAAAAATCGTCACTGCTCCTAGATACAACCAAGGGTTCCACAGGAGCGGAGTAAAGGCGTAACCATAGAAGCCTAATATGAAGTTAGCAATAACAAAAAGTAATAGAGTCAGATACAAAATCCTAAACAGGTTCACATACTTTCCCATAATTGACCTCTCCTATGTAAACATTGGTGGAGATTTAAAAAACGAATAATCTTCTTTTAAATAATGATCAATAGGATATGAACTCCTAATCGAAGCCAATGATCAATCAGAGGCGTATCCGGATCACTGTTTTTACTATCTAAGAATAGGCTGAGCGATAATAAAAGCAAAAGAATGGCAATGATCAATCTCAGAGAGAGCATCACGCCCCCAATAGCAAGAGCAGCTAGAAAGCCAAAAAATGGCAACGGGCTAAATAAAAATGACAAAAAACTGAAATAGAGCATAAACGAGGAGAGTATCAATAAGCCGTAAACAATCAACTTAGTGAAAATTGAGACTCTTTTACCTTCATTTTTCATTTTTGATAGTGAATAAATGACATAGATCATATAGATAAAAAGTAGCATATTGAATCATTCCTATTTTTTATAGAGTATGTTAATAGTTTAACCAAAAGCTAATCAAAATACAACTAAAGACACTAGCTTATCAGTAGTAACACATCTCTGATCAAAGTTTCTCCACTTCTGCTGCTACCTTTCGGAGATGCTGTTCCCGCATGCTAGCGGTGTTCACATCCCGGCCGACTTCTCCCAAAATGCAGACACGCTTGGTTTTGATCCCACAGTGGTTCAAGACGGCATTCTTCAAAACAGAGATGCCATAACTATCCGGAATGTTGAGAGGGCCTGAAAAAATCTTGTACCACCAAGTAGGCGCCATGGAGGTCGCATAAATACTAGCTGTTTTGCCTTTGAGTAACTTCTTAAATTGCTTGCCTCTGAGGTAATTCCAGATAAAGCTTCCCTGATCATTGGCCGAGTAAGCAATCCCCGGTGTAAAGACCCGATCGATCCAGCCCTTCATGAGGCTCGGCATACTACTCCACCAGATGGGATAGACAAAGATGAAATGATCCGCCCACTGGATCAATTCCTGAGACCGAAGGATAAAGGGATCTTCTTCCATCCGCTTTCGATAGCCATAGCGTAATACAGGGTCAAAATCCTCTTCATTGAGACTGATGACTTCAAGCTCATGGCGCTTTGAGTCAATAGTTTCGACTATGGTTTGAAAAATAGCCTGACAGTAACTTTCCTTATCTGGATGCCCATTGATGACTAGAATTTTCATTCGACTTCTCCTTCATTTATTTGGTTCTTTCTATCTCTTTTATTTTTTTACTTGATTAATTGATAATGGTTCAAAGATTGATAGATAGGTCCTTTAGGAATTTTTATTTGAAGAACACATCATCCGCAATTCCTTAACGGGTTTTCCAAGTTTAAGTATTTTTTCTTGCCCATCAAAAGTAAAACCCATTTTTTGATAGAAAGCAATGGCTCGCTTATTATCTTTCAATACCCATAAATAAATTTCAGAAAAATGATCAAGAGTCCTCAAAGCTTCCTTCATTAATTTCTGAGCAATACCTTTTCCATAATAGTCTTTTAAAACATATAAAGCAATGATTTCACCAGCTTGAATGGCCTCATCACGAAAATTTCCATAGCTGATAAATCCAACGACTTTCTTTCCATCCATCGCAATCAAGGTATTTTCTGGATACTTTTGACTAAAGAAACGACATCTATCTAAAGTCATCGTCTCCTGAAATTCCGCGGGTAAAAGATTGTCATAAGCCTCTCTCCACGTTTGCCAATGAACGAGAGATTTTCCTTCTATCTCTTCAGGAGTTTCCATTGTTTTAATGATAATCTTCATTCGCATTATCCTATCTAATCCAAGGCCTTGACTTCCAACATCATATCACGGATTTGCGCTGCTAACTCAAAGTCAAGCACTTCGACGGCTTCTTGCATCTGGCTTTGTAGTTTCTTGACCAGTTCCTTGCGCTCTTGGCGGTTGAGACTGGTGATATCCACTTCCTTGTCCTCTTCCTTGGCCACCGCCTTTGTAACAGAGATCAGGTCACGGATTTCCTTCTTGATGGTTTGTGGCACAATGCCATGCTCTTCATTATAAGCCATCTGAATCTGACGACGACGGGCTGTTTCATCGATAGCTTTTTGCATAGACTGGGTCATGGTGTCCGCATACATGATCACGTGCCCCTCACTATTACGGGCAGCACGACCGATGGTCTGGATGAGTCCCCGCTCGTTACGGAGGAAACCTTCCTTATCCGCATCGAGGATGGCAACTAGACTCACTTCCGGTACGTCAATCCCTTCCCGAAGGAGGTTGATCCCGACCAAGACATCAAAGACACCCAGACGCAAATCACGGATAATTTCTGTCCGCTCCAAAGTCTTAATATCCGAATGCATGTATTTGACCTTGACACCCATTTCTTTGAAGTAGTCGGTCAAGTCCTCTGCCATCTTCTTGGTCAGGGTGGTGACAAATGTCCGCTCTCCCCGTTCTACACGCGCATTGATCTCACCCAAGAGATCGTCCATTTGTCCCATGGTAGGGCGCACTTCCACCTCGGGATCGAGTAGACCTGTCGGACGAATGATCTGTTCGATGACAGTATCGGTTTGTTCCATCTCATAATCACCCGGTGTCGCTGACACATAGACAATCTGGTGGACATGGCTTTCAAACTCCTCCCGACGCAGTGGCCGGTTATCCAAGGCAGACGGCAAACGGAAACCATAGTTGACCAGCATTTCCTTACGAGAACGGTCACCATTGTACATTCCCTTGATCTGTCCCATGGTCATGTGGCTTTCATCGATCATGATGAGAAAATCTTCTGGGAAGAAGTCAAGAAGGGTGTAAGGCGGCTCTCCTTCACTCCGGCCATCCATATGCCGGGAGTAGTTTTCGACCCCGTTGGTGTAGCCCATCTCCCTCAACATTTCGATGTCATACTCGGTCCGTTGTTTCAGGCGCTGGGCTTCTAAGAGCTTGCCTTCTTTTTCGAAGACCTTCAACTGCTCTTCTAATTCCGCCTGAATCTTGGCAATGGCTACTTCCATATGATCGTCATTGGTCACGAAGTGGGTAGCTGGGAAAATGGCCAAGTGGTCCACATTTCCCAGAACCTGGCCCGTCAGAGCTTCAACCTCACGGATGCGGTCAATCTCGTCCCCAAAGAACTCAACGCGAAAGGCATGCTCATCACGCGAAGCTGGGAAAATCTCGACCACATCTCCCCGAACACGGAATTTCCCCCGTTGAAAGTCGATGTCATTGCGCTCAAACTGGATGTCCACCAGGTCATTGAGTAGTTTATCACGAGAAATCTCCAGACCTGGACGCAGACTCACTACGCTATCGGCATATTCCTTCGGCGAACCCAAACCGTAAATACATGAAACAGATGCGACAACGATGACATCGTTACGCTCTAACAATGCTGAAGTCGCGGAGTGACGAAGCTTGTCAATCTCATCATTGACTGAGCTATCCTTTTCGATGTAGGTATCGCTCGAAGGCACATAGGCTTCTGGTTGGTAGTAATCATAGTAAGATACGAAGTACTCGACCGCATTCTCCGGGAAAAATTCCTTGAACTCTCCATAGAGCTGGCCTGCTAGCGTCTTATTGTGGGCGATGACCAAGGTCGGTTTATTGACTTGGGCAATGACCTGGCTCATGGTATAGGTCTTCCCCGTACCAGTCGCTCCCATCAGGATTTGCGCCTTCTCACCACCCTCGATGTTATCCACCAACTGTTCAATAGCCTGCGGTTGATCCCCAGACGGTTGGTATTTGGAAACGAGTTTAAATTTGTTATCTGTAATTCGATTAATCATCTCTTTGTCCTCACATATATAGACCTTATTTTACCATAAATCACTAGAATTCTCTGAGATGAGGAATGAAGAGGGAAGACAACATGTTACAAAATGATCCGTTAAATCGGGATATGTCCGAATTACAACATCATTAATTAGACACGCATTAGCATGGAAACTAAACAAGACTCTCGCAATTACTTCGAAAGTCTTGTCTTTTATTCTAAAACCATGAAATACGTAATTAACATCAATGTCATTGATTTACAAAATTAGCAAGGTTCGCTCATCAGTATCATTTTTATTTACTACTTAACTTCTTGATTCCTTACCAAGAGGTAGAGAGTCGCTCCAAGTGAACTTACAAGTCCAAAAACGTAAATACAGAGTTGCAAATTGGAAGCACTACCTAATATGGTATCCGCAACAATATTATAAAATAGATAACTAGTCAATGGTTCCACTACTCTTTCTATGAATGGTTGTACCAAAATAGGAAAAAGTAGCAAAATAGCTAAACTCCCCATTGGACTTTTGAAAAAATAACTTAAGAAGTAAGAAATCAAAAAGTATTGGATGGAGCCAATCAAATAGAAACTGAAAATTTCTAAACTGACACCATTTTCGCTACTAAAAAAATGAAACCATATAAGCAGTACAATGAAATATAAGGTTGATTGTAGTACTACATCACATAACTCTACGAACAGGATCCGAATTGAACTTAAGATCCTTTTTCCACTTACCAAATAAACTAGTTTTGTTTCGTGTGATTGTAACTCTACAAATACATTAACACTCCCAATACCAACAGAGAGCATTGATGCAAAAACAAGAGCTTGCTTTAAAGATAATTCTACAATTGTACCATTGATTGCAACTGGTAAAATACTTAAGAGACACACAAAACCTATCAAAAATGACTGTATGGTTATCTGGTACTTCACGGGTTTTAAACTATATTTTTTGACGATAAGACTGAAAAATACTTTTGCCATTCTTCCTCCCCATTCGAATCTTTTCTACAACCATTATGAACACCAAGAACAAGATCCCTTCTACTACTAAAAGTGTAAATCCATACAATTGGCTCGTTTGAGTCCCTTCAATTCGGCCAAAAGCAAATGACTTTGCTCCAATCAAAGGCAATAGATTTTCTATTTTAGAGGAAATTCCTCTTAGAATACCTGATAAACTGATTACCAATAATAAAACATCTGCAATTAATGAAGTCATTGATTTTTTCGTTACTATTACGAAAAGTAAAGCTAATAAAGTAAGAACGATTGCAAATATCATAACTCTTACCGTAACATCTAAGAACAAAGTCAATTCTAAATAATTCTTTAAAGTTGAATCTAGAAAAATGAGTAAGATAACAGCATTTACTATAGAAATTATTAAAGTAGAAAGTAACGATAAAACAATCGAACTTGCCATAAACCCAGTAAGACGAACTTTCCAGTTTGGGATCAATAACTGAGTAAAATTATCATCACCAAATTGGTAATGGGTTGAATAAACAAGTGAAACCAAGATTGGCAAGAAAATAACACTTGCTTGGTAGGGAGAGGATAAGAGAGCATCCCTGACTGTATAGACTGGATTCGATGATAACATAGACGGATCAAGGTTAACTGCTTGGCCATTTCCTTCTACTAAGGCATTTATCACCTGGATATTTTGAATTGTAAAAAATATGCTGACTCCCAAAATAAGAAAAAAAGTGGATTTAAAAGTAACTAAACTACAATATTTATAGAGGTCACTAAAAAAGGAACGTTTCAACATATTATTCACCTTCTTTCCCTTCGAGCGCCTTAAAATATGCTTCCTCAAAAGATCCAAACTGTTTCAAAATATCTTTTGTAGGAGCATCAATAACAATTTTCCCATTAGAAATACCAACTAGATGATCTACAGTTAATTCTAACTCACTCATATAATGACTTGTCATTAAGACAGTTTTACCTTCATTGACAAAAGACTGCAAAAAATTGCGTACCCAGCGTATACCCTCTGGATCTAGTCCATTGATTGGTTCATCTAAAATTAAGATATCAGGATTTGCTAATAATGCTGTTGCTAACCCAAGACGTTGCTTCATTCCTAATGAATAGTCTTTTACTTTTTTATTTTTAGCTTCACTTAACCCCACCAACTCTAAACATTCATTGCACCTATTTTTGTCAACGCCACAAGCCAAGCCAATCCACCGAAGATGCTGAAATCCTGTTCTAGTTGGATAAGGTTGGCAACTATCTAGGAATGATCCAACAATACCAAAAGGATTATCTCCCAATTGAGAGTATTTTTTGCCATTGATCAACGCTATCCCCGTTTGACTATTTTCTAAACCAAGTAAAATTCTGATTAAAGTTGATTTTCCGGATCCATTCGGTCCAATCAATCCAGTAATCTCACCTTTTTTGGCTTTGAAAGACACGTTTTGAAGGACAATTTTATTATTATATTCCTTATGTAGCTTTTGAATTGTTATCATTCATTCTTTTTCCCTTCTGACTTTTAGTGAAATTCCACCTTCACTTGGAGCAAGTATAACAGGAGAAAATCAGGAAATTATCAGAATAATTATTTTCTTCATTTCTAACAAATTGCATTTTATATTTGCTATAATATGCTCATACAATTGGAGGGACTATGAAGTATAAAATTTTAGCCATTGACGATGATGAAAAAATCTTACGATTAATAGCGAATGCATTAAAAGCGAATAACTTTCACGTGGAAACTCGTAAATATATAGAGGAGATCAATATCTGCGACTTTACTGGATTCGATCTAATTCTACTTGATGTCATGATGCCTATTTCTGGTTTAGAAATCTGTCGTTCCATTCGTTCACAAATTACTACTCCAATTCTATTTCTAACCGCTAAAGATTTTGAAGAAGATTTACTAAAAGGAATACAAGCCGGAGCCGATGATTACATCACAAAACCATTCAGCATTAAAGAATTGATTGCAAGAATTCAAATGCACCTTCGTAGAGAAGAAAGATCTCACAACGCCTCTAAAGAAGAGATGGATTCAAATATAGCTTTTTATCGAGATAGTCAAGAAGTTTATTATCAATCAAAGAGAATTTCATTAACTAAGCGAGAGTTTGATTTACTTTATCTTTTAGCAAAAAATGAGAACCGAATATTTAGCATAGAAGAACTTTACAATTACCTCTATCCTGTAGACTCTGATGCACAACTACGATCCATTACTGAATACATCTATCAAATTAGACAAAAATTTAAGATCCATCAAATTGACCCCATCAAAACAATATGGGGAGGAGGATACAAATGGAAAAAGAATTGACAATCAAGCAACTCATTAAGCGTACTTACCTTAAAATCATTTGGCAATTTCTTCTATGTCTGATACTTTTTTACATAGTTCCAGCTCTTCTATCTTCTGTATCTGGAATTAATGAGAAAAATGCCAATCACTTTGCTTTATTTTTTAGCGTCAGTTCTTGGATTTATCTTTGCATCATTTTAATTTTTATCATTGTAATAAATATTAAACAATTATTAACCAAGATTCAAACAGAATTGAACATGGTTTATCATAGTGGTCTATATTTCACCAAAAATGAACATCACCATTTGCAGATTAAAGAATTCATTGAAACAAACGATCTGATCGAAAAAATGCAATCTGAAATAAAAAATAGAATTCAAAATGAAAAAGATCAAAAAAAAGAACTCATGTTTCAAGTATCTAGCGCTGCACATGATCTTCGTAGCCCTCTAACTGTCATCAGAGGAAATGCCGAATTCTTACAATCCACCGAGCAAACACCTCAAGCAATGGAATGTCTAAAAGATCTGGAGCAAGCAAGTATTCAATTAAATGATTATTTTAACCACTTCATCCAATACTCCAAAACTTTTTATGACCATGATATTCAACTTGAAAACATATCAATTCAACAAGTAACTCATCAATTGAAGGAACAGATCACTCCGTTACTCCCGAGAAATACACAATTTGTTTTTTCAAATACAGTAACTCCATCAACACAAATTGCCATTCATTCCAATTTGTTTTTTCGAGCAATCACAAATATTATTAATAATGCAATACAACATCAAAAAGATAATGATGCAAAGATACAGCTAACAATGTCACAAGAAAATAATCGATTAGTTCTAACTATATGGAATAATCAATCTAGATTTTCAAAAAATGTTTTACAACATGCTGGAAATCTTTTCTATAAAGAGGACCAAGCAAGAACACTTTCTCAAGAAAGTCACTATGGACTTGGTTTATCTTTCGTAAAACGCGTCATGAAACTTCATAATGGAACGATGCATTTAGAAAATATTCATAATGGTGCCCAAGTCAAGCTAATTATTCCCATTATATAAAACAAGCCGAACTCATCATTAGGTGTTCGGCTTGTTTTATATAATTGATAAAAAAGACCGGCACTTTTGCCAGTCTTCGTTTTTATTTTTATTTCCTATCAGCCATTTCACACTTGTTCATTAACAACTTTTTCTCTTCTTTCACCTAAGCGGTAAACAATCACGACGGATAATAGAAGAACCAAAGTGGTGATGATCGATCCTTCTGCACCAAATGCTCCTCCAGTTAGCCAGTCAGGTCCTGATCCCATGGTAAAGCTAAAGATAGACGCATCTGCGCCCGTCCCACTGACTTGAAAACCAAGGAGATTTCCTTGTACATAGTTCCAAGTACCGTGTTGAGCGACCACTAGCCAGATACTATCGGTGTAGACAAGGAGCAGACCAGCTAGCACCCCATCAAGGACAATATTCAGGACGGATAAGAAGGTCACTCCTGAATTTCCCAGATGAAGAAAGCCAAAGAGACTACTAGAAACTGCGATCGCTAATGGTAGATTAGCTCTTGCTGCAATCCGAGTGAGGAGCCAACCCCGCGTCGCTACTTCTTCAGTCCCTCCTTGAAGGAGCCAAAATGGAAATAAACCGAGAATAAAGAGGATGGGTTCTAAACTTAATTCATTTAGCTCAAAAGTCCCGATTCCACCTACCTGGTAGACAAGTGCAATGACTCCCATTTGAAGAAGGGAAAGCAAGATCCCCCAACATAGATACTTAAGCCAATTCCTTTTTACAAAACCTAACGTCGATAAGGGATTCTTCTCAATGAACTTCACCCAAAAAATAAAGAGGATGAGAATGAATACAAAACTGAAAAGCTCATAATAGAGAAAATAATGGTAGAAGAACTCTTGAACACTTGCGCCTCCATTTCCTGGTGAAAAGAGCTCCGTTAAAAACTCTATGACTAGAGAAAATGGTCCTACAAACTCACTCCCAAGCCAAAGCCCACCTTCAACAAATAGGAAAGTTAAGAACACATAGAATAGTGTAGAAACAAGTACTGACCATGAGGTGTCAGTTTTTATATCTTGAAAAATGTTACCTTTCTTCATTATCTTCCTCCTTTTATCTTATAGTTTCATTGTAACAAAGAAAATCAGAGACTGCAATATTTAATGATGTCAGAAAACATAACATGGATTGGTTAAAATTCTTGATTTTAGGTTTCATTTATGGTATGATAATCCTCGTAACTAATAAATGATGAAATTCATACTTGTTTTCAGTATGAATTCTTTATTTTTTTGAGCCCTTTTGGGTATCCCTTCCATTGCTCTTCTCGAGACAACTGGATTTGATATAAAGGAGAACGAAATGAAGAAAAAACTAGTAGCATGTTTGCTTTTCTTATTTCCACTATTCGCCTTTGCGAGTCAAGCACAGGCTGAAACTGTAAAAGTCGTTTTCGATACGGCATATGCGCCCTTCGAATTCAAAGACTCAGACCAAGTTTATAAAGGAATTGATGTTGAAATCTTGGATAAGGTCGCTGAAATTAACGGATGGACCTTAGAAAAATCGTTCCCAGGCTTTGATGCAGCGGTCAATGCAGTTCAAGCTGGTCAAGCCGATGCCATTATGGCAGGGATGACCAAGACCAAGGAACGTGAGCAAGTCTTTGCGATGTCTGATACCTACTATGATACAAAAGTCGTGATTGCGACTAAGAAAGCTAACAAAATCACTTCCTATGACCAGCTCAAAGGAAAAACGGTCGGAGTCAAAAACGGAACAGCTGCTCAACGCTTCCTTCAGAAGAACAAAGATCAGTACGGTTATACAATCAAGACATTCGATACCAGTGATTTGATGAACAATAGTTTATCAACCGGTGCAGTGGATGCCATTATGGACGACCAACCTGTTATCGAATATGCCATTAAGCAAGGCCAAGATCTTTCTATTAATATGGAAGGAGAAGCTGTTGGAAGCTTTGCTTTTGGAGTCAAAAAAGATGGGTCCCATGAAAACCTTATTAAACAATTCAATACTGCCCTTGCTCAAATGAAGAAAGATGGTACACTAGACCAAATTATTGAAAAATGGACTGGTAGCAGCCAATCATCATCTTCAACAACGACTACCGCCAGCACTTCTGCTGTTCCTGAAACGAGCACAAAAGCTGGCCAAAAGGCGACTCCTAAGAAGAAAAAATACAAAATTTCTAGTGATTCCTCTTTTGCTCCCTTCGTCTTCCAAAATGATCAAAGCAAATACACTGGGATTGATATGGAATTAATTAAGGCCATTGCCAAAGACCAAGGCTTTACTCTAGAAATTAGCAACCCTGGTTTTGATGCCGCCGTCAGTGATGTTCAGAATGGAAATGCGGACGGAATGATTGCAGGCATGACTGTAACAGATGCTCGTAAGGCAACTTTTGACTTCTCTGACCCATACTACACAACGAATTCGATCCTAGCAGTTCAAGAAAGTAGTAAGATTTCTTCCTACGAAGATCTAAAAGGAAAAACAGTTGGTGTCAAAAATGGTACTGCTTCTCAAACTTTCCTCGAGGAAAACAAGAGCAAGTATGGCTATAAAATCAAAACCTTCTCAGATGGGGCTTCTATGTATGACAGCTTAAACTCTGGTTCTGTAGCTGCTATCATGGATGACGAACCTGTGATCAAATACGCCATTAAACAAGGACGTAAATTCAAAACACCTATCGAAGGAACTCCAAGTGGTCAGACTGCCTTTGCAGTTCAAAAGGATTCAAACCCTGAATTGATTGAAATGTTTAACAACGGTTTGGCCAACTTAAAAGAAAGTGGCGAATACCAAAAGATCTTGGATAAGTACCTTTCAAGCGATAGCGAAGAATCCACAGAATCTACTGCAGTAGATGAAACGACTATCTGGGGCTTGCTCCAAAACAACTACAAACAATTGTTAAGTGGACTTGGTGTCACTATTGCACTAGCACTTCTATCATTTGCGATCGCTATGGTGATTGGGATCATCTTTGGAATGTTCAGTGTCAGTCCTTATAAATGGCTTCGTTGGACAGCTGAGATCTTCGTCGATGTCATCCGTGGTATCCCACTGATGATCCTTGCTGCCTTCATCTTCTGGGGAATTCCTAATTTGATCGAGTCCATGACAGGTCATCAATCACCAATCAATGACTTCCTTGCAGGTACCATCGCTCTCTCCCTCAATGCTGCTGCTTATATTGCTGAGATTGTTCGAGGAGGGATTCAAGCAGTCCCTGCCGGACAGATGGAAGCTAGTCGAAGCCTCGGGATTTCTTATAGCAAGACCATGCGCAAGATCATATTGCCTCAAGCGACTAAACTGATGCTTCCAAACTTCGTCAACCAATTCGTTATTGCACTGAAAGATACGACTATCGTGTCTGCGATCGGTTTGGTCGAGCTCTTCCAAACTGGTAAGATTATCATCGCTCGAAACTACCAAAGTTTCAAGATGTATGCAATCCTTGCGGTCTTTTACCTCGTCATCATTACCTTATTGACACGCTTTGCAAAACAATTAGAAAAGAGGGCTAACTAATGGCTAAATTAAAAATTGATGTCCATGACCTCCACAAATATTACGGTGAAAATGAGGTCCTAAAAGGCATCTCAACAAAATTCTACGAAGGAGATGTGGTTTGTATCATCGGACCATCTGGTTCAGGTAAATCAACCTTCCTACGCAGTCTCAATCTTCTCGAAGAAGTAACCAAGGGACAGATTACCGTGAACGGCTATGATCTTACTGATCCAAAAACAAACATTGATATCGTTCGTGAAAATGTCGGGATGGTCTTCCAGCACTTCAACCTTTTCCCTCATATGAGTGTTATCGAAAACATCATGTTTGCTCCTTTAGAGCACAAACGTATGAGTCGGGAAGAAGCTAAGGAATTAGCAATGGAACTCTTGGAAAAGGTTGGACTGGCTGACAAAGCTGATGTCTCTCCTGATAGCTTGTCAGGTGGTCAGAAACAGCGGGTGGCCATTGCGCGTGGTTTGGCAATGAAGCCAGATGTCATGCTCTTTGACGAACCGACTTCTGCCCTTGACCCTGAAATGGTAGGGGACGTACTGAACGTTATGAAGGACTTGGCTAAACAAGGCATGACCATGATTATCGTTACCCACGAGATGGGATTTGCTCGTCAAGTAGCCAATCGTGTCATCTTTACCGCTGATGGGGAATTCCTCGAAGACGGCAAACCAGACCAAATCTTCGACAACCCACAACACCCACGTTTGAAAGAATTCTTGGATAAAGTCTTAAACGTTTAATAAAAATAAAAACTGGAGCTTGACCTCCAGTTTTTTTCTTCTTCCAAATATGAAAAATATTAAGAAATTTCATTTAAATAACTTGCTAAATGAATCAAAAAACTATACCATAGTAGAGTGTCAAAAGACGTAATAAAAGAATGTAGGTAAATATGAAAAAATTATTAGAAAAAGTTAGTATCCTTTCTTTATCTCTGGTACTAACAACTTCTTTCTCTATCTCAAGCGCACTTCCTTCCATGTTTAATTATTACAAGGATTTACCTAAAGGCCAGATTGAACTCTTGGTATCTCTTCCATCTGCTGGTATCATGGTCACCTTATTTTTAAATACTCTTATCGAGAAGTTTTTAGATGAAAGAAAGATGATTGTTACCGGTCTCTTGATTCTTTCCTTTTTTGGAATGATTCCCTTCATCAACCAAGCTTATCCGGTTCTTTTTCTTTCACGTTTAATTTTTGGGATGGGAGTCGGATTGATCAATGCAAAGGCAATCTCCATCATTAGCGAGCGCTACCATGGTCGCGAAAGAATCCAAACACTTGGATTTCGTGGTTCTGCTGAAGTAGTCGGAACTGCCTTAGTCACCTTATTAGTTGGTTTTCTATTACAATTTGGTTGGACTGCAAGTTTCTTAGCTTATGGAGCTGGTTTAATTGTTCTCTTCCTTTTCTTAACCTTCGTTCCTTATGAAAAACACGAAGAAGAACATCATGCTTCTGCTAACCATAAAGAGCCACTAAAAAAAGAAGAGTGGAAATTAACCATTATCTTAGCTCTTGTAGCCGCAATGATTGTCTTATGTAATGTCGGTGTTACTCTTCGCATACCAAGTATTGTTGCTTATACCTTCAAAGAATCATACAATTCAGCTAGTCTCATCCTAAGCGGTATGCAACTAATTGGTATCCTCGCAGGTCTCACATTCTCTGGACTTGTCCATACCTTTAAGAATAAGCTCATTACATTTGCGGGTATTGCTTTCGGCCTTTCATTAATTGCGATAGCTCTATCTCCTAGCATTCCTTTACTTGGAATTTCTGCTCTCTTCTCAGGTTATACCTATAGTACATCCCTCACAATGGTCTTTCAGATTATTTCAGAGAAGATCCCTGCTAAACGCTTGAATCAAGTTACTTCTGTTGCCGTTTTAGGTTGTAGCTTTGGAGCAGCCATTACACCTTTTGCTCTAAGTACCATCGGATTCATCTCCGAGAGCAATGCTTTTATTTTTACTGTATTAGGTATTGCTATGGCTCTCCTGGCCTTCTCTCTTCTCTATCTTTTAAAAGATCAGCAGGATTAAATACAAAAGACTGGACAAAGATCCAGTCTTTTTCTGTCTTAATTACTAGAAAGTTGGGCAGTTTGCATTTTGTAATATACACCTTTTTGAGCCATCAACTCCGTATGATTCCCGTATTCGACAATATTTCCATCTACCATAACTAGGATGAGATCCGCATTTTCAATTGTAGATAGACGATGGGCAATCACAAAGCTCGTTCGACCCATCATCAACTTATGAAAGGCCTCCTGAATGAGCAACTCTGTCCGCGTGTCAATGGAAGAGGTCGCCTCATCTAGGATCAGAATCTTAGGTACTGCAAGAAAGACCCGAGCAATGGTCAGAAGCTGTCTTTGTCCTTGAGAGAGGGAGTCTCCCGCATCCGCTAGATAGGTATCATAGCCATCTGGAAGCTGTTGAATGAAGAAATCAGCATTGGCAGCTTTTGCTGCTTGAACCACTTCTTCCCGACTAGCATCTGGTCGACCAAATGCGATATTCTCATGAACCGTTCCAACTTTGAGCCAAGTCTCTTGTAGAACCATTCCAAACTGCTTGCGGTAGCTTTCTAGACTATAGCTATCTACAGCTTCATGATCTAAGCTCAACTGCCCCTGATCCACATCATAGAATCGCATGAAAAGGTTAATTAGTGTAGATTTCCCAGCCCCAGTTGGACCAACAATAGCTACCTTACTAGCTGGCGGGATGGAAATGGAGAGGTCCTTTATGAGGGTCTGATCAGGGCGATAACCAAAGCTGACATGATCAAATTGGACAGCTCCTTTGACAGTCTCTTCTTGCAAGTCTCTCTTACCACTTTCTTTCACTTCCTCTTGGTCTAGGATACTATAGAGGCGCTCTGCACAAGCTAAGGCGCTCTGCAGTTCAGCAAGGACAGAGGAGATGTCATTGAAGGGTTTAGTATACTGATTGACATAGTTGAGAAAGGCCACCAACTGACCAACAGTAAAGGTCGTTCCAGATAGGATACGGAAGGCACCAAATCCCGTCACAAGCGCATAGATTAGGGCATTGACAAAGCGCGTCGCTGGATTAACGGTGGAGGAGTAAAAAATCGCTTCTTGAGAATAACCAGCATAGTCGCCATTGATCTCAATAAACTTGTCTTTAAACTGACCCTGCGCATTAAAAGCTTGGAGCAAGCTTTCTTGACTGAGAGATTCTTCAATCATCTGCGTCTGAGCCCCACGAGCTTGGGTCTGCATCCGAAAGAGATGGTAGGAACGCTTGGCAATAAAACGAGCGATAAAGAGTGATAAAGGAGTCAGGATCAAAACCATCCCCATCATCATCCAATCCAATCGGGCCATACTAGCGATGGTCACTAAGATTGTAAGAAGACCAACAAAGAACTGACTGAAGACCATGAATAAACCATTGTTCAGTTGTTCAACGTCCGTGGTCAAGCGACTGACCAAATCCCCAGTACCTTGACGATCCAGGAAAGATAAAGGAAGGACATGTACTTTCTGGATGACCTTCTCCCTTAAGTCCTCACTGTATCGATAGATCATCTGATTGTAAATTAAAGGATTCAACCATTGAATCAAGGTTGCAAAGAGGATCACTAGACCCATTTGCAGGATAAGTGGGAGTATGAGGTGAGCTGCATCAGGGAGGACCACTAAGTCTATTGCCCGCCCGATTAGGATAGGGATATAGACGGTCAACAAGACTTGTAAGATGGTTCCCAGACTGGCTAAGATTAGCCAAATGGGCTGTTTGGCTATATCAGCAAGCAAGCGCCGTAAATAAGTCTTCTGTTTCATTCTGCCCCCTCCTCTCTCTTCTGTTGGGAGAAATGAATCTCTTGGTATAAAGGATTGGTTGCCACCAAGTCTTCATGACTTCCTAGGCCGACTTGACGACCTTTATCTAAGATGAGAATTTGCTCAGCACTTCGTAGACTATTGGTCCGCTGCGAGATGAGGATGAGGCTTGTTTCCGTCAACTCCTCTTTTAGAGCCTGTAATAGTCTTGCTTCTGTCAAATAGTCCAAGGCAGATGTAGAATCATCCAAGACCAAAAATGGTGCTTGGCGAAGGACAGCCCGAGCGATGGTTAAACGTTGCCGTTGACCACCAGAAAAATTCCGTCCAAAAGCTTCTACGGGAGCCTCTAGTCCTCCCTCTTTCTCACGGACGAAATCAGCTGCTTGCGCAACTCCCAAGGCCCACCACAACTGCTCTTCGTTCTGTTCCTCATTTAATCCTAATGTTAGGTTTGAACGAATACTCCCTTTAAAGAGCTCAGCCTTTTGTGGAACTACTGCTACCCAGTCACGCCATTGACGAAGAGTCTTTGGATTTTCTCCATCTTTAAAAATAGTTAGACTTCCTTTACTTGCTTCATACAGATGACCTAACAATTGAACCAAAGTAGATTTACCAGCACCTGTCCCTCCTATGATTCCCAAAGTTTGGCCCTTGTTCAGGGATAAGTGAATCCCTTCTAAGGATGGTTTTGCAGCTAAAGGATAGGTAAAGACAAGGTCTTGGATCTGGAGGGCCAGTTGAGGGTCAGAAACAGATACATCATCCAACTCTTGATCCAGCTCTTCACTTTTTTCTTCAAAGACCTGGACTATCCGACCAGCAGCAATATAGCTTTGGTTGAGCGATGTCACCAACATGGCTAACTTCAGCAATTCCGTCAAAATTTGAAGCAGGTAATTGACCAAAGCAACCAACATTCCTTGACTGAGGGTCCCCATTTGAATAGAGGCTTGCCCTTGCCAAAGAATACAAATCAAGGTTCCATTCACGACGAGAAAAGTTAAGGGACTGATTAAACTAGACCATTTAGAGACCACTAATTGCCACTTCGTATAGTCTTGGTTAACCTCATTAAACTCTGCTTCTTCGTGAGATGCCTGCCCAAAGGCGCGGATAACCCTCATCCCTTGTAACTGCTGACGCGTAATGGTAACCATTCGGTCCGTAATTTTCCTTATGCGCGCATAAAGAGGATTGACCAGACGAGACATAAGGACAATGATTAAGGTCAAGAGGGCAACCATACCAATAAACCATAAGGTCAGTTGCGGACTAATGGTGAAGGCCATAAAAATCGATCCGAAAACGACAATCGGCGCACGGAGAAATAGACGTAAAAATAAATTAATCCCCGTTTGAATCTGATAGGTATCACTGGTTAAGCGCGTCACGAGACTTGAGGTGGTTAAACGGTCTCTTTGCTCCTTAGACAAGCTGAGAATCTTCTCATATAGGTCATTAGTCAATTCCTTGGTATAGCCAACCGCTGCTTTTGACGAATAATATTGGGCCGTTATCGCTACAAGAACCCCAAAACCAGCAAAAACAAATAAGAGACCAACCAGTCCAAATATCCCCCCTTGATCCTGACGGGGGATGAGCTGATCGACCAGATGGGCAATTAAAAGTGGAACCAGTAATTCAAAAGTTGCTTCTAACAACTTGAAAAACGGTCCCAGTATGGATTCTTTTTTATAATTCCTGAAGTATTTCAATAAGTCTTTCATACTACTAGTTTCTCTTTCTAATGGATGTACTTATTTTACCACAATTTAGAAAGAGAGAAAAACTCTCCCTGCAAAGCAGAGAGAGTTGAAAAACGACCCAATGTACGTCAGGAATATTATTCCATCTTTGTCCCCTTATTTAATAGATTGCCCATTTTCCCTAATCCAATCAGTAAGAGAGGGAAAGATAGGAGGATCACAAGGCCTAGTACAAGGAAAACAGCTACAAATCCACAAGTGTCAATCAACCAACCAGTCAGTGGGAAGATCACAATCATAGACAAACTAAACATCATCGAATTGATACTAAGCATGGTTGCTCGTACACTAGAAGGCAAATAAGCTTGTAAATCATTGTAGTAAATGGGTTGATACACTGCATAAAGGGCATTGGTCAAGAGATAGACACTCAGATAGGCGAATGGAGTCCTCCACCCTACCAACAGCAAGGCCAAACCTGTCAGTGCAACCAGGATTGGAAAGACTTGATTACTGTTCCATTTTTTCCCGATTTGACTAGCTAGATAAACTGCTAGAAGATTAAATCCACTTCCAATCAACATGATGAGCGATACTTGCCAACTAGCTAGGTCACTGATTTTCTGTTGGTAGTAAAAATAAAACATACACATGATGGTTCCTACCAGCTGATAGGTGAACATCCAGTAAAACAAGACTGGTTTTTCCTGCCACTCTTGTTTCACTACCTCCAATATACGCTTTATGGTCAAGTGATTTCTTTCACCGCTCTTACTCTCTGGCTCTTTCATTAGAAAAATCAAGAGAATGGATAGCAAGGATAGTCCAATAGCAATCAGATAGGTCCAGGCCAATGCTCCGTGAATAAAGAAGCCTGCCACAACTGTACCTAAGGTTCGGGTGACTTCTGCCACACCATATAAAAAGCTAGAAATCTGAAGATATCGGTCCTTTTGATCAGCTTCAACAGCAGAATCATATAAGAAAGCGGTACTGGTCCCTGAGTCAAAATTGTAGGACCAAGCATTGACCATCATAGCAATCGCATAAATCCAAAAATTCCCCTGACCAAACAAAATCAAGATAGAGGCTACAATACTGGCCAAGCGAGCCAAATTGAGATTGGTCTTGTAGCTAAATCGATCGGCCAACATACCAGATGGGATTTCACATAAGAGACTTGTCCCATGAAAGATACTCTCTAATAGACCGATTTGAAGCAAGGAAAGACCATTTTGGATAAAAAATAAAATCCAAAAACTAGTAATTCCAAAATAAGATGTAAATTCCAGACCTGCTAGGAGTGGAATATTGCGTTTGTAAGTTCTTTTAAACATTGTTTTCTCTCTTTCAATAGATATTTTTTGTGTTTCTAAAAGACTTACTTAGAGTTGCCTACATTTTCTCCACCTCTTTCATTTAAAGTAGAGGCTGGGACAAAAGTCCTAGCCTCTCAATTATCTTTGAATTGTCGAGCAAGACGCAGTGGTTGAGTGGGCTCTACTACGCTGATTTCATCAGCTTTTACAGCCCAACTCAACTGTGCGGAGGTGGGACGACGAAATCGAATTCTAACGAATTACCGATTTCTGTCCCACTCTCTTATAGTTATTAAGGTTTGATACGGTGCAACATACGTGGGAATGGAATGGCTTCACGGATGTGTTTTGTACCTGCTGCAAAAGTCACCATACGCTCGATACCAATACCAAATCCACCGTGTGGGACTGTACCGTATTTACGAAGGTCAAGATAGAATTCATATTCTGTACGATCCATACCAAGTGATTCCATCTTAGCGACAAGGGCATCGTAGTCTTCCTCACGCATGGAACCACCGATGATTTCTCCATAACCTTCTGGCGCAAGCAAGTCTGCACAAAGCACGCGATCTGGGTTACCAGGAACTGGTTTCATGTAGAAGGCCTTGATGTCTGCTGGATAGTTGATCACGAAGGTTGGTACACCAAAGTGGTTTGAAATCCAAGTTTCGTGTGGAGAACCGAAGTCATCTCCATGCTCGAGATGTTCGTAGTCCGCATCTTCATCGTTTTCATGCTCTTGCAAGAGATCAATCGCTTCATCATAAGTAATGCGTTTGAACGGCTCTGCAATGTAGCGTTTCAAAAGCTCAGTATCACGTTCCAAAGTTTCCAAGGCTTGAGGAGCACGATCTAGAACACCTTGAAGCAAAGCTTTAACATAAGCTTCTTGCAAGTCAAGTGACTCATCATGTGTCAAGTATGAGTATTCCGCATCCATCATCCAGAACTCAGTCAAGTGACGGCGAGTTTTTGATTTCTCCGCACGGAATACTGGACCAAAGTCAAAGACACGACCAAGGGCCATAGCTCCAGCTTCAAGGTAAAGCTGTCCTGATTGACTCAAGTAAGCTGGTGTCCCAAAGTAATCTGTTTCGAAAAGTTCTGTAGAATCTTCTGCCGCATTTCCTGAAAGAATTGGGCTATCAAACTTCATGAAGCCATTCTTGTCAAAGAACTCATAAGTTGCATAGATAATAGCGTTACGGATTTGCATCACCGCTACTTGTTTGCGTGAACGCAACCACAAGTGGCGGTTATCCATCAAGAAATCTGTTCCGTGTTCTTTTGGAGTAATTGGGTAGTCTTGCGATTCACCAATGACTTCGATGTCTGTAATATCCAATTCATAACCAAATTTAGAGCGCTCGTCTTCTTTGACAATCCCTGTCACAAAGACAGATGTTTCTTGGCTCAAGCGTTTGATGGTATCAAATTTTTCAAGACCCACTTCTTCACCGAATTTTTCGATAAAGTTTGGTTTAAAAGCAACCCCTTGGAAAAAGGCAGTTCCGTCACGCAATTGCAAGAAAGCAATTTTCCCTTTTCCTGATTTATTCGACACCCAAGCCCCGATGGTCACTTCTTGACCAACGTAATCTTTTACTTCGATGATGGTAATCCGTTTTTTCATAATACATCTTCCTTTTCTCATTGTACTTGTCCGAAGACATGATCACCTTTCATTTTACCACAAATAAGAGCCGATAGCTATCTCTCACAATCTAAAAATTCGGCTTTTTTTGACGAAAACAGACATTTTAAAAAAAGTAATTCAACTTTCTCAAATTCTTGAACCGATTTAAATATTCTATCCTATATTTTGATTATTCAAAGGAAACCCCTGCAATTTCATCCCTTTATAGCAGCTGTTTTTGACAAGTAAAAAGCTTGCAAGTTATACTATCAGTATGTATAAAGAGGAAAATATGAAAAAGAAAATTTAACTCACTACGGGATTGTGTGCAGCTGTTTTAGCCCTCAGTCTCGCAACAACCACTTTTGCGGATGAGCAGACTGCACTAATCACTGCTCCTATCTCTGAGCGACAAGATACGCTTACTCCTGTTTCAGTCATTTCAGAGAGTGGAGCTACTGTAGTTACCAACGAAACACTAGCCCCACTTCCTAACGAAGAAACAACTACCCCAACCGTTGAGGAAGCAACCCCAGCTTCTGCTAAAACTCCAGTAGATCCACGAATCTCTGAAATTCGTGTTATCCATCGTCGTCGGACTTTGAAACCAGACTTTTCTCCAGTTGCTTCTTCAACAGATGTCGTCTACAAGACAGTTGAAGCCCATGCTTTTACCGAATATGATGTCTCTGGAAATGGACCAGCAACGGTTACAGACGAAAACGGAAAAACATGGTACCGTGTGCGATATTCTGATCTTGGTATCAAAGATGGCTTTGCATACAATAGCGCTCCAGAAAAAGGTTCTGCTACAGCACCGGTCATTGAAGTCATTCATCTCTATGACGATATCGATTTGAATCCTGACGTTATTAAACGAGCTCGTTTTGTGGATGAAAAGGGACAAGAAATTGCGCCTTCCCAAGAAAACAGCGTCGAGCGGAGCCTTGATTTGGCTTACGAAGCTGGTCTACCAACAGCACATGCTCAGATCCAAGCTAATGGAAAAACTTATACCTTCCAATCAGCTGACAAAGGAGAACTGACCTCCCATAAACTCCACATTTCTAACCTGGTTACAGTAACCTATTTCTATAAAGAAGTGACCAGTCCAGTAGTTGAAAAACCTGTGACTCCACAGCTGCCAGAAAAACCTAGTCAAAAACTCCGCCTTCCCAAAGGAAATAACGGAGCTAAGACCCGTGTCCCTGTGAAAAAGGCGAATACTATTCTATCTGTCGATTACTTATAATTCTATAGAAAAGAGGCTAAGACAAAAGTCCTAGCCTCTCAATTATTTTTGGATTGTCGAGCAAGACGCAGTGGTTGAGTGGGCTCTACTACGCTGATTTCATCAGCTTTTACAGCCCTACTCAACTGTGCGGAGGTGGGACGACGAAATCGAATTCTGACGAATTACCGATTTCTGTCCCACTCTCTTATTTTAATTCTCCATAAATTGATGCAAGCGGCGAACAGCTTCTTTCAACGTTTCCAGGTCAGTAGCATAGCTAAGACGGACATTTTCTGGGGCTCCAAATCCAGCACCTGTAATAAGGGCAACACCCACTTCTTCCAGGATGGCAGTTGCAAACTCTGTCACATCCGTATAACCTTTCATCTCCATGGCTTTTTTGACATTTGGGAAGAGATAGAAAGCTCCCTGTGGCTTGATGACATCAAAACCTGGAACTTCGCACAAAAGAGGATAGATGGTATTCAAACGCTCCTCAAAGGCTTGACGCATCACCTCTACCGAGTCTTGTGGACCTGTCAAGGCTTCAATCGTAGCATACTGCGATACGGCCGTCAGGTTGGAAGTTGTTTGACCAGTCAGTTTACTCATAGCTGCGATGATTTCGGGATCACCAACCGCATAACCAACCCGCCAACCTGTCATAGCATAGGCTTTTGAAACACCGTTAATGACAACCGTTTGTTTGCGGATAGCTTCCGATAAGCTTGAAATCGGAACAAACTCATTGCCGTTATAGACCAGACGACCATAGATATCATCCGCTAAAATAATAATGTCATGTTCGACAGCCCAATTTCCAATGGCTAGGAGTTCGTCCTTGCTATAAATCATCCCCGTCGGATTAGAAGGAGAGTTTAAGACCAAGACCTTAGTTTTCTCCGTCCGAGCTTCTTCCAATTGCTCAACGGATACCTTAAAATCATTGGCTTGGTGTCCTTTGACATAGACGGGAACCCCTTCTGCCATCAGGACCTGGTCTCCATAGCTGACCCAGTATGGTGTTGGAATGATGACCTCATCGCCGGGATTAACCACAGCCATAAAGAAGGTATAAAGCGAAAACTTCGCTCCAGTCGCAAAGGTGACTTGATTTGGTGAAACGGAATATCCATAGTATCGTTCAAAATAGGTATTGACGGCAGCCTTTAATGCAGGTAAACCAGAAGCAACCGTATAAAAAGAAGCCCGCCCATCCCGAATAGCTTGAACTGCAGCATCTTGAATATTCTCAGGAGTGTGAAAATCAGGCTGCCCCAAGGTTAGAAAGAGGATATCTTTTCCTTCTGCCTTTAGTTTTTTTGCTTTGGCATCACTTGCTAGGGTGACACTTTCTTCCATCTTTAATACACGATCAGAAATTTTCATACCTTACCTACTTTCTATTTGGGACCAGCTACAGACGAACAAATTTAGACAAAGATTCTACCAGAAGCTGGCTACAATACCTATATTATACACCATCTATCTGACTTGGAGCAAGATTTTACTAAGGATTACCCAGAAACTTTACACCTTCTTACTATTCGACAAAGAAATAATTTGAGATTAAAGTTAACAGACCTATTTCTTGTGTTGATAATTCTATTATCTTGTCACCCGCCTGTAATCTATTTGATATTAAGGCTTAATAGCGTCTAATACTATTTATTGATAAAATAATAGTATGAAGAATTTAGAAAAACTATTTGAAGAAGCCCAAACAGAATTAAAAACCATGATTGTCTTTCACAAGGCGGAACGGACTTTTCGTGCAGCAGAGTCTCATGTCTTTAAGGAACATCAGTTGACCCCTACTCAGTTTTCCGTTTTAGAAACCTTGTACAGTAAGGGGGATCTCCGTATTCAGAACCTGATTGACAGTATTTTAGCGACCTCTGGAAATATGACTGTCGTCATTCGAAATATGGTGCGTGATGGATGGATCAAACGCGAAACGGATCCAGATGACCGTCGTGCCTGCATTGTTTCTTTGACAGAAAAGGGACGTAAAAAAATTATCGAAGTACTTCCTGATCATATACAAAATGTTCAAAAAGTTATGAGTGTCTTTAGCGAAGAAGAACAAAAACAACTGCAATCTCTTCTGAAAAAATTAAAGGGCTCCCACTAAATTCTAATCATTCAATCAGTCGTGTTCATGGCTAACTATGAACGCGTTTTTTGATTCTCAAAAATAGAAGGTACTAGTCGCTGCTGACTAGTACCTTTTATTTACTCATATTTCACAAAGACTAATTGTTTGTCAGTCGATAAGTCAGACTGGTATGCAAAGCCATTAAAGGTTAGCTGCTTCATCTCTTCGACCTTCGTAATTTGCTTCTCTAGTAAGGCTGTCACGAAAGCCCCACGCGCTTTCTTAGAAATGGTCGAGTGAACCTTCAACTGCCCATTCTTCTCTTCAAAGAATTTAAAAGTCACCATCCGATTTTGAATCTCCTTAGAAAAGACTGTTTCAAACTCACTGGAGAGCAATGAAATAATCAGTTCTTCCTCCTGAAGAGCTTGATCATAGACAGCCTTCCAAAAGGGCTTTAAGGATTTACCCTGGACCTTAAGCTTCATTAGAAAGTCCAAACGATGGGGAGCAATCGAAGTAAGGGCTGGAATCACTCCATAAAGAGCTGAGGTGATCAAGAGATGGTCTTGCACATAAGCAGCTTCTGCTTCTGTCCAGTCCATACGGCGGATATTCCGATACATGAGGCCGTCAAAGAGCTTCAAAGCTGGATAGGTCTTAGCTGTACCCGACTTGAGCGCTTGGATCCGTTGCTCTTCTTCACTTGCTCGTTCTTTAGAAATCTTATAAAGTGAGGCTAACTCTTCTAGAGATAATGAAGCTAAGGCATCGATGACCGCTTGTGTCTCATTTGATATAGGATTCCCCATTTTTTCTGGGGTATCCAGATTCATTTCTTTTGCAGTTGGAATTAATAGTTTCATAGAATTATTGTACCATATTTCATTTTCGCTTGACATAAAATTACCATCATGTTATCATCTAGTTATTAAAACTAGATAACAAAGAGGTAATAACTATTTTATTCAACTACAGTTATCCCAGGTGGGAAGAAATTCCTGATATTGATCTTTATTTGGACCAAGTCCTCCTCTATGTCAATAAGGTGTGTGCGCCTTTTATCTCAGAAACAGACAAGGGCTTGACAGCCTCCATGGTTAATAATTACGTTAAACACGGCTACCTGCCAAAACCAGATAAGAAGAAATACAAGCGACAGCAAGTTGCCCGTCTCATTGCTATTACGACCTTAAAGACGGTTTTTTCGATTCAAGAGATCGCAGCTACCTTGAACCTCTTGCAGAGTCAAGCCAACTCCGCAGACCTCTACAATAGTTTTGTGGACTTTCTTCATGAAGAGAAAGAACCTTTAGCACCCATTATCGGATCTGCCTGTCGTACCGTGCTACTCTATCAAGAAACGCTATCCTATATCCATGTTCATTCTGAGGAGGAAAAATAAAAGTGAATTATGCTAGTAAATTAAGTAAACGATTATCCTTTGGGGAAGAAATCGCTAATAGCGTCACCCATGCAGTCGGTGCCGTTTTGATGCTCTTTCTCTTACCAACTTCTGCTATTTATAGTTATGAAACACATGGGACTCTATCAGCTATCGGGACTTCTATTTTTGTCATCAGTCTCTTTCTCATGTTTCTCTCATCGACCATCTACCATGCTATGGCCTATGACTCACCTCAGAAGTATGTCCTTCGGATCATCGATCACTCCATGATTTATATTGCCATTGCAGGTAGCTACACACCCGTCGTTCTTTCTCTCATGAACAACTGGTTCGGCTATGCCATTATCCTGATTCAATGGGGGACGACCATCTTTGGGATACTCTACAAAATTTTTGCTAAGAAGGTAAATGAAAAATTCAGCTTAGCCCTCTATTTGATTATGGGATGGTTGGTGATTTTCATTATCCCACAGATCATTAGCCAAACAAGTCCAACCTTCTGGGGCTTGATGCTGATGGGTGGCCTATGTTACACAGTTGGAGCTGGATTTTACGCCAAAAAGAAACCTTATTTCCACATGATTTGGCATCTCTTCATCTTAGCCGCTTCTGCCCTCCAATATATCGCGATTGTTTATGTCATGTAAGAATCTTAGACTCCAAAAAATGGGAGTCTAAGAATGTTGACCTACATTTTTTATTAATACATATCAACTAATGCTGAAAAAGTTAAAATGAATGACTAGTAACTTCATTTAAATAGTTAGTGAAACTTTCCGCTGTGAGAAAGGTGCTAGAAACACTATTGTTTCTAGCACTCGGGAGTTTTGGAACCATAGATCCAAAACTAAGTCATGGAACTTCGTAGAAGTTCGCTGACGTCCGTACTCACCTAAGGAAAGTTTCTAAGATAACTTTATCATCAATCAGGGACTCTCAAAATGGGAGTCTTTTTTCATATTCTTTACTTGCAATTTTAACTCCAATTGACTACAATAAAGAAAAATTGTACGGGGACAGTTATGACGACCAAATACCAAAAAATTTTTACAACATTAAAAAACCAGATTGACCAGGGGATCCTAAAAACTGGAGACCGCCTGCCTTCCGTTCGCCAACTAGCCAGTCAGTATGTCTGCAGTAAGGATACCGTCCAGCGCGCCCTGCTCGAGCTCAGCTACAAGAACTATATCTATGCTAAGCCCCAAAGCGGCTATTATGTCCTGGAGGAAGAGACTGGAAAGCATACCGACCTGCCTCTTCGCCTCAAGGAAGATCGCTTCCAGGCCTTTGAAGACTTTCGGACTTGTATCAACGAAACCCTTGTCGGTCGTGATAATTACCTCTTCAACTACTATGAAAAGCAGGAAGGTCTAGTCGATCTCCGTCAATCTATTGCTTCTCTCCTGCGAGAAGATGCCATTTATACCCAGGAGAAACAAATCGTTATCACCTCAGGAACCCAGCAAGCCCTCTACCTCCTAAGTCAGATAGTCTTCCCAAACCAAAAAGAAGAAATCCTAGTAGAGCAACCAACCTACTACCGTATCAACAAGTTAATTCACGAGCAAGACTTGCCTTATCAAAGCATCAATCGCTTGCCCCAAGGAATTGACTTTGAGCAACTGGAAGCCATTTTCAAAAGTGGCAGGATCAAATTTTTCTATACCATTCCACGCTACCATTACCCGCTGGGACATAGTTATAACAAGCAAGAGAAGGAACAGATATTGGCCTTAGCAGAGCTCTATGATGTCTACATTGTCGAGGACGATTACTTGGGGGATTATGAACCACATTTTTCTCCTAGCTTTCATTATCTGGATGCAAACGACCGGGTTATCTACATCAAATCTTTTTCTACCAGCCTCTTTTCTGCCCTTCGGATCACTTCAATGGTTCTGCCCCAAGCCCTCCTTGCCCCTGTCTTAAAACTGAAGGGAACACTTGATTACGAAAGTAACTTGGTCATGCAGAAGGCCTTGAGTCTCTATATTGACAATGGCATGTTTGCCAAAAATAAAGATCTCCTTCACCAACAACAAGCTGTCCAAACAGAGCAGGCTACTTCTCTTCTCTATCAATATTCTCTCCCCATTCCCGCTTGGCCTGTCATTGGAGGTGTTTTACTAGATTTAAGACAGGTCCCTTCGGTCGCTCGACTGAAACATAGCGGTCTCCCTCTCCACTTCTTCGAATCTGCCTATATTAAAAGCTGTCCCTATGCCTTTGCCCGTATCAATCAGGACAAACTGGAAGAGGTTTTACCCCAAATTATCGCTTATCTATGATTCATCCTATCCTTTCTATTTCTTGAGTTATTGTATATATAAAACTATGTTACAAAAAAATTACAATTATTACAAAAAACACTTGACATCTGTAACAATAGGAGTATAATCTAAGTCAGAAAGATAAAGAGGTGATATTATGAAACGATCTTTGATTCGTTGGACTGCAGCCTCTCTTGTGGCTGCATCACTTGGACTTGCTTTGGGAGGGTGTGGCTCAAAAGATAAAACAACTTCCTCATCCGAAAAAGCTTCTAGCTCAAAAGTTGAGAAAAAGCCAAAAGCTAGCTTGAATAAAAAAGCTACAGCTTCTACTTCTCAAGCAAAAGTAGGAACTGAATCTTCAAGTCAGGCAAGTAACCCACCAGCTTCAACTGAACCGAACAAGGCAGAAGATACATCTTCATCTGATCAAGCAGTTGTTCCGTCAGATCTTGTCGGCACATGGGTAGGATCTAGCCCTCAGGCGGATAGCATCAAAATGACTATTGAAGCCAATGGAGATATTACAACTGTCGTTAGCTTTAAAAATGATAGTGAACCAACACGCACAGCTACCTATACTGCAAGAGCTATTCAAGCATCTGGTAATGTCTATTACTGGGAGTCAGAAGGTCTTAATGGCGCAGATGCACTACTTCCTGGTATTACTGGATTAGGAGTAGCAAATTTCCGCTTCAAACCAGGATTTATTCTTGAGGAAGGTCATTATACTCCGATAGCCTTCACAACAGATATCAATACAGATTTTGACTATAGCAATTACAGAGATTTCCACTTCTCATTGACCAAAGAGCAATAAGAACAGGAAATTCACCACTAAAAAAGAATGTTGACCCCTCAACATTCTTTTTTATGTTTTAATCACTTTCAGAAATTAATTGGGTTAATCCCTTACTTCTTGGTCAAAGCCCAACTCTTCCCTACAAGCTCAAAGAGTAGATCGTCCTCTACTCGTCCATCCAAGGGGATGCTGATCCAGTATTTCTTGTTCATATGATAGGCTGGATAGAAAGGTAGCTCTTCTAAGAGTTGGCTGACATGGTCCAGTTTAAGATTTAGAACCTCAATCTTCCCTTTCTGTCTCGCATCTAGCTTGGACCAGTCTATCTTCATAAGAACGCCAAACCATTTGAGATCTTTTTGATGACGAAAGACACCCGAGTCTGGTGAGCGGTCCCAGAGGTATTCGATAGGACGGTCATATTGCTGGCTGATCCAATCCACCAAGCGCTTGGTCTGAGGATACAAAAAATCTTTGACAGCAAAACAGGAGCTTCTGATGACTTCTAAGGCCTGCTGACAGGCTTCTCTGACTTGACCCACATATTGACCTACCATCTGGTCCATATGAAGCTGCACATAGTCGTCGCCTGTCTCCTGATCCACTAACCAAAAATGCACTTGCTTACCTTGGACAGTCACATAAAGTTTGAAGTCTCCATCCAGGACCAGTTGATCATAGTGAAACTTCTCTCCCTGCTTTGAAAACCCATAAGCTAGGGCTTTTTCTTTGTCTATACTGTATTTCTCAAAATAATCTGGTAAAAACACGCTCTACTCCTTTCCCTCCAGTATACCAAAAATCAAGAAAAAAGAGCTGAGATTTCTTTCTCAACTCATATGCATTTAAAAGACAACACGAGTTCCATGGACCTGATCCACCCCTGGAAGGTCAAGGAAAAGCTGTCGATTCTCCAAAGAGATACCACCACCTGCCAAGATTTCTAACTGGCCATCAGCTAACTGAGCATACTCTTTGTAGCGCTCTAAACGAAGTTTTAAGTCTGTTTCTGGACTTCCAGCTCTCGTTAACAGTCGCGTCACGCCCACTTCCTTCATCCACTCGATACTCGTAGCTTGATCTTCTAAAGGAATCTGGTCAAATGCCATATGCATGGTCAATTCAAATCCTTGGCTAGCTTGGATGAAACGAAGCATGGCGTCTTTATCCAGCTGATTGTCAGCAGTCAAGACACCTACAGCCAAGCCATCGACACCCAGGTCACGAGCAACTTTCCAGTCTTCTAACATAATATCAAGCTCTTGCTCAGAGTATACAAAATCTCCTCCTCGTGGACGGATCATAACGATGACCTTGGCCTGATAATCTTTAGCAAGCTTCACAGCTTCTTTGATCACAGCATAGCTTGGAGTCGTACCTCCAACCGCTAAGTTATCACATAATTCTACACGACGCGCTCCTGCTTGAAAAGCTTTTTCTAAAAGTGTTATGTTCTCTGCACAAAATTCATATAGTGGCATTTTAAATCTCCCTGCATCTGAAATCGTTTTCTCGTTCTACCTTACTCTTTTTTCAATGCTTTGTCAATTAGAAAAACCATCAGCCTCATCAGAAACCAATGGTTGATGCTTAATAGGAAATTGGAACAATAATTTGTAATACCATGTTCCCTTTTTCGACCCTCGCAGAATGGATTTGGTAGCCACTTGTCGGCATGGTCAATTGGATTTGATTTCCTGTCATAGTAGCTCCTGTGCCCTCTTGGTTAACTTTTTCAGCAATCTTTGAAGCAACCAAGCTACGTGGAATCGGCAGATGTCCAAGACGGGCCCGTTCTAGGTTCAAGGTCAATTGTTGATCCGTCACACTTGCTGTATAGTCCATGCTCACCATGGTTTCTACCGGTCCCAGTTCAATTGGAACCTGAACATTGATGTAGTCTCCATTCATAGCAACTGCTGTATTGAGGAGAGTTTCATCTGTCATTTCCCCTGCCATGGATTTAATAACTTGGCGCAATTGAGGAGAATTCAGCTGAAGCTCCGTTTGGAGGCCAGAAGCAGTCACGTTTGCAGTAGAAAGACTTTCTTGGGCCAGATCTACCAGCGAAGTATTCACTGTTACATTTTTAAATTGCTCTTGAGTCGAAATTTTTGCCGGAATCAAGAAAACTGCTAAGACAATCACTAGGAGGAAGGTCAGTCCGATGAGTCGTTTGATCCATTTCCACATATGGTCACCTCTTTTCGTTTAGTTGGATAAAAGAGAATTCATCTCCATCACTATTGATCTATTCTTTTTCAAAATATGAATTCTATTCTACCCTAATTTTTCAAAAAAAGCGAACGAGAGGAATAAGTTGCACATAAGAAAAGAGGCTAGACAAGGTCCTAACCTCTATTTCAATGTTAATGGAATTGCATCCCACCATCCACGATGATGGTTTGTCCTGTGATGTAGTTTGAATCAGGACCAGCAAGGAAGCTAACCGCTGCAGCGACATCTTCGGGTTCTGACAAACGTTTGAGGGTAATATCTTTAGCGAAAGTTTGCATCCCCCATTCGTCATCTTTACCAGCCTTCTTCCCAGATTTATGAGCGATTTTAAATTAAATAAGATGACTGGTGAATAACTAGGAGTATTTTCTTAACAAAAACACCCATGTTGCCTATTGTTTTGGGAGTTATTTCATGCTACACTAATCATAAGAAATTCAAACAATAAGGAGATCAAACAATGAAAGAATTCATGGATAAATTGAATAACCTACCTAAGCCGGTTCAATACATTATTGCCATCATTATTTTCTTTATCGCTTTTTACATTTCTTATAGCTTGTTTTAAGTTAGAACGTACAAAGCTCTCTTTAGCTGATGCAGTATATTAAAAGAGGCTAGGACAATAGTCCTAGCCTCTCAATTGTCTTTGGATTATCGAGCAAGACGCAGTGGTTGAGTGGGCTCTACTACGCTGATTTTATCAGCTTTTACAGCCCTACTCAACTGTGCGGAGGTTGGACGACGAAATCGAATTCTAACGAATTACCGATTTCTATCCCACTCTCTTTCTTTTTTTAAAACATTTTAAAGACTGCTACTGCTAGTACTGCTCCAATGATTGGACCAACTACTGGAATCCAAGAGTATCCCCAGTCGCCATCTCCTTTGTTAGGAATAGGAAGGAGGCTGTGCATGATACGAGGACCTAAGTCACGAGCTGGGTTGAGAGCGTAACCTGTGGTTCCACCAAGAGACAAACCAATCCCCACAATCAAGGTACCTACAGCAAAGGTACCAAGCCCTGCTTGAAGGTCATAAAGACCAAGCGCAAAGATAGTTAGTAGCAAGACAAAGGTTCCAAGGATTTCACTGATGAGGTTTGAAGTAGTGTCCTTAATTGCTGGACCAGTACTGAATGTTCCAAGGATATTTCCAGGATTTTCTTCTGCTAAGTAATGCGGTTTGAACTGCAACCAGACAAGGACTTGACCGACCATGGCTCCGGCAAATTGTGCAAGGATATAAGGAATGACAGATGCCCAAGCTAGGCCACCATTAAGAGCAACCCCAATTGTTACTGCAGGGTTCAAATGGGCCGGACTTAACTTACCAGAGATGAAGGCTGCGACAGCAACCGCAATCCCCCAACCAAGAGTAATGACGATCCAACCTGAGTTGTGGCTTTTCGTTTTTGGAAGAACCACTCCTGCTACAACCCCATTTCCCAGAAGAATGAGGATTAAAGTTCCTAAAAATTCACCAAATAATTCTTTCATATGATTTAATTCTCCATTATAAAGAGGGGAAGGTTAGACAGTCTTCTTTCCAACCCCTTTTTTGTTTTTCTTAGTTTTTTAATGCTTCCAAGTCATTGTTTTCCAAAGCGACTTGCAAGTCTTTGCGGTAGCCAACTTTTTCTTCTTCTGACCATTCATAGAAGCGGCCCATTTCATCCAAAACAGGTTCGATAATCGCATCTAAGCTATCCCGCATGAAGAGCATGTGATTGGTACGACGAAGGAGGAAGTCAACTGGGCTAAGTGCCAATTCATTGCGCATTGCATAGTGAAGTGACAAGGTATCAGCCAAACTCAATCCAGGTGCCTGTTCCACGCTATGAGCAAGGGCGAAGACCTTAGGTGCATTGGATCCATATAGGTTAGCTAGGTAGTGAGCTTCCTTGCTATCCAAGCCACGAGATACGCCAAGTTGAGCAAAGGCTTCGATTTCAGAATCCACGTTCGTTGGGTTAATTTCTCCACCTGATACTGGATAGGTCTTAGAGTTGATCAATTTGAACTGACGGTCAAATTCTTCCTTGAGAATGGTCAAGACACGCTCCATCGCTCCTTCAGCCATCTTGCGGTAGTCTGTAATCTTCCCACCAGCCAGGGTCAAAAGACCATTGTCATCGCGGTCTAAGCTTGATCCACGAGAAACAGCAGATGGATCCAAATGTTTTTCAGAAGTGCTGCCTTCCAAGTGGCTGATTGCTGATTCAACATCTTCACGCGATTTTTCTTTAGAAAGATAGCCTTCAACTGTTGCAATCAAAGCATTAAAGCTTTCATCACTGATAGTGCCGTTGTTTCCACCATTGTAGTCAGAAGCACTGTTTCCTGAGATCAACGGACGAAGACCAGCCCAGCTACTTTCGATATCATCGATGGTGATGTGAGCTTCTGGGAAGCGGTTATTCACGATTCCTAACAAGTAGTCGACATCTTCTTGAGTTACTGTTGGATGCTCTAAGTCGCCAGTGTAGTCCGTGTCAGTCGTTCCGAAGTAAGTTTTGTTTTCACGTGGCAAGACGAAGACCATCCGACCATCTCCAAGACCAGTATCAAAGTAGACTGGTTGAGAAACTTTGATCTTGCTTGAATCTACGACCAAGTGAACACCCTTGGTTGGACGCATTTGTGAATGCTGCTCTCCATCGTTTGAGAGGTTACGCACTTTATCGCTCCAAGGACCAGTTGTATTAATCACCAAACGAGCCTTGATTTCAAAGACTTCATCAGTCAAGAGATCACGCGCCACTACACCTGTGATCTTGCCAGATTCATCAAAGAGGAATCCTTCAGCTTTTACGTGGTTAGCAATGAGGGCCCCATCTTGGTTGGCACGTTTGATATTTTCAATCACCAAACGAGCATCGTTGTTACGGAAGTCTAGGTAGACCCCACCTCCGACTAGACCTTCTTGTTTCAACTCAGGCTCACGAGCCAACACTTCTTCTTTGGTCAAGACCTTGTTGGCAGCTGGAGTATTGCTGACACCTGCCAAGAGGTCATAGAGGTCCATGGCTACCTTAAGACGGAAGAGGCTAAAAGTTGCCCCATCTTCATCATAGACTGGTAAGAGCATTGGGTCTGGTTTTGGAATATGAGGAGCAATTTGTTGCACTACTGCACGTTCTGATACCGTATCTGATACCACTTCTACGTCAAATTGTTTGAGGTAACGAAGTCCACCGTGGACCAATTTTGTTGAACGGCTTGATGTCCCTTCCGCAAAGTCCTGCATTTCAATCAAACCTGTTTCAAGACCACTTGCTGCTGCCTGCAAGGCTACCCCAGCACCTGTGATCCCTCCCCCGATAATCAAAAGATCCAGGGTGCGTTCTTGCATTTTCTTAATCGATAATTCACGAGTTTTCTTTGAAAATTCCATAATTCTTCACTTTCTATCCTACTGAAGTCTTGACTAGTCTTCAATTTCTGCAAAGAGTTGGGTAGCTTTAACAGCTTTCTTCCATCCCTTGTAGAGTTGTTCTTTACGAGATTCGTTCATAGAAGGCTCGAAGAGTTCACCAGTTGCATTGAGTTCTTTCAATTCATCTAGGTCTTTCCAGTAGCCGACTGACAGGCCAGCAAGGAAGGCTGCCCCCAAAGCTGTTGTTTCCAAGTTTTTAGCACGAGCGATATCAATACCAAGAATATCCGCTTGGAACTGCATCAAGAAGTTATTCATAGCTGCTCCACCGTCCACTTTAAGGACTTGAATAGCCGTCTTAGCATCAACCTGCATAGTATCGATGATATCCCGTACTTGGTAAGCAATGGATTGAAGAGTCGCCTTAATAAAGTCTTCTTTGGTTGTTCCACGAGTCAAGCCAAAGACAGAACCACGAGCATTTTGATTCCAGTATGGTGCTCCTAGACCTGTGAAGGCCGGTACCACATAAACTTCATCATTGTTGTGAGAATCACGCGCATATTTTTCAGATTCAGGTGAGTTTTCCACCATACGAAGACCATCACGAAGCCATTGAATGGCACTACCCGCGATAAAGATGGATCCTTCTAAGGCATAGTATACTTTCCCGTTAATTCCATATCCAATGGTAGTTAGCAAGTTATTTTCAGATAGCTGCATCTCTTCACCTGTATTCATGATGATGAAAGATCCAGTACCATAAGTATTTTTAACCATACCAGGTTCAAAGGCCAACTGTCCAAAGAGGGCTGCTTGTTGGTCACCCGCCATACCTGAGATAGGAACTTCTCCACCGTAGAAATGGAAAGGAGCTGTTTTTCCATAGATTTCAGAGTTTGAACGCACTTCTGGAAGCATAGCCTTAGGAATATTGAGGATTTCCAAAATCTCATCATCCCATTTTAGGTCTTTAATATTGTAGAGCATGGTACGAGCAGCATTTGAATAGTCTGTTACGTGAGAAGCTCCGTCTGTCAACTTCCAAACCAACCAAGTATCGATGGTTCCGAAAAGCAATTCTCCTTTTTCAGCCCGTTCTTGTGCTCCTTCTACATGGTCCAAGATCCAGCGAATCTTAGTTGCTGAGAAGTAGGCATCAATGACCAAACCTGTTTTTTGGTGGAATTTTTCGACATACCCTTGGCTCTTAAGCTGTTCAGCTAAAGGAGCTGTTTGGCGAGACTGCCAGACAATGGCATTGTAGATTGGAAGTCCAGTATTCTTATCCCAAACAACGGTTGTTTCCCGTTGGTTGGTAATTCCGATAGCTTCGATTTGTCCTGGTTTGATGCCACTCTCGATAAAGGCACCAGCGATAACAGACTGAACAGAGTTCCAGATTTCATTTGGATTGTGTTCAACCCAACCAGCTTGAGGGAAAATTTGCGTGAACTCTTTTTGGCTAGAGCTTACTTTTTCTCCTTTTTTATTAAAAATGATGGCTCTAGAACTAGTTGTTCCTTGGTCAATGGCCATAATGTATTTTTCTTGTGACATGAACTGTCCTCCTGGGAAAAGAAATATTCTTTAGGAGATGTACTCCTTACATTGTCTAGTATACAAAATAAACCGCTTTCATGTTCATCAATTTTTTTTTAATTTTTAAAAAATATGAGGAGCGTCTCTTGAATCGCTTGAGACAGAAGAGATTTCCAAACTGCTGTTCTATTAAATTTTCAGACAAATCTAAGCATTTTCCAACAAAAAAAGAAGACCCAAGTCTTCTTTGTAATCTACTAAGAATTGGCATCCCCATAAATCATCTGACGAATATTGGCTAAATCTGTCAGATCCAAGTCATATTTCAAATAATAGACAGGAATTCGCTTGCTATGGCTAATAGGATTGTTGGTCACAATCAAATCATAATCCGTAGCTGGATCAAAGGCTTCAATGGTAATAAAACGATTGTACTCCAAGTAGCGCTTGAGGACCTCTGTCATCCGTGTATAGCCTAGATAGCCCACTGTTAAGTCCAGGCCAATCTTAATTTGACGCCCACTATTCTCCACGATATAATCCATTAATTGAAGCCACTCCCACCTAATTTTTTTATCCAGGGCAGTCGCTTGGGAAAAGAGAGGCAGTTTGCTAAAGATGGAATCTGCTACTTCTCTATAGTCATGGCTACTAAATCCATAGGGAGGATGCGTTTCAAGCTGGTATTTATGCTTGTCTTGTAGCAGATAGCCAGAAAATAGATAAACTTGGCCACAAATTTGACTCAATTCATAGGTCACTGGGCCCTCTATATACTCTCCTAAAAGCTTCTGTGTTTTCATCTCTTGAATGAGCTGCGTAGTCAAAGCCCCAATCTCCCCTCCAAATCCTAAGATATACTCCATGGTATGAAGGGGGAGGATCCGATGGGTGACTAGAAAAGCAAAGAGGATCAACATCTCTCCATCCTCATAGCTAAGAGCAATGTGTTTCCCTGAAAAGAGCTGGTCTACCCTATGAAACAAACGTTGATAAAATATATTGTCCGTATAGCCCTTCATCTTCTGTTCAATTTCTCGGAACTGACAGGCATTAATCTTGAGTCGTTGCTGGGTAATATGGGACCAGAGAACAAAATCCAAGCGTTGTCCTTGAGACAATTTTGCTCCACAGAGCTCTTCTAAGGTTGCAATTTCGGTTTGTCTTTCTTTCTTGTCCAGTTCTTGTTTCCAGTCTGCACTAGCCCAGACCTTTCGTAGCAAGCCAAAATAAAAATAGCGAATCTTATGTTCAGGCCCTTTCAAGCGCCCATTGTGGATGGAAAATTGAAACTCAGCTAATAATTTGTTTAAGCCCGAAATATGACGCCCTAATGTCGCTTCACTAATCAAGAGTTCCTGAGATAGTTGCTGAGCTTGAAACTGGCCATGATAAAGCAAATAGATCAATAGTTGGTACTTGATGGCATTGTCCAAAAAAGCCCGCCGAATGTCCCGCCCCTTGGTATCCGAATCCACAAGAAGGCGAAGGTTTTCATCTACTACCTCAATGGAAAGGGCCAGCTGATTTTCTTGGGCCTTGTCATTGATCAGTGCAAGATATTTGTTCAATGTTGCTTTGGAAAATTCCGTCTCAGCCATCACTTCTGACAGACTGCTTGGAGAATGCTTTTGCAGATGAGACAGGATTAAAAACTGCCCACCCTCACTTTTTTCCATTAAATCAGCTAAATGCATTTTCAGAAAAACCTTCCATGATATTAGTTTTAGCATAACACAAAACTTATGAAAGTCGAAATATAATGCTTACCAGCTCTATCTAAATATCACCAATCTCTAAATTATAAAACCTCCCACCGAAATCGGCTGAGAGGTAAAGCTCTACTCTATGATTTTCGTAAAGCCACTAGCCAAGAGGCTAGAAGGATTTCGAAAATAACTAGAAGGATAATCTGAGGAAGCGAGCTCTGAACCAGCATGAGAACAGCTAGACTATCGATCAGCATATGAGCGAGGATACAAGGGACAGCTCCTTTCGAGTACTCTTTGAGCGCTCCAAATAGGAAGGTATTCCCTAAGATCATCAGGTAAAAGATGAGATAGTTGGACGAACCTGCTGTAATCCAAGGGAGTTGACTTCACTCAACACCAGAGAAAAGACAGCCGCCACAATCATAGGAATTAAGTTCATTAGGATAAACAGTAGAGAGGCTCCTATACTAATCCCATCTGGGAAAAACCAAAGGATAACTTGCCCCACTATAAATGTAGCAAGGAGGGCAGTCAATGCATACCAGATAGCGACTGATTGTTTTGAAATAAATTTGCTCATTTTTCCTCCTTTACAGTTACATACTTCTTTCTTGCAATCATGATTGCTAAACTAATAATAAGAAATTTACTAACTATAGATAGCCATACCTCTTTATTCACTAGAATCTGAGACAAGGAATTGATACAGGCATGGGTCATGACACAGATCCATAAATTTTGCGTTTTATGATACAAGGCCGATAAGATAAAGCAGTTAATTAGCAGACCTACTAGAAACGGAAACAACTGAATGACAGCCAACGAACCATCGATATAAAAGTATAGTAGATGCCAACTAGACCAGGCTAAAAAGGTGATCAAAGTAGCTGAAAAATAAGGTATTTTTTCCTGCAAAGTTGGTTGAAAGAAATAACGCCAGCCAATTTCTTCAATCCCACCAAAAAGAAGAGCCTTTAAAAAGAGCACCAATAGCAAGACCAACGATTGAGTGGTGATCTTACCACCAAAGATAAAGGGGAAAAAGTCGAGTAGCAAGAAAACGAGCACCAAACAATAATTTGCTAAACTGTCTTTGACTTGAAAAAAATCTTTTAGAACTTGTTTGAAACTAGATTGATAGTAGCCAATACTGGCAAGACTACCCCACAAAGCTGATGACAAGCCACCTACAATAATAGCGATGATCCCAAATGATGATGTAAAATCAACCTTGACTCCTCCTGCTCTTAAAAACCACACCAGAAGGCTAACTCCTAATACTTGACCGAAGGTCCCTATCAAATACATGGATAGGGCTTGCTTTCTATTCATTCGTGATTCCTTTTCTATTCTTTCATATAGTTCATGACTCTATTAGATTTAGAGCATCCCCTAATCCGCATCAACCCACAGATGGTATTGTTCACAATGGAGACATCGAAAGAGATAGCCACACATTGAACCATCCTTGACTAAGTATTCAGCCACATCCTGAAATTCATTACGTGCCTCGTATTCTGCTAATACTTGCTCTGCAATGCCCATTTCTTCCAATTCACGAGTGCCAACTGTCCCCAGATAAGCACAGTAGTCTCGGCAACAGGATAGCCAATGTTCCCCCTGCCAACTACTATAGCCTGGAGTTTGACAAAATAGGACCTGGTCTTTTTCCTTATCCATGACTCCTTGCCAATCAGCATCTTGGATAAACTCTGCTTCAAACTTCTGGGCAGCACGACCTGTAGCAATACAAGTCGGACAGAGATGACTTAGCTCCTCTTCACAATAGGGTCTCAAAGCATAATAGATGGTGTGGTCTTCCCCACATGACGGACAGGTCTTGGTCTCCCCTTCCTTAAAGGCACCAGTCGCTAGTGGGTCCGGATGATAACGAAAGGTTGGCAAGTCACTGATTTTCTCTTTATGAGCCTCTTTTTCTTTTTCAGTCAAGGGACGAGGGAGAGCAAAGCGATCTCCATGACTGAGACTCATCTTTTCTAAGGTGAAAAGTTTCTTAACTTGTTTGCGATCAGACTTGTCTACTAGCCCTGAGAAGAGAGCAAAGGCACTGGCATACAAGCCCAACTCTTGGTAAACATCCACCAAGACCTGCTTGGCTTCTGGAGTTTCCAGTAAAGCTAGACGATCTGCAAATTCATAAAGAGCTAGCACGCTGGATGAATCCTTCTCTTGCGCTTGGAACTGCTTTTTAAGTCTGATATATTCTTTCATCGAATCGTTCATAGGACTACTCGCTTTCATTTTTAAAGGAAATAAATCGTAGATTCTATTTCTACAGATGATTGTATTCTAACCTGGATCATGTACTTTAAACCCATACCTGCCAGCATTTCGCTTGAGTTTCGCAACTAACACTTCATTGCGCTTGCTTTTCCCGAAAAAGAGGGGAATGGTCTTACCATTTCTGAGTTCGGTATAGAAAGCATAGCGACTCCCACCACCAGCGCGACCACGGAGTAGCAAGTAGGTAATTTGCTTAATCTCTTTCAGTGGGATCATTCGCCGACTGAAACACAAAGGCACATGAATGTAGAAGATGCCACTGTTAATATGGAAGGGTGCAAAGAAGGGACCACCACTACGTCGGCTAGCCAACCAGCGACGAACGAATAACGTAATGCTGAAGAAGCCAATAAAACCAACACTTAATAATACTGGTCCTGATCCTAAACTTGCCATTCCATTTCTCCCTCCATAAATTCTAAATACACAGTACAATTGTTGACTCGGCCTTAATCAGTATGCTTTTTAGTCTTGGTTAATAAGATGATGACAGCCACTAAGAGAAAAATTCCAAATCCGAAAGCAACTTGTTCTAAATCTTTTAATCCTTCAATGTAGGGTAGGACATACATACTTGATTCTACTAATAGAAAACCAATAAGAATAAGGGCTAGAGCAAAGTAGCTCCGTTTTTTATTCATCTTTAGCTCCTTTCCTTAGCTGGAGTTCCCATCAAACTTAACTAGCTGGAAATTCTATTTGGTTTCAACCCATTTTTCATTGTCCATGATAAAGGGCTTAGCTAGACCTTCACCGGTGTAATCTTGGTATTTGGTCTCCAAGTATTTGTAGACATCTTCCTTGGTCGCAAACTTGATGGCTTGATAGGGTTCTTCAAAGGTCAGCTTTTCGACAAAGAGATAGCCGTCCTTGGCAGGAACCAAGACACCGACGTGCCCGACAAAAAGCGTGTTGCCATCTAGGTTATCATGAACAATAACGGAAAGCATGCGGGCATTTTCATTAAATTTGAAATTAGAAAAATACTCTTCCATCTTCTTGGCATGGACCTTAACATCCGTTGTAGCTTCTGTCGGAACCCGTGAATAGAGAATGTTAAAGGCTTCCTTGTCTGCCTCATCGAAGACCTTTCCTTTGTCAATAGCATCATTGTCCACGAATAAGAGTTCACTGTCCGACTGCTGCTTAGGAATCTCGATGCGGTTCTTCAGCAAGGTATAACTATTGATCCGGCAGTTGGTCCCGACGAAATCGCCCTTCTGCTTGGTCCACAAGTCACTGATCTTCTCGACATTGTAGTCTGTTTTCTTGAACTTGCTGAAGTCGCCCGTCAAGCCAACAGAACCAACGATATTATCATAGTCCGTTACTAGACCTAAAAACTTGTCTACACTCTCCTGATCCAAATAAGCAGATAAGAGAGCCCGCACTTCTTCGACACTTTCCTTACTATTGAGGTTGCTGTAAGTTCCCTTGTAGTGCTCCTTGTCTGAATGGGACTGCTGCACTGTGGAACTTGCCTGTTTTTCCTTGGATTGCTTTTGGTTGCTACCACAAGCCGCTAATGCAAAGATCCCCAAGGCACAGCTGGTAAGGAGCATGAATTTTTTAAATGGTTTCATAAAATGGTTCCTTTTCTATATACTAAGATGTTTTATAACATTGAGTCATGTTTTGTACCATGATTCATTTCTTTTTCCTATCGAATCTCCTTATCCTATATTATAGTTTAAAACTGACTTAGCTCCAACTATTTTTTACGAATTAAGGAAACTTTATAAGTAGCAAAAAAGAGCTGGCAGACTATCCAGCTCTTCAATGAATAATGAATCTTATTTAATCTTATGTTTGTTCATCTTTTCTTCAAAGACTTCCGTCATAATGACACGCAATTCTTCCCGTTCTTTTTCAGGAAGATTTCCTTGGCGCTTGGCCACGGTATAGAGTTCAGGATAGCGCATGGCTACACGTTCAACCGTTTTTGTCGTCGCATGCCCTCTGACAAAGAAAGGAATACGTTTGATCCATTCTTGCGGAACAAGAGCAAGCAACTTCTTCGCCGCTTCCTTATCAGAAATCTCAGCCGTACTTAAACCTTGGTTGATTTGTTCTTGTTCTTTTTCTGTAAAATCTTTTAATTCCATTCAAAACCCTCATTATCTATTTGTATCTAATAGTACATTATACACCTAAGAAATCAAAAGTACAATTTTAACTAATCCTTAACTCAAGAGATAAATCAGCAGCTCTACATTATTATCCGCATAAAAAAGTCTCAAGAAATATATTCTTGAGACCTTCTTGTTAAATCAAATGTGCTAATACACTATAGTTAGTTATATATTAGTTATTTGAAATTTTACGTTTCAACAACACTGCTCCTGAAAGAACAATTGCTCCTGAAAGGATCAATCCGGTTGCTGCAACTTCACCTGTACTTGGGAGAAGGACTTTGCGTCCGCCACCGTTACCATCTCCATTTCCGCCAGGGTTACCTGGTGCTGGAGTTGTTTTCTCTGGAGTTGTTTTTGGCTCTGGAGTTGTTTTCTCTGGAGTTGTTGACTCTGGAGTTGTTGACTCTGGAGTTGTTGACTCTGGAGTTGTTGACTCTGGAGTTGTTGACTCTGGAGTTGTTGACTCTGGAGTTGTTGACTCTGGA